>NZ_MTKN01000365.1 GCF_001975825.1 [Flexibacter] sp. ATCC 35208
TTATAAACTACATCTTCAGGTGTGGTAATATTCTGGTCCGCACCTGTCGGATCATCATTTACCGCTGTTACGATGATATTAATTGTTACCGTTGCAGTACCGCCATTACCATCATTGATCTCGATAGTGAAACTATCAGGACCGTTATAGTTGGTTGCTGGCGTGTAAGTATATGTTCCATCTGTATTGACGGTAGCGGTTCCGTGTGCTGGATCAGTAGCCTTGCTGTATGTCAGTGCATCTCCATCCACATCATTACCTACCACACTTCCATTGTATTGAGTATCCTCTGGTGTAGTGATCGCCTGGTCTGAGCCAGTTGGATCATCATTTACTGC
>NZ_MTKN01000366.1 GCF_001975825.1 [Flexibacter] sp. ATCC 35208
GAGAACCGAATACTTACTTTATAGCTTTTAAATAGTTTGCATCCTAGTTAGTAATAATTTATTAATTTAGTAAAAAGCCTTATTGTTTAATATGTTAAGCAAACCGTTGATTGTCGAATACCTTATTATTATGAGGCAGGAAGATACATTTTGTGATAGCGAAGAAGCTTTTGTCCATTTTATTGATATAGATAGTAGCTTTAAAACAGATATTAAGAAAAAAGAGCTGACTTTCAAAACAAAAGACAAAAATGAATTTAAAGTCGGCTTTTTGCTTATTAGCGATTTGGTACCATCAAAAAAAGAAAGATATTTTAGAACATGTTTAAAATTC
>NZ_MTKN01000367.1 GCF_001975825.1 [Flexibacter] sp. ATCC 35208
AGATAAAAATAAAAAAAAAAATAAAAAAAAAAAAAAATATATATTAATTAAAAAAAGAAAAAAAATAAAATTATAAATAAAAAAATAAAAAAAAAAAAAAACCATCTTTTTTTGTTTTTTAAATAAAAACAAAACAAAAAATAAAAAAAAAAAAAAAAAAAGATGAAATAAAAAAAAAATAAAAAAAAAAAAAACACCCTTTATTTTCGGGGGTTTTTTTTTTTTTTTGAGAAAAAAGGAGTTAGAAACCTTAAATCTTTTTTTTTTTTATAAATTTCTAACTCCGCCGTCTTAAACCCCCCCCACTTCTTCCCCTCTTTTTTTTTTTTTTTTT
>NZ_MTKN01000368.1 GCF_001975825.1 [Flexibacter] sp. ATCC 35208
ACTATCTTTTTTGGTACCCACGATAGTATCTTTTATGCCGTTGCTGCTGCTGTAGGCAAACGTTTATGGACTTTTAAGACGGGAACTGGTTTACCTGGGGGAGGCGTAGCCAATGGCAATGTATATGTAAGTGGATATAGTTTGTATGCATACAAACTATATCCANNTGGATATAGTTTGTATGCATACAAACTATATCCACTTACATATACATTGCCATTGGCTACGCCTCCCCCAGGTAAACCAGTTCCCGTCTTAAAAGTCCATAAACGTTTGCCTACAGCAGCAGCAACGGCATAAAAGATACTATCGTGGGTACCAAAAAAGATAGT
>NZ_MTKN01000369.1 GCF_001975825.1 [Flexibacter] sp. ATCC 35208
ATAAATTAATATTATGACGTGATAAAATCGCTCGTTCCAATTCTGGAATTACAGTATTTTCGAAACCATGAACGCCTTCAAAAACAGGTTTTCCCGATTTTATTTTCTCACGAAGATTATTTCGTAATTCGTCTTTGATACTTATACTTTTATATCCTGCGGCTTTTAATTGACCTAGAGTGTTTATGTTATTTATTTCCATTTTTATGAAATATCTGTTTTTGTTATATTTTTATTTTTATGCAGATGAAATGTATTGTGGAATTTCTTTGCGGGAGACGCACTGCTGTGCGCCTCTACGATATGCGTTATGTATAAAATCGTTGT
>NZ_MTKN01000370.1 GCF_001975825.1 [Flexibacter] sp. ATCC 35208
ATTGGAATTTTATCTCTCTTAGGCAAAAAAGTCCCTTCGTCATTAAAAGTATTTCTAACTGCTTTGGCTGTTATTGATGATTTGGGTGCTATTATTGTAATTGCCATTTTTTATACTACAACAATTGCTTTTGTAAATCTTGCCATTGCTTTAGGAATATGGATTTTATTGTTTGTTTTGAATCGAATGAAAGTTCAAAATCTGATTCCTTATTTAATTGGAGGAGTTGTCATGTGGTATTTCATGCTAAATTCTGGCGTTCATGCTACAATTACCGGCGTTATTCTGGCTTTTGTTATTCCGTTTGGAGATGGCGGAGAAAACTCT
>NZ_MTKN01000371.1 GCF_001975825.1 [Flexibacter] sp. ATCC 35208
ATTTATTCAGAGGCTTTTTTATCCCTTCTTAGGAAATTACACCACACATCTCTACCGCTACTACGGTAAAATAATTCAGGTAATTTTTTGTTGAAAGCAAATAAGGATTGTATCTTTGCAATCCGTCCTAAAAAAACAGGGTCAAATAGTTCTTTAGTCATTGATACTCAGTAGAAAATAAATACTGAAAAATCTTAAAAAAGATTTGGTGGAAATGAAAAAATAGCTATCTTTGCAACCCCAACGCAAACGATGCGAAACGGAAAGTTCTTAAAAAGATAATAACAAGCTAAGATGTAGGAACCGCAAGGGTTCACACGGATCGG
>NZ_MTKN01000372.1 GCF_001975825.1 [Flexibacter] sp. ATCC 35208
TATTATTTTGTGGGTGGTGGGTTGGTTTGGGGCTGATGGATATGATATTTTGTGTGATGATGTAGGCTAGGGGGAGATGAGTTTATTATGTGATTAAGTAAGGTTAAAAGGAGATAAAAAAAATAAAAAAAAAAAAAAAAAAATAAAAAAGAAAAAAAAAAAAAAAAAAAAAAAAAAAAGGTATATATACAGGAAAAAAAGAAAGGGGAAAAAAAGAAAAAAACTACCCAAAAAAAAAAAAAATATTTGAATAATTAATTAAAAAAACCATAATTTTTTTTTTTTTTTTTTTTTTGTGTTTTTTGTTTTTTTTTGTTTGTTTTT
>NZ_MTKN01000040.1:0-10068 GCF_001975825.1 [Flexibacter] sp. ATCC 35208
ATGGTTTTCATCCCCCGTTGGTGAATACCCTCTTTCATGAATGTTTTTTCTGTGCATGATAATTGTAGATTCTCTTTTATGCAGTTACTCCAATTCACTGATAAGGGCATTAATTGTCCTGCCGGCGATTTTTACATAGACCCCTGGCAGCCTGTGCAAAAGGCTGTTATTACCCACGCACATTCCGACCACGCACGTGGAGGAAGCCAAAATTACCTTTGTCATCATGATAGTGTACCCATTCTGCAACTCCGGTTGGGAGTGGATATCAGTGTGCAGGGAGTGGCGTATGGAGAAAAAATACGCATGAATGGTGTAACGATTTCTCTGCATCCTGCGGGGCACGTGATTGGTTCTGCACAGATAAGGGTAGAACATGATGGTGTAGTATGGGTAGCGAGTGGAGATTATAAAACGGAGTACGATGGCATTTCTGCAGCGTTTGAACCAGTGCCTTGTCAAACGTTTATTACAGAGTGTACTTTCGGACTGCCTGTCTATAACTGGCAACCCCAGCAGGTTGTATTTGATAACATCCGGAAATGGGTATATGATAATCAGCAGGTGGGTAAGACGAGTGTGCTGCTGGGGTATAGCCTGGGCAAGGCGCAACGGTTGTTGTATCATCTGAGAGATATTAGTCCTGAGATATGGGCGCATGGCGCTATTTACATCACCAATCAAATGCTGCGTGACAATGGCTGGGATCTGCCGGAGCTGCATCGTATCACTCCTGATACTCCGCATAGTGTGTTTAAAAACAATTTAGTAATTGGCCCTCCTTCTGCTGCAGATACCACATGGATGCGGCGTTTCAATCCTTATTCACTGGGTGTGTGCAGTGGGTGGATGCAGGTACGGGGACATATGAGAAGAAGGAATGCGGATGCAGGATTTATTTTATCAGACCATGCTGACTGGAATGGATTGTTAACTGCTGTTAAAGCGACGGGTGCTGAGAAGGTGTATACAACGCATGGTTTTAGTAGTGCATTTGCACGCTACCTGCAGGAGAATGGGATACCTGCGGAAGAAGTAAAAACTGAATATGGTGTCACTGAAGAAGAAGAAACGAATCCATCATGAAAGCATTTGCAGACCTGATAAAATTGCTGAGCAACAGCACGAAGACGAATGAGAAACTGGATGCGCTGAGTCGATACTTTGCGAGTGCAGATCCGAAGGATAGCATATGGGTGTTGGCGTTGTTTACTGGCCGGCGGCCAAAGAGAACGGTGAATGCCACACAGTTGGCAACCTGGTGTTTGCAGATGACGGATTTGCCGGGGTGGTTGTTTGAAGAGTGTTATCATACAGTGGGTGATCTGGCAGAGACAATTGCGTTGTTATTATCGCCGGGGAAGAGTATTGCTACACATCCTTTGCATTATTGGCTGGAGCAACTTCTCAAATTGGAGAAAGCGAGTGAAGTGGAAAAACAGCAATTCATCCTGAATGCGTGGGATGAACTGGATACAAGTGAGCGGTTTGTGTTTAATAAATTGATAACGGGAAGTTTCAGGATTGGGGTATCGCAGAAGATGATGGTGAATGCACTCGCAAATACACATGATATTCCGGCCCCTACCCTGTCGCATATGATAAGTGGAAACTGGGATCCCAGACAGATCACACTGGATGAATTATTGAATGAAGATGTAACGGGAGCAGATGCGTCGAAGCCTTTTCCTTTTTATCTCGCATATGCATTGGAGACAGCGCCGGATGCGCTGGGAGAGCCGGAGGAATGGCAGGCGGAATGGAAATGGGATGGGATACGTGGGCAGATCATTAAAAGGCAGGGGCAATTATTTGTATGGTCCAGAGGGGAAGAATTGATTACAGAGAAGTTCCCGGAGTATGGACCATTGCTGGAGCATTTGCCGGAGGGGACGGTGATTGATGGGGAGATCCTGACGTATGCGAATGATTTTCCTTTGCCATTTCAGACCTTGCAGACAAGGATTGGAAGGAAGAATGTGACGAAGAAGCAATTGCAGGAGGCGCCGGTGGTGTTTTTGAGTTATGATCTACTGGAATGGGAAGGGAAGGATATCAGAACGTCTCCATTATCTGAAAGGCGGCGGTTGTTAGAACAGGTGGTAGAGCAGGTGAATCATCCTGCGTTGCGGTTATCGCCGGCGATCACTTTTCATAATTGGTCAGCGTTGATTGAGTTCAGGATGCAGGCACGTGAAATGGGAAGCGAGGGATTGATGTTGAAGAAAAAAGATTCTGCTTACCAGGTGGGTCGTAAGAGAGGCGATTGGTGGAAATGGAAGATTGATCCATTGACAATAGATGCCGTCATGATCTATGCACAAAAGGGGCATGGCCGGCGATCAAATTTGTATACAGATTACACATTTGCGGTGAAGGATGGGGATCAGTTAGTATCGTTTACAAAAGCGTATTCCGGGTTGACAGATAAGGAGATCAATGAGGTGGATAACTGGGTGAAAAGGAACTCCATAGAAAAGTTCGGGCCGGTGCGGACAGTGAAACCTGAGCTGGTATTTGAGATTGCTTTTGAAGGGATTGCGGCTTCAAACAGGCATAAGTCAGGGGTAGCATTGCGCTTTCCCCGTATCAGCAGGTGGAGGAAGGATAAGCCTCCTGAAGAGATCAATACCCTGGCTGATCTCCAATTATTATTAAAAATGCAGCAGTAGGGAAAATTTAGTATATTGTACTTATTTTCGTAGGCTAATTAGAACATTATACTATACAATATGAACCCGGGTAACAACACAATTAAAAAAGATAACGCAACCGAAATTGCGCTGGACGAAAAGGACATCGCCATCCTTCAACTGTTGGAGGAAGATGCCAAGATGACCATCCGCGACCTGGCAGCACGTCTTAACCTGAGTGCGACCCCGGTTTACGAACGTATCCGTAAGATGGAACAGGCCGGCGTAATTCGTCAGTATGCTGCTATTGTAGATCCCAGCAAGATCGACAAGGGCCTGACTGTATTATGCTACATCTCTCTCAAAGAGCATGGTAAAAAAGCAGGCAGTAAATTCATCAAAGAAATTACTTCTTTCCCTGAAGTACTGGAATGCCTCAACATCTCCGGTCAGTTCGACTTTATGTTGAAAGTACAGGTAAAAGATATGATCGCTTACCACGACTTCAATGTGAATAAATTGGGTGAGCTGGATAATATAGGCCACATGGAGAGTGTGTTCGTGATGTCTGTGATCAAAGCGACACACCGCGTGGTGTATTAATCTCACGCTATGATCATCCGCTATCCGGAATATACAAAAGACTTTAACTGGACTGTATTACAATCCGACAGTTACACGTATGCCAAATACAAAAAGGCCATTGGTGCACACAGGCGGGTCATCTTTCTGAAAGAACATACTATTTTGTTTGCCCTGGCGGGGAATAAAACTATCTTCCTGGGCGATGAAGTACTGCATGTGAATCCATCCAGTATTGTGATTTTGAAAAGAGGTCTTTATGGTATGACAGAAGTGGTGCCGGATGGATTTGAATACGAAGCGCTCCTACTCTTTTTCCCGGATAGTATGCTGCAAAGTTTTCTTCGTCAGCATCAGTTACAACCAGATAAAATCATTGCCGATCCTCAATCGTATGTGATGTTGCCTACCAGCGATCTGCTGCATAGTTTCAGGGAACAGTACATGCTGTTCTTTCAGAATCGTGCGGAGAACATGGAGGCGATCTTACAACTGAAAATACAGGAAGCGTTTTTATTACTGCTGGCTGGTGAGCACAGGGATGCCGTTTTGAATTTATTCCATGGCATCACACATGCACAGCCAGCCAATATCGAATACATCGTTAATACCCACTTATTACAACCCCTTACACTGGGCGAACTGGCGCAGCTTTCAGGCCGTAGCCTGGCGTCTTTTAAACGTGATTTCCAGCAGTACTTTAATTGCTCTCCAAAGAAATGGATCAATGAAAAAAGACTGGCGCATGCACGAATGTTATTGCTCAATGATGACATGAATGTATCTGAAGTAGCACTGGCCTGTGGCTTTGAAAATGTGCCACATTTTATAAAGATCTTCAAACAGGAATTTGGAGATACCCCACACGTGCTGCGAGCTAAAAAAGCAACAATTTGAGCTTTTAACGTTATTCCATTTTTTTACTCCGTTCTAATTTTGCTGATATAAATTATACTTTATGTCAAAAGCAGTCGTATTAAGATTCAATGAAGAAGTGCTTGTAAAAGGTGACTTACAGGTATTTGAAGCAATCGTTTCTCCTTCCTTTACAAACCATTCCGCACCAGCAGGTACAGACAAAGGAAAAGCTGGTCTGCTGGCTTTTTATCACAATGTATTGAAGCCTGCATTGCCGGATATCACGATAGATATCCATGAGATGTTTGAAGAGGGTGATACCGTTATTACAAGAAAAACTATTCGTGGTACGCTTGGTGTTCCTTTCATGGGTTTTGAAGCGGGTACAAAAGTAGCGATGCCAACGATTGATATCGTGAAAGTAAAGGATGGTCAATATGTAGATCATTGGGCAGAAAGGCATATTCAACCTGCATAAAAATTGGAGATTAATGCTTACATTAATAACATGAATCGTAAGCATTTTCTTTCTTCTCTTGCCATCACATCGCTGGGGCTTTCGGCATTTTCTCATCTTCCTGCACCAGAAAAGGAAGATGAGACTTTTACTATACTTCCACCTTATCTTAAAGCGGGTGATACGATTGGTATTACCTGTCCTGCGGGGCATATTAAGCAGGAAGAGATCATGCCTGCTATTCGCATTATGCAGAGCTGGGGTTTTAAAATCCGCATAGGAAATACGGTTGGGAAAAGTGATTTTAGTTTTGGTGGTACAGATGCTGAGCGATTACAGGATCTGCAGTCTATGTTGGATGATCCTGGTATTCAGGCGATCATGTGTGCGAGAGGTGGGTATGGCTGCGCCCGTATTATTGATCAGGTTAATTTTAATAATTTCAGACAGCAGCCGAAATGGGTGATTGGGTTTAGTGATATTACTGTATTGCATTGTCATATCAATCGGCTGTTTGGGATAGCTTCTTTGCATTCTAAAATGTGTAATAGTTTTCCTGATGATTTTGCAAAGGCAGAATCGGTGGTGCAGGAAACCATTCTTTCAATACAGCAGGCGCTGACTGGTAAACCTATGCAATACCTGACACCGGCGGATGCTAATAACCGGATTGGTTCATCGAAAGGTGTATTGATTGGAGGGAATCTTTCTATGCTCGCGAGTGTGTTGGGGACTAATTCAGAGATCAATACCATTGGTAAAATTCTCTTTGTGGAAGAGGTGAGTGAATACCTATATACCATTGATCGTTATTTTAATAGTTTGCAGCGGGCGCATAAATTAGATAATCTCGCGGGGCTTGTGATTGGAGGGTTTAACAGGTTGAAGGCGGATGATCCGGGAGAGGAATTCGGGAGGACGGTGTATGATATAGTGAAGGAGAAGGTGAAGGATTTTGACTATCCTGTTTGTTTTAATTTTCCGGTAGGGCATCAGAAAGGAAATTATGCGTTGAAGTGTGGGGTGATGCATCATTTGGAGGTTCAGAATAACAGGGTTTCTTTGAAGGAGATTGTTAGTTAATACGATGATACGAATCCCTATACGGTGACAGACTTTTTCCTGCTTTTTCCTTAATTTCATACACTCATGAAAAAAACAGCGAGTGGATGGAAAGTGATTACAGACTGGCTTGCCGCCAGAGACCGGCAGCCTTTTGTGTTCCAGGAAGAAGCCTGGAATTATTACCTGCAAGGCAAATCGGGCCTTGTGAACGCCCCTACCGGATACGGTAAAACATTTTCTCTATTCCTGGGTGTGGTGATCGACTGGATTAACCGTCATCCCAAAGACTATCCATCCAAAACAAAAAATGGTCTGCAATTGCTCTGGATCACGCCGCTGAGGGCGCTGGCCAAAGACATTGCGCGTGCGATGGAGGAAGTGCTGCAGGAGCTGGATATCCCCTGGCAGGTGGGTATCCGGAGTGGTGATACACCAGTATCTACCCGTGCTGCGCAGAAAAAGAACATGCCTGAGGTATTGCTTATCACCCCTGAAAGTCTGCATCTCCTGATCGGACAAAAAGAATATCCAAAAGTCTTTACTTCCCTGACTACAGTGGTGGCCGATGAATGGCATGAATTGCTGGGCACCAAGAGAGGTGTGATGATAGAATTAGGGCTTAGCCGTTTGCGCGGATTGACGAAAAAAGCCGGACGTCCGCCATTGAAAGTTTGGGGCATCTCTGCGACTATTGGTAACCTGGAAGAGGCTATGGATGTGTTGCTTGGAGCACCTGATCCGGAGTCAGTAATTGTGCGGGCTAAGTTGGATAAAAAAATAGAACTACAAAGTATTCTCCCTGATGAGATAGAAAAATATCCCTGGGCGGGGCACCTGGGTACGAGATTACTTTATAAGGCACTGCCCATTGTCAATGAAAGTAATACCACGCTTATTTTCACAAATGTCCGCTCTCAAACAGAGATCTGGTACCAGGAAATATTACGGCAATGCCCTGACCTCGCAGGTGCGCTGGCACTACATCATGGCTCTATTGATATGGAGTTAAGAATATGGGTGGAAGAAGCCTTGCATACAGGTACGCTGAAAGCGGTGGTATGTACTTCCAGTTTGGATTTGGGAGTAGATTTCCGGCCTGTGGATACAGTGATACAGGTAGGTAGTCCAAAAGGTGTAGCTCGCTTTTTACAGCGCGCAGGTCGTAGCGGGCACCAACCCGGTGCTACCAGCAAAATATGGTTTTTGCCTACACATAGTTTAGAGCTGGTAGAAGCTGCGGCGCTTAAGTCGGCTATTAAACAGCAAATAGTAGAAAGCCGGATGCCGGTGATACTAGCATACGATGTATTGCTGCAATACCTGATGACACTGGCTATTTCTGATGGCTTCCATGCACCTGAAATATGGGAAGAGGTAACGAACACCTATTGCTTTCGTGAAATGACGGAAGATGAATGGGGATGGATACTGGCATTTCTCACCACGGGTGGAGACGCCTTGTATAGTTATGATGAATTTAAAAAGATTGAGAGAGAAGGCGACTTTTTTATTTGTCGTAGTCGTATGCAGGCCATGCGTCACCGATTACATATCGGTGTCATCGTCAGCGATGCGATGCTGAAAGTAAAGTTCATGGGGGGGGGATTTATTGGCATGATTGAAGAATGGTTTATTGCCCGGCTTACAGCTGGCGATACATTCAGTTTGGGTGGGCGCATTCTTGAGTTTGTCATGATCAAGGATATGACTGTGTTGGTAAGAAAATCCAATGCAAAAAAGGCCATTGTACCCAGCTGGATGGGAGGACGATTACCTCTCTCACCGAACCTTGGAAAGGTATTGCGTGAAACTTTTAATGAAGCCCTTTCCGGTGATACGACTGAACCAGAATTACAGGTTTTACAGCCTCTTTTTAAACTACAGGAATATCTTTCTCATGTGCCGAAAGCAGATGAGCTATTGATAGAAATGATTCATACAAGGGATGGTTATCATCTGTTCGCCTATCCGTTTGAAGGCCGACTGGTGAATGAAGTAATGGCTACATTACTGGCTTACCGGCTGAGTAAACGTACGCCTATTACTTTCTCGATTGCCATGAATGATTATGGATTTGAATTATTGTCTGATCAGGCTATTCCGCTTACGCCAGATGATGTGTATGAATTGTTTTCGTTAGATAACCTGAACAACGATTTGCTGGCTAGTGTGAACGCTACAGAGATGGCCCGTCGTAAATTCAGGGATATTGCGGTAATAGCAGGATTGATATTTCAGGGATATCCGGGCAAGCATAAACAAAGCCGTCATTTACAGTCATCGGCATCTTTGCTGTTCAATGTATTTACAGAATACGATCCGCAGAATCTCTTGTTGAGACAGGCTTTTAACGAAGCGTTCTTTTACCAGATGGAAGAAGCCCGTTTGAGGGAGAGTCTTGACAGGATTTATAATAGCAAAATCGTGATCACTTATCCGGAAGCGCTGACACCTTTTTGTTTCCCGATTAAGGTGGATAGTTTGCGTGAACAACTGACCAGTGAGAAGCTGGAAGACAGGATAAAAAAAATGCGCCCGGAATTTTAATAAAATCGGAACTTGCAGGGATCTATGGATGAAGTGATTTATAATTTCAGAAATCAGACATGGCTGTTATCGGCCCACCGCGCTGTTTTCTGGAAAGAAGAGCAGGCTTTAATTGTATCAGATCTGCACCTTGGCAAGTCTGCACATTTCAGAAAAGCAGGCATTGCCGTTCCTGCCAATATCGGGCATGATGACCTGTATCGTTTACAAAAACTCATTACTGTTTACGATCCGTCGCAGGTGATCATTGTGGGCGATATGTTTCACAGTAGTCATAACAATGATGTGCCTTTGTTTAAGTTGTGGCGGCAACAGTTTCCGCATATCAAATTTAAGCTGGTGAAGGGGAATCATGATATCCTGTCGGAACAGGTGTATGTTGATATTGATGTGGAGGTGTATGATGAATTGCAGATTAATGAGATTCATTTTGCGCATGAGCCATGTGAGGAGGGGGATGGTTCTAAGTATACATTCTCTGGTCACATTCATCCGGGTGTGGCGGTGTCGGGTATGGGCAGACAACGTTTGCGTTTACCCTGTTTTTATTTCGGGCGTAATTGCAGTATTCTGCCGGCCTTCGGGCGGTTTACAGGCTTAGCGATGCTGGATGTGGAGGAGGCGGATGCGGTGTTTGTGATTGCCGATAATAGCGTACTAAAGATAGGTTAATGATATGTTGCTGATAATAGGGTACTACAGATTGGTTAGTGATATATTGCCGATAATAGGGTACTACAGATTGGTTAGTGATATATTGCTGACAAT
Source organism: [Flexibacter] sp. ATCC 35208 (assembly GCF_001975825.1). Classification (GTDB taxonomy): domain Bacteria; phylum Bacteroidota; class Bacteroidia; order Chitinophagales; family Chitinophagaceae; genus Chitinophaga. The sequence goes on from NZ_MTKN01000040.1 coordinate 8,911, forward strand.
AGGGTACTACAGATTGGTTAGTGATATATTGCTGACAATAGGGTACTACAGATTGGTTAGTGATATATTGCTGATAATAGGGTACTACAGATTGGTTAGTGATATATTGCCGATAATAGTGTTATAAAGAATAGTTGAATGTCATGCTGATTGCTTACGATCCCATATTTGCACACCCACTACCAGAAGGCCATCGTTTTCCGATGGCGAAGTATGAACTGATTCCTGCGCAGCTATTGCGGGAAGGGGTGGTGACTATTGATCAGTTTCATAAACCGGAGCCGGTGAGTGAGGAAACGATTTTGTTAACACATACTGTTGAATATTGGGATAAGTTGAAAAATGGGAAGCTGAGTGAGAAGGAAGTGCGTAAGATAGGTTTGCCACAATCACCTGCATTGGTGATGCGGGAAAGGGTGATTTGTCAGGGTACGATTGATTGTGCATTGCATGCATTGGAGCATGGTATTGGTTTAAATGTGGCGGGTGGTACGCATCATGCGTTTGCTGATCATGGAGAAGGGTTTTGTTTGATGAATGATTTTGCGGTAGCTACGAATTATTTATTGCATCAAAAGCTGGCTGGATATGTGATGATAATAGATCTGGATGTACATCAGGGGAATGGCACTGCTGCCATATTTGAGGGGAATGAACGGGTGTTTACATTCAGTATGCATGGGGAGCATAATTACCCTTTTCATAAAGAGACATCTGTGTGGGATGTTGGGTTGCCTGATGGTATGAGGGATGAAGAATATCTTAAGAAATTGTCGGATTGTTTAGGGGTTTTAATGGAGAAGAAAAGGCCTGATTTTGTGTTTTATTTGTCTGGGGTGGATATTCTTTCTACAGATCGTTATGGGAGGATGAAGGTAACTGAAAATGGATGCCGCTGCAGAGATGAATTGGTGTTAAATACGGTAAAGCAATATGGAATTCCCTGTGCAGTTGCAATGGGAGGAGGGTATTCTCCGCAACTGAGGCATATTGTGAATGCGCATTGTAATACATTCAAAACAGCGGCAGCCATCTTCTGATTTTCTCTAAGAACGGCGGTGTTCAGATTTAAAAGGCATTTGATTCATCGAAATAATATGCATGCATTTAATTTTTTGTAAGTACAGAAAGAGCATTGATTCGTCCTAAGTCCGCGAT
>NZ_MTKN01000040.1:10157-80844 GCF_001975825.1 [Flexibacter] sp. ATCC 35208
ATGATCTTCCAGAGCATAAAATCTTCTGTGACATTAATAAACTTATGCCACGTTCCTGCTGGTACAAAAAGATAATCACCTGAATCAATATCTATGACTCTATCCTTGTACTGTACCTCTCCACATCCTGACATTACGATGTACGTTTCATTTTGTGAATCCGGCTCCTGTGTGTAAACATCCTCGGGACATAACAATATTACCCTCATTGTATTGTGTTCCCATAGGGTCACGGCTGCTTCTCCACTGTTTTCCAGCTGGCGCAATGCGTCAACGAATGCGATACGCATAGTTCAATCTTTGAGATTATTAAAAAAGGGGTTGGAGTAAGTAGCTTTATTAATTTATTCTGATGGTTACTTTGATATTCGTTTTTAAAGGTTGATTGATTTGGAGGCGACATGCGCCTCCCTGTGCACAGTCTTCCCAATGCTTAGAAGTCTATGCATTTTATTTTTTGAAAAAGTAATTGAGGTTGTGTAATTAATTCCTGGTCTTTTTCTTCAGCATATTTACCTGATCCTGGAGGTGGCTCACCATATCTGCGAGGTGGTTCACACTCATCCGGCTTTGTGGAGCGGCTTTGCTGATCACAGCATCAGACTGCCAGAGTTCCAGCACTTCATCCATACCGACGGAATAAGGTTCGAACTGAGGGTTATCAGATACCAATGTCAGTTTTCCTTTTGTGCGGTTACTTTTCAACAAACGTTTATACACAATTCCTTCTCTGCTTGTCACCACGACATAGGCTTCGTTGTTACGAATATCTTCCCAACCGTCAACTTTGTGGCATACGATTACAGAACCGGATGGTGTAGGTAACATAGAGTCACCGGCGATTTCGAAAGCTCTGTAACTACCAGCGCCCATCATAGGGAGGGTAAAGGTGTTCAGTTCTTCGATGAATTCATCATCGTTATAACCTGCGAGGTAACCGGCGGCAGCTTTTACGGGTACAAATTCTATGGACTGGCGGCTATTGCCGAGCTTTTGCTGGCGGCGCTTTTCGAGGAAAGTATCTTTTTGGGAACCTACATCACGGCGAAGTAGATCGTCAATAGAAACCCTGAACATATCGCTGACCAGTTCCAGCACTTCTGTACGGGGCTCTGCACGCTCTTCTTCATAAGCTCCCAGGAGGGAACGTTTGATCCCTAGTTTATCAGCAAACTCCTGCTGCGTCCATCCTTTCTGCTTACGCAGAAACTTTAAATTGCGGCATACAACTGACATAATCTAAATTATTTAGTAGAATTACTAACAAATTTAGTATATAATTTTTGGAATAACCAAATAAATCCGGTGATTCTCACTTATTTTTGTCAGGAAATCCAACTCAAAGATTTATGTATACTCCGTTGCTGATTATTCACTCCCTGTTAAGGTGGGCAATTTTACTAGCTGGCATTTGGGCCGTTTACCGTTCATGGAAAGGCGTTAGTGACAAAACACCTTTTACCGGTGCAGACAACAAGGCTGGTTTATTCTTTATGATTTTCTTTGACCTGCAATTGCTGGTAGGTCTGTTATTGTACTTTGTAGCCAGTCCACTGGTGAAAACAGCCCTGTCTGACATGGGTGCTGCCATGAAAGATGGCGTACTGCGCTTCTATGCTGTAGAACACATTACATTGGCAGTTTTAGCATTTATCCTGGTACACATTGGTCGTGCAAAAGTGAAGAAAGCACCGACTGATGCATTAAAACATAAGAAGGGACTGATCTTCTTCGGTATTGTTTTGGTGCTGGTATTGCTGCTGACTCCATGGCCTTTCCGTCAGGCAGGTTTGGGCAGAGGGTGGTTGTATTAATCGATACGATTATTCAAAAATACAGAGGGGCTGCTGTGATCACATCAGCCCCTTTTACTTTCGTCGTTTTTTCATCATTGTTACCCCTTATCCGTATGATATAAACGGAATGAATAGATATACGGCAATGCTGCCAGTATAGCTCCTGTAAAAATCAATAAAAATACTCCCGTCATTACGGGTAAAAAGAAACCTCCAATGAATGTGGCGATTCCCGTCCACATCCATAGATTGCCTGCCATCAGATGCGTTTGCTGCCATATTTCCGTGCTTTGCAACGTCCACGGTGTACGTACCCCCACAAAATAATTCGGTTGTAATCTGCGTAAATAGATCCCGATCATTGCGATTAATGTGCCCACTCCTGTAAATACCCAACGCTCCATCATTAAAGCGCGGCCCTGGCTTACCATCCAGATAATTGCGCCGGTGAATACGGCGAGGTATATGTGAATGGAGAAGCGGATACGATAGTATTGCTGGCGCTGCAGGCGCTCGTTTGCTTCCGGGAAATCCACATGGTCTACGTGAGGAAGGTAGCGGAAGAGGAAATATAACATGAGGTTGGTGAGGAATAGGAAGGTCATGAGTAATAAGAAATCACTTTTGGTGCCGACCCGTTCCGGTATGCCTGTGATGCTGTAGTTGTTTGGGAAGATGTCTGGCATAGAAGGCCAGATGATTCCCAGGTATGCCATCGGCATCAATAATAAAAGCAACAATAATAGTTCTTGTCCTAAATCCGTCTTTTTCATAACAACATGGATTTGGTGTACATGAAAGGTGACAAATACTATACCGTTGGCATACATATATTACAATTGTGAAGGGTGATTGGTTTAATTGCAAACAAAAAACGGATTTGCCTTTCGGCAAATCCGTTTTTTGTTTGGGAGCGGATAGTTCCGCCGATGCCTCGGCGGAACTATCCGTGTGAAGGGATAAATAGCCGGAAGGGATAAACCGCAATAAAGCGCGACAAACCGCCGGAAGAGACAAACCGCGATAAGGGCGAAGTGCAAAAATGGATGGAATTCGAAGGTTTGTTATTAAGTTGTTATTATGCTAATTATTTTAGTATTTACTAATAATATTAGTATTTTTACAACCCGAGCCTTTCCCTCACAATCACCATAAAAAAAACAGGTCGTCCCCTTTATTGGAGACGACCTGTTCCTTTATAATTCATTTTAAAGACTATTCCAGATCAAACAACCCTTTGTTCAGTAACTGGAGCGTTTTCTCCTTATGCTGACCACCGATCAGGATAGAAATATTATGACGGCTACCGCCATAAGAAATCATTCTCAAAGGCACTTCATTCAGCGCTTCAAACAGTTTCTTCAGGATAGAAGGTGTTGCCGCTACTTCGTTACCCACGATTGAAACGATGGTCTGATGATGATCCAGTTCTACTGAACCAAATGGCTGCAGTTCTTTCAGCAGCTGATCCAGCTGTGGTGTATTTTCTATTGTCAGGGAAACCGCTACTTCTGAAGTAGTGATCATATCAATAGGTACACGGTATTTTTCAAATACTTCGAAGATCTTACGCAGGAAACCATATGCCAGCAACATACGGCTGGATTTGATCTTGATTGCGATAATGCCATCCTTGGCAGCTACCGCTTTCACGCCATCGCCACTTGGCATTTCTGTGATAATGGTACCATGTGCCTCAGGCTGCATCGTGTTCAGCAACTTCACCGGAATGTTGAAGTGCTGTGCTGGCCAGATGGATGCAGGATGCAGAATCTTAGCGCCAAAGTACGCCAGTTCCGCAGCCTCGTCAAATGACAGCTGATCGATCGGGAATGTTTTCTTTACTACCCGGGGATCGTTGTTGTGCATACCGTCGATATCTGTCCAGATCTGTACTTCTTCAGCCTGAATAGCTGCACCGATCAGGGATGCAGAATAATCACTACCACCACGTTTCAGGTTGTCTATCTCTCCCCTGTGATTGCGGCAGATATACCCCTGCGTAACGAAAATCTTATTATCCTTATGTTTATCCAACAGGTTGCCCAGGCGGATCTTTATCTTTGGAATTTCCGGCTCTTCGTACTCGTCAATGCTCATGAAATCCAGGGCTGATATCAATTCAGAATGGACACCCGCTTCTTCCAGGTACACACTGAAGAGTTTAGTAGAGAGTAATTCACCCTGGGCCAAAATATCCTTGTTCAAAGCTTCGTTGAAGCTAATTTTCAGGATGATGTTCAGAAATTCAAAATGCTCGTCAATAACAGCACCAGCCTTTTCACGTGCTTCAGGCTGCTTCACCAGCGCCTCAATAAATGAGCGGTAGTGAGCTTCCAGCTTATCTATCTGCCCCTTAGCCTGCTCCTTTTTACCTTCAGACAAGGATTGTCCTATCTCAACCAAGGAATTGGTGGTACCGGATAATGCAGACAACACGACGATTTTTGGAGCGTCATCAGCAGTCACCAGCTGGGCCACGGCATGCATGCGTTCAGGTTTACCTACCGACGTGCCGCCAAATTTTAAGATCTTCATTACTGTTGTATTGTTATGTGTTTGACGTAACTCTTATAAAAAGCGCAAGTTCGCGCTTAATTCCTGACTTTAAAAGCTCAATTTAAATTTCTCCCCAACTTCTCTCAGATCTTTTATCACCGGGTCCAGTAATGGAATACCTCCCTGACGGCGATGTGCTTCCATTTCACGCTCGGGATCACCAGGTATCAATACCTGCTCTCCTGCTACCGGTGTTGCATTTCTGAAGCGGGTGATCCACTTGTCCATATGCTCCTTGAACTCATCTGCAGGGCGGAAGGCGTCTATACGCATGGCTCCCAGAAAGTGGCCCAGTCCTTCTCCTACAGGATCGGGTGCCAATGGCAGGAAACTTACGAACGGTGGTGCCCAGGGACCATAATTGGCTCCTGACAACACTGCTGAAAATATATCGACGATCGCTCCCAGGCAATATCCCTTATGACTACCGTGTTCACGGTCGCCACCCAGTGGCAACAGGGCGCCGCCATCTTTGAGTTCATGTGGGTTGGTGCTGGAATGACCTTCTTTGTCCTGGATCCATCCGGTAGGAGCTTCCTCACTTTTACGCTGCAGGATCTCCAATTTACCGTTGGCAGCCGTAGTTGTAGCAAAATCCGCTACAAAGGCTGGTTGTGTTTTGGCAGGAATCGCTACTGCAATAGGGTTGGTACCCAGCATACGCTCTGTGGCAAAGGTTGGCGCTACCAGTGGACTGGCATTGGTCATGGCCATACCGATCATATCCTTATCCAGCGCCATCATGGCATGCTGGCCGGCAATGCCGAAATGGTTGGAGTTCTTTACGCTCACCCAGCCACTACCCACGTTAGCAGCTTTTGCTATTGCTACCTGCATGGCATAAGGAGCTACGACCAGGCCAAGGCCACGATCACCGTCTACTACAGCTGTACTGGGGGTTTCATGCACTACGCGGATGTTCGGAGTGGCATTTACACGACCGTTTTCCCAGAGACGTACATAGCCAATAAGGCGCGCTACCCCATGAGAATCAATCCCTCTGAGATCTGCTGATAATAAAACTTCACTGGCTGTTGCCGCATGTTCGTCTGAACAGCCCATGCGTTTAAAAACTTCCTGGGTAAATTCCCTTAAATGAGGATAGGAGAAAATCTGGCTCATGATGGATTTCCGTGCTATTGATTTTTGTATCAGTTGATCTGGTTCTGTTTTAGGCCTGAGCGGTAGGTCCTCCAAAGTTCATGGGGAGGGATACCGGTTCCTGGTCCTGAATAGTTCCGTGAATCGATTCAAATTTCTTGATATTGTCCAACATTGCCTTCATGAAGCGCTTTGCGTGCTGAGGAGTAAGGATAATGCGGGATTTTACCTTTGCTTTGGGCATTCCGGGCATTACATTCACAAAATCGACTACAAATTCTGCATTGGAGTGGGTGATGATCGCCAGGTTAGCGTATACACCTTCTGCAATTTCCTCGGTCAATTCTATATTGAGCTGGGCTTGTTCGTCCTGCTGATTTTCCATGTTCTGTTATATTTTCGGTACAAATGTAAAAAAGAGGATGTAAAATAAATTCTAAAAAAGAAATGGCCATTTCTTTTTTAGAATTACTGGGCATCCCACCAGACCCTTCTCGTCAAAGTAGTGTTGGATGGGGTATTCGTATTATACCTCACCTCACTGCCTGGATAGAGATTAGCCTGCACAGCATGGTAGAATCTTTTGATTTTCCCCGGGCAAACAAGTCCTTACTGTTTTAGAAGTAGCCACATAAGAAAAAAAATAGAAATGCGTGCTTACTGCAGCAGGTCTCTTCAACGAAAAAAGGTTACCGGTAAAAACCGGCAACCTTTTTCATTATTAGAGTATTGCTTATTAATTATTGTTAGCGTATTGCTTATTAATAAATATCCCAGAACAACTTCGTCTCTACCGCATCTCCACCAATAGCTGAAGATGCTTCATTGTAATTAGTAGTATTCAGGTTCTGTTCTGCAATCGGATAAGTGAAACGCACGGGATATCCAGACTGGGCCTTTGGAGGAGGCGTCAACTGAGGATAATCCAAATGACGCTGTGCCGTCCATGCATCAAACCCACGATTGTATAATGCAATCCATTCCTGCATACCAATCTTCTGTTTCCAGTCACCATCAGCAGTCAGATAATTTACATCTGTTCTTGCCAGGTAAGTCACAGCATCCTCTTCTGTACCACCCCAGTAAAGAATAGAATTTGTAATTGCATTGTTATAGTGTGTAATTGCTGTACCACCTACAGCCCAGCCTCTTTCTATTGCTTCTGCACGAATAAATTCCACTTCAGAATAATCGATGAACACACCGGGCAGGTCTTTCTGCTCCAACAGTTCGCCGGGATGTGAATAGTTTGCATAAGGGCTCTTTACGCCATTGGTACCACCTTTATATATACCACCGATAGTAGTGAAATAATAAGGTCTTCTTGGGTCTTCTACTGAGTTGATGTAATCAACAAATGTATTAGATCCTACGAAATCCTGACGCCCGCTCTGTACCAGATCTTCCCACAGTGGGTTGGTATTTGGAGGAACGGTTGAGTAAGGGAATTTCGCATATTCACCCTGTGTATCAAATGCACCCGCAGATGCTGCTGTTACAATGGTTTGTGCTGTAGCCGGATCAAAATCTGCCAGCAAAATACCCAGGCGTAATTTCAGAGAGTTGGTAAACTTTTTCCAGTTTACGATCTCATCACTACTAAACAGCATGTTGGAGGTACCCATACCTGTTGCGCTTTCATCGAATGCAGCCAGATCTGCATCCAGACGGGCGATCAGGTCGGTGTAGATGGTATGCGCATCATCGTATTTGTTGAACAGATTGTCAGAATTCAGAGATTGTGAATAAGGCACATTACCAAAGGTATTTACCAATACAGAGGTACCATATACTGACATCACATCGATCTGTGCCAGCATATTTTTCTTCACAGTTGCATCGGTGCTTTCATCTGCTTCCAGTACTGTTTTTGCTTCTTTCAGATCCATCAGTGCATCTGTGTAAAAAGCATCCCAGAAGTTATCAGGAATGGTCCTGGTCACGAGATTATAATTGCTCTCATCGATGTAAGTGGTCTCCGTCCATTGCTGTACGATCAACCTGAAGATACCCAGGTTTACGTTTGTGCTGGTGATCGCATCTGCCATTTCTTTTGTTGCACTGGCATACAGTGAAGCCGCACTTACGGAGCTGGGTTTATTCGGATTTGTATTTAAGTCGGTAATGTTCTTTGTACAGGATACCGTAGACAGTATACCCATTGCAGCAAAGGAACCGTATATGATATATTTTTTCATGATTGCTTTTTTACTTTTTTTAAACATCTGATCAGCACTTTTAGAAACGTAATCTCAGGTTAGCACCAAAAGTTCTTACAGAAGGGTAGCTACCCACCATAAAGCCCTGTGCGTTACCGGAGCTCATTGCATCATCAGGATCTGCATAAGGCATGTTCTTATGTATGATCCATAGGTTACGACCTGTCAGTGAAAGATCTATGCCTTTGAAAGGATTGATGTGTCTGATCAAAGATGTTGGTAAAGAGTATGTCAGCGATACTTCACGCAGTTTTACATAGCCCGCATCGTATACGAATGCTTTGTCAGCATTGTAGTAGTAACCATATACACCATAATCGTTGGCAATACGTGTAGCATTGGGTTTACCATCTTCTGTTACACCAGGCAGGATTACACCACCGCCTTCGCTGAGAGGTGCTCTCGACTCATTGCCCAGATCATTGACAAGTGCTGTTTCAGGGAAGAGACCTGTAGCCAGACCATAGTACATATCCATGTTGAACATATCGCCACCATGACGTACATCGATCAGGAAGCTCAGCGCCAGGTTTTTATATTTAACTGTGTTGGAGATACTACCAATCCAGTCAGGGTTTACATTACCAATAGTGTGGTTGGAGGTACCAGTGATTTCATAGTAACCATCTGCATCTACCACCTTCTGACCATCTTTGTAGATGTAGTCAGAACCAGTAATAGTTCCGTAAGGCTGACCTACTACTGCATTTACAGTAATACCACCCTGGAAATCACCAATCTGCAGTTTGTCGATACCTGGTAATGATACCACCTTATTGCGGTTGCGGGACCAGTTTACATTAATTGTCCAGGAGAAGTCTTTTGTTTTTACAGGTGTACCGAATACAGACAATTCAATACCCTGGTTCTGGATGTTACCAGCGTTGATCACCTTGTAATCGTAACCAGTTGATGTGGATACTGGTAATGGTACGATCTGGTCAACTGTATTTTGTTTGTAGTAAGTCGCATCGAAACCTAAACGGTTATTCAGGAAAGACATTTCCAGACCGGCTTCGAAGCTCTTTGTTTTTTCTGGTTTCAGATCAGGATTGTACTTGGTACCACCGACTGAACCTAATGCTACGCCATCGATACCTGTTGGCACATCGTAATAGTTTTTAGTATACAGTGGAGGTGCGGTGTTACCTACTTCTGCCCAGTTTACTCTTACTTTACCATTGGATAACCAGGTAGCTTCCGGTATCAGCTTAGAGAATACAAAACCAAGAGAGGCAGAGGGATAATAGTAACTATTGTTGCCTTTAGGAAGTGTGGAAGACTGATCCCTTCTCAGGGTCAGGTCCAGGTATAATAATTCTTTCAGGCCGAAATTGGCTGCAGCATAGATACCATCTACTTCTTCTCTGGTAGCGATTTCGGTAGGTGCTTCCATTGGGTTTGCTGTGTTCAGCAGGGCATACAGACGAGGGATGAGGAGACCGCCGTTAGTCGAAGATAAGATAGAGCTAATATTAGTCTGTCTTACGTTACCACCCAGAATACCTTTGAAGGTCAGGTCCTGGGTAATGTTTTTATTGAAGTTCAGCATCAGGTCGTAGTTATACTCGCTGAAGGAACGTTTGAATTCGCTGAATTTTGATACATCGATAGAACCGATTGCGGATCTTTCTTCCTGGTGTTCATTGTAATTATCCAATGATACACGGCCTACGATGTCTAACCAGTCAGCTGCTTTATAGTTCAGACTGATGTTGCCGAAGTGACGGGTACGGCCATCAGTTTCATAGTTCTCATATCTTGTCCAGTAAGGGTTATCCCAGAAGATAGGGTTCAGGGCACCAACATCTGACTGGTTCCAGGTGATGTTACGCTTTTCAACAAAGTACATGTCTTTCTGTTCCTTCACATCTACGTTGGTTTGCCACCATTCTCTCACATTTGTCATGAGGTTTTTGGAGTCATAGCCTGTACCGTAACGGCCCAGACCATCGATGATAGAAGAGTTGACAGATGCACTTGCGGTTAACTTGTTGGAGATGTTGTAAGAAGCGCCGAAGTTGATGAGATCCTTTGCAATACGGCTGTTTGGCATAATACCTTTGTCGATAAATTTGGTATAGCCCAGTTTGAAATAACCTTTATCGCTGGCACCATCTATTGAAATGCTGTTGTTGGTACCTATAGCAGTTTCGAACATTGCACCTGGATTGTTGCTGGCAGCAACCCATGGACGGGTTTTCATGTAGTAGGGTGACTTGTCATAGAAAGCATCCCAGTGGTATACCTGCAAGGTAGGATCGAACTTACCACCATAGGAAGCATCTTCTGTAACTGGTACTACGCGGTCATCCACGCCATCACCATTTACATCGGTGTAGTAGAAGTAACCATCCGGAGAACCGTAACCAGAGCCATAACCAGCTCCATATTTGTTTTGATATTTTGCAAAGGTAGAAGGATCGTACTTACCTACATTCACACCAGTGTTGAAGGTAACACCAAATCCTCTTGCACCTTTTTTGGTCGTGATCATTACCACACCATTTGAAGCACGGGAACCGTACAATGCAGTAGCAGCAGCACCTTTCAGTACACTCACTGATTCTACATCGTCCGGGTTGATATCTGCAGCAGCGTTACCATAATCATAACCACCTACACCTTCTGTCTGATCTTTGGTGTTGGTGTTAGAGTTATCGATAGGTACACCATCTACTACGAAGAGTGCCTGGTTATTGCCTGTCAGAGATTTGGCGCCACGCAGTACGATATTCGTGGAACCACCCAGGGTATTATTTTTACGGATTTCAAGACCTGAAACTTTACCAGCGAGTGAGGTAGTAATGTTCACATCTCTTGTTCTGTTTAAGTCCTCAGGAGCCACTATCTGTGCAGAGTAAGGCAGTTCATTTTTATTTCTCTTTACGTTCAGAGCGGTTACTACTACTTCCTGGAGGTTTTGGTCATCAGATTTCAATGCGATGTTGACAGTACCGGATGAACCCACCGGAATGTTCTGTGCTAAATATCCTACGCTGCGAATAATCAATACGGCATCTGGTTTTGCGTTCAGTTTGAAAAATCCATCCTGATCTGTGGTTGTCCCAGTGTTTGTTCCTTTGATTTGTACAGTAGCAAAAGGTACAGGTGAACCGTCCGGGCCGGTGACTTTCCCTGTAACCTGGCGCTGTTGCGCATACGTCAGGGTTACACTCACCATGAGCATGGTGAAAAAGAGTAACGCTCTTTTCATAAACGATTTAGATTTTAGTTGACAATAAAAGTTTTAATATAGGTTCCCCTAATTCCAATAGTTTTTCTCTGGTCAATAAGTTTTCAGAACACAGTTTTGCTGGTCTTATTACGATTTAGTTGTTATTCGATTTAGTTGTTGTTTTAAAAAGTTACCATCCGGGATGAAGGCGGCAAGAACCTGGATGGTAGTTTGAAGCACAGTATAATCTTATCCTTTGTTCATAAGCAAAAGCGTACTGCTGCTACACCGCTGTACACAGGTTGACAAATTATTCCGAAATATAAACAGGATAAAGAGTAACTGGCCTCTTTCATGATTACGATTTAGATTTTGGTTGAAGAGCACAATTTATAGAAAAATATTACTCACCACCAAGAAAAATTTAACCTTTTTTTAAGAGTGCAATTTTTTTTCATATGTATACAAATTATTTGCAATATTCTATAAAGGGAAATTTAACATTCAATAACAATTCACTTTCTGCAATATTTCAGCATTTTTAAACAGTTATGTTGATTTTATAATCAGATTTTGACCGTTTTTTAAAACATTATGAAACTTTTTCCTTGATAAGAAGGTGATGGTTTTTTGTTCTCACCAGCTGACATATGTCACTTAATGGGAATGCTTAATGCTACACAGAATAGACTACCTGGATTGTCAAAGTTCCTTTTATTTCAATTCTCGCCCAGGCCTGCCAATGTTTCTTTTGCTTCCATCGGAGTGTACAACTTTGCTTCGCTCCTTTGCCATATAATTGAGCCAAATTATAATCGTATAGCACGCTTCTGTCTGGAATATAAAAGCGGGTAGCTGTACCTCCTGTGCTATACCAGATGTAGTTAAGCGTACAGCGCAGTGGCCATTTTGGGAGCTGCCAGGCCAGTTCCTGCTGGTATAGGCCTCCATACTGGTTGCCGCTATCATCCTGCCAGGTGTTTGCTTCTACACGTGTTTTCCAGGTCCAGCCTTTGGCTGGGGATAATGTGAGTTGAAACCTATAATTTTCATGGCGGGTTTCAATCATCGGTGGAATAAATTCATTCCCTTTTGATTGCTGGAATTTTTGTTTGTATTGATACCTGAAGTAGAGTCGTGTTTCTTTATCAGGTGTGTAGGTCAGCGATGCAAATAATTCCTGTCCGTCTGTAGGTGAATTGGTTTTATATTGCAACCATGGGAAGTGGAAGATGTCTGCATAGGCATCCAGTTGCCAGTGTTTGATAGTGTGTAGACTAATGCCGGTGTATAATCCTTCTTCATTGACAGGACGTGAATTTTCTCCCATTGCATTTGCATGAATGGGTTCATAGTTTGTGTTGAATTTTCTGTAAAACAGGGCAAGGTCTGCGCTCTTACCAACACTTGTGAGCATACCAAGGATGGTAGCTGTGCGATGATTGACAGCCAGCTCGCCGAATAGATGATAGTTACGGAGAGAGATGGCGTAATCCATGCTCACACTATGTTCCAGCCAGTTGATGCCAATGTGTGCCTGTGGTAATTTGTAAGAGATATTTGCACCCAACTGATGTAGAGATACAATGGCGGTGGTTTCCCAATGACCTTGTTGTAAAGTAATGGCGGCGCCTCTATTGACACCAGTGGTATTGGAACCTCTTATGATCTCTCCTTCTCTTTTGATGTGTGTGATCATGCTGTTTTTACCCATTGCATATGCCTGCCAGTTAATCAAACCTTGTCCCATGTTTACAGTAAAATCTCCGATCGCTAAGGCTTTTATTTTCCTGTGGTTTTTGATAAAATAGTAAGCACTATAATTATCTTTTTTCAGCTGCATGCCTATGGTGGAACTACGATATCGTAACAGGTCATTTCTCGCTAGTAAGGTGATTGGACTTTTGCCTGTTTTGATACTTTCTGCGACTGTTACATAAGGTAATATTAACTGAATAGTTGTTTCATCAAACCCAGGTACAGCCTGCAATTCATAGATACTTATCAGGTTTCCGAATTGCTTTTTATAATTGATCAATTCATCAATTTGTAATGAAGTTAACAGCCCTAATGAAGTCAGTTCAGCAATGTCTGCCTTGTTCAGTGATAAAGGATGTTTTCTGTATACTTCCAGCTGTTGCCATTGCATATCATCATTGACAATATCATCTTCCTGTCTTGCGTGTACTAATAATGGCATGCACACTATTATTATTATCAGTTTTACACTTGCCATATAATCGTTGTTCCGGGTGAGAAACCTAATTGTGGATGGTGGGCTGCATATACTTTTACAAATAGTTTCTTTAGTCCAAATGACACCGCCATATTTCTTTGCATAGGATCATTACACCAATCTAATTCCATGAGGAATTGAGGGATGAATGCGTATTCACACATAACTTTGAAAGCAGGTGGCAAGCCTTCCTGTTGGATCAATGCGGTACTTAGTAAGAAACTCTCACTGGCTTCATATCCCAATCCTGCTGAGAAGGTCACGGGCACATCCGGTGTGTTGACAGGATTAAATGCATGTAGTCCTGCAAATAACACCGGGGTGATTTGTACCAGGGTACCTGCTTCCGCTGTCAGGGCATGGGTACTACCATATCCCATGGTCATCGTATTCAGGTAGTTTACCTGCATACCTACGCTACATTTCTCTCCCATGTTATGGCTGTAGGCCAGGCCAAATAATTGTTCATGCCAGGCACGGAATCCTGTTTGTTTAAGCATACCAGCGAAGGTGCCGGAATGTGTAGGCCATGCAATAGCAAGGGTGTGGATACTGAGTGCGTTCAGTAGAAAACGTCTTTCTGTATTTACACCGATAGCAGGGCCTTTCAGCCAGGTAAGGCCGGCTTGATTTTGTAATGCGGTGAAGAGGTATTGATGGTGTTTCGTATAGGTACCTGCAGTAGGTTGGGCACAAATGGTGAGCATGCACCAGGTGCAAACAATGGTAACAACAATGGATTTCATATATAGAAGTTACAAAAAAAAAGTCTCCCACCGAAACGGTGGGAGACTTTTTTTTTGTATAGCCTGCGGCGCTGACATTTTAAATCAGCCTGCATTTTTCCTATCAAAACAGCCCGTACAGCTGTGAATCAATCTTTGAAATAATCTCTCCTAAATCTTCATCACTCTCCGGAAACTTATTCTTATCGATATCGATGATCAGCAAAGGTCCTTCCGTATATCTCTCTATCCAGTTATTATAATATTCATTCAGTCGCTTCAGATAGTCCAGTCGGATATTCTCTTCATACTCTCTTCCTCTCTTCTGAATCTGTGCGACCAGGGTAGGTACAGAAGCCTTGAGATAGATGAGCAGGTCCGGTGGTTTCACCATTGACTTCAGCGTCTCAAAGAAATTAAAGTAGTTGTCAAAGTCGCGCTTTGTCATCAATCCCATCTCATACAGGTTGGGAGCAAAGATGTGCGCATCTTCATAGATGGTACGATCCTGAATCACAATGTCATTGCCATTCTGAATTTCCAGCAGTTGTTTCAATCTTCCATGTAGGAAATACACTTGCAGGTTGAAGGACCAGCGTGGCATATCCTCATAGAAATCATTAAGATATGGATTGTGCTCTACATCTTCAAACTGGGGATCCCATTTGTAATGCTTTGCCAGCAGTTCAGTAAGTGTGGTCTTACCGGCACCAATGTTCCCGGCTATCGCGATGTGTTTGAGCTTGTTATTTTTTGCCATGATGTATCGAGGTCACTAATCATTAATTTGAAGCAGCGAGCAGCAACTACCATTAGATGACATCCCATTAATTTACAATTTTATCCGGTTATCAGCCTAAAAATGTTGCGTACTTCTTATGATCAGTAGTAGTTAATTCCGATAAGTTTTCTCGCTTGCTGCAAAGTCTGTGCCGCACTTTCCCTTGCTTTCTCAGCTCCATGGCGCATAATTTTGTTCAGGTAGGCCGGATCTTCCTGCAATGATTTGGCTTTTTCGCGGATAGGTGCAATAAATTTCACCATGTCCTCTCCCAATTGCTTCTTCATGTCTCCGTAACGGATGGTACCGTCCTCGAAAGTTTTCATAAAATGCGCAATTACATCCGGGGTAGAAACCTGCTCCATGAGGCTAAAGAGGTTTGCGACCGCTTCAGGCATACCCTCACCTTCATCTGTACCTGTGGCAGACTTAGCACCCTTCAGTTTCTTCATGATCAGCTCATCGCTGTCAGACAGGTACAAAGTAGCCATCTGGTTCTCACTCTTACTCATTTTACCATTGCCATCCAGACTTGGAATTCTGATCAGGTCATCGCCGAAGTTAAATGGCACCGGCTCAGGAAATAACTGGCCATAGCGTTTGTTAAAACGCTGTGCATAATTACGGGCCATTTCCAGATGTTGCTCCTGGTCCTTACCAACTGGTACTTTTACACCGCGGTGCACGAGGATATCGGCACTCATGAGTACTGGGTAAGTGAGCAGGCCGGCATTGACATTGTCAGGGTTCAGACGTACCTTATCTTTAAAAGTAGGCACTTTTTCCAGTTCGCCTTTGTATGCTAACATATTGAGCAACAGGTACAATTCTGCGATCTCAGGAATATCGCTTTGTACATAGAGTGCTACCTTTTCCGGGTCGAGGCCCGAAGCTATATTTTCAGCCAGTACGCGGTAAACATTGCCACGCAGGTCTTTTGGATCAGGATGGGTCGTCAGGGAATGCCAGTCTGCTACGAAAAAATAACAGTTATAGGCCTCCTGCATCTTTACATAATTGCGGATTGCGCCGAAATAATTACCTAAGTGTAAAAAACCGGTAGAGCGGATACCGCTTACTACTATCTCTTTGTTTGCCATAATGGGGTGCAATTTAGGAAATTCTTAGGAGCTACCCTGCCGGAGGAGCGCATTTTTCAGGTAACACTCTCTTTAGTATTTAGTAACTTTAGCGCCGGTTTAATAAATATTTTATTATCTTTTCATTTAATTTGACTTATGGAAGTGAACGAACAGCTGGTAGATCAATTAGCAGACCTGGCAAGGCTTGAATTTACCCCGGCGGAAAAAACATCCATCCAGGGAGATTTACAGAGAATGATCACCTTTGTGGAAAAACTGAATGAACTGGATACCACAGAGGTTAAGCCATTATTGCACATGACTGCTGATCGTAATGTGTACCGTGAGGATAAAGTGGTTCCTTCCATCACCCGGGAAGAAGGCTTACAAAATGCACCCGCAGCCAATGATCAATACTTTAAAGTTCCTAAAGTGATCAAAAAGTAATCCTTATATCACCTGGCACAACTCAGGAAATCATCTTGTATCTAATACTGTTAGCAAATGCGCCCACAATCCGTCATCCATTTAGAAGATATCCGTAAAAGCTATTACATGGGTTCTAATGAACTACCCGTGCTGAAAGGTATTAACATGGACATTTTCAAAAATGAATATGTTGCCCTCATGGGCCCTTCCGGTTCCGGAAAGTCTACCTTAATGAATATGCTCGGGGCACTCGATACCCCTACCAGCGGAAAATATATCCTGAATGGACATGATGTGAGCACAATGGAAGATGATGACCTGGCCAGGGTACGGAATAAGGAAATTGGCTTTGTATTCCAGCAATTTAACCTCATGCCCCGCCTCACCGCGTACGAAAATGTGGCCGTGCCACTGATCTATGCAGGCATCGGCAAAAAGGAAAGAGAGGAAAAAGCCATCTATATGCTGGAAAAAGTAGGCCTGGGAGAGCGTTATAAACATAAACCCAATGAGCTCTCCGGTGGTCAGTGTCAGCGTGTGGCTATTGCCCGCGCCCTGGTAAATGATCCTTCCATTATTCTGGCGGATGAGCCTACTGGTAACCTCGATAGTAAAACTTCCGTGGAAATCATGGAGATCTTTGGACAGATCCATGCCTCCGGCAATACGGTTGTACTCGTTACACATGAAGAAGACATTGCTGCCCACGCCAAAAGAATTGTCCGTCTCAGGGATGGTCTGATTGAATCAGACAGATCTGTAGAGGATAGTATGCTGGTCAAAGCGTAAAAAAGGGAGCCATTCCGGCAAGTCTGGCTGGTCATTCAAAAATGCCTACGCCGGGTCATTCCATGAAGCCTTAGTTGATCATTTCAACAAACCTAAGCTGGTCATTCCATGAAGGCCAGGCTAATCATTCAAAAAAGCCTACGCCGGGTCATTCCATCCAACCTACGCTCACACCCTCGGCGTCCACTTAATCTCCTCCACCTTCAACCGGTGACCTATCCATCTTGCTAATACGAAAAGATGATCGCTCAGCCGGTTTAAATATTGTAGTACCAATGGTGCTATAAACTCCTCATTTTCCTGCAACCCAACACATATGCGCTCTGCCCTCCGGCATACACAACGGGCTACATGGGCTGTAGACACCGCCACATGCCCACCGGGCAGAATAAATGATTTCATTTCCGGCAGTTCCTCGTTCATGGCATCAATGCTGGCTTCCAGCACCTGTACATCTTTCTCATAAAGGTCCGGAATACGCATTTTTATATCTTTTTCAGGATCACAGGCCAGTGAGGCTCCCACTGTAAACAAGCGATCCTGTATTTCGCGCAGAAAAGCGACCATATTTCCATCAAAAGAAATATAATCACCCACCAGTCCAATATAAGAATTGAGCTCGTCTACCGTGCCATAAGCATCAATGCGAGGGTTGCTCTTGGAAACTTTAGTACCTCCGATCAGGGAGGTCTGTCCTTTGTCGCCGGTTTTGGTGTAAATCTTAAATGACATAAGAAAGATTTTAGAGCATTTTCCCATCCTTCATGACCAGTTGCCTGTCACTTAACGGCGCCAGTTCCTCATTGTGGGTAACGATGATAAATGTTTGCTTAAACTGGTCTCTTAGCTGGAAAAACAGCTGGTGCAGCTCCCGGGCATTGTGCGAATCCAGGTTACCGGTGGGCTCATCGGCCATCACGATATCCGGGTTATTGATCAGCGCCCTGGCGACTGCCACTCTTTGTTGCTCTCCTCCTGACAATTCGTTGGGTTTATGATCCATTCTGTCAGCCAGGCCTAAAGTTTCCAACAAAAAAGCGGCCCTTTTTTTGACTTCATTCTTATTGTGACCGGCTATAAAACCCGGTACACAAACGTTTTCTATCGCGTTAAATTCCGGTAAAAGATGATGGAACTGAAAAATAAATCCCATATGCCGGTTACGGAAATCAGCCAGTGCATTGCCTTTGAGTGCTGTCAGGTTCACATCATTCAGCCAGACCTCTCCGGAGGTAGGCGTATCCAGGGTACCCAGAATGTGCAGCAGGGTGCTTTTCCCAGCTCCGGAAGATCCTACTATCGTAACGATCTCTCCTTTGTTCACAGTTACATCCACTCCCTTCAAAACAGGTAAGTTGGAATAATTTTTGGTAAGATTGCGTGCGGTCAGCATACTTGAATAAAAGTAATTCACCGTTAAGATAGTAATAGTTGTTTATTTCAAATTAAATAATACTTTTGCCAAAATTTAAGACAGTAAAAATTTCAATAACATGTACTGGACCTTAGAATTAGCTTCATACCTGGAGGATGCTCCATGGCCAGCTACTAAAGACGAATTAATTGATTACGCCATCCGTTCCGGTGCACCGATTGAAGTGATTGAGAATCTTCAGGAACTGGAAGACGAAGGTGAAATTTATGAGGGAATAGAAGATATCTGGTCTGATTATCCGTCACAGGATGACTTCTTCTTTAATGAAGACGAATATTAGCGCATAGATATTCCATTTATTGTTGCCTCAGCAAATTCGCCTATGCTAAAAAATTTCCAAGCCGCTCCTTCATTGAAGGACCGGCTTTTTTTGTAGTAAAATTGCCGGCAGAATTCGGCGCAAATCCACGCCAGATAAAGCAGCTGCCATTTTTGTGGGATAGCAATCATTAGCGGAAAGGGGTGGTCGGCTTTAAAACCGAAATGAATGACTGCATTAAAAATTAAGCCGTGAAAATGAATAGTTAATATTCACTTTCACGGCTATTATTTTTGGATCGTACTATCTTATTTTTCCATCTGCAGCATCACATCCATCGTTACACCGGTAGAGGAGAAACCACCGTCATGGAACAGGTTCTGCATGGTCACCATCCTTGTCAGGTCAGAGAACAGGGATACGGTATAGTCAGCACATTGTTTTGCCGTTGCATTACCCAATGGGCTCATTTTCTCAGCATAGTTGATGAAACCATCAAAACCTTTTACACCGCTACCAGCAGTTGTACGGGTAGGTGACTGAGAAATTGTGTTGATACGTACCTTCCTGCTGATTCCATAGTGGTAACCGAAGCTACGTGCTATTGATTCCAGCAGGGATTTTGCATCAGCCATTTCGCTGTAGTCTGGAAATACACGCTGTGCAGCGATGTAAGTCAGTGCTACTACAGAAGCCCACTCATTCAGTGCATCCAGCTTATAAGCTGTTTGCAACACCCGGTGAAGGGACATGGCTGAAATATCGAAAGTTTTATGGGAGAAATCGTAATCGAGGTCAGTATAAGGCTTTCCTTTACGCACATTGAGGCTCATACCTACAGAGTGCAGTACGAAGTCTATTTTACCGCCAAAATGCTCCATGGATTTAGTGAACAGATTGTTCAGGTCATCAAGGCTGGTCACATCTGCTGGTATTACAGGAGCATTGGTAATTTCTGCCAATTTGTTGATCTCTCCCATACGTAAAGCGATAGGTGCATTTGTCAACACGATTTCAGCGCCCTCTTCCACACAGCGAAGTGCGGTTGCCCAGGCAATGGAATTTTCATCCAATGCACCAAATATGATACCCTTCTTTCCTTTTAATAAGTTATAAGCCATTGGGTTGATAATTATTTTGGGCAAAAATAGGCGTTATAGTTGAAAAAAAAACATTAATTGATAAGGCCCTATTTTACCAACTCTCTCGCATTTTCCAGGGCTGCAGCCGTCGGCTTTTCCCCACTCATCATCTGTGCAATATGATTGATCCTCTCCTCCCTTGTCAGCAACCTTACATTCGTCTGCACCTTTCCTGACTTCATATCTTTAAACACAAAATAATGCGCATCGGCCTTACCCGCAATCTGCGGCTGGTGCGTGATACAGATAATCTGGTGCCCTTTGGCCATGCCTTCCATGATAAAGCTTACCTGGCGGGCCGCTTCACCTGAGATACCTGTATCTATCTCATCGAAGATCAGCGTTGGCAAGGCTACTGACTGTGCAACCAGGGATTTGATACACAGCATCAGTCTGCTCAACTCACCACCAGACGCCACTTTCCGGAGAGGTGCGAAGTTGCCGCTCTTATTCGCATCGAATAAGAACTCTATGACATCCTGTCCAAATTGGTTCAATGCACCTTTTACAATCGATGCTTTCAACCTTGCATTTGGCATACCTACCTGTGCCAGCAAAGCATTCACAGATTTTTCGAACGGACCTGCCGCTTTTTCACGGCCTGCTGTAATACCAGCTGCCTGTGTTTGTAACTTACCCTGTAAAGTTTCCAGCTCTTTCTCTAACCCTTCCAGTTTTTCATCCAGGTTCAGCACTCCTTCTACCTTGCCCGTTAGTTCTTCCTGGATCTTCAGCAGCTCGGTCGTATTCTGTGCGGCGTGCTTCTTCAGCAATCTGTACCCGAGTGATAAACGTTCGTTCAGCTGTTCTAATCTGGCACCATCTGTTTGTACCTGGTCATTCATATGTCCGATCTCTCCTGTTATATCCTGTAACTCTACATATGCTGATTGCAAACGCGCTGCGATGGCCGGCGCCTCTTTATGAAAATTAGCCAGCCCCTGTACAGATGATTGTATCTGCTTTAATTGTTGTAATAAAGGTTGTTCATCTTCTTTTAACTGGAAGTACACTTTGCTCAGGGTATTCCTGATTTCCTCTGCATGGCTCAGCACTTTCAGCTCCGCATCCAGCTCCTCTATTTCATGATCCCTGAAGCTGGCCTCTGTCAGTTCGTCCAGCAGGAATTTATTATAATCCAGTTCTTTGTTCGCATTGTTACGCAGGTCATGTAGCTGCTTCAGCTCCCGCTGTACGGCTACATATCTGCCATATCCCTGCTGGTATTGCTGCAGGGCTGTTGGCTGGTTGACCAGGGCATCCAGTACTTCGCGCTGAAAATCGGACTTTTCCAGTTCCAGGGTATCGAACTGCTGATGCAGATCTACCAGGTACTGACTCAGTTCGTGTAGCTGGGACAGGTTCACAGGAGTATCATTGATAAAAGCACGGGACTTACCGGCGGTGCTGATTTCACGCCGGATGATCAGCTGATCTTCCAGGTCCAGTTCATGCTGCTGGAAAAAATCTGCCACCTGCGACTTCTTCACCTTAAAATTCCCCTCTATCACACATTTCTTATCCTTGCTGTGCAATACCCCCGGATCTGCACGCTCCCCAAGTATCAATGACAATGCGCCCAGCAGAATAGATTTACCTGCACCTGTTTCGCCCGTGATGACGTTCAGGTTCCCGGAAAAGTCTACTTCCAGCTGTTCAATAATGGCGTAGTTCTTAATTGTTAGTTTTTGTAGCATATGGGAAAATATTCCGCAAATTAAATTTCTCGGTACGAACTGTATCTGCGTAGCGATTACCTCAACCTCCGTTCAATCGCTGAATTCCGGCCTTTGCCCGCTGATCCAGTGAGTTCTTATAATCATGCCCTTTCATATCCAGACAAGTCTGATAACATTGTTGTGCTTTCACCTTGTCATTCCTCTTTTCATAAATATAACCCATTTGCAGGGATGCTCTTGCAGCAAAATATTCAGGTCTGTTTGTCCCTGCTTTTATGGTCACTTCGTACATGGCAATTGCACTATCATCCATTCCCATTTCATCATATATCCTTCCCAGGCGATAGGCATATTCCAGTTTATCTTCCATGCGGGTATAGTCTGCCGCCTTTTTCGTTTGCAACAATTTCAGGGCATCGCTAAAGAAACCGCCATCGCTCAGTAATCGTGCTTTTAGCAGTACAGCATCCGGCCATTTACCACCTTTTGCATCTTTGAGGGCCTGCTTATCTGCATCGGTTTCTGTATTGCCCCGGGTCAGGATCTGTGCCCGGTATTTATTGGCAGCATCCATATTTCCATGCAGGTAATGGTACCAGCTTAAACGTTGCAGACATTCTTTGAGATAAAATTTTCCCCTGAAGTTGTCGGTGAATCGCTGCAGGTACACATTTGCATCTTCATCCTGTCTGTCCAGTTTCAATACCCCGAGCAGGTAATTATTGTATTTGATATCCAGGTATCCGCCACTGTCACTTCTGTCAGACAGGGTTTTGATACCCAGTGCTGCTTTCTGGTTGTTCATAGCGATATTCGCTACCATGAGGGCAAAGAGGTAATTATTTTTTGTGTCCAGCTGATGTTTCTGAATGAATGCCCATACTTCTTCAGGTCTATTTTCAATGAACAGTTTCAGGTAGCAAAAGTAATAAGAAGCTTCGGCCCGGAATATTAACGCTACGTCATTATTGCTCTCGGCCGACTGCTGTACCTGCCGCATACCTTCACGGATATTGCCTTTCATGCCCAGAATATTGGAAATCCAGCGATAGCCTTCGGGGATAGTACCGAATACGGCCTGCAATGCACCAATCATCATCGTGTTTGGCTGAAACTGCGGAAACTTGCGCTGGTTGTCTTTGAACTGCACAAATGCTTTCCTGATTTCCCACACGGCATCCCACTTTTCGTTGAACTTGATGCGGATCAGGGCCCACTGAAAACGAATGGCTGCCTGGGTATACAGGTAGTAAGGACTATTCTCAGGACCCGAAGCCATCATATCCAGCCGCTGGTCCCGCAGGTCCTTTCGCCTGGCATAAACAGCAGGATCTTCGTTGAAAAATAGATTGAAAAAGTCGATATAATTTTCGAGAAAGTAAGGTATCAGGTTATCGGGATGTTCTTTTTTTTCGGCTTCCAGTAGAGCGGTGCCCGTGGTGACCTTCAATTGCATAATGGCATCATAGGCTTGCTGGCAGCGGGGATTAAAGTCATATACTTTTTGCCGGGCTACAGCAGGAAAAAAAAGAGAGAGGAACAATCCCAACAGGAATACGGTACGCATGAACACAAATATATTTACAACTGCCGGCTTTACGTCAAATTCCAAACCAAAAACGCCTGCAATGAAAAAAGGTTGTATCATAAACGATACAACCTTTTTCAAAATTATTCCTGGAACAATATTAAATTAAATAGTCACAGTTGCTTCCAGATCATTGTCTACCAGCACGCGACCGCAATGTTCGCAGATGATGATCTTCTTGCGCTGACGGATTTCCGCCTGACGCTGAGGAGGAATTGCATTAAAGCAACCACCGCAGGAATCACGAACTACAGTAGCTACTGCCAGACCGTTACGGTAGTTCTTACGGATTTTTTCGTAAGCTGCCAGCAGGCGGGGTTCTACTTTTGCACGCGCATCTTCGCTTTGTTTGTAGAAAGCTTTCTCTTCTTTTTCAGTTTCACCGATGATCTTTTCCAGCTCACCTTTCTTGTGTTTCAGGTTCGATTCTTTATCAGCAATCGCTTTCTTTGCAGATTCCAGGTTACGGCTCTTGTCCTTTACCTCATCATTTGCATCGCGAATGTGTTTCTCAGCCAGCTTGATTTCCAGGGACTGCATTTCCAGTTCCTTGGTGATAGCTTCGAACTCACGGTTATTCTTTACGTTATCCTGTTGCTTCTCGTATTTCTTAATCAGCGCTTCTGACTCCTTAATCTGGTTCTTCTTGTTGGTTATGAAGTCCTGAATGCCACGGATTTCGTCTTCAACATGGGCCAGACGTGTGTTTAACCCTTCGATCTCGTCTTCCAGATCTTTAACTTCCATCGGCAACTCCCCCTTCAACACCTGGATCTCATCCAGTCTGGAGTCCATCTTCTGTAGTCTAAGTACAGACACCAATTTTTCCTCTACGGAGTAATCTTTATTTACAGTAGCCATGTAATGTGTTTATAAATAATTTACCGGGTTTGTTCGAATGGTAGATTTAAGAGGCGCAAAATTAGGGAATTTTTCAGTCAATATATGAAAAAATAAGTCAACCGTAAACTGCTCGCTCTCGAAATGTCCAACATCCGCTATAACTATTTGATTTTCAGCGTCAAAAAACTCATGATATTTAAAGTCAGCCGAAATATATGCATCGGCGCCAGCTCCAATTGCCCTTTTCAGGAGGAAACTTCCGGCTCCTCCGCAGAGTGCCACCCTTTTAATTGGCTTGTTCCTGAGTGGGGTATACCGGACGCAACCGGTATCGAACTGCTGCTTCACGAACTTTAAAAATGTCATCTCGTCCATCGGCGCTTCCAGCTCTCCTATCAGACCGGACCCAACCTGTGCGTACTCGTTTTCGAGTTTCACCACATCGTAGGCCACTTCTTCATAAGGATGGCTGGCTAAAAGAGCCTTGATCACATATTGTTCCAAATATAAGGGAAAAATAACCTCGATCTTCGTTTCTGCTTCTAAATGGCGGCTTCCGACCTCCCCAACATAAGGCTGGGTGCCCGCTCCGGCTTTAAAAGTTCCCTCTCCTGCCCCATTAAAGCTACATTCACTGTATGCGCCAATATGTCCGGCACCAGCTGCAAATAATGCAGACCTGACATTTTCGGCAGATTCATGCGGTACAAAAGTGTATAATTTTCTTAATAACTCCTTTTTAGGCGCTAATACCCGGGTATTTTTCAGGCTCAACCGCTGCCCCATCATCCCGCAGACCCCGTTTCTCACATTGTCCAGGTTGGTATGAGCTGCATATATAGCGATGTCATGTTTGATAGCTTTGATAGCCACCCGCTCTACGTAATTATTGCCATTTATCTTTTTCAGGCCACCAAATACAATGGGATGATGGGCCACGATCAGGTTGCATCCCTTGCTGATCGCCTCGTCTACCACCGCTTCTGTCGTATCCAGGGAGAGCAGTACCCCGGTTACCTCCCAGTCGCCACTGCCGAAGAGTAAACCGGCATTGTCATAGCTTTCCTGGTATTGTAATGGTGCAAATGCGGCGATGGCCGCTGTGATATCTTTAATTTTCATGACAAGCAAATATGATGGGAATTATTTAAAATTGCAAAAAACTAACTGGCATGACGACACAATCTTCGGGTGAATTGTACGCCTCGTACAAAACGAAAATGCAGCAGATCGCCGATATACGCAATGCGATTGCTGTGTTGGGATGGGATCAGGAAACTTACCTGCCTGAAAAAGGAGCCGCCTTTCGCGGGCAACAGATCACCACTCTCAGTTCTATGGCGCACGAGCTATTTACTGAAGATAAACTGGGTGAATTACTGACCACCCTGCATGCCCGTCAGGATATGGACATCATTGCTACTAAGAATATCGCCCTCTCCCTCGAGGACTATGAAAAGAATAAAAAGTACCCAGCCAGTTTTGTAGCTGAGTTATCTACCACGACCAATGAGTGCTACCATGCATGGATCAAGGCAAGAAAAGCAAACGACTACAAGATCTTTGAACCCGTGCTGGCGAAAATGGTTGCGCTCAAAAAGCAGGAAGCAGACATACTGGGGT
The DNA here is from genome assembly GCF_001975825.1 of [Flexibacter] sp. ATCC 35208. Taxonomy (GTDB): domain Bacteria; phylum Bacteroidota; class Bacteroidia; order Chitinophagales; family Chitinophagaceae; genus Chitinophaga. Next base: position 35,622 of record NZ_MTKN01000040.1, read on the forward strand.
ATAACGGGCATCCCTACAATGCACTGCTGAATGAATATGAAAAAGGGGCGAATACCTCCATGCTGGATACCATCTTTGCTGATGTAAAAGCGGCACTGGCCCCTTTATTAAAGCACATCGAATCAAAACCACAAGTCAATAAAGACTTCCTGCACCTGCACTACGACCGTAATGCACAATGGGCATTTGGGATTGAACTCCTGAAAGCCATGGGGTATGATATGAACGCCGGCAGACAGGATATTTCAGAACATCCGTTTACCACCAGCTTCAACCCACAGGATGTAAGGGTCACTACCCGTATCGATGAAAAGGATTTTGGGAACATGACCTGGAGCTGTATCCACGAAGGTGGCCATGCCCTGTACGAACAGGGGTTGCCTGTAGATGGCTATGGACTACCATCCGGCGAAGCTGCGAGTTTAGGTATCCACGAATCACAGTCAAGGCTGTGGGAGAACAATGTAGGTCGCAGCCTTCCTTTCTGGCAGCATCACTATGCAGCTTTGCAGGCGCGCTTTCCGGACAACCTGCAAAAAGTATCGCTGGATGATTTCTATAAAGCCATCAACCAGGTACGACCTTCCCTGATACGTACCGAAGCCGATGAACTGACTTATCATTTCCATGTAATGATCCGGTATGAAATTGAAAAGGGATTACTGGATGGCACTTATTCTACCAAAGACCTGGATGAGGTCTGGAATAAATACTACAAGGAATACCTGCATGTAGATGTACCTGATGATAATCAAGGTGTATTGCAGGATATTCACTGGTCACATGGTAGCTTCGGTTACTTCCCCACTTATTCACTGGGTAGTTTGTATGCCGCACAGTTTTTCATCGCTGCCCAAAAGCAGATACCGGGATTGATTGAGCAGATTACAAAAGGAGATTATAAGCAGTTACTCACATGGTTACGTGATGAAATCCACCACCACGGCAGGTATTACACCAGCAATGAATTGTGTGAAAAAGTAACGGGAGAACCACTGGCGTTTAAATACTTCCTGGATTACGCTACAGAAAAGTATCACCACATTTATAATGTATAAAACAAAAAGATGGTGTATCATTAGTATGATACACCATCTTTTATTCACGCAGGTGTTTAAACAATTCTCAGGAGGTTGATATCACCTCTTTTGTTTGGATAATGGCTTGCTGGTATAGGGATACGGTCCAGCTAATAGCAATAAAATAAATTCAATTGGCCTCGGCTTGCCATAGATGACGTTAGTTTAATTCTACGATGCCTGTTTTTCTCCAGACTTCCTGTCCTTCTTTGTACAGGATAAATGTAGGTAAGGTAGTAGCACCTAGTGTTTTAATCACGTTCGTGTCTTTACTACCGTCTACTTTTAACAGCTTTACACCTGCATTTGCTTTTAAATAAGCAGCTACTACTGGCTCCATCTTTTGACAGGGAGGACACCAATCAGCGCTTATATAGATTAATACATCTCCTTCAGAGACCTTACCGGTAAAGTCGATCAGTGTAAGCTGAGGGGTATTTACGCCTCCTTCAACTGCAAGACCCGCCTGTTTCCAGGCAGTCAGACCACCGTCCAGTTCTACAACATTTGCGAATCCGGCTTCGCGCATTTTCTTTGCGGCGGCATTACTACGCGGTCCACTCAGGCAATACACATATACAGGCTGCTCCTTATTCAAGTATTTTATTCTCTCATTAAATTCTTCGTCATGTGTAAAGTCAGCCTGCATAGCATGCGGGAGGTGCCCACTACTGTACTCTGCCAAGGTACGTACATCAAATACCTGTACACCCGATTGTTTAATTCCTGTCTGAAATACGTCAGGTTTTACCACATTGTTATTCTGCGCATATACAGCAGTACTCACACATAAAATGAAAAAGCATATTATATACTTACACATCGTAAATTTGCTGTATATTGTTGAGCTCGTGCCAACAGTTAAAGCTGGAATAACTTTTGTGTGATTTTCTTTTCTACTCTGAACCATTAACAATTTGTTTACGTTTACTTAACGTTAGACTTATACGGGTATAACGTTAAAAAATTGAACCTTTATTTTTTAAAAACCTATGCTACTGTCGGAAGCCGAACGACACTAGCCATATCCGGAGAATGAAACACCAACGCCTAAGCCTTTTTGTCCGCACCTGGTATGCTGTTGCATACACGTGTGTAATGGTCCTGCTCTCTGCCTTCAGCGTCCAGGCACAAAACACAGCAGCATTTACTGCTGATAATTTTACAGGATGTGGGACTGCCTATGTACAATTTATTAATCAGTCTACTACAGGAGGCACAGCTTCCTGGGATTTTGGGGATGGAGGAGCCAAATCGATACTCTGGAACCCAACCCGATCCTTTACTAAACCTGGTACATACACTGTAACTCTTACAGTTACGTTTGCAGACGGTACTAAAGGGACCGCTACCCATACTGTAAATGTATATAAAAAACCAACAGCACAGTTTACTACTGATGTTACCAGTGGTTGTACACCTTTACCTGTTAAATTTACAGACCAGTCTACCGCAGGTGATGGTACGATTAGTAGTGTGAACTGGGATTTTGGGGATGGTAACGGAGCTACGGGTAGTACTGCTAACTATACTTATAATGTAGGAGGCGACTATTCTGCTACGACTATCGTGACCAATAGCTATGGTTGTACCAATAGCTATTCACAGATTATTCATGCGAACGCTACCCCTCAGACAGCATTTACCAGCAATACCCAGGGTAGCTGTAAAGCGCCGCTGAACGTTACTTTTACTAACAATACGACGATCAATACCACTGGAAATCCGGGCATTACGTACCTCTGGAACTTTGGAGACGGTAGTACCAGCAGCGACATGAACCCGATTCATACGTACACGGCAGAAGGAAAATACACCGTTACGCTAACGGCTACTTCCGCGGATGGATGTTCACAAACGCTCACACAAACGGAGTATATCCAGATCGCTACGATCGCAGCGGACTTTACTATAGCAGAGAGTCTTTGTAAGGGAACGACTCTCCATTTTACCAATACTACTCAGCCAGCTCCGCAGACCGCTACCTGGACTTTTTCAGATGGCGATGTGCAAAATACAATTGACGCAGTCAAGACTTTTAATACTACTGGTACCTATACGGTCACATTACAGGCACTGACACAGGATGGTTGTCAGGCAAATGTGACAAAGACTTTCACCATCTCGGATATTCCTACAGCTACGATTACCGCAGCACCCATTACCGCATGTGCCGTTCCTGCCAATGTGAGCTTTACGGGTGTAACCACCGGTGCTACCAGCTGGGAATGGGATTTTAACGATGGTACTTCTTCTACTGTACAAAATCTTACACATACTTATACTGCCGAAGGCAGTTATACCGTTTCCCTGCAAGCCAGCAATGCTGCGGGTTGTACAACAACCACCTACCAAACCATCTCTGTACAGAAACCAATTCTGAGTATAGATGGTTTACCAAATGGTTGTGTGCCGTTGGATGATACCTTCACTCCTATCGTGGCTACTGCCGATCCGGTAGTCAGCTGGTCATGGGATTTTGGCGATGGCAGCACTTCTACAGCAAAGATACCGACACATACTTTCACCGCACAAGGTGATTATATCGTTACCTTAACGATTACTACACAGGGTGGTTGTACGCAGACCGCTACTTTCCCGGTGCAGGTGGGCACACCAGTGGCAGTAGATTTCACAGTAGATCAAACAACTGGTTGTCAACCAACTATTTTCCATTTCACTAATACATCTGTTCCTGCGGGTACTGCATGGGAATGGACTTTCGAGGAATCAGGCAATACCGGCAATGGTTCTTCTTCTCTGGAAGATCCGACTTATGTATGGACAAGCATCGGTACACATACGGTGATACTAACGGTTATCAATAATGGTTGCCGGCAGACACTCACCAAAACGGATCTGATCACTATCTATCCGCCATCTGCTGCATTCCTTGTACAAACAGTGAATTGTGCGAATATCTACTCCCGTACTTTCACCGATAAATCTGACTTTGGTACAAGTACGACTAAATTATGGAACTGGGATTTCGGCGATGGTACGTCTTCTACCGCCCAGAGTCCAACACATGTGTATACTGCAGGTGGTACATATACTGTGACGCTCACAGTCGATAATGGTAGCTGTCAGTCAGTATACAAAACGACAGTGACCATCATTGATGAAACACCCAAGATCTATTCAGATGTCACTACCATTTGTAAAAATGGTACCGTGAATTTCGCCATGGATCCCGTAACGGCCAGCCATTTCGCCAGCTACCTGTGGAACTTTGGCGATGGTAATACTTACAATGCACCGGCACAGGGCCCTATCGGTTATGTATATCCCACACCTGGCGATTATACGGCCAGCCTGGTGCTGACAGATGTATACGGTTGTCTGCACACTTCCAATACGATTCCGATTTCTGTGAATGGCGCAAATGCGAAATTCAGCATTGATACCAAACAGTGTAGAAATGTTCCGGTGAGCTTTACTGATCAATCTACTACCAAGACAGGTAATACCATTGTATCCTGGACATGGGATTATGGAGATGGCAGCACTCCGGAGACTTACACTACTGCACCTACCAATATCACACATACTTATTCAGCGATCAATGACTACCCTGTTACACTGACCGTAAAAGACAATACCGGTTGTGAAGACAGTTATACAGCAACTGTACGTATTGCAAATATGATTGCGGCATTTGGTGGTCCGGACAGCATTGCATGTCTGAATACTCCATATCAGTTCTCTAACTCATCCATTACAACACCACTCACTTACCAGTGGGACTTTGGTGATGGCACGACCAGTACAGATGCGACTCCTGCACATACTTATACATTGCCAGGCAAGTATACGGTATCGCTGATCATAGCTAACACTACTGGTTGTAGCGATACGATCACTACTGTTGACTACCTGCGTGTACCTGACCCGATTGCTGACTTCAGCTTCCCGCCGGTAGCGGCTGATGTATGTCCGCCAGTAAAAATTCAGTTTACCAACCTCTCCTCTGATTATGTAAGTTCTGCATGGAGCTTTGGAGACGTGAGTAGTTCTACAGAACAGGATCCGCTGCATAACTATATTAAGCCAGGTACATTTGATATCACACTCACAGTTTATTCACAGGGTGGTTGTGCGAGCGCGGTAGCAGGACCAAAAACTATTTCTATCGCCGGACCAAATGGTAGCTTCACTGTTGCACCTGAAACAGGATGTTATCCACTGACGGTGACGATGAATGCCAATTCTACTGCGGCTATTAAATATATCTGGGACTTTGGCGATGGTCATTCAGCCACCACCACTACACCGACTTCTCCATCTTACACTTATCCACAGGAAGGTGTGTATTACCCGGTTGTATTGCTGGAAGATGACAGAGGTTGTCGCGTAGCGGCAGATGGTGATTCAAAAGTAATTGCTGATAAAGTGGCGGCTAACTTTGGTACGGATGTTACCCAGGCTTGTGATGGTGGTACTGTATTCTTCACCGATTCATCCAGCAGCGTTTCTTCAGAACTGGGTATGGCTATGACCTATGCATGGGATTTTGGTGTCACTACCAAAACTGATGATGTGAGTACAGATCAGACACCTTCTTATATATATGATGCGCCAGGTACTTACAATGTGAAACTGACAACGACCAGTTTTTATGGTTGTGTGAGCACTATCGAAAAAGCGATTGTGGTAGAACCTAAACCAGTAGCGGTGATCGATACACTGGGGCCATTGTGTACAGGTGCGACTATGCAGCTAGTGGGTCATGAAACTAAGAATATACCTGATACCAAATGGAGCTGGCAGATACTGGGACAAAACTATTTAGTACAAACACCACCTGCTACCACCTTTAACCAGGCAGGAGATCAGTTAATTACACTGACGATCACTACTGCCAGCGGTATTTGTAGCAGCACAGCTACGAGAACGGTGAGTGTATTAGATTATCCTGCACTGAATCCGAACCCGGCGAGCGCCAGCATTTGCCGTGGTGCTTCTATCACACTCAATGCAAATACAGATGCCGGTGTGACTATCAACTGGACAGATTATAAGATCAATGACATTCATAGTGCAAGTCCGGTAGTCAGTCCGGAAATAGATACGACCTATCATGTATCAGTGGTAAATGCAGCAGGTTGTAAGGTGGAAGGAGATGTACCGGTTATGGTATCTCAACCATTCCAGGTAACTGTTACAGATACCTTTATCTGTAAAGGTGGTTCTGCACAACTGCATGCATCAGGTGCGACTTCTTATTCCTGGTCTCCTGCTACAGGGTTGAGCAATGCTGCGGGTCAGAACCCGATGGCTTACCCGGATACGACCACTACTTATACGGTGACAGGATATGGTAAGGACGCCTGCTTTACTTCGCAGGCGACAGCGTTGGTAACTGTACATGCGTTGCCGGTAGTGAATGCAGGTCCGGATCTGACATTGGCTACAGGTAACAGTTACCTGATTCCGACTACAGGTAGTGCTGATATTACTAACATTGAATGGTGGCCGGTGAATTACCTGGATTGTGTAGACTGTCTGCAACCTACAGCTACACCAAAGACGACGACGACTTATACTGTAACGGCGACGAATACATATGGCTGTAAGGGTGTGGATGATATTACCATCAAGATGGTATGTGAATCAGGCAATACCTGGCTGCCAAATACCTTTACACCTAATGGCGATGGACAGAATGATATCTTCTACATCAGAGGTAAGGGGATCAAAACCGTAAAATCATGGAGAATATATAACCGTTGGGGACAACTTGTATTTGAGCGGACAAACTTTAGCGTAGAAGACATTACAAGTGGATGGGATGGAAAAGTGAAAGGCGTACTTGTGAACCCGGATGTGTTTGTATATGTAGCCGAGGTAGTGTGCGATACAAATGAAGACTTTACCCTGAAAGGTAACGTGATGCTGTTACGTTAAACGGCGATTACCAGATTCCTATTTAAAATTTGCCAAGCATGAGAAGGACTTGTAGAAAGCTGTTTGTGGCACTTTGTTTATGTCTGAGTTCCAGACTGATGGCACAGGATATTCACCTGTCGCAATTTTATGAAACCCCCATTCTGCGTAACCCTGCGCTGATAGGCATCTTTAACGGAGACTACCGCGTACAGGCAGTGTACAGGAACCAGTGGAACAGTGTGACTATTCCCTACCAGACAGGGGCAGTGAGCGGGGAACTGAAATTTCCGGTAGGCCGTGGAGAGGATTTTCTCACCACAGGTGCGCAATTCACTTATGACAGAGCTGGTACGGCACGATTACAGTCTGTGCAGATTTTGCCAGCCATCAACTACCATAAGTCAATGAGTGATGTGAAGAACATGTTCCTCTCAGTTGGTTTCATGGGAGGTTTTGTGCAAAGACAGTTCGATGCCACCAAGCTCACTTTCAATAACCAGTATACCAATGGTCGCTATGATCCCTCTGTAGCCAGTGGTGAAGAAGGCAGACTGGCACTGCGTGGATATGGTTACTGGGATGCCGGTGCAGGTATTAGTTTCAACAGTACAATTGGTGAAGACGTCAATTATTATATAGGTGCGGCCATGTTTCACTTTACACGTCCAAGGGTGTCCTTTTATAAGGACAATAGTATTGTGATGGATCCAAAGTATACCTTCAATGCGGGTATTACCATTCCAATGGAAGACAGGTTGAAACTGATTGCGCAGTACAACCAGATTCATGAAGGGTCGTATTCGGAGTATAATGGAGGTGCCATTCTGGGTTATATGTTATATGACGAGGGTCTGGAAAGTACAAGGGGTATATACGGCGGATTGTTTGTGCGGTGGGGAGATGCGATCATTCCTACCATGCGCCTGGATATGGACAAGTACGAGATCAGTATGACATACGACTGTAATATTTCAAAACTGAAAACGGCGAGTCAGAGTTTTGGGGGATTTGAGCTGGCACTGGTATTCAAAGGGTTCCTGAATAGCAGGAACAGTACGTTGGATGCAGTGCATTGTCCAAGATTTTAATTCCCTTATTAATCCTTTACTATATTTGCCAGTCTAAAAAATATAAAATGAGCATTGCAATCGGCACAAAAGCACCAGCTTTTTCTCTGAATGATACTGAGAAGAAAAAAGTAACCCTGGAAGATTTCAAAGGACAGAATCTGGTTATCCTTTTCTTTCCATTGGCATTTACCAGTGTATGTACAGCAGAACTGTGCAGTGTAAGAGATACCCTGGCTACTTATAACAGTTTGAATACTGCGGTAGTAGGTATTTCTGTAGACTCTCCGTTCACCCTGGGTAAATTTAAGGCAGAGCAGAACCTGAACTTCCCATTGCTGTCTGACTTCAATAAGGAGGCATCCCAGGCTTATGGTGCTTATTATGACAACTTTGTACTGGACCTGAAAGGGGTATCCAAGAGAGCGGCTTTCGTAGTAGACAAAGAAGGTACTGTGAAGTATGCACAGGTGCTCGAGTCTGCTGGTGATCTGCCAGATTTTGAAGCAATAAAGAAAACACTGGCTGAGTTGCAATAAAAATTGCCCAAAAGCGTTAATTTTTGTTAAAAACTAATGGCAGTGCTTCCTTTTTGGCCTGCCATTTGTTATTTTTACAATGATAGAATTGGTAAAGTGGGTTCCGATGTGATAATAAATATATCTAATATAAAAGATAATTTTTATTGTGTCATCACCCGCTATTTCAGAACGAAAATTAATAGATATTCGAAAAAATCTTTATCTTTACGGGTATGTGGAAAACCTTTACTCTTTTACTTACATGCTTTATACTCCTGACGACCTTAGTTTCTAAGGCGCAGACGTATAAACCTGCTTCATCAGGTACTGATGGAGTGAGTAAAATTGTGAAGTTGTACCCTAATCCTGCATCCTCGAGAATTAATTTTGAATTACAGCATAATAACGAGCAGGTTTATGATCTTATTGTATTCAATTTTCTCGGAAAGATGGTAGGGCAGGTAAAGAATGTGAGTAACAAGACTACGGTGGAGCTGGATAACTATTATAGTGGGTTGTATATTTTCCAGTTGAGAGATAGGCAGGGGAACCTGATAGAGTCTGGAAAGTTCAATGTCGTCAAGTAATTTTAAAGATATTATATGAAAAAAGGCTGTCGTAAGACAGCCTTTTTTCATTGTACTTCTACTATTAAGAACTTCAGATAAGTTGTATTCTCAATATTCCATAATATCGGGTGATCCTGCGCCTGTGTCTGGAAGGTCACCTGTCTCAGTTTCTTCTTCGCATCTTTCGCAGCCATATCAATGATTTCCAGGAACATAGATGGCGGTACCAGGTTTGTACAAGACGCTGTAACCAGGAAACCACCCGGTTTCAGCAGCTTCATTCCTCTCAGGTTGATCTCTTTGTAACCCGTAATTGCCTTCTGGATATTCTCACGGCTTTTGGTAAATGCCGGTGGATCCAGGATCACCACATCAAACTTCTTCTCTTCCTTTGTCCATTGTTTCAGCACGTCAAATGCGTTGACTGCCTGGAACTTACATTTATCTTCGAGGTTATTCAGCTGGGCATTTTTGCGGGCGGTATTCACTGCATGCTCAGAAATATCCAGGCCTAATACGCTCTTTGCACCATAGTGGCCTGCATGACAGGAGAAAGTACCTGTATAACAGAACGCTTCGAGTACATCTGCATCTTTTACAATATGTTGTATAGCTCTGCGGTTATCCTGCTGATCCAGGAAGTAGCCGGTTTTCTGGCCATTTTCGATATCTACATGGAACTTTAATCCATTCTCATTAATAATGATGTTCGTATCAAAAGGAGCACTCAGGAAACCTTTCTGCTGTTGCATACCTTCCAGTTCTCTTACCGGCACATCGTTACGCTCATAGATTCCTTTTGGAGAGAAAATTCTGTTCAGGGCATCGACGATTGCACCTTTCCACTTTTCCATACCCAATGCCAGGGTTTGTAATACGAAGTAATCATTGAACTTATCTATGACAAGCGCCGGCATTTCGTCAGCTTCTCCAAACACTAAACGACAGTTTTCCACATAGCCCAGCTGCTGGCGGTATTTCCATGCCTTGAGCAATCGGCGGTAGAAGAACCCGGCATCGATCATCTCGTTTTTGTCACGGGTTAGCAGGCGAACCAGGATCTGAGATTGTGGGTTTATATACCCTCTACCCAGAAAGTGGCCCTGATGCGTGAATACATCCACAATATCGCCGGCATCTACCGGTCCCTGGATCTCTCCGACTTCGTTGCCAAAAATCCATGGATGTCCCTGCAGTACGCGATTCTGTATTTTTTTCTTTAAAAAAACTTTGGTCATTATCAATAGTTCGAAGGCGCAAAGGTAAAGAAAAGGAAGGCATCTTACATGGTTAATATAGAATGGAGAACGAACTCAACTTTCAAAATGACACCTTTATATAAGATGTTTGTCATTTTGGCGGCATTTGAGCGCTTGGCAAGTAAATTGTCTAACGTACCTTTGTACATTTTAAGTTAATAAACGAAAACACTACCATATGCAGACAAACGGACAGGACACCGAAAACGGTAAAGGTATGCCAGATATTAATGCAGATGAGAACATGGCCGGCACTTCCCACCTTAACGATGCCTTGGCGGATGAAAGCGAATTCGACAAGAAACAACAGGAGCTGGATGAGATGAAGGACAAGTATCTCCGTCTGGTTGCTGAGTTTGACAACTTTAGAAAACGCACTGCCAAAGAAAGGATCGAGTTGATGCAGACTGCCAACAAGGAAACGATCATTTCCCTGCTGGATGTACTGGATGACAGTGAACGCGCCACCAAACAGCTGGAAAACACCACCGACATTACTGCCATTAAAGAAGGCGTTATGCTGGTTTTCAATAAATTGAAATCAACACTACAAGCCAAAGGCCTGAAACCTATGGAGAATTTGCACACTGAATTCAATGCAGATCTTCACGACGCTATCACAGAAATACCTGCACCTACAGAAGAACTGAAAGGGAAAGTACTGGATGAGTTGCAAAAAGGCTACATGCTGAATGACAAATTGATCCGTCATGCAAAGGTTATTGTAGGGAAATAAAGTGACTTTCTGACAGAATAGTTTTTCTTTAACCATGCCGGCGAAACGCCGGCTATAGTGCGATATATGTCTACCAAACGAGATTATTACGAAATACTGGGCGTCGCCAAGTCTGCCTCCCAGGATGAAATTAAAAAGGCATACCGTAAGGTAGCTATGCAGTACCATCCTGACCGCAATCCCAACAATAAGGAAGCAGAAGAAAAATTTAAAGAGGCAGCTGAAGCCTACGAGGCATTGAGCGATGCGGACAAGCGTGCCCAGTATGACCGTTTTGGTCACGCGGGTATGGGTAATCGCGGTGGCGGTTACGGTGGCGGTAACATGAACATGGATGATATCTTCTCCAATTTCGGAGACATTTTCGGAGACGATATCTTTGGCAGCTTCTTCGGTGGTAACCGTGCCGGCGGCGGTGCTGGCAGACGTGGCAGAGGTACACGTGGTTCCAATCTTCGTATTAAGATCCGCATGACCTATGAAGAGATCGCCAAAGGTGCCAATAAAAAGATCAAGGTTAAAAAACATGTACCCTGTCAGCATTGTGGCGGATTGGGTGCGAAAGATAAAAACGCTTTCCAGACCTGTAATACCTGTCATGGGTCCGGTCAGGTAAGAAAAGTAACCCAGACTTTCCTGGGTCAGATGCAGACAGTAGCTACCTGTCCAACCTGTCATGGCGAAGGCCAGATCATTACCAGCAAATGCGGACACTGTAAAGGTGAAGGCCGTATGTATGGTGAAGAAATGGTAAGCATCGACATTCCGGCAGGTGTACAGGAAGGTATGCAGCTGAGCATGAGCGGTAAAGGTAATGCCGGTGAAAGAGGGGGTGCTCCCGGGGATCTGCTGATCCTCATTGAAGAGGAACCACATCCGGAACTGCAAAGGGATGGGCTGAATGTAGCCTTTGACCTGTACATTTCCTTCCCTGATGCGGTGTTTGGTACTTCGGTAGAGGTGCCGACCATCGATGGTAAGGCAAAGATCAAGATCCCGGCTGGTACACAATCCGGTAAGGTATTCAGGTTAAAAGGTAAAGGTTTCCCTTCCGTGAATTCTTATGAGAAAGGCGATCAGCTGATCCATGTGAATGTATGGACACCTCAGCAGGTGAACAGTGAGGAGAAAACTTTCCTGGAAAAGGTACAGAGTTCAGACAACTTCCAGCCGAAGCCGGATAAGTCTGAGAAAGGCTTCTTTGAAAAAGTAAGAGACATTTTTAGCTAAGGTTATAGCTTGTGGCAGGTGACCTGCCCGGCCCGAAAAATCCGTTGATCGCTATGTGATCAACGGATTTTTCGCTTTTTAGCCATAATTTTACTCCCCATGTTCGATCCTTCCAAATTACAAATGCTAGAAAACCGGTTGGTAAAGGTTTATCGCCATATTGGTAAAATTGCCCGCCGCCAGAACATCACCTGTTACAGGGTGTATGATGATGATATCAATGAATTTCCATTCAGTGTGGATCGCTATGACGATCATATCTATGTGGCAGAATACGATCGCCCACATGGTATGGATGAGGAGACCCATGAGACGTGGCTGGATAGCTCTCTGGAAGTAGTAGGCAAGGTACTGGATGTGCCACTGAACAAGATATGGGTGAAGCAAAGACAGCGAAAAGCCAGCAGGCAGGAACAGTATGAGAAGCTTTCTTTTGAAAGCCATGAGGTGGTGGTGCATGAAGCAGGGCTGAAATTCAAAGTCAATCTTTCTGATTACCTGGATACAGGTCTCTTTTTGGATCACCGTATTACAAGGGGCATGGTCCGGGAGAGTGCGAAGGATATGAAAGTGCTGAACCTCTTCTGTTATACAGGTTCCTTTTCTGTGTATGCTGCTGCAGGTGGTGCCAGCGAAGTGGTGTCTGTAGATTTGTCTAAGACCTATTTGGCATGGGCGGAAGAGAATATGCAGCTGAATGATCTGAAAGGTAATTTTCAGTTTGTACATGCAGATGTATTGCAATACCTGGATACATTGCCTGCTGATTATTTCGATCTGGTAGTGCTTGATCCTCCCACTTTTTCTAATAGCAAGCGCATGAAGGAATTCCTCGATATACAGAGAGATCATGTGGTTATTTTGAATAAGGTATTGCATGCGACCAAACCTGGGGGGGTGGTGTATTTTAGTAATAACTATCGTAAGTTTCAGCTGGATACGGAACAGATTCAGGCGGGTACGATCAAGGATATTACCGGGCAGACGATGCCGTTTGATTTTCAGCAGAAGCTGATCAGGAAATGTTATAAGATCATCAAATGAGAATACTGGTAGCCGGAGATTTTGAAGCTGATTATAATCGTACGAAAATTATCCTGGATGGTTTACGTACTATTCCTGCTGTGTCGCTTTCTTTTTACAATTATAAGGAGCAACGTAAATGGAATTTCGCGGCCCTGCGCAAAGCGTGTGGGGATGCGGATGTGATCTTTTTGCCTGCATTTACACACCAGGATGTGGCGATGATTAAGATGCTTTCCGGCAAGCCGGTGTTGTTTGATCCATTGATCTCAAGGTATCTGTCTAAAGTGTTTGATTATAAGAAGGTGAACAGGTATTCTCCGAGAGCATTGAAAAATTATCTGAAGGATAAGCTTTCTATGCGCATGGCGGACCTTGTTATTTGCGATACAGAAGGGCATCGGGATTATTATCATAGGACTTTTAGTATTCCTTTGCGGAAATTGCGGGTAGTGCCAGTGGGGGTGAATACAGATGAATTTCCACCGGCACCTGCTATTGGATTACGGGATACTTTTGTAGTGGGGTTTTATGGTGGTTTTATTCCTTTGCAGGGCACACGTATGATTGTGGAGGCGGCGAATGTTTTAAAGGATCATGCAGATATTCATTTCCGGTTGATTGGAAATGGTTTTGAGTATAAAGTAATACAGCAATTAGTAGCGCAATATCAATTGAGTAATATTAGTTTACCGGGTTGGGTAGCTTATGATCAATTGGCAGGGGAGATGAATAATTTTGATATTTGTTTGGGGATATTTGGAGAGACGCTGAAAGCGGATTTAGTGATACCGAATAAGATATTTCATTATGCTGCGTTGAAGAAGGCGATCATTAGTAAAGAGTCTCCTGCGATAAAGGAGGTGTTTGAAAATGGGAAAAGCATTTTATTGACAGCAAATACACCATCGGCGATTGCAGAAAAGATTTTGTTATTGAAGGAGAATGTGGTGCTGAGGGCGCAACTGGCGCAAGGTGCATCCGAGGCTATTTGCACGAAGTATAATCATCGTGCAATTGGGCAGCTGGTATATAATCTGGCACTGGAAATTCAGTAGGTGTGATTATATTAAGGTGTATTATGCCTGCGTAGGCTGCATTTTTCTGGCTCTCGAAATTAAGCATGCGTGATTACAGGTAAGCATTTACATTGATCCATTATCCCCTTTATACTAAGATCCATTATGCCTGCGCAGGCTGCATTTTTCTGGCTCTCGAAATTAAGCGTGCGTGATTACAGGTAAAGCATTTACATTGATCCATTATCCCCTTTATACTAAGATCCATTATGCCTGCGTAGGCTGCATTGTATGTGCTAATTTTTCAACAATATTCAGATCAATCCGGGTGCCCATTTCATGCAGCAATTCCAGGTAAGAACGTGTAATACAATTGAGGCTATGTCTTTCAGTTGTGTAGGCAAATGCACGTCTGGCCACTGACTCTCTTTTCAAAGGTTCTTCCAGTAACGACTGTATACCGGCAGCCAGTTGTTGCGGTTGATGTACTTCGCAGGAAACTGCTCTCCCACCCTGTACCAGATCTGACAAGCCACCTGCATTTGTAGAAACTACAGGTACGCGATACATAAAGGCATCCAGTACGCTACTACCTAATCCTTCCTGTTCTGAACTCATGGTGAAGATGTCTAACACAGAGAAAATATCCTCTACATTATCATAAAAGCCCATCAGTTTATACACATCATCCAAACCGTATTCAGCTATTTTATCACGCATTTGTTGTTCCAGCTCCCCTTTTCCAAAGTGCAGGAATACAAAATCACGACGTACAGTTGCCAGTTCACGGATGGCTTCGATCATAGTGAGTGGATCTTTGTGTTGTACAAGTGCAGCCGTGGTGCCGATCAGGTGTAATGACGGATCAACGCCGGCATCAGTGAGTATCTTTTCTGCCCTGGACTTATCCAGTTTCTTTGCCATAATAGCACTGGATATCAAACGGACATCTTTAGCACCAAAGTCTGTCAATATACGTTTGATGGCGTGGCTGATAGCAACGACCTGGTCAGTGAGTTTATATTTGATTAACGTCATCTTTCCGTGGGGAACAAAATCCACGCGACGGGTAAAAATGATCTTAGCCCTGTGGAAGGGCTTGGAAAGAATAGCATAAGTGAGGATGTGGGAAGATTGCGCATGAAGCACATCATAACGGCTTCCCTTGAAGATCAGGAAGAAGAGTACGCCAAAAATGTTTGCAAATGATTGCGTTTTAAACCCCTTCTCATTTGCCTTTTTTTCCAGCGGGTAGTTTTTTCTACAGAGTAGTTCTACATTAAGACCGGCTTCTTTGAAACCGGACATGGTATACATAGTTTGCCGTTCTCCACCACGCCATCCACGCTCGAAGTTTAGTTCAAGAATCATTACTGACTTGCCATGCATAGGTTTCCCAAGTTTTTAGTTCTTACACAATAGGTTGAATTGACGAAAGGTTAGATGCACAAATAATGCAAAGTTTAATTAGCAAGGTAAACTTTTAACAATAAATAACAGTTGAGGCAAGAATTCCCCTATTCATATTGCGTATTAATTGACTATAAATCAAGTATATATCCCTAGAATAATAATACTAATTGATGCTTTTATTTTTTTTCAGGTCTTTTACCAGCTTGATAAATTCTTTTCTGTAATTACCCGGATCGTCTCCCAATGCTGTTTTTGCAATTTCTAATACCATTTTGCTATCTCCATCTCCTTTGTAGGCAGAATGTCTTAAAAGCATGCCACATAATGCAACGGAGGTTGCAAAACGGAAATCGACGTCTGCATCCTGGAAGTCTATACAGAAATTGTGTATCTGGTGCCAGATGGTGTGGGAGGAGGAGTCTGTGGGGAGTTGGTAGTTGATTCGGATTTGGGCTAATAGGGTGTCGTGGGAGTTAAATACGGCATCGGTGTCGGGACGGGGGTGGGTGCCGGAATTGGGGAAGGAGTGAGTTTCGGGATTGGGAAGAGATTGGCTTTCTTTAGAGCCAGGGAGAGAGAGGTCTTCAGTATTGGGAAGGGATTGGCCTTCTTTCGTACCGGGAAGGGATTGCCCTTCTTTACTGCCAGTGAGAAAGTGACCTTCACTGCCAGATAGATTGCGAAGTTCAGTACCTGGCACTATTTCATACATCGCAATCGCACAATGCCCTGCACCCACAATCCCTCCGGAAACACGCCCACCAGTTGTATCTGCATTGCTGATCACTTTATTTTCATATCCAATCAGGCGGTAAGACTTGACCATAGCAGGGTTGAAGTAAACTTCTGCCTGTACATCTTTGGCAACAGTGAACAAGGTACCCCCAAATTCTTTAGCGAAAATTTTACTGGCTTCTTCCAGGTTGTCGATATAGGCAAAGTTGCCGTTGCCTTTACTGGATAGGGTTTGGAGTTTGCTATCTTTATAATCACGCATGCCGAAACCCAGGCAGGTGAGCAGTACCCCACTCTCCTTTTTGCTGACAATGAGTTGTTCCATATCCAGATCGCTGGTCTGACCTACATTGAAATCCCCATCAGTAGCCATGATGACGCGATTGTTGCCATCTTTAATAAAGTTATCCTGTGCCAGCTGGTAAGCGAGTTTGATAGCCGCTTCGCCGGCAGTGGCGCCACCAGCACTGAGGTTGTCGATAGCATTGAGGATTTTATCTTTCTGATCGCCAGGGGTACTTGGCAAAATGATGCCTGGGGCACCAGCGTAAGCAACGATGGCGACATGGTCGTTCTTTCTTAAGTTATTGACAAGGATGCGGAAGGCAGCTTGTAGTAATGGTAGTTTATTGGCGGGAGCCATTGAGCCGGAGGCATCAATCAGGAATACGAGATTGCTGGGAGGCAGACTATCTGTATCCATGACTTCACCCCTTACCACAATTTGCAGTAACCGGTGTTCAGGTTTCCAGGGGCAGGTGGCGTAACTGCTGTAGAGGGCGAGGGTCTGACCTTTTTTCGGAGGAGGATAATGGTAGTTGAAATAGTTGAGCATTTCTTCAATGCGTACGGCATCGACAGGAATCTTTTCTTTGAGGTGGATGAAACGGCGGATATTGCTATAGGCAGCTCTGTCTACATCTACAGCGAAAGTAGAATGGCTGCGGATGAGGGTTTTCATGAATTGATTTTCGTAGAGGGCGCCGTAGGTTTCATCGAAGAAGACACGGGTGCCCATGCTGGTGTTGCCATAGTTTGGGTTGGAACCGCTGGAAGAGCGGTTGCGGGCAATGGCTTTGGCTTTGGCGATGGCGTCCTGGGGGTTGTCGAGGGCGTCGAGTTGAACGAGGATGCGGTTGTACACACCTATAGGAATTCTTTTAGGACGGTATTTGTCCAGTTGAAAGAGTAGTATAGCGTCCTGAGAAGGCACCGCAATCCGAAAAAGACCGTACTGATTGGTAGCGACTTTTACGGTATCATTGATCACTGAGATTAATACACCGGGTAAGGGATTGTGTGAAATACTGTCCTCTACGGCTCCGGTGATGTAAATTTTCTGTGCATTCGCAGGTACAAGGAGTAGCAGGCTGGCGAGCAGCATGAGAAGCTTTACCATGTGGGTTTTGCATCAGTTAGTGTAATATAAGCAAAAATCTCTTCTGCTTTTTAGGCAGAAGAGATTTTTGCTTTATTATTTGACTGACACCAGATGGAGGGATGTCCTCGAAGGTGACCTGCGGCAGCATGGAAGCTTTCTCTTTTTAGGCTGATGCCTGGAGAGGGGGACTTTTCTGCTGCAAGGAATTCTGCTCCTTTGAATTGCCTTAAGCCTGTTCTACTAACTGATAAATTTCCGGTAAATTCCTTCCTAATCCATCATAGTCTAAACCATAACCAAGGAGGAACTTGTTAGGCACACTAAAACCTAAATAATCAATCTTGATCGGGTACTTCATCGCTTCTGGTTTAGTAAGCAGAGAAGTCACCAACAGTCTCTTTGGTTGCTGATGTTCTAACTGTGGGAGGAACTGACTCAATGTCTTTCCTGTATCCACAATATCCTCCAGGATCACTACCGTACGGCCAAACAGATCTTCATCCAGACCAATCGCCTGCACTACATTTCCAGTCGACTTCATGCCTTTGTAAGAAGCGAGTTTGATAAACGAGATCTCCGCTTCTATGGTCAGGTATTTAAAAATATCAGCGGCAAACATAAAGGAGCCGTTGAGGATGGCAATGAATAATGGTTTCTCACCTTTCAGGTCGTTGCTGATAGCAGCTGCCAGTTCCTGAATACGCGCCTGCAGCTTATCTGCGTTGATGTAGGGTGTGAATTGCTTGTCATGAACCTGTATAACAGACATGTGTTTCCTTATTTACGATTGTTTAAATTTTTCCTACTAAAAGCCTTTGACCGATTTTAATGTCGTAGGCTTCCAGATGATTCCATTCCCGTAACTGCTCTACGGTTACGTTATAGCGTTTGGCTATGCCATATAATGTTTCTTTGGAAGTGACGTCGTGGTACAACAAATTACCTACCTGAATAGTTCCCTCAGGCAATCCGTTGGATGCAGGAGGAGGTGGGGTATTGGGTGTGGTGGCTACTGGCTGAGCAGGTGACTGCGTGGCTGGTGCCTCTGTTGGTGTAGCCGGTGATGGTGCTACAGGAGCTGCTGGTGTGGTAGCAGTAACTGTACCTGTTGCTACCGGTGGTGCCGGATTGTAGGTAGGTGTTGATACCTGAGCGGTTGGTGCAGCCGCGGATGTACCTACACTTGCAGATGCATTTATTACTGGTGATGCTGGTGTGGTAGCAGTAACCGTACCTGTTGCTACCGGTGGTGCCGGATTGTAGGTAGGTGTTGATGCCTGAGCAGTTGGTGCAGCCGCGGATGTACCTACACTTGCAGATGCATTTACTACAGGAGCTGCTGGAGCTGTTGCTGTAACTGTTCCTGTTGTTACTGGCGGTGCCGGATTGTAGGTTGGTGTTGCTTTAGCTGGTGTTGAGGCGGATGTACCTACGCTTGCAGATGCATTTACTACAGGAGCTGTTGGCGCTGTTGCAGTAACTGTTCCTGTTGCAGCCGGTGCCGGATTATAAGTTGGTGTTGTTTTAGTGGCTGTTGCCGCAGGTTTTGCAGAAGTGCTTGTACCAGCTGGTGTCACCTCTCCTATCTTCTTCAAATCATCCACCATCCCATCAGGCAATTTATTCACCTGCTGTTGTGATTGTGCCTGTTGTTGCTGTACCTGTTGCTGTTGCGCCAACTGTTGCTGACGTTCCATTTCTGTCTTCACATCATCCACTATCTCCTTTGGATTCAGATCTCCTTCTGTCGGATCTTCTACCGGTGCATTCTTCGCCAGTTCAGGTTTTACGCTTGCAAATCCCTGCAGCGCCAGTTTCTGGCCTGCTGCCGGCTCCTCACCTTCCTTCATTTTGTTACGACGGCGTAACCAACGTAACTGTATACCTTCTGCCTGAGAAATATCGTACATGGTTTCACCCTGTTTCACTACATGAAAATCATTCTTCCCTGACTTCCCTTTTTTCTCCAAAAAGATATAATTACTCTTTGGCAAAGGATCATCATTTTCCAGGTCATTATACTTCACGAGATTACGCAGCTTCACATCCTTTTCACTCGCTAATTGAATCAATGCAGTACCTGCCTGTGCATAAATTACTTTACGACCATTGATTTCAAATATGCCAGTTGGAATAGGCTTATCAGCAGTTGCTGTATTGCCTTTTCCGGTAGTAGTGGTGGAAGGTTTTGTGGTGGTGGAAGCGGAAGTTGATGGCGTAGACCTTGGTACCAGGCCCTCTCCTTCCTTTGTATATTGCTGTAAGTTATAATCTTCAATAACCTTAATCAGCTGCTGAGGATATGTTTTGCTTGTTGCATAACCCGCCTGTTTTAAACCATATGCCCATGATTTATAATCTTCCAGCTGAAAGGAGAAGAGAAAACTATAGCGTGGGTTATTCTTCAGGAAGTCAGAGTGATCCTTGTAAGAATCAGCAGCTGTGGTGTATTTGCGAAAGCATTCCTGGCGGGCGTCGTCATCATAATTCACGGTAGCGCCTGTCCAGTTGTTTTTACATTTGATACCAAAGTGATTATTGGAATTCTGTACCAGCCAGCTATTACCTGACTGTGTTTCCAGGACCCCCTGTGCAAGGGTGATGGAAGCAGGAATTCCACTCCGCTTCATTTCATCGATCGCGATATCCTTATACATCGCAATGTACTGCGGTGTCGACGTGGTCTGCGCTTTCACCAGTGGCATGCAGCCAATTAGAAAACTGACCGTGAAAAAGGCTCTCCTTAGTTGCATGTATATGAATTTGATGGGTTAGTCTTTGTTTTAACTGCATTTTCTGCGTGTTGGTGAATTTGCCTCAACTCTTTTTCCTGATCATCAGCAATCCGTCTCTCAGGGTGAGCAATAACTGTTCGGAACGCCCATCTGCAGCCACTTTCTCACAAAACCTTACCATCGCCTTCGCGTTATTGCTCTGCTGTGAACTCTCCAGCAAAGTCTCTCCATGAAACATCACATTATCTGCTAAAATGATCCCGCCGGGACGTAATTTTTCCCACACGAGATCATAATATTTCTCATACCCTACTTTGTCTGCATCAATAAATACCAGATCAAATACCTCGTCAAACTGCGCAATAATATCCGCTGCTTTGCCAATATGCATTTTGATCTTATCTGAAAGGCCTGCTTTCTCAAAGTAACGCAGGCACATATCTTCCCTTTCTTCGTTAATGTCTATCGTATGCAATACACCTGTAGGCGTGAGGCCCTGCGCCAGGCAAATGGCGGAATATCCTGTATATGTCCCTAGTTCCAATATCCTTTCCGGGCGCAGCATATGGCTAACCAGGCTAAGGAACTGCCCCTGCAGGTGACCACTCAGCATATGTGGCTGCTCTACCTTCAGATTTGTTTCCCTGTTCAACTGTCGCAACACCTCGCTTTCCGGGGTGGTGTACTTCTCTGCAAACGCTTCCACGTTGGTTGGAATTATATCCATTTACGCTTAATTTTTGCAAACCTACAGAAAATACCGGGAAGGAATGCGGTTTTAGAAGTTCGGCCGCAGCTTGTTGGTGGTGTAGAATACCCTAAAATACTCTACTACCTCGTCAGCAGTATCGAATAACTTTAAGAGTCCCAGGTCTTCAGGTGCTATATTGCTTTCCTTTTCCATCATGGTGGTGCGGATCCATTCCAGCAAGCCACTCCAATATTCCTTGCCTACCAGTACCATCGGCGTTTCTGTCATCTTCTTGGTCTGGATGAGGGTGGCTACTTCAAAGAATTCATCCATGGTACCGAAACCACCTGGCATCATGATAAAGCCCTGGGAGTACTTGGTAAACATGACTTTACGAATAAAGAAGTAGTCGAAATGGAGGTTTTTGTCGTGGTCTACGTATGGATTGGGGAACTGCTCGTGTGGCAAGGTGATGTTTGCACCTACTGATTTACCCTTTGCTTCCTGGGCACCGCGGTTGGCAGCTTCCATAACGCCGGGGCCACCGCCGGTGATGATACCGAAACCTTCGTCGGCCAGGCGACGGCCTATTTCGTGGGCGAGTTCGTAATATTTATTGCCAGGCTTGGTTCTGGCAGAACCGAAAATGGAGATGCAAGGACCCATTTTGGCCATGGCCTCGAAGCCTTCTACGAATTCGGCCATGATCTTAAAAATCTGCCAGCTGGAATGTGCTTTGGTTTCTGTCCAGTCCCTTTCTTTCAAATTCATTAAACGATCGTTCATTATAGCTATGGATTTTTTTATATAAGCTAAAATACGGAGAATTGGGGATTAGGGGTGTGATATGGGACAGGCTAAAAGTGGGTTTTTCTCATATGAGTAATATGAATAAGGGGAATTGGCCTGCGGCAGCATAGAAGAGGCGTTTTTGAATCTAAAGGACTGAAGAGAAAGGAAAAGACAATCCTCAGGCTGATTCCAGGAGCAGGAAGAGGCGTTTTTGAATCTAAAGGACTGAAGAGAAAGAGGAGGAAAGGGGCCTTATATTACCCTAAATAGTTAATTCCATTTGAACTATAATAACAATAAGCTTAAGGAAGCAGGTAACTTGAAAGAAACCCGCTTAACATTTAACACGTTATGAACATGCAGCAGCCATAAGGCCTACCGCACTACCTTAAATATCTTTATGCTGGATTGACACAATCACTAAGTATATAGCATAACAAAAAACAGCACAGGTGCTGGTCACTTCGGGTTTTTCCTCAAATAATAATATGCTCTCTGCCGCAGCAGCTTTGTGTACAGTACAATGCCTTCATCCTAACGTGGTTTATCCTTTTGGCCAGGCAACGTGGAAGGCCAATTTCTACAAAAATTACTGATAATAACCCATAAAAACAATTATGACGCTGAAATAATCATGACAGCTGTGATAACAAATTAAATAACCGTGTCAATCCTACAATTTATCTACGCTAAAATACAGCTGGTAAAGGGAAATAAAAAAGGGCCAACCAGAAAACCAGTCAGCCCTTCTTACGAATTTAATAGGATTACAACCCTAACGTAGCTCCTACCCGCAGGATCAATCCATTCGAATAAGGTGATCTGCTATCCTGTATTACATCATACAATGCCATGATATTGATAGCCGCCTTGTCACTGATCGGTTGTACATAACCTCCACCCATCAGCAAACTCGGTACCCCATAATGATCTGAATACGTCTCCTTTGGATCATACAACGTTGTCTTTACATTGATAAAGTTATATTCAGGCTGTATATGGATAAACATGAAATCAAAAGGATAAAAACGCCCCCAGAGCCCGCCACCTAATATTGAATACTGGTTACGCTGAGAGGTGGTACCATCATAGTAACGGAAGCGCTCCGAACCGTACTGTGCATTGAGTGCCACACCTGCTGCAAACATTTGATTAATACGCAGACCTATCAATGGAGAAAAATCAATATTGGTATAATCCCCAAAAGCAAGACCTACTGACCCACCAATCATAAGACGGGATGCGTCGAATTCTTTCTTTCTTGCGGTGTCTGTTTTGTAGTACTGTGCCTGCGTAAGTTGCACGGTAACTAACAGGAATAAGCAAAATAATAATCGTTTCATAGTATACTTTGAGTATTATTTGATTGTTGAAACCACCAATAGTTTAACGATGGTGATAAGCAGCAAGTTACTGCATTTGGATATAATGAAAAAACCGCTTTTACCTGTGGTAAAAACGGTTTTTCAACATTAAAATATCATTAGAAACTAGGACAAATCGTCATGCGTTTTGCATTGCTAAATGACCTGTTCGTATACAATCCTGTATATACAATCCCTATCTCATAAGCGCCCCTGTGGCTATTTGCAGCAGCAAGCGACGACATCGTTGCATCGTAACTAAACATCATCTTCACTCCTTTCAACTGATATCCCACCAGCAATACTGCCGCATCTTTTACCCGATAATACGCCCCACCATACAACTGTGTCTCCCCATGCTCTGAAAGATTATACGCCAGGTGACCACCCATCACTACCTCATTCGATCCCGCCTGTCTTGCATAATAAGCCGAAGGGTTAATAATCACCTTATCACTCATCTTTATGCTGGCATTGATAAAACCTGTATAGAGCCTTGGAATGATGGTATTGCCTTCATAAAAAGTCTCACGTGGCTTATTCACATGCTGTGCGGATACACCTGCATTGATGTAAATATTTTCTGTTGGGAAATATGCATAGTTCATACCCACCTGCATATCATAGTAAGTCACACTCGTTGCACTGAAAGGCTCTGATGTCGGCACCTGGGCATCAAAGAATTTTCCATTCCACTGATCGCCAAATGTCAGTTTGGTTACATCCACTCTCTTGTTTGCACTACCCACATTAAACCCTAATGACAACAAACTACTCTGGCCCAACAACTGGTGATATGCGACAGACGCATACGCCTTTGTAGAAGTCAGATTGCCCGAACCTGCTACATCACGCAACAGCACACCTCCCACGCCTACCCAGCCATATTCCAGCTTGTCGCGAAACAACTGAAAATCGCCAAATGCAGACATGGTTCTATAGGGCACAGGTATACTCGCCCACTGATCGCGGTAAGTAACTCCCAACCGGTAGTTACCATCGGGTATAAAACCTGTATTGGCCGGGTTAGTCAGCAATGGTGCATTGAAGTACTGCGAGAAATGCATGTCCTGCGCATTTCCCTGTAATGCTGTTCCCAACAGCATTATACAACCCGCGATAAATTTTACAAACTGCTTCATGTACATCATCTTAACAAGGTTACACTACCGTTCTTTGTCGCCGAAGTGCCATCATTGAACTGTACATTGATGACAAAGGCATAGGCATCCATTGGCTGAATGGATCCAGCGTATACCCCGTTCCAGCCAATATTCGCATCATTCGTTTCGAATACCAACCGGCCTACGCGGTTATAAATTTTCATGTTGAACTTAGAGATACCAAATCCTTTCACAAGGAACACATCATTCACCCCATCTCCATTCGGAGAGAAAGCGGAAGGAATATCGAACAATGGTATCACGATCGCACTTACCTGCTTCACAGCTGTATCCTTACATCCTGCTGCATTTACAGCTATCAGTGATACATCATACACGCCTGTTGAATTATACTGATACACCGGGTTCGTTGTTGTAGAACCATTGCCATCTCCATATTCCCAGTCGAAACTGATCGCATCTGCAGAAGATTGATTCGTAAATGTAACCGGTGTATTCTCTATCGGTGTCACCGGCGAATATGTAAAGTCCGCTGTTGGTGCATCGAATACATGTATTGTAACGGTGGTATCATCCTCCTTGTTACAGGTGTTGTTATCTACCACATGCAGACTGATGGTATACTCACCTGCTGTATAGTAAGTGTGTGTTGGATTTACATCTGTCGATGTACCGCCATCACCAAAGTCCCAGGTAAATGTTTCACCACCAGATGTTGTGTTATTAAAGTCCAGTGTTGCAGGTACACAACTACTGTCTGCCACAATGAACGATGCTTTCACATTTGCCGCTACGCGCAGTGTCACTGTATCTACATCCGGGGCATTACAATAGTTTGTATCTACGAGTGTCAGCGTTACATTGTACACACCTTCTGCAGCAAATGAATGTGCATATGGGAAGTCAGATGGGCCTACTGTCACTGGTGCAGTACCATCACCAAAATTCAATGTGAATGAATTGCTCTGATAAGGTTTGGGTGGTGTGCTCACCAGGTCAAAAAGGTAACTCAGCGATTCACATGGTGGTTGTCTGGCCGCTGTCATGTCGAATACCGCTTCGTCTGTTCTGATACGCAGTTCCAGTGTAGACGTATCACAACCATTACAACTGGCCGGATCACATTTGATCAGGGTCACTGTATAGTTCCCTGAATTATTGTAAGTATGTGTCACTGTATCATCAGTACCGGTAACGGTTGTTCCATCACCAAAGTTCCAAGTCCAGGTCACTGCACTTGTACCCGTTGTATCTATGAATGTTATGGTGGCGGGCACACAATAATTTGTTTTTCTATCTTCTGTTTTGATACCTGCTCTTACCCCATCGAGATTGAATGCAATCTTCAAACAACCCAGGTTACACTTATCATCAGGTGGTGCTGTCGTAGCATATGCTCCGGGTGTAGTGGGGTACCTTGGCCTGTAGCTGGTACCTGTTCCACACCATGCACAAATACCCTGGTAGATCACCCCATTTCTGTCGAAACGGCTGGTACCACCATCCACGTGTTCGTATGTACCATTTCCTCCAAAGTAGCTACCAAAGAGGATATCCGTTGCATCTTTTTGCAACACGAAGAAGTAAAAATCCTGACTATCCGTGGTACGTTGCAATGGATTTTTGATCGGCATTCCACTCGTATTCGAGTTAGGATAACGCAGACTCACATCAATACCACCACCCCATCCGGATACATACACATTCTCGCAACGATCTACCAGAAAGGCTACCGGCGAAATACTAGGCGTGGAAGCGGATTTACCAAATGTGGTACTGTATACAAATGCAGACAAGTCAGGTTGCAGTTTTGCAATGAACTGCCTGGAATTATCATTGTAGAAAGAGGTCGTACCTGTAGGTTGTACCACCGGCCAGGTGCCTTCTGTTGTACCCATGATGTACACAAAACCTTTGTCATCCATCTGTATGCCATATACCTGATCGGCAGCGGCAGTAGAAGCACCCATGTAGGTACTTTGCGTGATGGTCTTACCGTCTGTTGTGATGTGTGCTATCCAGCCATCACATGCACCACCTTTGTAGGATGTATAAAGTGTACTTCCTTTGATAGGAAAATCGGTACTGGCAGTACCCCCTGCTACATACAGACTGCTGGTGCCATTCAATGCTAATACAAATGCTGCATCTTCATTGCTGCCACCTATAAATGTAGCCCATACCATATCTGTACAGGTAGGATTCAATTTCATAATCACGCCATCCTGTTTACCACCAAAAGTGGGTTGGAGTACGCCTGTTGTCACCGGAAAATTACTACCGCGGGTACAGCTGGCTACGTAGATATAACCGGCATCGTCAATCACCACTTCACTACGTGCATCATCGCCATAGTTGCGGAGTAGTAAACTTGAACCCTGCGTTCTGTCTTCACGAATATTCACCCCATCATCAGAAGAGGACCCAATCATCAAAGAACCGATATAAGCTGAACCATCTGCATTCAGTTTTGTCACGACGATATCCCAGCCACCCTGTGTACCAATCAATTTGGAATAAGGATAGTCGGTTGAGGTCGTTCTGCCTGATATAACGAGGTTATTATTTGCATCTACGAATAAGCTATGTGGTTGTTCCTTGCCGCTACCACCAAGATATGTGGCATAAATTAACTGACGGCCATTGGAACTGAATTTACTGATGCCGATATCGAATGTACCACTGTGGTTGTACTGTGTCTGAAAAGCACCGGTAGTAACAGGATAACCTGTGCCGAACACGATACCGCCTCCATAAAAATTACCCGCACCATCGTAGGTAGCGGTAAAGCCCCAGTTGTCAGCTGTAGAACCGGATACGGTAGAGAAGATATAACTCGGATCAATGATGAGCGGATATGCCTTGTTGTAATCACCGCTAACTTTATATTTCAGTTTATCGCCACTCAGGGAGTAGGATACTTTTACTGTTACACGTTCGTTGTCGATATACTGATAAGCCAGCGGCATCTGTTCTGTCACCGTACCTACTGAGGTAGTGATGATCAGGTTTCCTTTCTTCACTTCCACTTTATTGGCGCCGGAATATTGTAACTGTACCTGTGATGGATCTGCACCGGGTTGTACAATCAGGTCATATTTCAAAACACCTGCATCTGAATACACCTGCATATCAATACCGGTGTACAGTGATTTGTAATTGACCAATCCATAAGATTTTACATGAGAGGCCCATTTAGACTTATCATTTCCGATCAGGTAATTGGAGTAGCTGTCTGCTGCTTTATCTGCGGAGATCTCAGGATTGTTGGCATTTAAGAAGGTCACTTCGTAAGCATGGCTTCTGATCACAGGGAGGGAATCGGAAGTATTGCTGGTGGAAGAGGATGAAGAACGGGATACAGAGCTGGTGCTGGTGGTCACTGTACCCGGAACGAATTGCCACGTGGTATCGTTGGTGCGGGCATGACCGTGCATTTTTTCAGCCAGTGCAAACATGTCGTCTTTGTTCTGTAATAAGAACATAAAACTGGTGCGCTTCAGGAATACGGCGCCACCACCCATATCTGCTTTGTATAGGAAATCGCCTGTCCATTGCCCTTTATTCTCTGTGAATTGCAGGGCTCTGCTATAATACATTTCCTGCGCTGTCGCCGTCTGTGCCATTACACGTTCGCCTACAAAAAGCGAAATTATAAAAGCTAAGCAGCCTATAGGGAAACTACATTTCATCCGTATTGTATATTTCTTGTTTTTATCCACTGGGATATCAATGGATAAGGAGTATTTTGTTTCTGATCAATGTCTCTAAGCTTTAACGCAGACGTCGGTACATATGTTACCGCAATAACAGCGCCAACCTTTAGTATAGTATTATCCCAACCTTCCAGCTACGGGAATTTAGATAGCCCCCCCCGGGGGAGTTTAAGTTAAACTTTCTATTATACCAGTAAACCGGGGCTCATTTATAGATAAACGTAAAAACCCGGCAGTAAATTTTGCATTCTCAAGTTATTTTCCTGGGTAACGGGTCAGGAGATTTTGCTCCACTGTGATTTCCCTTGCTGCACGGCCAGATAATGCTGTAACGCCTGATTTTCAGGCAATGTAAGATCGGGATCTTCCTGTAAAATTTTCTCTGCGCTGGCACGGGCGGCTTCGAGAATGGCTTTGTCGGCCACGATATCAGCCAGTTTTAAATCCAGTATCCCACTTTGGCGGGTACCTTCTATATCACCGGGACCTCTCAGTTCCATATCTTTTTCTGAAATAAGGAATCCATCGTTGGTTTGTACCATTACATTGATACGTTCTTTTGAGTCAGCCCCCAGTTTGTTGCCTGTCATGAGGATACAGTAGGACTGCTCTGCGCCCCTACCCACGCGGCCTCTGAGCTGGTGCAGCTGGGAAAGGCCGAATCTTTCCGTACTTTCTATCACCATTACAGAGGCATTGGGTACGTTTACCCCTACCTCTATCACAGTAGTAGCCACCATGATCTGGGTGTCGCCGGTTACGAAACGATGCATATTGGTTTCCTTCATATCCACCGGTTGCTTGCCATGTACCATGCTGATAAAGTACTGTGGTTCCGGGAAGAAAGCCTTGACCTCTTCATACCCTTTCATGAGATTCTCATAATCAAGGGTTTCAGAGTCTTCGATCAATGGGTACACAATGTATGCCTGGCGGCCCTTTTTGATTTCATCTTTGATAAAATTCATTACTGAAGGGCGCTGCCATTCTGTACGGTGTACTGTGGTGATAGGCTTACGGCCGGGAGGTAGTTCATCGATGACAGACACATCCAGGTCACCGTAAACGGTCATGGCCAGTGTACGGGGGATGGGTGTTGCTGTCATAACAAGGATGTGCGGAGGCATGGTGTTTTTTTGCCATAACCTTGCGCGCTGCGCTACCCCAAAACGGTGTTGTTCATCTACGATGGCGAGGCCCAGGTTGCGGAAAACCACCTGATTTTCCAGCAGGGCGTGGGTGCCGATGAGAATTTGTATGTTTCCTTCTTCTGTATCTTTTAAGATCTGTTTGCGAGCTTTGCCTTTTACATTGCCGGTGAGCAGTGCGACTTTCAGGTCCATTTTTTCAAGGAGTTCGGCAATGCTTTTGTAGTGCTGCTGTGAGAGGATTTCGGTGGGTGCCATAAGGCAGGCCTGAAATCCGTTGTCGATGGCGAGGAGCATAGTAAGCAGGGCTACCATGGTTTTGCCGCTACCTACATCTCCCTGCACTAACCGGTTCATCTGACGGCCGGTGGCGGTGTCCTGCCTGATTTCCTTCAGTACTCTTTTTTGTGCGCCGGTCAGAGAGAACGGGAGGTGTTCGTTGTAAAAAGTATTAAACGTATCACCTACGCTTGTGAACAAAAATCCGTGTGAGGCCGCTTGCCTTCTGATCTTGAGCCGGCAGATGCGGATCTGGGCCAGGAACAGTTCTTCAAATTTCAGTCTTCTTCTGGCCTGTGCTGCATCCTCTTCGCTGGCAGGGAAGTGAATTTTGAAGAAGGATTTTGATCTTTCCATCAGCCGGTATTGGTGAATGACCGGGAGTGGGATATTTTCAGGGATCTCGTGCGGAGACAGTTGTTCAAGCAGATTTTTAGTGAGCTTGCCAATAGCCTTTGCAGTTAATCCCCTGGCTTTTAATTTTTCGGTGGTGGAATAGACTGGTTCCAGCGTTGGTTTACCGGTGACGGTTTCTTCTGTGACCAGGTCCATTTCCGGGTGGGACATTTGCAGGTAGCCGTTGAATACGGAGAGGCGTCCGAATACAAGGTAGTTGGTGTGTTGCTGGAGGGATTTTTCCATCCATTGATGTCCCTGAAACCAGACGAGAGGTATTTCGCCGGTGTCGTCGCGCAAAGTGGCGACGAGGCGTTTTGCACGTTTTTCGCCGACGGTTTCAATGCTGGTGATGCGGCCTCTGATCTGCACGAAATCCATTTGAGCATGGAGGCTGATGATTTTTTCCACTTTGGTACGGTCTACGTAGCGGAAGGGGAAATAACTCAGCAGATCCCTGAAGGTGTGGATACCGGCTTCTTTGCGCAGGAGTTCTCCCCGTTGAGGGCCGACGCCTTTCAGGTACTCTATTGGATTGGATAATATGGCAGTTCGAATGGAGGCTTCCATGATGAAATACAAAAATAGCGGAAGTCGCGCCTTTAAAAAAGCCATTTATACAATTGGCGGAAAAGCTGTTTATCCAATTGGCGAAAATCGAGGATTTGCTTTCAGCAAATCCTCGATTTTCGCGAGCAGGCAATTGAATTTTGCCTCTGGCAAAATTCAATTGCCTGAAAAGACTGAAAAAGACTGGTAAATGCCGGAAATACAAAAGAGCGAACTAAAGTCCCTTCGCAGGTTCTTTTAGTTCGCTCTTTAAAATTTATTTTTATTAAAGAATTACTCCGCTTCCACCTTCCCTTCTACAAACTGCTTCATCCACTCAGTAGTAACACTCTTTGGTCTTTCGAGTGAGAAACCAAGTGCACGATCCCAACAAAGCGAGGCTAAAACTCCCAATGCGCGGGATACACCAAACAATACTGTATAGAATTCATACTCTACCAAACCATAATGTACCAACAGTGCACCAGAATGTGCATCTACGTTAGGCCATGGGTTCTTTACCTTACCCAGATCTTCCAGGATCGGTGGTACAGTTTCATATACATTCCATACAATATTCACCAGTTCATCATCAGCCAGATGTTTCTTTGCAAACTCCATCTGTGCTGTGAAACGAGGATCTGTTTTACGGAGTACGGCGTGACCATAACCTGGTACTACCTTACCATCTGCAAGGGTTTTGCGTACATATTCTTCAATCTGTTGTTTTGAAGGATTTGATACACCCAGTTCCTCACGCATCTTCAGGATCCACTTAATCACTTCCTGGTTAGCCAGGCCATGCAATGGACCTGCCAGACCATTCATACCTGCAGCAAATGACAGATATGCATCGCTCAGTGCAGAACCTACCAGGTGAGTGGTATGCGCACTTACGTTACCACCTTCGTGGTCAGCGTGAATCACCATGTACAAACGCATCAGCTCACGGAAGGCCTCATCTTCATAACCCAGCATGTGTGCGAAGTTACCAGCCCAGTCCAACAGACCATTTGGCTGAATATGTAAATTGTTCTTGTATTTACGACGGTATATATAAGCAGCTATACGAGGCAGACGGGCAATGAGATCCATTGTATCGTCATACATATAGCTCCAGTAATCTTTTTTATTGATACCTTCTGCATAAGCTTTGGCAAAAGCAGATTCTGTCTGCAACGCCATCACCCCTACAGTGAACATGGTCATTGGGTGGGTACTCACAGGCAATGCATCGATCGCAGCAAATACGTGCGTCGGCACATGCGAACGACGTGCAAACTGGGCGGATAAATACTGTACATCTGCTTCGGTGGGCAACTCTCCTATTAACATCAAATAAAACAGTCCCTCCGGTAATGGCTCCTCTCCGCCTTTCACTTTCGGCAGTTTTTCGCGCAGCTCAGGAATGCTGAAGCCGCGGAAGCGGATACCTTCATTTGCATCCAGTAACGAAGTTTCTGTAACCAAACCGGTAATACCGCGTTGTCCCTGGTACACCTGTGCTACTGTTACATCCTCAATTTTTCTGGTTCCGTGGTTTTTAACAAGGTCTTTAATCTCAACGTTCAGCTCATCGGCCTTGACCTTAAATTTTTCTTTTATATGACCCATTTTAAACTGTTAATTGGTAATGATAACAAAAAGACGATCAATTGTCAAAAGTAATGATTTGTTAATGAACTTAACATTAATATGATCAGCCTGAAAGAGGCGATAATTCATGCGCAAAAATGTAAACTACTGGCTATCAAAATACTAACAAGTAAATAATCCTACATTCACTAAATATTAAAGAAATGTGAATTTTTTACTTCGGTGCCTTCATATACAGGTAGAATCCCAGTCCGCCGAATACGAAATTGGGAATCCATACAGCCAGCATCGGGTTCAGGTTCGCTTTGATGGAAAATACGGTGGAGAACTGCAACATAATGATGTAGGTCGCACTGATAACGATACCTACAGCCAAGTGCAATCCACTACCTCCACGAACTTTTTTGGAACCGATGATGCCTCCTATCAGGGAAAGGATCACCACTGCTGCGGATGATGCGGTACGACGATACTTTTCCACATAGAATACGTTCAATCCTTCTGCCCCGCGCAGGTTTTCCCTGTCAATATAACGTGTCAGCTCCGGGGTGGTCATGGCTTCCTGCATGTTCTTTTCTTCATGCATTTCGGCAGGATTCAGGGCCAGCTTGAGTATGGTATCCCTGGTTTTATACCAGGTCTCATGGAGGCCATTAATTTTACGAATCGTTACAAGGTTGAGTTTCCACACTTTTTTAATGGAATCCCATTCAATTCTTTCTGATCTCAGCTTCATACGCAGGTCCTGGCCATGAACGTCTTCCAGTTCGAAGTTACCACCACTCTTGTAGTTAGGGTCATAAGATCCGAAGGTCACGTAAGTAAAGCTATCGATACGGATACTCTTATCGTACATGCTTTCTGACGCTTTCTTCTTGTTTACGTAAGTGTTTTCAAACTTGGTACGGACCTTATTTGCAATCGGTACGGTCCAGAAGTTACCCAGCCACAGAATACCACCAAACAGGATGGCTCCCATCCAGTAAGGGCGAAGGAAACGTCTGAAACTCACCCCACTACACAGGATGGCTACGATCTCTGTACGATATGCCATCTTGGACGTGAAGAAAATTACGGAAATAAATATAAAAAGTGGGAATAAGAGCGCTGCAATGTGCGGAATAAAGCCAAAATAGTAGTCTACGATGATCCGGTAAACAGATAAGTTACTGTTCATGAAGTCATCTATCTTCTCGGTAATATCTATCACGATAGATATGATGAGCAGGATAGAGAGTGAATAAATGAAGGTACCTATGAACTTACGTAGTATATACCAATCTATTTTAGTAATCATATGGCGGCAAAATAATAAATTCTAAAGTCTTTGTTTCAGCTGCGGCACCATTCTGTTCTTCCACTGGGCATAATTTCCTGTTAAAATCTGTTTCCGGGCTTCTTTCACCAGCTCCAGGTAAAACGCCAGGTTATGAATACTGGCCAGTGTCATACCCAGGATCTCTCCGGCTACGAACAGGTGACGGAGATAAGCTTTGCTATATTGGCTGGAAGCGAAGCAGGGACTGTTTTCGTCAATTGGCGAAAAATCGTCTGCCCACTTTTTGTTTTTGATATTGATGACACCGTTCCAGGTGAAGAGCATACCGTTACGACCATTGCGGGTCGGCATTACGCAGTCGAACATATCCACACCTAAAGCGATGTTTTCCAGGATGTTCCATGGAGTACCCACGCCCATCAGGTAACGGGGTTTCTCTTTTGGCAGAATGTCGCATACCAGTCCGCACATTTCGTACATATCTGCTTCCGGTTCACCTACGCTGAGGCCACCAATAGCATTGCCGGCACATTCGCGGGCAGCAATTTCCGTGGCGGAGATGGTACGGAGGTCTTTGAAAGTACTACCCTGTACGATAGGGAACAGGGTCTGTTCATATCCATAAGCAGGTTGTGTTTCCTTTAACCGGGCAATACAGCGGTCCAGCCAGCGGTGCGTGAGCTCCATCGACTTTTTCGCATAGCGGTATTCGGATGGGTAGGGCGGACATTCATCGAAGGCCATAATGATATCGGCTCCGATGGTACGCTGGATGTCCATAACATTTTCAGGGGTGAAAAGGTGACGGGATCCATCTATATGACTTTGAAAAAGGCAACCTTCTTCCTTGATCTTTCTGTTAGCGGCGAGGGAAAACACCTGATAACCACCACTATCTGTGAGAATAGGGCGATCCCAGCCATTGAACTTGTGGAGGCCACCGGCTTTGGAAAGGATCTCCGTACCTGGGCGCAGGTAAAGGTGATAGGTGTTGCCAAGGATGATTTGGGCCTGGACATCCTGTTTAACCTGCTCCTGTGTCAGGGCTTTTACACTGCCTACAGTGCCGACAGGCATGAAAATAGGCGTTTCAATCACCCCGTGACCGGTGGTGATGACGCCGGCACGGGCTTTACTTTCACTATCAGTTGTTGTCAGTTCAAATATCATCTGGCGATTTTCAGGGGGCAAAAATAAGGGATTATGGGGTACAACCTATTTTTTCCCCGGAAGGGGTGCGAACAGGGCTGGAAAAATCTTTTTTTCCACAGCACTATACAGATAATTGAAATCATATATATTTGCTACGCTATGTTGTATAACTTAGGCTTAGTAGCCTTTTACAGTTTTGCTACCGTTGCAGGGATACAGATTCTCTATTACCTGATCGTCTTTTCCAGGGTAGCTTTTTATCGCCGTACCTTCGACGTGGATGCAGAGCCGGAAGCACAGTTCTCAGTTATTATCTGTGCCAAGGATGAGGAATTGAACCTGCAGAAAAACCTGCCTTCCGTACTTTTACAGCGATTTCACGATAAAAAAAATCCGTCTTTTGAGGTCATTGTTGTGAATGACAACTCAGAAGATGATACAAAATATTACCTCCGGTCAATAGAAGTTGGTTATCCACATTATCGCCATATTGAGATTAAACAACCTGCCAAGTTTATTCCTGGTAAGAAGTTTCCACTTTCAATGGGAATCAGGTCAGCAAAATTTGAAAATATCCTGCTGACAGATGCAGATTGTAAGCCCAGCAGTACTTATTGGTTAGCACTGATGAGTCAGGGTTTTACGGATGGGAAGGAGATTGTGCTGGGGTATAGTCCTTATGTAAAGAAACCGGGGTTGCTGAATAAGGTGATTCGTTATGAGACTTATTTCAGTGCTTTGCAATACCTGGGTTTTGCGCTGAGTGGTGTGACTTATATGGGTGTGGGGCGGAACCTGGCTTATAAGAGGGAGTTGTTTAACCGTCAGAAGGGGTTTACGGCGCATCATCATATTGCTTCGGGCGATGATGATCTGTTTGTGAATGCGGCGGCGAATAGGGGGAATGTTGGTGTGGTGATCAATAAACAGGCATTTACTTATTCTGAGCCGAAGACGAGCTGGCGGAAGTGGTTTTTGCAGAAGACAAGGCATATGAGTACTGGTAAGCATTACCGGTTTAGTCATAAATTCCTGTTGGGGTTGTTTAGTTTGACGCATTTCCTGTTTTACCCGCTGTTTATAGCGAGTTTATTTTTTCAGCCGATGATGATTTATGTGTTGGGGATATTTGGGGGGAAGATGTTGTTGCAGTCGGTGATTACGTTTATGGCAATGAAGAAGCTGGATGAGGGGGATTTGTTTAAGTTCAGCTGGTTTATGGATATGTTTATGTGTTTATATTATTTGATATTTACGCCGGCGTTGTTGTTTAAGTCGAAGAACAGGTGGTAATAGCAAAGGCCAGGTATTTTTTGTAATTTTGTACAAATGTTAAGTAATGATACCCGTAGAAAACTTGAACATATCGTTAGAGGCCTTAGCCTTGAAGGGGAAGCAGATCATTGCACAGCAACCCGAAATTACTTATGCGCAAGCTTTAGCACAAGTAGAACGGTTAAAAAAGACTTCGAACGTAACGCAATCATCAAAAAAGAGCAGGCCCCAAACCTAACCTTTTTAAAAAATAAAGACTTTTATCTGCCCGGAGACGAGACGTTCTCCGGGCAGTCTTTTTAAATACATCCGGTTTCACTATTTCAGAATAGCATCCTACCTTTGCGCCTACATATGGACATCATTCAAAAATACTTCGGGGACTTCACCCCTACTCAGGTCGAACAATTCTCAGCACTGTTCGAACTTTACAAGGATTGGAACGAAAAGATCAACGTCATTTCCCGTAAAGACATTGATGCCTTATATGAAAAACACGTCCTGCACTCACTGGCAATCGCTGCAATTGCTGACTTCCCGGATGGCCACCAGGTAATCGACCTCGGTACTGGTGGTGGTTTCCCAGGCATCCCCCTGGCCATCTTTTTCCCGGGGGTAAAGTTCCACCTTGTGGATGCCATCGGTAAAAAGATCAAGGTCGTACAGGGTGTAGCCGAAGCCCTGGAATTAAAGAACGTAACCACTGCCCACTCCCGCGCAGAAGATATCAGGGATAGAAAATTCGATGTGATTGTATCCCGTGCCGTAGCCCCCCTCAAGGACCTCTGGCGCTGGGGAAAACCATTGGTTAAAAAAGCGCCTGCTCATGCCCAGGAACCCGGTCTCATCTGCCTGAAAGGCGGCGACCTGGCCCTGGAAGTACAGGAAAGTGGCCTCAGACCCCGCCTCACTCCCGTTTACCAGCTATTCCCTGAAGAGTTCTTCAAGGAAAAATTCGTAGTAGTGGTAAATAAGTAAAAATAATTCCTCTCTTAAATTATTGGTTTTCATTATTTATAGGCTAAATTCAAAAAAACTTTACTGAACTTTAAAATATCCTGCATTTTCCTTCGTCTCCAATAATAAGATGAAAGAATTGCTCCTCACAAAAACGCCTCTAGCTATGGCTGCTGAACAAAATGAGCGCATACAGGAAACGGTGCGGAAGGAGCGGCAACGTCTACTCCATTTTATCCGGAAACGGGTGAATAATGTGGCGGATGCAGAAGATATTTTACAGGACGTTTTGTATCAGTTTACGGAATACTCCCGGTTGGGTAGTCAGATTGACTCTATTACCGCCTGGTTATTCACCGTAACACGCAATAAAATTACCGACTGGTTTCGCAAGAAACGGGAGACTACCTTCAGCGATCATACACAGGAAATAGATGGAGAAGAGACTTTGTTCCTATCCGAACTGATAGCCGATCAGGATGCCAGAAGTGATGCACCACTCACACGAAAAATTTTAGCAGAAGCGATTATGGAAGCCATAGAAGAGCTGCCGGAAGAACAGCGCTATGCATTTATACAGCATGAACTGGAAGGGAAATCCTTCAAGGAATTGTCTGCTGAAACCGGCATCTCCGTGAATACCCTATTGTCGAGAAAACGCTACGCTGTACTGCACCTTCGCGAACGGCTGGCACAATTGTATGAAGAATTGTAAAACACATTATATGTTTAAGAGAGGAGACAAAAAGCCGAAGGCTTTACATATTTTAAAGTTCATTGTCATGGGGGCGGTTTTCGTCACCGCACTGGGCTTCGGTATCCGTGAACTGTGGAATTGCCTGATACCTGAATTATTCCATGGACCAGTTATTACTTTCTGGCAGGGTTTAGGCCTTTGCCTGTTGGGTAAAATGCTCTTTGGCTGGCATGGCGGCGGCCCGGGTGGTTTCAGAAGAAACAGAAGAGCCTGGGATGAAAAGCTGAAAGAACGCTATGCGAATATGACACCAGAAGACAGAGAGCGAATGAAAGAAGGATTGAAGAACTGGTGCCGACCTAATAACCGCTTTAGCCGCTGGTATGATGATATCGACGCAAATGCGGATCAGCCTAAACACGACGCTAAACAGGAAGAAAGTAAACCAGATATAGGAACCAATATTTAATGTAGCCATGCGCTCCTTTGCCATTCAACCATCTACAACTTTTAATGCTATGACAGGCATATTCAAAACTAATATAGCGACACCGGAAGAAAGAACAAATGTACTCCATGCCATCCGGAACAATTATGAAGTAGGTCAGTGCCATGTAGACCTCGAAGATTGTGATAAGGTATTGAGGATTGTGAATATGAGTGTGGAAGAGAATGAGATGATAAAATTTGTGCAGCAGCAGGGGTTTAATTGTGAGGTATTAGATTAACAGATATTTTACGGATTACGATGATAAAAAGGATGTACATTGTGCATCCTTTTTTAATTGAAAATAGAGAAGCTGACACTGCATTTGATTCAGCAACAGAAAGAAATAGAGGAATTGAAAGCGCTGATTAAGAAATAGGCAAAAGAATGGTGTCTCATTCATAAAATGAGATGCCTTTCCCTCTTTTGGGGATGTCGCTTATCTTATTGCCATCGGATTCTACGTCTTATTACTATCGGATTTATTCCAATCTCACCTCTCTCACCGTTTCATTTCCAGGCAGATCTACCGCCACAATGATTAATTTTCCACCCGGTGGCAAACCGGTCGCCTTATAATGCCAATCCACGCCATTCCTGCCTAATACCGCCTTTCCTCTTTCCAGTATGCTGCCTGCTGCATCTACAATACGAATAGCCACTTCTGCTACCCTGAATTCATTCTTCGCGGTTACCACCACAGTCTCGTCTTCGAAGCGAATACGCTGGATTTCAGGAGAATTGTAAGCATCCTTTACAGCCATATTATAGGCATTCTGTCCAGGGCCTGCCAGGGACTTATAATAGGCTTTTATCTCAGGATCTTTTATGATCGCTACTGCATAAGCTGCCGCAATTTTCATCTTATACCTGGCTTCCAGCTGCTTTTTTGTCGGTTTTTTCTTTGACGGACCGCGCTTCTTCGCTACAATAATCTGCCCGTTCCTTTCGTAAATCGTGATTTCATCGCCAAGGGAGCCCGTGACGGCCTGAAGGAGTAGGTTGTTGCCTTTAACAATAGCCATAACAAACAATTTTGAGGTTACAGGATCAATATTAAAACCTTCTCCTGAATAATAGTGCTGCTTTATCACCAAATGAGTATTAATACGCCACTTAAAGGGCACCTCAATATCAAATCGATATTGAGGTGCCCTTATGATGATCTTGTAGTGTACTTATAATATACTAGTTTACCCGAATAAAACCTTCATGAAAAAGGGAATTCACCAACGGGGAATGAAAAACATTTTCAAAAAAAAAGAGGGAGCTCCGGTTTAAAAGCCGGAACTCCCTCTTCCCTTATTATTATTAAAAATTTATAACTTCAACGTATTGTTACTGCGGTTAATGTCCGCCATGCGTAAGCTGGGATCGATCACTATTTCTCCTATATCGCCCATTGGCGTATCAATCACTACATCATATGTAGGGCTGGTCCATCTCCATGCATCATGCACGGTACGCATAATATTACCATCTTCATTGGGCTTTGTGCCATACATCAATGACAGCGGTATATAGTGCATGAACTTCTTACCTGCCTTTGTTGTTACCAACAAATCAATCGGCATTGGGAAGTTATCCACTCTGCGCAAACGAATTACTGTCTTGCTATTATCGTTGGTGAAAACCGTATCAATTCCATAGTCAATATGCTTCACAGAATAGACTAAGTATTGCTTATACCAATCCAGCGCTATTCCGCTTTCCTTCTCCATTTCACG
Source organism: [Flexibacter] sp. ATCC 35208 (assembly GCF_001975825.1). Classification (GTDB taxonomy): domain Bacteria; phylum Bacteroidota; class Bacteroidia; order Chitinophagales; family Chitinophagaceae; genus Chitinophaga. The sequence continues at coordinate 75,507 of NZ_MTKN01000040.1, forward strand.
AATGAAATCATTTGGATTCGGATGTTTGAAACGCCAGTCTGAATAATAACGCAGCAATCCTTTATCCCTGTTCTCTGTACCGATTACATAACCTAACTGCTCTAAGAACACAGCACCTTTATTGTACGCTGTCTGTGTATAACCATAGTTCGTATTGTAATGATCAGAATGGGTACTCATTGGCTCTTCAAACCCGCTTTTTACCAGGTTGTAATAGCCATTGTAAGACCCTTCCTGTGCAAAAGCTTCTTTGGTAGAATCCAATGTATGATACAATACATTGTTCTCTGCAAATGTTGTGAAGCCTTCATCCATCCATGGATACAGGCTTTCGTTGGTACCCAGCATTCCCTGGTACCAGCTATGCATCCATTCATGCACACCCAATCCATATAATCCTTCCAGTTTACCATTGCCCATGATCAAGGTAGCCATTGGGTATTCCATACCACCATCGCCACCTTGTATAAAGCTAAAGCTCTTGTAAGGATAAGGACCATAATGTGCTTTGATATATTCATATGCACGTGGGATCATCTTTGCAAATGCAGGCCAGGTATCCTTTGTGATATCATTCTCAATGTAAAAGAAGTGTGCGACAAAGCCATCTACCTGTTGGGTGATGTGTTTATAATCAGGATCGGCTGCCCATACAAAATCATGTACGTTGTTTGCAATGAAATGCCAGTTCAGCTTCTCCCCGGCAGGACGGATCACTTTGGTGCCCGTCATTTCATAACCATAACCGATCTGGTTAGGATTCTGTAAATAGCCGGTAGCTGCAATCACGAACTTTTTGTCCATCGCAATCTTCACATCATAATCACCCCAAACGCCGTAGAACTCACGTGCGATGTAAGGAGTGGCATGCCAGCCTTCGTAATCGTATTCACACATTTTAGGATACCACTGCGACATGGAGTAGTCTACACCTTCTGAATTATTACGGCCACTACGGCGGGTTTGCACCGGCACCTGTGCTTCAAACTCCATTTCGAAGGTAGTCGTGCTATGCGGCAGGATTGGTTTTTTCAGTGGCACTTCCAGGATGGTTTCCAGCATATTGAAAGGCTGTGGTACACCATCACGTTTCAGTGAAAGCACATGCTGATAGCCGGTTTGCTCAGGTGTGAATTTAGAGATCCTATCTGCTACACGGTAATCCCAGTCTCTCCTTTCATTGCCTTTGGCGTCACGACCTATCACTGTTTTGCCCAGCTCACGGCTACGCACATCCATCATGCTGCCTGGCTGAAATGCATTCCAGTAAAGGTGATAGAACACCTTGTACAATGTATCGGGTGAGTTATTGGTATACTCCAGTTTTTGCTTACCTGTAAAACGGTTAGTGGTTGCATCTACATTTACATCCATAACATATTTTACCCGTTGTTGCCAACGGTCAGGCTGTGCCTGCGCAGGTACGAAACCTGCTGCCAACAGGCACACCATCAGGCCTTTAACTACTGACATGTGCTTCATTTCCTAATACTATTTTTGTTGTATGACAAATGCGGTACATACCCCGGTCAGGGTGTAAGCTGTAGGCCGCTTTATGCTTTCGACTTAACTTTTGCGTTTACGTGGGGAGATACTGCAAATCTCCTGCCTGTCATGAAGATACTGAGTTATTCTTCTTCTTCCTGTGCTTTTTTCCTGCCGGGAGCACCCTGTAAAATCAGTACGATTTCCCCTTTTATTCCTTTTTCCTTGAAGTAGTCATGTACTTCCTGCAGGGTACCTCGCTTGTTTTCCTCGAACATCTTGGTCAGTTCACGGCTCACGCAGCATTGTCTGTCAGCGCCAAAGTAACCGATCATATCTTCGAGTGTTTTTACAATGCGGTGTGGAGATTCATAAAATACGAGGGTACGTTCGTCTGTAGCCAGCTGTGTAAACAGCGTATGGCGGCCTTTCTTCAATGGCAGAAAGCCTTCAAAAGCAAACCGGGTCATAGGTATACCACTGTTCACAAGCGCCGGCACAAAAGCTGTAGCGCCGGGCAGGCATTCCACTGGTACACCTGCACGTACACATTCCCTCACCAGCAAAAATCCGGGATCAGATACACCGGGAGTACCGGCATCGGTGATCAGGGCCATTGTTTTGCCGGCCTGTAATTGTTGTAACAGGTGCTGCAATACTTTGTGCTCATTGTGCTGATGATAAGGAGTAATGGGTTTATTGATGTTGTAGTGCTTCAATAGCACACCAGAGGTGCGGGTATCTTCTGCCAGCACCAGGTCTGCCTCTTCCAGTACTTTTACAGCGCGGTAAGTAATATCGGCAAGATTGCCTATGGGAGATGGAACGAGATAAAGCTTCATAAAGAACGTATGGCGCATGACATACCGGCAACATCTACCGGTAGTGCATCTTTCCTGAATAAAACACGTAAGGCTGACTTCTGGCAGCTAAAGTAAGCTTTAGCGCATGAAAGTCAGCCTTATTAATTATTTATTGAATAGTTACTTCAAAAGATTCCATTACCTGGTTAGCCAGCAGTTTCTGACAGGCGTTCTCAGCCAGGGTCTGTGCTTCTTCTTTTGTAGCAGCTTCTATATGCAGCGTAATATGTTTTCCGATTCTCACATCATTGATCTGGGTAATGCCAAGATTCTTTAAACCACTCATTACCGCTTTCCCCTGTGGATCCAGTAATTCTTTCAGTGGCATCACGTTGATATGTGCAGTAAACGTCATTTTTTCTAAAATTTTGACGCAAACCTAATACATAAATCGCAAAAAACAAGCTGGGTTTGTTTGAGGAGGGCTGTAGATGGTATTTTATAAGCCGAAGGAAATGGCTTTCCCTTCGGCTTATAAATAAATATTGGCCGGCATGAAGTATGCCGGCCAATATTTATATGAAAAAAGAAGTACTATTTATTTAGAAAGAATTGCTATTTACTTAGCTGTTGTAGCAGGGCGTGCCGCCACTGATAATAAGACATACACAACAAATACAAACGGCACTGTTGCAAATTTCAATACTGGTATTGCCAATATTGCTAATATCAACAGTAAAAACCGTGGCCAGTTCTGTGTAGGATTAAAATTCCTGAACTTCATGCTCAGCATCGGCATCTCTGCCACCATCAGGTAACAAAGCACAGCTATCATAATATACAGGAGCCAGATATTTTGCAGGTAGTGCGCCAGATTATACGGATTGTACAGCATGATCAATGGGAAAGACGCTACCAGCAGCCCTACTGCCGGGGTAGGAACCCCAATGAAATTCTCTGACTGACGGGTGTCCAGGTTGAACTTAGCCAGCCGGAATGCTGCAAAACAAGGCACCAGCAAGGCCGGAGCCAGGTTGACATAAGATACGTCAAATACATCCGGCATCTGCATATAAGCACTACGCAACAAACGGAAGAAGATCATACCCGGCACTACGCCAAACGTCACCATATCTGCCAGTGAATCCAGCTCCTTTCCAAATGGGGAACCTAGTTTCAACAGGCGTGCAGCCAACCCATCCAGAAAATCAAATATCGCAGCCAGTACTAGCAGCCCGGATGCCCAGTAGACAGGTGCAGGATTTGTTACGGCGTAGTCATGTCCATTGAATTCGGCGATGTATTGTGGTGCATGCAGGATGTAAATGATTGCCAGCGCACCGCAAAACAAATTACCCAGTGTAAGGATGTTAGGAAGTTGTTTCATTGTGATAGTCCAGCAGATTGTATCAAAAGTCATTTGACGGGCCAGAGAATTGCATAAGCAAAGATGCTCCCCCATCAGGTATCCGGGTTAAACCGGGCAGGATTTTCTTTTGATACAACCTTGGTTCTGTATTTTTTGGTAAATCTAACGCTAATATTACGCAATAGCGTACGTATTACCTTATTTTTTCATTAAAGATTCAATTTCATCAGCAGTGATAGGAATATTTTTCATCAGGTCGATATTGCCTTTTGAAGTTATCCACACGTTGTTTTCAATTCTTACACCCATCTTCTCTTCTTCAATATAGATACCTGGCTCAATGGTCAGTACGGCGCCATCAGGAATCGGCTGCCAGAAAGATGGCCCTAAATCGTGTACGCCTACACCCAGGTGATGGCTAATACCATGATACAGATATTTGCGGTATGCAGGTGATTCAGGATCCTGGTTTTTGATATCTTCTTCCTTCAGCAGGTTGATTTTTACGAACACTTTTCCTGCTTCTTCCCCCATCATTTCATGGTATTTTGCAATGGTCAGTCCTGGCTTCAGGATTGATTTAGCATAGTTATGCAGGTGCAGACAGGCATCGTATACTTCGCGCTGACGGGGAGTGAATTTACCATTCACCGGTACGGTACGTGTCAGGTCAGCATTGTAACCACCATAAGCAGCACCGAAGTCCATCAGTACCAGTTCGCCGTCTTTACACTCCTGGTTGTTGGAAACATAGTGCAGGGTGCGGGCACGGTCACCGCTGGCAATGATAGAAGTATAGGCTTCACCGTCTGAACGGTTGGAGAGGAATTCGTGTATGATCTCTGCCTGAATTTCGTGCTCATATACGCCTGGACGAATGAATCTGAACAGACGGCGAAGTGCCTTTTCTGTAATGTCCATCGCGGTCTGCAGCACGTTGATCTCTTCAGGTGTCTTAACAGCACGCAGTTTTTTGAAAATAACAGCCGCTCTCAGGTAGTTGTGCAAAGGATAACGGGCACGCATTTCTTCTGCATAGCGGTAATCCCTGACAGCGATGAGGCTGGATTTACGGTTATTCTCGTTGGTATTTAAATAGATATTAGTGGCTTCGTGAATCCATGGTTGTAATAATCCATCCAGCACATCCAACCAAATAACCGTAGCTATACCCGATACAGCCAGTGCCTCGTCTTTGCGCAGACGGTGGCCATCCCATTTCTCTTTCAACTCATTTGGACGTACTAATACAAGCACTTCTCTGTACTTAGGATCCGGATTGTCCGGGTATAAAATGAGCATGGTATCCTCCTGCTCAACACCCGTCAACCAGTACAGGTCATGGTTTTGCTCGAATCTGTATAAAGCGTCTCCATTGCTGGGCAACTCATCGTTGGAATTGATGATTGCAATGGAATTGGGTTGCATTTCCGCAATAAAGCGCTGGCGATTTTTGATGAAAATCTGTGAATCCAGTGGCAAATTTTTCATAATTGATCCTATTGATTAAAACACGCGTCAAACCTACTGAAATTTTAGGAAGTAAAATTGAAGAGGTGAATATGCGTGTACAATGGAAGAGGATAAGTGTATTTACAGCCCGTAATTAATTACTGTTTCCAGCAAAACAGCCCCGGCCATTTTAGAATTTATCTAATTTGATATCGAAGTTGTTTATACT
>NZ_MTKN01000373.1 GCF_001975825.1 [Flexibacter] sp. ATCC 35208
TATTCTTCCATTGGAAGATCTGGATATTCTTATTTTAAATGCAGAAACCTTATTTCCCTCCGTAGTAAACCAGTGGATAAAATTGTATCCAAATATTCCTATTGTTAATACCTACGGGATAACAGAAACATCAGATGATCTATCACACTTTATCATTAAAGAAAGTATTACAACAGAAACTACCCCTGTGGGAAAACGCCCAATTCAAAATATAGAAATACATATTGTAGATCCTTTTTTGAAGAGAGTTCCAATAGGAGTAACCGGTGAAATTATTATAGCGGGTCAGGGTGTTGGAAGAGGTTATTTAAATGATAAGGAA
>NZ_MTKN01000374.1 GCF_001975825.1 [Flexibacter] sp. ATCC 35208
TACCAGTAGGTGTCATAGAAATCGTACATGACTTGATTACATGGTCTTGTGGTATTTCTCTATGCTGCTTGATACGTACCATTTTCAGTTTTGGCAATTTAATATGACCGTTAAGCAACATAATATTTCCGTTCACTACATTCGTTGTATAAGACTTTCTGTCTTTTTTGCTTTTGAATGTTGGGAAGTCATTTTTACCACGAAAGAAATTCTTATAGGCAGTTTGCAAGTTTAGTTGAGCATTTGCCAGTGCTAATGAATCAACTTCTTTTAACCACTCAAATTCTGCTTTGTATTTCGCAGGAGTGGGAAGCTTTTGT
>NZ_MTKN01000375.1 GCF_001975825.1 [Flexibacter] sp. ATCC 35208
GCTCTTCCGATCTTTCAACAAACCTGCATATGTTCACACCAATGCGAATGAAGCAATAAGCGAAGCAGACATCATCGTCACAACTACGAACGCATCCACACCAGTCTTCTCAGAAACACTACAAAAAGGCGTCCACATAAACGCCGTCGGCTCATTCAAACCGAACATGCAAGAACTACCATCCCACGCCATCGCGGGAGCAAACAAAGTAGTAGTCGAATCAAAAGAAGCAGCACTAGACGAAACAGGAGACCTTCAAGTTCCGATAAAAGAAGGTCTATTCAAAGCAAACGCCATTCACGCTGAACTTGGTCAAA
>NZ_MTKN01000376.1 GCF_001975825.1 [Flexibacter] sp. ATCC 35208
ACCACAAACAAAAAATCTCTTCAAACGAAGAGATTTTTTTATAGCAATTAAGGAATATTTAAATATTTATGCGTTTGAAGTGAAACTCTCCATTTTGGATTGTTCATCACATAATCAACAATTAACGGTGTCATTTCTTCTTTTTTACTCCATTCAGGCTGTAGAAACAAAATTGCGTTCCCATTTACCAATTCTGCTTGCTCTTCGGCAAAAATAAAATCATGTTTATTATAAATAATCACTTTTAATTCATGTGCATTATCATAAACGGTTTGGGTTGGCAATTTATTCTTTTTAGGAGAAAGATCGGAAGAGC
>NZ_MTKN01000377.1 GCF_001975825.1 [Flexibacter] sp. ATCC 35208
ATTTCATGAAAGAACACAATATCAAAGATGTTGATGAACTGCAGAGCTACTTTGTGAAGAGAATGGAAAAGTTCTTTAATTCCAAAGGGAAGAAGCTGATTGGCTGGGACGAGATCCTGGAAGGTGGAGTGAGTCCTACGGCAGTCGTGATGTATTGGAGAAGCTGGGTACCTTCAGCACCAGTGCATGCGGCTAAGAACGGGAATTATGTGATCATGACGCCGGGTAATCCTTTGTATTTTGATGGTATTCCTGACAGGAACTCTATCGCTAACGTGTATCATTTTGAGCCGGTTCCAAAGGGGTTGA
>NZ_MTKN01000378.1 GCF_001975825.1 [Flexibacter] sp. ATCC 35208
GAAAAACAATTTGAAGTAGTAGCTCGGTTCGATAGTGAAGTAGAAATTGACTACTACCGTCACGGTGGTATTCTGCAAATGGTTCTTCGTGAGAAAATCGAAGAGTCAAAAGTGTCGAACTAAATAATTGAAATGAAAAATAAGGAAGCTAACAATAGTTAGCTTCCTTATTTTATGGAAAGGGATGAAACCATATGGTTTCATCCCTTTCTTTTTACTACGAAAAGTGGAGGAAACGTCATGAAAGAATATAAAAGAATATTGTTGCCGTTACGAAAAGAGAAAATATTAGTAATGGCAGCTGTATG
>NZ_MTKN01000379.1 GCF_001975825.1 [Flexibacter] sp. ATCC 35208
ACATCAATTTCCAAATCTAATTTCTCTGACAATATTTTAAGCCAGTAATTTATTTCGCTGGCGATATTTACCAGATGTTCCTGATTCGATTTAAATGGGTTATAATTGTCATCTTCAATAGGTACTCCATTTTTTAGAACTTCCCGCATGGTGGCTTCGTCTTCAAAAACGATTCCTTTGCCACCGCTAGCGGGTAGCCAGACAATTTTATTATTATTGATTGTATAAGCACAAGACAAATCTTCTTCATTTTCGCTCAAAATCTGCCCATTTTGCTCTCTTAAAATTTTTAACAGCTCTAGGGA
>NZ_MTKN01000004.1 GCF_001975825.1 [Flexibacter] sp. ATCC 35208
AAAAGTATAAACAACTTCAGTCAAAAAGAAAATGACACATCCTGCAAAGAAGATATTCAATGCCATAAAGAAGAGCGGGAAAATGAAGAAGATATACCCCTGGAATTGAATAGATGGAATCAGCGTAATCTGGTTACTCTTCATATTGAACCAGATTTTGGCAGGATCCCATACTTCGCGCATTCCAATATTATAAGAGCCGAATTTTTCAAGGTGAGGAATGAAATAGTTCTTCACATTGAGCCACATGTAGTGACGCGCAAATTCAAGGGGATAATGTTGTATCAGCCATTTTCCATATGCATTATATATCGGTGAAACCGATCCCCATGCCTGGAATCCACCGGGAGCACCTGGCAGATTGGCCCAGCCATGTTTGCTTAAGTAGGGTTTTAAAATAGCGGTAGGTACTTTGATGAAAAATGTACCGGGCAATTCTGCCAGATCATCGGCAGTAGGGGGTGTCTTTTTCCAGAAAGCCCGGGCTTCCCTATCCAGTTCCAGTGTGCCGGCGGGTAGTTTGGTGCTATCTACGTCAATGCTGCCGTACATATACAATGCATTGTTGGCGATCTGCCATCCTCCAAATACCGAGAACTCCGCTGTACCTGTCAGCTTTTTTGTCTCCTGCTGTGTATACCAGATGAATGGGAAAATCAACAACCATGGCAATACCATTCCTATAAGTTTTAGGGGCCATTTATACCCGGCGAGTAAAATCGCAAATACACTGACTATAGGGTAATATATCGCCGTATATCTGATCACAAATGCAGCCCCAATCAATAATGCCTGAAAAACGATATTGGAGAAGGTAGGCTTGTAATACATCCATAAGTACTGGGTAAACAGGATGAGGCTGATGGAACAAAAGATAGCATCGCTCAGTACGCAATTCGCCAGTACAAGAAACATTGGGTTGAAGAACAAAGAGATATACAATATGAGTGCATATCGACGGGGTAACCCATATAAATATAGTATTGAGAAGAAGAAGTATAGAAATGTAACGATTAGTATGATATACTGTACATATACGAGAAATACATGCGATGATGAGAACAGGTGAATAAAGGCGATGAATTTAGAATATCCTATCGGCCAAAGATTCACATTCATGTGGTAGAGATTCGTATCTATATAACTATAGGAATCTGAAATAAAATCCGGATAGGGATATAGTATTTTAAAGAGGGTGAGCTGTATGAGCCCGGCAATAAAAGCAACGAGTATGTATTTTTTGTGAATACTGTTTTTGAATACATACTGTAAGAATGGTGAGGAAGCACCGTAAACGTTCAAGTCTTTCGCAATAGTGGTCATATTGTTAGAATAGTTTATCAGGTATGGAGCATATTGAGGAAAACTAAAATTCTGAGCGGTTAAAAGGGGTTGAACTAAAGATAATGAAAAAACTGTAAAATTGAAACTATGAAACAGATTATCATTCTATACTGCTAAATAGTTGCGGCCCGGGGCATGAGAGGCCATTGGCGTTAACCGTCGGCCTCCCGTTCAAATTTATCTTTCAATATCTCCTTTAATGGCTTTCTCAGGATCCTAGATTCTGTCCATGCCGAAAAATCAAAAAGCTGTAGCTGGTGTTTTTCATAAGGATCTTGCCTGATCTGCTGAAACACTGTCTGCAGCTTTTTCCATAATGTAATTCTATGTACCATCACAGGAGATAACTCTCCTGCACTGAGAAATTTGATCATCGTCCGTTCTAACAAAAACGCACGTTTATTATCTGGTCGCAGATACCGCCTGAAAGCCCGTGTTTCGTAGCGGATGTATTCATAGTTGCCCAGTTCATATTGAATGAGCAGATGTACCAGCCGGAAAGTGCGGTAGAGGGGGAGTGTACTGTACAAACTGCTTTGTTGTAGTACATGGTCCAGTGCATTGTGTGCATTGTTGATATCTCCATTACCAAGATATACCAGTGCACGTGATAAATAAATTTCTGCACGTTGTACGAGGGTGAGTAATTGAAAGTGTAAGGAAGGTAATAGCTCCTGTTGTAAAGTGAGTGCGTGGTTAAACTCTCCACTATCAATATGTATAGCTGGTGAATAGATAAATAACAACCGTACAATCATCACACTGAAATAACCGGAAGTAGCTTTGAATCTTAATACCTTATCCAAAAACAGCGACAATTCTTTATATCTTCTTGCCGCCCGCAGACTATATAAAATTCCTTCTATCACCATCAGCTGCTCTCCCGGTGCTTCATACAAAGGCGCCGATTCATAAAAGTATTGCAACGCTGTCGTAAACTCTCCCGCCAGCAAGAAATAATTTGCCTGAAAGAGCAGATGTAATTTCTGATCTGTATTCACCAGTGCTTCCCGCGCAGCCATTTCATCTAATACCTGTCTTTCTGCAGGCGTACGTGCAGGGCCGTTGTAGAGCCATTGATATCGTAGTTGTTCATAAAGCGCCTGTTGTTCCTGATAGTTGTCCAACTGTTTGATGGTAGTAGCAATCTCTGCCTGTTTTTCTTTCAGTTCAATTTCATTGATCTCAGGAAAATTTAATAACTGCAGCAACTGCATTTCCTGTTGCCGGCTCCATAGTGATAATATCCATTGTGCTTTCATGTCTGCCTGTTCTGTCGTCTTTTGTAATTGCTTCAATGCATCTTCATATAAGGATCGTTCTACCAGTATCTCTGCTTTCAACAGACCAGCTATCAGTGGTTCCCGCTGTAGCCGCATGTGAAGCAGACAATCCAGCAATACCTTATACAAATACTTTCCTGCTACGTCATAACTACTACCAGTATATTGTTGCTGAAAGGCAACTTTTGCTGCAGCAGGCCCGGAAAAAGAATGTCTGTCCAGCAGGTCAAATAGATTGACATAATCTTTGTTCCCCTGTTGCATGGATGAATATAAACGGAAATACCTTTTTTCCGCTTTGGTAAGTGTACTAACAAGCCTGCCAAGCATATCCGCTTTAGCCATAATTCAAGATGTTTTTTAATGTTCAGGGCATTTTTAACGGTTGCTCAACGTGATTATAAGAGGGTAGATGATTCGTCACTACAGCATCATTAACGTGATCAAGGTTGATGTCGGAGACAAAATAAGTTAGATTTTCCTAAGGCAATAATAATGCAGCCTTCTTTCACATAGCATTGTCTGAATTGTATAGGTGTAAAATATAATTTGATACTGAATATCAAATAGATATAAGCCTGTGGTGGCCACCAAAAACGATTTTGGGAATGTCTGAACAGGTGGAAAAATGGTATATTTTTTATCATACAGCTAACTATATTTGAGCTGTTATTCAGTGTTCCCGTTAAGTGCTATGAGCGTTTGTATTTCAACCTTAATCTAAAACATTTAAACTGTAGCCGAATCATAAGTCCATTTCAGCAAACCTAAATAACCTTTAAAAAATGTATTTAAACTAAAACGCTAAATCGTTTTACAATCTTTTCCACGTTTTTGTATTCACGGGTCAGGTTCGTGTTGTTCACCCTATTATACTCCACGTATAACATTTAGCGCCAGGTGTAATCGATTACATCTTCTTTAAACATATTCTCATATGCATCTATCTGTACGGATCATCATCACGTGCCTGGTATTGTATGGCCATAACGTACACTCACAGTCATTACGGAAGGATTCCCTGCCTCTCAGCGCCGACAGCATGCGCATGGAAAGGGAAGTCCTCTACCCTTATAATAGCCTGCAACAATTGCTCAAAGGCAATACTGCCGGTGTTTATATCCAGGAGCCATCTGCCGAACCGGCATCGATGAGCAGCATTGTATTGCGCGGTACTGCGGTTCCTTATATCAGTGCACGCAATAATTACGAAGCACAGCCTACCATCTTTTTAGATGGTATTCCATTGATCGCTGATCATCCTTTTACTTTCGATATACAGGAGTTTCAGTACAATCATTTAGGCCCGGCCAGCAATATATTTGCAGCCATTGATCTGAATAATATAGAGAGTATTGAGGTGCTCAAAGACTTTGGACAGGCAGCTATTTACGGCCCAAGGGCCGCGAACGGCGGGGTTATTCTGATAAATACAAAAAAGCCTGTAACCGGTAAAAGAAAAATAAGTTTCAACACCTGGTTTGGGATGGTACAGCGCCCACACCTCTATACCACCAATGCTAAATTTGAAAACGATTTCAGGCAGGTATTTTACGATAAATATGCTACGGAAGAAGAAGGTCAGAATTATCCATTATACCTCCGGGATTCGACTAATAATGCCTATTACGGGCCAGGTAACTGGACTGATCTTTATTTCAAAAATACACCTGTCTACGGTATCAATGTCAGCCTTTCCAGCGGCACTGACAGGGCGAATTTCCTCTTTGCCGCCGGCAACCAGCGTTCCGCAAATGCCGCCGATGCGACAAAATCAGATCGCTACAATGCCATGTTTAAGATCAACATGGTGCCGCTCAAAAACTTTACAGTCAGCGCTATGCTCAGCGCCACCCGCCTGGAACGAAAACGCAATCGCTGGCTCCGCGACCGCTTTGCCGAAATGCAATACCTGCCGGATCTGAGTAGTCCACTACCACCCAATAAAACATTCTATGCACAATACCTGAAAGAATGGGACAAATCTTTCGATGATAATAAGACCAATGAAGTGAATGGCTACTTCTCCATTAATTTAAAAATCTCTGACAGCTGGCAGTTTACCTCTCTCTCTGGATTTGATTACAACGAAGGGCTGCGTGATGTATTCTACCCCAGCACCCTGCTGGAAACAGTAAATTATCTCTCTAACTACTTCGGGTATAATCAACGTGTGTTTGTGAATAACACCCTTCAGTTTCAACACCAGTGGGGTAAACACGGTGTGAAAATCGAAGCCGGCGAAAACTTTCAGGCAGACTTCAACCGTTACAACTACGCCTACGCCTACAAAGGACCCAATGACCTGATCAGGGTAAATCTCCTGTATTCTGATAATACTAAAGACAATTACCTGTCGCCCAAGTCATTCAACCACGCACTGATGTTCACTTTTCTGGACAAAGAAAAACATCGCCTGCTGTCATTCTATGGCCGCATGGCTTATCAATACAACAACCTTTTTGACTTTTCCCTCATGATGAGAGCAGATGGCTCTTCCAGTGCACAACCGGACAACTGGTGGTTCTATTCACCCACCTTTACCGCCGGATGGCAACTGAGTACCACATCCAGGCTTCACGCCAGCTGGGGAAGGGTAGGCCGGTTGATGCCGGATGACCGCTTTGGTGAAGGTCCACAGTATACCTCCGACCTTTCATTCAGCAATAACCCTGTTCGCTTTTCGTACAACGGGTTTCCGGGCATCAGCCGTGCCTATTCTTCCGGTTACATCGGCTACGGCATCCGCTGGCCATTTACCGACCAACTGGACATTGGCTGGAACACAAGTTTATTACATGACAGGATCAACCTCGCCGTCGATGTGTATCACAAAACGGATCACAACATGCTGCTGGAAGTGCCTTTCTCTGCTGAATATGGCTATGCCTACCAGTTTAAGAATGGGATGAAAGTCCGCAACATGGGCGTAGACCTGAGCGCCAATGCCATCATCGCTACAAACCACATCAGCTGGCAACCAGGCATCAACCTGAATTACAATCGCAATACCCTCATGGCATTGCCCGGTGGCTTGCAGCAACTCGTAGTAGCAGATGGTACCCGCCTGCTGAAAGTAGGTAGTAGCATCGACCAGTTCTGGGTATTGGAAAATAACGGGATCTACAACCGCGATACCGATATTCCTACCAATCACGCTACCGGCAAGACATTGAACTATAAAGGAATTCCCCTGCAGGCAGGTGATCCTAAATGGAAAGATCAGAATGAAGACGGCGTGATCGACGATAAAGACAAGGTCTTGAAAGGACATGTACTCCCTGTCATCTCCGGTGGTTTCACCAACGATATCAGGTGGAAAGGCCTGACCCTGGGTGTTAACTTTTACTTCACCGCTTTCAGGAAAGTGATGAATGCAGAAATAGCGAACCACTTTGACTTCGTAAACAGAGAAGGGAAGATAGACATGAGTGCTGTAAAGGAAATCACCTTCTGGACCAAAGCCGGCGACTATGATAAATACCCACGTTATAATCCATGGAGTACAGTAGATCCCTATCGCACCGACCAGGACCTCTTCCTGGAAAACGGCGCTTTCCTGAAACTACGTACGCTGTCGCTCACCTACGATGTTACGACCGCTAAGTGGTGGAAAAAAAAGAGCCCGATTCATAACCTCGCGGTATACGCCACTGCCAGCAACCTGTTTACCCTTACCCCTTACACAGGTGGTGATCCTGAACTCGTAGACTATAGCGGCTTTGATACTGGCTACTCACTTCCTTTCTCTAAAACCTACACCATCGGCATAAAAATGGATTTGTAATGAAACGACTATTTATACTGCTGCTCCTGTTCTGTAGTACCAGTTGTAAAAAACTACTGGATATAGATTCCACGCATGCTGTTTCGGAAGAAAACTTCTGGAACTCACACGAAGATACCCGCACGGCCCTTATCGGTGTTTATGGTTTACTCCGTGCCGCCATGGCAGATAACGATGCCTGGTGGATGTATGGAGAACTACGCATGGGCGACTTTCAATCCGTACAGCGTCAGGACCTGAAAGCCATTGTCAAAGGCAATCTCCGGGCCGCTTACCCGTTATTGCAGACATTGTCTAACTGGCGCCGCTTTTATGCCGTGATCAATGCCGCCAATATGTTCATGGAGCACGTAGGTGAAGTAAAGGAACGTGACCCTAAGTATTCAGATCAGAATATGAAAGTGGATATTGCTCAGATGCGCTTTATGCGGGCGTATACCTATTTTTTCCTCGTATCTGTATGGGGCGATGTGCCTTTAATTACCTCCTCCCACGATGGGGAATTTGAGAATAAAGCAAGAGATGACAAAGCAACTATACTGGCTTTTGTAGAAAAAGAATTGCTGGAAGTTGCTCCCGACCTGCCTTATAAATACAGCGTAGACGATCCGCAGCAGCTGGGTCAATACTACAATGAAACCAGCACCCGCTGGGCAGGTGTACTGGCCCGCAAACTCACTGCCTACGCTATTCTGGCACACGTAGCCGCCTATCAGGGAAAATATGTGGATGCCACTGTGTACGGACAGTTTGTACTGGACAACTATTCCAAAGGGGGTAGCTATTATGTAGGCACTGACGAACTGGTGAGAGGCACCGGTTTCTTCCACTGGAAACAGGACAACCACATCCTTGGTTTCAACTTCGACTGGGGCCATGTGGACGCTACTTTCTCCGGTCACCTGGAAGAACTTACACTCGCCAAACCTGTTGTAGACAAAGCATTGCCTGATATCTATGTACCCAAGGATACTATTCTCTCTGTATTTGATCAACCCCTGGACGAGCGTTTCAGTCTGGATACCCTGACAGGCATACCTACCTCTGAGCATTACTTCACCAGCTTCAATACCCAGATCCCCATCTTCAATAAAGTGAAGGTGATTCAGGATGGCAATACATCTGATCCTTCATTCAGAATATTTTCCAGCACCATCATCATTACCCGTCTTGAAAATATCACACTGCTACAGGCAGAATCGCAGGCGGTGATCGGTCAGCAACAAAAGGCAATTGACCTGTTGAACACCATTCGCGATCTGCGAAGAATAAAACGTTACGATGCCTCCACCGAAGGCGACCTGATCGACGCCATTTTCAGAGAAAGACGTAAAGAACTGATGGGAGAGGGCTGGCGCTGGTTTGACCTGATTCGTTACAACAAAATCAAACAAAACGATCCATCGTTTATGGCACTCATCAATAATGGTGGTATTTACTGGCCGGTAGCGGATGAAGTCATCACACAAAATCCATTGATCACACAAAATCCTTACTGGCAATGAGTAAATACACCTTGTTTTTTCTGCTGCTCGCCTTTGCTGCCTGTAAAAAGGATAAAGGATATTATGACTATACCAACGAGTTGAAGAAATATGATGGTAATACCTACGACTTTCTGCATAGTCAGCAGCAATACGATTCATTCCTGCTGGCTGTAGACCGCGTTGGATTAACGGATAGTCTCAAGTCAGGTAGTTACACGGTATTCGCACCATCTGATGCCAGCTTTAAACAGGCGATCGAAAACATGAATACCCTGCGTACTATTCAGGGACGTGGCCCTATGTACATCAGTACACTCCCCCAGGAACAACTGGATACACTGGTCTGTCGCTACATAACAAGGGATACCATTTCAGCAGGTAGAATGCAGTTACAGGATGGGCTGGATCTGCCTGCCATCCGTTATGGTTATCCTATGCATGGAAAATTTAGTCGTACAGATGCGGAAGGGCATGTGAACGGTGGACCCGGCATCATTACCTACAGCGATACCAAAGGTGTGATCTATACAGATCGCTGGTCCAATGCAACAACGGTGGCTATTGACATTGTGACCAACAATGGTATTGTGAACATACTTGAAAAAGATCACCAGTTCGGCTTCGACGAATTCATTGGTCGTATGAACCCGACTACCTCTACCCCCTGGAATGACTACCCCTTCTTTATTCCAGGTGTCATTGGCTTAGAGCAATTCAATCGTGGCGGTAACAAAGTCGCTTACCTCGATTTCTCTATTGACAATAGAGGAGGCCAGTACCGCCCTGCGGAAAACGTAGACATCGCTGCTGCTGAAGGCGGTTTCAAAATAGGCTGGACAGAAACAGATGAATGGATGGATTACAGTGTAGATGTGACAGAAACCGGTAGTTATCAAATGATGCTGCGTTATGGTACCTCTGCCGACAATGGGAAACTGCACCTGCTGCTCGATGGGGTGACAGTAACAGGTAGTGCCATGACAACAAAATCTACCGGTGGCTACAGCAATTATACTGATATATATGCCAGCGGTGTGCAGCTGAAAGCCGGTAAGCACCTGTTGCGCCTCTACTTTGACTTTGCAATCTACGACTTACGATTTATAAAACTCATACCCGAAGGCCGCCCTCTCCCCATACCCGGTGTGATTACACTGGAAGACTATGATCCGGGAGGCGAAGGCGTAGGTTACCACGATGTGACTACCGAAAACTCAGGTGGTAAATACCGACCCAATGAAAGTGTGGATATCGATTATTCTAGAAATGAAGGTGGCGGTTATCAGGTAGGTTGGACAGATACCGGCGAATGGATGAACTACACGGTAGATGTAAAGCAAACCGGCTACTATGTGGTATCTACCTTAATGGGTAGCCCTAACGACGGCGGAAAATTCCATATAGAATTCGATGGGGTGAACGTCACTGGTTCCGTAGCTGTACCCAATACGACCGATTATCACAAACGGCAGAATGCCACTGCCACCATCTATCTCACCAAAGGCGTCCACGTGATGCGCTTTTATGAAGAAACCGGTGGGTACGATGTAAAGTCCGTCACTTTCAGACCCTTGAACTAATGACCATGAAACGACTGATATTAATATTGCTATTATTCATTTCCTGCCGCAAATGGGCACCAGATGACCTGGATTATCTGAGTGCCAGGGCTGTGTACAATCAGACCGTATTTGCACCTGTAATGGGCAGGACCACGTTGTATTCCCAGATCTTCAATACCGACAATTCCAGTACGCCTATCCAGTTTAAAATACTGAACGTACGTATAAAGAAAACCGGGGAGGCAGTTACCGACCTGGATCAGACTGTAGATGCGCTGGTATGGAAACAAGCCTATACAGGCTATGAGACCTCGCTGGATGAGATCAATGCCAAGCGTACGATAGAAAAACATACTGTATGGGAAATCAGACCTGAATCCGGTGATTTTGTATTGTGGTCAGCGACCGGGTTGCGGGCGCAACCTGATTCAGGTTACCTCTTTGATGTGGAAGCGACGAACTCCGGTGGTAAAAATGTGTATAAGGATATGAGCCTGATGCCCTTTAGGGAACAGCCATATTCACCGTATGAATACGACCCTGTCACTGGTTTACAAAAGGCGACTTATCCCAACACGAATGATTCTTCCATATTCGTATTGCAATACAATCACCCCGGCATTAGCAACATCACTAACGATGATAATAACCTGGACCTGAAATCAGATAGTGTACGTGTATTGTTTCACAAAGCAGGCAATGGCCACAGCGTCACATTTAAGTTTATGGACAAGGATTCCCTGCCTATAGATCCGGCTCAATTCAACCTCACACCCTGGGATAGCCTGATGCACGGATTTGATATACAGCGCACCACGACAGGCGTGACCTATCAGGTCGCCTATCCCATTCCATTGATGCGGTACAAGACCCGCTTTACCAATGGAGATGGTTCTCAGGCATATGTGAAATTCAGTTTTACAAGAGTGGGCTTTGGCAATCTCAGGCAGACAGGCACCATAGATCTTTCCTTCAATATCTATCAGGAAGGAGATTGGGAAATTATCTTCTATTTCAGGAACAACCCCCGGTTCAGGGATGAATAAACAAAGAAAATTATGAAACAAACTATACTGTTGCTTTTTTGCCTGCTGACCGTTGTTTTCCTACAGGCACAGGACAAGGTTCCCATCACCGGGCAGGTCAGGGATGCAGCTACCAATGAACCTTTGGTAGGGGTAAGTATCATGGCTGGTGCACCGCTCAAAGCAGTAGGTATCACCGATGCCAATGGGCATTTCTCTGCGAGTGTGTTGCCTAATTCCCCGCTGGTGTTCCGCTATATTGGTTATTCCGATTATCGCTTTACCCTGAAGGATAAGAAAGAACTGGTGATCCGGCTGGTGGTTACAGAAAATAAACTGAATGAAACAGTGATCATCGGTTACCAGAAAAAGACGCGTGAGATCACCACCGGTTCTGCTGTGATCGTGAGTGGAAAGGAATTGCAGGATGTACCAGTGTCGAACGTAGAACAATTGTTACAAGGCCGTGTAGCAGGTTTGAATATCCAGAATAATACCGGTGCACCTGGTGCCCGTGGTATGATCCAGATCAGAGGCCTGTCTAACATCACAGTGACAGGTAGCGGGAATGATGCCTTCCTGTCGCCTACTTCTCCTTTGTATGTGATAGATGGGGTACCAATTGATGCAGATGCAAACTTTGAATATGGATATCAGTCAGCAGGTCCCGGTGTAAGTCCCATGTCTTTGATTCCTCCTGAAGATATTGAAAGCATGGAGATCCTGAAAGATGCACAGGCCACAGCGCTGTATGGCTCCCGTGGGGCATATGGTGTGATCCTGCTCACTACCCGCAGAGGTAGCTCGCCTATACCATTGGTGCGCTATACAGGTAACTTCTTTGTGAATACACCGCCACAGTTGCGCAAGACTATTGGTGGCGCAGCAGAGCGGAAATTACGCCTGCAGCAGATATACAATAGTGGCAATATCAATGATATCTACAACATCACTACTACCCACTTCCTGGCAGATAGTCTCAATCCTTATTATAACAATTCTACTAACTGGCAGGATGTATTTTATGCTGCTACTTACAACCAGACACACAATGTCAACATCAGTGGTGGGGATCCTAAATTCAACTACAAGGTGGATCTGGGATATTACCACGAGAATGGTGTAATCCGCAATACGGGCTTTGACCGCTACTCTGTGAATACGAATATGCTGTACCAGCCTAATCCAAAGTTCAGGGTATTCACCAGCTTATCCACACAGGTTGGTAAAAGGAACAAAGGTGATGGTAATGGACTTACACAAAGTGGTGTAGCTGCCAATGCATCTGCCTCTTCTTTGCTGCCGGGTCCTTCATTTTATCAAAGTACTTCCGGCGTATTGTCATCATTAGATACGAAGAATGATAACAAGACTGCCAATGTGAGAGCAAGTATCGATGCCAGTTACCAGTTGTTAAAAGGGCTGAGCCTGGGTTCAAGTGTGAGCTATGATTACGCCAGTAATACAGAAGACAGGTTCACGCCAGCGGCTGCTCATGGAGACTTTTCACAGGTATATGCATACAATGACCGCAAGTTTACTTTGTACAACAGGAATACATTGTCTTACTTCACCTCTATCAAAAATAACCACAACTTCTTCATCTCTGCTTTCAATGAAATCTACAGCAAAGGATTTCAGGCGCAGGTAATACAGCAGGAGAAAACACCAAATGACCAGTACCAGGGACCATTGGGTTATGACGGCTATGCGTCACTGGGTGGTGGTTTGCTGGACAACTACAGCAAGCAGCACATTGCCAGCTTTGCAGGTACATTCTCTTACAACTACAAGCAGAAGTATGTGATGGATCTTAGCTACCGTATGGATGGTACATCCAGCAGCGGTTTTGAAGATCCTTATTCTAAAAATCCGGCAGTGGGTGTGAGATGGAACTTTAACAAAGAAGGTTTCCTCAGTGAAAAGAAATGGCTCACCTACGGCTCACTGAGAGGTAGCTGGGGACAGAACATTGTACCATCCGGCGATATCTTTTCTATCTATGGCACATTCGATCCCCGTGGTACGTACAATGCCAATCAGCGACTGGGTATCAACTATTCACTCCTGCCGAATACAACCTTACAACCCACTGCAACCACGCAATACAACTTTGGTTTTGAAGCGGGGTTCTTTGACAGTCGGTTAGAAGTGATCTTCGATGCTTATTACAAAACGGTGAAGAACCTGTTAAGAACAAAGAACCTATCTAACATCACCGGTTTTGATCAGATCACCACGAACGAAACTTCGCTCATTGACTATGGTTATGAGCTGACCCTGACCTTCCGTCCACTGCCGCGTACCAGCAAGGTACAATGGACCGTGTCTGTGAATGCTGCTCTCAATAAGGACATCCTGACCCATTTACCCAATGGCGCCAGACAACTCATTGAATATGATTATACCAACAGTCAGCATACCTTATTCCGTGTAGGTAGAAATAGTCTTACAAACTACCTGTTCAAAACAGAGGGAGTATATGCCACAGATAATGACGTGCCGGTAGATCCCGCTACGGGACAGCGTTATCGCACGGCAGATGGTACGTACTTTAAAGCAGGTGATCCTATTTTCAAAGACGTAGATCATAACTATATACTGGATAATAATGACTATGTAGCTGCGGGCAATTCACAACCGCTCATTACTGGTGGTCTGCAATCTTATGTGAACTATAAGAACTGGTCACTGAACCTCAGTACATCTTATACACTGATCCGTAAAATTCTCAACAACGCATTTGCAGAAAGAATGCAGTACCTGGGTGATCCTTACAATGCGAAGGCGGTAGTAGATGTGAGCGATGTGGATTACTGGAAACCGGATCATACAAATGCGAAGTACCCGAACCCATTTGATTATACCCGTTATTCTTCCATAAAGCCATACAGGTATGATCAGACATTGATAGAGGAGGATGGCTCTTACTGGAAAATAAACACCATTACACTGGCTTATTTACTCAACAGGAAGTTCACCAACCGCTATGGTGTGAATTCAGTGAGGACATATTTCTCCTGCAATAACCTGATCACGTTTTCGCCCTATAGCGGTCCGAACCCGGAAAACGTATCCGCGCTGGGTCGTGATCAGTCCAGTGGTTACCCCGTACCACGCAGTTATAATTTCGGGATGAATATAGAATTCTAACACACTAAAATGAGAACGATTATGTATCGCAGGATATATCTCATCGCTTGTTTACTATTGATTACCCAGGGAAGCTGTAAAAAGTTCCTGGATGTAAAGGCACTGGACAAACTGTCTGGTAATGCTTTCTTCCAGAGTGCCAGCGATGTAGAAGATAATATGTGGGATATCTATGGCCTCTTCAGAGATGTAGTCGGCTCCTGTCCCTTGTATGCAGTAGCAGGAGAGGTGAGGGGCGGTATGCTGGGTTATTCACCACAGAAGAACGATGGCAATGATCGCAGCTTTGTAGAATATGCTGCAAAAAACGATTTGATACCATTGATCTATACCCCTTCAGGCAAGGATTTCTGGAACATATTTGACCTGGCAAACCTGTCGGACTGGAAACCGTTTTACCGGGTGATACAAGCCTGTAATATCCTTCAGTACGAAATAGGGCGCCGTAGTATACCGGACCTCTCTAATGAACAGAAACTGGAATACCAGGCAGAAGCCACCTTTATGCGTTGCCTCTCTTACTGGACCATGGTACGCCTGTGGGGCGATGTCGCTTACTATACAGATGCGTATCATGAAGCACCACTACCCAGAGAAAAAATGGTCACCGTAATGAAGAATTGCATTGCTGACCTGAGTGGTGTAATGGATAACCTGCCATGGACATTTTCAGACCCTGCCAACCGTGGTGCTCGCGCCAGCAAAGGTGCCGCCATTGGTCTTATCATGGAAATGAATATGTGGAATGCAGGGTTTGATAAGGCCAATGCACAACAATACTATAAATCCACTGCCGATCTGGGAAATGACCTGATCCAGAGTGCGGCGTACGAATTGTTGCCCATAGATCAGTCCTTCACCATCTTCAAAGGTCGTAGTAAAGAAAGCCTGTTTGATATCGTGATCAGTAGTAACTATGGAGAAACCTTGTCAGAGAAATGGAATGACCTCTCAGAGCTGGTGGTGCACTATCCATATAAGCGTCCGGCTGCCAATCACCAATACAGCTTTTGCTATTTCAGGGCCGAATACCTGCGTCGGCTATATCCTACAGGCGTACCGGATGCCCGTATAGAAATGTGGTTTGACTCCCAGATGTTTGCCAACGACGGCACCTTCCTGTTCCTGAAATACAACAGTGTGTATGAGCAGGGGAATGACGATGTGAATGTGGATAACAACCTCATTGTACTCCGCTATGCAGGTGCGATTCTGCTCAGGGCAGAAGCACTTGCAGAGATGGGCGAAGATGCAGAAGCAATACGCATGATGAACCTGATCAGGGATAGAGCCAGGACTACGCTTTATCAGGGGGCTGGTGGTACCGCACTGAAGGAGGCCATCTTCACAGAAAGGTCCAAGGAACTGATGATGGAAGGGCACTATTACTTCGATCTGATAAGAACAGGCAGAGTGACGAATACAAACTGGTGTTATTACGCCCTGACACAATCCCAGTTTGACAATGGCGGATGGACCTGGCCTGTATCCACAGCTTCGCTGGATAACAACCCTTACATGCAATTAAATAATTACTGGTTAAGATAAAATATGTCTTATGCTGCGAATGATTTTATTTTCGACCCTGATATTGATGAGTTTATTCGCCTGTAAAAAGGATGAATACTACCAGGACTCCGGTACACAGGATCCGCATTTCAATGGCAATACCCTGGTTTATCTGGATGCTGTACCATTTTTCTTTGATTCACTGGCGCAGATAGTGCGCCTGTCAGGCATGGAAGATGTATTTACAAAAGATACACTCACCTTCTTTGCACCCACTGACCGTAGTATCAAAAACCTCGTAGAGTTAATGAACGACAACCTCTATATGTATGGATATGATACGATCAAAACTCTTTCAGATGTACCACAGGTCGTGTGGCAAAAATATCTGCAGCGATATATGTTCCATGGTGCGAATCAATTAAAGGATTATCCACAGATTGACTTCAGTCTAAAATCTATTTATCCCGGACAGGACTATCTATCCTGGAACAATACCACGATGAATATAGGTGCGATTTATACAGATGATAATGGCGTGAAGTATGTAGGCTACCGGCAGCTCACCATTTCCTACATACCGGATCTGACTTACCCATATGATAACTGGAACACAGCGATGGTATCTTCCTCCAATATTCTCACAGACAATGGAGTCGTACATACGCTGGATAAAGATCACAATTATTTCGGTTTTGATATCGATAATTTCCTGTCCGATATGATATCAGTAATGCAAACCGGTGGATGATAAAAAATAGCACACAATATGAAAATACTCGCTTATATACTGGCTGTCAGCATAGCACTTATTGCCTGTAGCAAAAAAGATAAAGTCTACCCGGATCCCTATGCGGGCGGACGTGCGCCACTGGGTGTGACACTCAGTACAGATGCACCTGCTCCGTCAGAAGCAGCGGTTGGCACCGTCATTACTTTCAAAGGCAGCGGATTGCTGCCACACAAGGATAGTATTCATTTCAATTTCAATGGCGAAGCTGGTGAAATAGTCGCTGTTGATTCTACCGGCATCCAGGTAAAAGTACCTGCTACTGCAAGTACGGGGGTGACCAGTGTATCGATTGGGGATCAGGTATTTATCGGACCGGTATTCAAAGTTAAGGGCAACCTGGATATTGATAATACGTGGAAAGGGGTAGTAGGTAGCAGCAGCTGGGTGAATGATTTATACCGTTTTTCAGACGGCCGCATCCTCCTTATTGGCGACTTCCTGGATTATGAACACAAAGGTGTGGTAAAACCTATAGGTCGTATAGTGCTCATCTCCAAAGATGGTGAAATAGATCGTTCGCTGCAATCAGGCAGAGGGTCAGATGGTTCACTCAGCACGATCGGAGCCCTGCCCAGTGGCAAGCTGGTAGTGGGTGGCAGCTTTGCATCGTACGATATACACCTGGCAGAGATGCACAACATCACGGTATTGAATGCGAATGGTTCAATAGATTCTACAGTCGTAAACACATTTGAAGGGAAAGATACAGTGCCTGCATTCAATGGTGGAACAGATGGAAATATCTCAAGGGTATTTGTACATGAAAATAAGATCACTGCAGTTGGATCATTCAGTTATTATGAGCAGTACGTGTATGGAATATCTGACTATTTGCATGAGCGGGATTCGCTGGTGGTAGACAGTATTCCAGTCAGGAACCTGATACGCTTTTTCCCGGATGGGTCGCTTGATTCTTCCTTCAACTACAATACAGCCTTGCACAGAAGTAATGATGGTGCAAACGGACCTATTGCCGATGCATGCATGCAGGACGATGGCAAACTGATTATCGTAGGGCGCTTTACCCGTTACAATGGTATGGATGCTCCCTACATTGCCCGTATCAATACAGATGGTAGTCTTGATCAGGGGTTTGGTGGTGCCGGTGCAGACAATACCATCGCCAGTATCCGCTACAATGCCACTACCCAACGATTTGTACTGGCGGGTGTGTTCCGCAAATTCGACGGAGTTGATCATCATGGATTGGTCATGCTGAAAACAGATGGTACGGTCGATCCGCAATTGACGCCGTTGCCCATGGCAACTGATGTGAGTTACAGGCTGGCGCAGCAACTGAACAATGGATTGATTGTAGTAAGTGGTTATTTCAATAAGTATGGCAATGTTCACCGTAGTGGGTTCATGGTATTAAACCCTGATGGCTCGCTGGCGGCAGGCTATAACAATACCGCTGATTTTAGTGGCAGTCTGACCAAAGTATTTGAAACTACCAATTCTTCTGGTCAGACGCAGACCCTCATCACAGGGCTTTTTAGTACGTTCAACAGGGTACAGATCACCAATGTAGTAAGGTTACTCTTTAAGTAAATGTCAATTATGCAGCACAGAATATATATCCTCCTGCTACTGGTCGGCTTCATGGCCTGCAATAAAGGCTACGACCGTATACTGGATAAGAAAGATTATAATGACAGTACCGGGGTCATAGCGCGTACCCCCAAAATATTGTTCCTCACCATCGACGGCGCGCGGGGAGAATCTGTGAGAGATGCCGGTGCACCCAACCTGCTGGCACTATCAGAGCATGCCATCTATTCCTGGAACAGCATCAGTGATACCATTGCCCTGCGCAGGACGGGATGGGCAGATCTGCTCACCGGTGTACACAAAGAAAAACATGGTGTGATAAAAGATGATTTCAGCAACAACCACCTGCAGGCATACCCTGTATTTTTCAAATATATCAAAGATAGAGAGCCTAAGTTCCGTATTGCAGCATACAGCTCCTCAGATAGCCTGGGTCAATATCTAATCACAGATGCTGACGTTAATCAAACCTTTGCGGACGATGATGCCGCCGCTACCCAGGCTATCCTGCAGGAGTTAACGATCGATACTGCCAGTATGGTATTTGGTCAGTTTTCGCAGGTAGAACTGGCAGGGCGCCAGTATGGATACGATGTGAGTGTACCCGAATATAAAGCGGCTATCTTACAGGCAGATGAAAATATCGGAAAGATCATCACTGCCCTCCGGCAACGTAAGACGTATGCTGCCGAAGACTGGCTGGTGATCATTACTGCCGGTAATGGCGGGGCTTATACCATCGATCCTTCAAATGATGATGGTACAATCCTGAGCAATACAAAGGTGAATACCTTCACAATCTATTACTCTCCCCGCTATGCGCCAGGTTTCTTAGACCGCCCATATACTGGTAACCGTTATGCCGGCAAGGCAGTGCGGCTGTATGGTAATACTTCGGCCAGTGCAGTGTATGCCATTGTTGACAGCGGAAAGGAAGATTATAACTTAGGTAAAGATGCAGAAGCGACGATAGAATTAAAGATCAAAAAGAACAAGACGTCCGCAGGTGATTATTCCTATACCTATCCTTCCGTCATTGGTAACAATATGTCGCTGGACTGGTGGAACAATACCGGGTGGAACATTTCGCTGGAAGTAAATGCCTGGGGAGTACACTTTGGTCAAAACGGTGCAGGATTTAATATGGCGACAGCCAGCAATATCAGTGATGGTAAATGGCATGACATTGCCGCCGTGTTTGTAAACAGGGATAATAAGCGGTACCTCCGCCTGTTCACAGATGGTAACTTCAACACAGAAGCAGACATTACCAGCTATGGCAATTTTGATACAGATGCACCGCTTACATTAGGCTATATGCCCGGTAATATTGTGAATAACCGCTGGCTGGATGCTTATATCACAGAGGTGAAGTTCTGGAAAGCGGCGATTCCAGACAATATCATCAGTGAATATGTATGTGCGGCAGAACTGCCTTCCTCCCATCCTTACCACGATTATCTTGTGGGTTACTGGTCCTGCAAAGATGGGTATGGCAATGTATTCAGAGACCAGAGTGAATGGTCGCATGACTTCCAGATCAAAGGTGGTTATCAGTGGGATGACTTCAGTGACCTGATGTGCCCAAGTAGTGCCAACAACCTTGCCCAGCTGGTGCCACAACCGGTAGATCCTGTGCGTCAGATCCTGAACTGGTTGCAGATAGCTGCTGATACTAAATGGGACCTGGATGGAAAAGTATGGGTCACTTCCTATGTAGATATTAACAAATAAACCTGCTGCTATGCGCCCTTATATATTTCTACTGTTAATTTTGTTTGCCTGTAAAAAAAATGACCGGTTTAAGGATGAACAGTTAAGCCCTGTCAGTGTCGCTATCAGTAGTGAGAATGGGATTGTGAATATACCGGGATCGGATAGCTATACCAAGACGACAGATGATATTACCATTCCGGTTAAGCTCGTGTTTTCTGCTGCCACACCTAAGATCTTTACAGTGAATATTGGAGTGGATAACGATACTGTCAATACCCTGATCGATCACCAGCAACTGGGTAATGCTGTATTACTGGATGAATCTTATTACACACTGCCAGGTACTGCTGAAATCCGCTTTGGGCTGGATACATTCAGTATTCCGTTAAAGGTAAGTATGCAGGCGATAGAACGGTATTATGGTCATGATCTGGCACTGGCGGTTCGTTTGTCTGACGTTACTAAGGAGAATACACTGGATGCAACAGGACAAATGGCGATCATTCTCATTCATACAGATAAGGTGATTGCCGAATCGGAGATCCACTATCTTTATTTCACCAAAGCAGGATCTGTATTATCAGAACCAGATGGTACGGATCATACACTGGGGAATACAGAAGTGACATTGCCAGTCAGTGTTACGCTGGGTGGTACGGCTGGTGGCGCATTCTCCATCAACCTCTCTGCTGCACCCGATACGGCACAGGCGCTTATTGACAATGGTACGCTGGCAGGATCAGTACTATTGGCATCAGGAACAGATTATACATTGCCAGCCACGGTGAATTTTCCAGCCAATACCAATGTGGCAAAATTCAATCTCACAGTGAAGACGGCTTCTATCATCAATAATGTTAACAACAAACCTGTATTGGCGATTCAACTCAGTGATCCTACCCGTCACCTGCTGGACTCTTCCAAAAGTATCATTGTGTTGGAACTGGATCCTTCCAAACTGATAGAGACTGATATTACCAACCAGAATATCAAATACACAACACAGTACGAAAATGGCAATGCCAATGAGAATTCTCCAAAATTGATCGACAATAATATCAATACAAAGTTCCTGTTAGGTAGTTTCTCTACTGTATGGGCGATGCTGGAATTTGATACACCACAGACCACTGGCGCTTACACCATGACTTCAGCGAACGATGCGCCCGATCGTGACCCTAAAGATTGGACGATAGAAGGTTCCAGCAATGGTATAGACTGGGTGGTAGTAGATAAGCGGGTAGATCAGAACTTTGGCTCCCGGTTCCTGACAGTGAAATACACATTCTCCAATCAGGCAGCTTATAAGTTCTACCGCCTGTATGTAACTGCGACAAATGGTAGCTCTCTTTATCAACAGGCAGAATGGCGGCTGATAAAACGACCCTGAGAAATTAAAAAAGCTTCTGCCTTTGGCAGAAGCTTTTTTCGTCCTATTTTTGACCCAATGAAACTCGAACTCATTCAGGGAGATATCACTAAAATTGAAGCAGATGCAATCGTAAATGCTGCCAATACTTCCCTCATGGGAGGTGGAGGTGTAGATGGCGCCATTCATCGCGCCGGCGGCGCTGCCATACTAGAAGACTGCCGGAAGATCATTGCCCGCCAGGGCAAATGTGCTACCGGCCAGGCGGTGACGACCACTGCCGGGAACCTGCCAGCCAAATATCTTATCCACACAGTAGGGCCTGTATGGAATGGCAAACCGAAAGAAGAAGAATTACTGGCCAATGCTTATCGCAATAGTTTGGAACAGGCTGTGGCACACGATGTGAAAATCATCACGTTTCCTAATATCAGCACAGGTATTTACCACTTTCCAAAAGATAAAGCAGCACAAATAGCTATCACTACAGTAAGAGAATTCTCCGAAAAAAATAATACAATAGAAAAGGTAATCTTTGTATGTTTCGACCGGGAAAATTACGACCTGTATAAATCCCTATTATAATAAAATCTATGAGAAGAATCAGCATCCTAATGGCCCTTGCAATAGCAGGATGTCATCAGGAAAACAAGACATCACAACGAGAAGACACCGCCACAGCAACCAGCACGACTACACCCGGCTCAGCGACTTCGCCAGCCGGATTCGAAGGGAAAAAAGTACAGGAAGGGGTAAAGGTACTGTTCGATACAGTGATCGCTACCAAACAAACGGATGCCTTTATCAGGGCTAAGTATCCTTACAATACACCCGGCATTCCTTTCACACACAACGATGAAGACATCACTGGTGATAGTACGACCACCCGCGTATCAGTTTTCCACATTCCGGGTTATGATATTACCTACAAGTTCGAATTTAAAGAAGAGTTTGAATGCGGTAGCAGCACCATTACTGTCAATAAAAAGCAGATCACCCGCATCATCGACGAAAGTGGCAGCACTGTGAATGATTGCGGATATTTCAGCTGGGGTGGATCACCAATGGAGACCTGCACTATCAACGGACAGCAATATGTGATACTCTCCGGTACCAACGAATGGGCTTCCGGCATGTTTACCAATCTTGTGTATGGTATTCTTGTACCACTGGCGGAGAATAACACTACTGCTTATCTTGTATCCAGCTATGGTCAGTTGTCTTTCTATCCAAAAGGAGAGGCCGGCAGTACGAAGCTGACCTTTTTACAAGGTGGCCGTCTGGAAGAAGATGAAGAAGAAGACGAATTAGACAGCTTACGTATACAAATCGCACAGCTTGACATCCGTCAATAAAAACAGTAACTTTCTCATACAAATATTTATGTATGAGAAAGTTCCCGTTATTATTACTCTTAATAGTAGTTTTTAGCCTACAGGTCTCTTCACAAGGTCTTGACAATCTATACCGACTCTCCAATGCCAAAACCCGTAGTATCAGTCCTGAAAACCTGACAGGCGAGAAAGGTAAAGGAGGTATGGCATCGCCCTCCAAAAATGCACCCCCTAACACAGCCAATGCATCTGATGCTGCCCGCGATCTGGGTCAGGGCTGGAAAGTAAATCCCTTCATCATCATCAAACCCGGTCAGACAGTCTGATATATCTTCCGTTGTATACTGGTATCAGACAGAGCCACATCAGCCATTCCCCACATTGCCGTCAAAAGATGCACTGGAAGTGTATTGAGCGGCATGGGTAAAATATGGTTATCATCAGTCATTATCATTGAATCTTTATAATCCTCTTTATAATATTTTTATTTCCTGACGACAATGTAGCAAGCAACCCAATAAAAATCATATGAAA
Source organism: [Flexibacter] sp. ATCC 35208 (assembly GCF_001975825.1). Classification (GTDB taxonomy): domain Bacteria; phylum Bacteroidota; class Bacteroidia; order Chitinophagales; family Chitinophagaceae; genus Chitinophaga. The sequence continues at coordinate 22,448 of NZ_MTKN01000004.1, forward strand.
TAATAAATGTGTTTTCCGTGTAACTGACGGACAGGAGAAGTACTGCCATTTATCAAAGACCAAAATTTAATCGCCATGAGGGGACTCATAAAATCTGCGCCACTACTATTGTGGCTGCTAGGCTATTTATGCCTGTTGTCCAATGCACAAAACCCTGTCGTAGTAAAGGGTGTAATAAAAGATGATACCGGCACACCACTGATTGGAGCCAGTGTACAGGAAAAAGGCCAGCCGGCAAACGGTGCACAAACAAATGTTGATGGCCACTTTCAGCTCACCCTGAAAGGCAATTCAAATACCCTGCTTGTTACATTTGTAGGGTACAAAAGAGAAGAAGTAAAAGTTGGAAAAGGTGACCTCAGCATCGTACTGAAACGCGAAAGCCAGTCAGTGAATGATGTGGTTATCATCGGCTACCAGAGCGTGAAAAGACGAAACGTTACTGCTGCCGTATCCTCTATTTCAGGAAAGGAAATTCAGGATATTCCTGAAGCCAGTTTTGACCAGATGCTGCAGGGCAGACTGGCAGGTGTAAGCGTCTTATCAAGTACCGGTGAGATAGGACAACGACCAACCATCGTGATACGTGGCGCCACTAATGTGGATTACGGCAATGCGAATGGGGGCAACACCGGACCGTTGTATGTAATAGACGGTGTGATCTTCGATGTCAATACCATTGGTAGTTCTTACTCAGGTACCAATCCGCTGAGTATGATCAACCCCAACGACATCGAATCTATTGACGTATTGAAAGATGCTTCTGCTTCCGCTATCTATGGCGCCCGTGGGGGAAATGGCGTTATTATCGTGAAAACGAAACGCGCTAAGATGGGTAAGCCACAGGTGAACATGGGCGGTTATGTGGGCATGACCACCCGCCCTTCATTTAGAGACGTAACGACCGGCGCCGCAGAGAGACGATTGAAAATGCAGTTGCTCAATGATAACCTGAGTTATCTGCTCACACAACAGAATACAATTCCCGTTCAATTGACAGACAGCCTGAATGTAGCTTTCAATAATGATGTAGACTGGCAGGGATTACTGATCCGGGATAATGCAATTGTGAATAGCGAAGATGTATCAGTAGCTGGTTATTTAGGTTCTTCCAATTATCGCCTGTCACTGAACCACTATAATGAACAGGGTATGCTCAAAGGTTTTTCAATAGACAGGATGGCCCCTTCTTTCAACATATCCACCAATCCCCTGAAGAATTTAGGGATCACTGCAAACATCATTCTGAGCTCTGAACGCCGTAAGCATGGCACTGGCGGACAGGCAGGCCAGCTCTTTAACTCCTGGAACCTGCCTACCTCTTTTGCACACCTCACAGAGGAACAATATGCATTGTATACAGGACAGGCTAATCCGTATGATGATAACCGGATCTTTAGTTTCAATGGATCAATTGGTCTGACGGATACGATTGTGCGCAACCTCGTACTGCATAGCACATATGCTGCGAATAACTTTATGGATAAATGGGATTATTTTTCACCTGCTACACTGAATGGATTACAGAATACCGCTTATTCCATTTACAGTAATAATCCTTCGTGGTCTTTTGAAAATTACCTGGATTACGATCTGCATGTCAAGGACCATCATTTCAATGTGGTAGCAGGGGCCTCCGCGTATGATTTCAAAAATTATTACAGCTATGCATCGGCTGCTGGTATCAATGTAACAGGTATTACTACGCTACAGACGGTGCCGGCAGGTACGAGCCTCTATGTATCGACTACGAACCAGGAAAAGACAACCGTATCTTACTACGGTCGCTTATCTTATGATTATAAGAATCGTTACATCATTTCGGGTACGGTTCGTCGTGATGCCAGCTCTATTTATAGTCCGCAGTATCGCTGGGGTACTTTCCCATCAGTATCAGCAGGCTGGATCGCATCAGATGAACCATTCTTTGAGCCTGTTAAAAAAGTGGTGAGTTTCCTCAAATTCAGAGCCAGCTGGGGTATTACCGGAAATGATCCGGGTAGCTTTTATGCCAAGTACCAGGCACTATCCACCAATGCTTCTTACGTAGGCGGTACAACCGGTGTGTTGTACAACTATGGTACTTATACTACTGTAGGCGGCATTCCTTCTACCTACAATGGTACTACAGTAATATCACCTTATGGTAATACCGGCAATTACCTGAACAATGGAGTAAGTGCCAGTACCAGCGTAAGATGGGAGAAATATATTCAGCCTGATCTGGGTATAGATGTCACACTCCTGAATAACAGGATTAATCTGACCATGGACTGGTACCGAAAGGATGCGAAAGATAAATACTTCTACAACATCCCGGCACAGGCTACTACAGGTTATCAGTACTACTCCGGCAACTTTGTGGATGTGCGCAATGAAGGATTGGAAATAGGCATTAATACGAATAATCTTTCTCCCAAATCAGCCTTCCAGTGGAGTACCAGTTTTAATATCTCCTTCAATAAAAACTATGTAACAAAGCTGCCGAACAACAACCGCGACTTCATGTTCGGCGAAACCTGGTTCCAGCAAACATTTACTGTGGGAGAGCCTTTGTTTAATTACAAAGTATATAAGATAGACGGTTCCTTCGCCAACGATGCCAGTGTACCTACGGACCCGATTACGGGCAGGAAACTCACTTATATGGGTACGACCCTGCATGGAGGCGATCCCCGCTATATCGACATGAATGGGGACTACAACATCGATTATGATGATAAGGTAATAGCAGGAAATCCGATGCCGAAAATAACCGGTGGATTTGGGAATACATTTACATACAAAGGTCTTAGTTTAAATATCTTCTGTTCCTTCCTCACAGGCAGAAAGATCTTCAATGGTTATCTCTCCGATGCATTGAATGGTAGTAAGCGGTATCAATATTCTTGGGGCAGTAATGCCGGACCGGCAGCATTAACATCGCTGTTGAATCAGTTCTGGATGCATGAAGGTGATCAGACGAAATATCCTACGCTGGTAACCAATGTGGATAACGACCGGTATAATATTGCCAGTTCTTACTTCGTGGAAGATGGTAGTTTCCTGAAAATGAAGCAGGCTACGCTGAGTTATACCTTACCTCAATCAATCATTAAGCATATTAAAGTCAGAGGATTGAGTGTATATGGTATGGGTGAAAACCTGGTGACCTTCAAGAAAGCTGCCACCATACCAGATCCTGAGCTGGTAGATCCGACCACCGGGTCATCTAATATCGCTTATCCATCAGCGCTCAAATTTACTTTGGGCGTACGTGTAGAACTTTAAACAGCCAATACATGAAACTTACATATATCTTAACCGCCCTGATCCTGTGTAGTGCCTGTAATAAATTCCTGGACAAGGATCCGCTGAGTACAGCTACGGACCAAACTACCTGGAAGTCAGAGTCCGATGCAAATGCCTCCGTCGCTGCCTGCTATTCCTTATTACGCACAGCTTTCAATGCTTCTATACAATTTTATGTATATGGCGATCTGCCTACAGATGAATTCACGCCTGACTTTGTATATGGCGGTGATGGCAGTGCTTATATGAATGCTGCCAAAGTGAACTGGGGCGTGAGTGTGCCTGTAGCCAATACATACGATGTACGCCTGAAGTTACGGGTGTATACTAACTTTTATTCTGCTATAGCACAGAGCAACCGTTGTCTGCACTTTATCAGGACAATGCCGGAGTCTGTATTCACAGGTGGCACTCGTAACAAATACCTGGGAGAAGCTTATTTCACACGAGCATTCACCTACTTCTATATGGCACGCGTATGGGGCGATATACCCTTGGATACGACTTACTATGCCGATAATTCTGCGGCGCCACAATTGGCAAGAACACCACAAGCAGAAGTATTAACACAATGTATAGCGGATCTGGATCTGGCCAGACAATACCTGGATTGGAAAGATGCCTCCAGTACTGATAGAGTGGTGCGTGGAGACAAAGGCGCCGTATTCGCACTGTTAGCACATATCTATGCCTGGAAAGGTGATTATGATAAATGTAATGCTGCCTGCGATAGCCTCATTGCTTCAGGTACTTATTCTTTATTGCCAGCGGCTTCTTACATGAATTTATACAAAGGGCAGTCAGACGAAAGTATCTTTGAAATCTCCAATAACAGTACTTCAGAATCTTTGCTGACATCATCCAGCATTACAGGTTACACTGTCTGTGCGCCTTATTTGCAAGGAACCACAGTACCCCAATGGCAGTTTAACAATGCGACAATAGCAGGGTTGTATTATGATGAAGGTGACACCCGGTATAAGCAGGCTTTTACCACTGTTTCGAGTGGTTCTGCGGATTTCTACAGTTGTATCAAATATGCACAGGTAGCATATGTCAATAATAACACATCTTATTCCATCGCTAAAAATAATCTCCTCATCTTCCGTCTGGCAGATATTAAACTCCTCAAAGCAGAAGCGTTGGCAGCCAAGCCCTCACCTGACGAAGCAGGAGCGCTCGCACAGGTGAATGAGATCAGAACAAGAGCAGGTATACCTACCTATAGTAGCATCACCGGTGCGGCATTGCAGGACTCTATCGTAGCCGAACGGGGACGTGAACTCTTCCTCGAAGGGGCCCGCTTTTATGACTTTGTAAGGTTAGCCAGAAATACAGGGCATATTAAATTCTCTTACATCAATGCCACAGAATTTGCGCAGGGTAAGTATTACTGGCCGCTGGATCCATCCCTGTTCCTGCTGAATAATAAGTTGACACAAACACCTTACTGGCAGGGGAAAATTCAATAACCAAAAAAACAGCAATACATGAAATCATTATATATCACCTGTTGTATCTGCATGCTGCTGGCCACCGCCTGCAAGAAAGATAGCTACCTTACAGATGGCGGTATACACAATGCAAACACCGGGTTATCCACATACGACTACCTGGCACAGCATTCTGCCCATTATTTCGATACCACCATCTTACTCATCGATCACTTTGGTCTCAGGGACTCTGTGAATAAAGCAGGTACATTCTTCGCCTTTACTGATTACGCCATCAACCTGCTCATGAACAAGGAAGGCTATGCCAGTCTGGAAGATCTGTATAACAATACCACCGCTAAGATCATTACCCAATACCTGTTTACGGACAGCATCAGTTTGTACAATACGACGACCAATGTACAACCGGAAGAAAACTGGGCGGGCGAAATTGCACCCTGTGGTGTGAAGAAGCTGCTTGGTACCTATACGGTATACCTGACTAATAGCAGTGCAACCTATTCTTATTACTACCTGCAATATGTGAAAATAAATGGTGTACTGGATGGCTCAACAAATGCCCCGGAAAATGATCCTACTGATCTGGCCATCAGCTGTCAGACAACTGGCATCAAGACATCGACTGGTACTACACTGCATGTACTGGTAAATAATGCATCCATCAATAATATTCAGTAAGATGAAAATAACACGCATCCTATTATTATCAGTCGTATTGCTGAGTTGTGAAAAGATAGAGAAAGGATTTCTGAGTGACAGTGTATACTACCTGGAGAATCCATTTACAGTACAACAGGGCACGACTACTACCTCTTCTACACTGGTAGCCGATGGATCTACCAATCCCATTAATGTAAAGCTCCTGTCAGTCAGAAATGCGTATACAGGCGAGAGCGCAGACAGTATGTTTCTGCGCCCGCAAACGATCACGATCTTCAAAGACGCCGTGACACAATCAGATTCTACGTTGGCTATGCTCAATGCCAAGATGCAGGATAGTACGGTGGCGCCGTTCAGCATCAACCCGATCGGTGGCCGCTTACAGTTTACCAGAGCCTCTTTATATCTGGATACAGGCCGGTATACCATAGATGTCAATGTATCGAACATAAAAGGACAGAAGATGCTGAAGAATGCCTGTGAAATTATTGTAACGCCATTGAGTTCTACTTATACTGTAGTGTATCGTCGTGTACAGACTACTCCTCCGGATAATGATGCAGACCGAACTACTGTGCAGGAAAACGATACCTATCCGGTAGATATAAAATATACACCATCAGATGTGAGTAAGGTGATTATTAAGTGGTTGGATAAAAACGGGAAGCCGTTCAATCCATCGACAGATATGCAGCGATTAGCACTGACTTATCCTACATTCCATGACTGGGATCCGTATTATCCGGTGGTGACGACAGACTCTACGATGGAAATGGAATTTCCGAAACTGGGCATAGGCATGCCTTTGTTCTCATCGCTGACAGTAGGAGGAACGGCCTGGACAGATGAGTCCTGTTTGTCCTATTACCGCATATTGCCAAAGGCGACAGATATTAACAAGACCCTTCGTCTTACGCATTCTATCAAGTTCCTGACAGATGGTATTTATGAAATTACATTTCACATTACTGTTGCAGCAAAGATCTGAAGAGATTGGCTTTATGCCATTCTCTTCCTTCCCCATGCAATGAAAGCAGCAATGGTCGCAACTACAATATTGAATCCTATCACACTGGCTTCGCCACGGGCAATGTGGAAAACGGAGGCACACACCATGAGCAATACAATTCCACTGGCGACATACGTAGCCAGAAAGGGGATGAGTAACCCTATACCACCCAGCAGGTCAATGACACCCATAAAACGCAGAAAACCTGGCGCTACCTGTCCCGTCCATGGGTATATGCCGCCTGTTGGTCAATAGGCATAAACAATTTCATGTAGCCGGAATAAATAAACAGTGCACTCACTAAGATCTGAAAGATCCAAAGGATGGGATTCAATACTTTCATTATTGCTTATGTTTAGTGAGGCAAACTTAAGCAGGTAAACTACCCAAAAAAATTGAGTTACTTACAGGTAAGTGTAGATTATCCGAGGGCTTTTTCCAATACGCCTTCCAATTGCTTGACGAGTTCTCCGAAGCTGGAAGGTTTGGTCATAAAGTGGGCAGCACCCAGCGCAGCAGTTTCAATACCGTCTTTTTCTCTCAAAGAAGTGGTAAAGATCACGACCGGTATTTTTTCCAGTTGTTCATTTCGCTTGATAATTTCCAGGAACTGTTTGCCATTCATCTTTGGCATGTTCAGGTCAAGGAAGATCAGTTGCACATCGTTTGAATTATCTTTCAGCAGTTCCAGTCCCTCTTCACCATCTGATGCAAAGTGACAAACTGCGGCGCTGTCTACGATAGACATCGCTTCACCAAATAGTTCCTGATCATCTCTATCATCATCCACCAGTAAAATAACCTTGTTCGTCATGTGCGCAAAAGTACCAATTAAACAATTATAATACCCAATTAAGATAGATAGTCGGAGGGATGTTGAAAACATGAATTTATTTATTAATAGACAATCATTAGTAAATCAGGGTTGTTTTAGGCTTTGCTGCGCAAAGATTCATCAACTTTCTATGAAAAAAGGTTTTAGCCCTCATTTTATTGTTATCAATTGAAAGCCAGATATTAAGAAACTTTTTCACTCCCTAACCCTTACCTGTATCGCGTTTTACTATTTTTATTATCGACATATTATTATTTTCTTTAAATAATTATTTATAATTTTAACCTACTAAAAGAAAAACCGGATATCCCTATCCTAATGGACCGCTTTTTAATACGAAAAACCATAGCTCAAGGGCTCATTATATCATGCTGTATACTTTCCTTTGTATTTGCTAATGCTAACGCACAAGGCTTTGCTAAAACAAGTGCCTCGGGAGAAGTAACCAACGTCAATATAGTGTCTAACAATGAGAATACATCCTTTGCAAAACTGGGGGATGTAGTGACCCTATCTTTCATTGCCAGCAGTGACCTTGCTTCACCCCATGTCACCATTGCGGGGCACAATGTATCACCTACTGCCGTGTCATATCTGCAATATACCGTTTCATGGACAATGACGGATACAGATACAGAAGGGGAGATATTATTCAACATTTCTTACATCAACAATGCCGGCGATACATTGAACGTCGTGAGCGAGACGACGGACAATAGCAAGGTATATTTTGATATGACCCGGCCTACATCCGGTTTATTATCAACAGCAGCTAATCCGGTATCTGCGCCGTTTAGTATAAGTATAAGTTTCAGTGAGGCGATCAGCACTTTTGATGTGAATAAGATCATAACTGTCAATGCTACATTGTCTGACTTTGATCGTGTACGTAATAACCTCATTACAGCAATTGTAACTCCGATACATGATGGTAGGTTGTCAGTTCAAATTCCTGATAGCACGGCCACAGACCAGGCAGGAAACCCCAATACGGCATCAGTAGTACTCACCAGGACAGCTGTATCCACAGGTATGTTTGATAAGATCTATCCCAATCCGGCTAGCAGCAATCTCACAGTAAAATATTTGCCAGCAGTGAATGAAAAAGCAGTGATCACATTAATGAGTTACAACGGAGTTACCGTATTTGAAAAAGAAATGACACTGGATGGATTGACAGTAACTATTGATGTGAGCAATTTCCCTGCAGGTATGTACATGTTGTTTACAAAGTCAAAAGATTATAGTTTTTATACAAATGTAATGGTGGTTCATTAGTAAATACATTTTCCGCAATCCATTGCAATTTGCAGCTTGATAATAACCAAAATGACAGGCGCAAAATGACTGTTATTTTACATAGAAAATTTATCGCTAAATCCAAATAATTACCTACTTTTACTCTGTTATGTTAAACAGTTAGTAGACCCCACTTTATGAGAATCCGAACCGTAGGTCTGCTGCTTAACATAAGAACTCAAAATACCCGGTAGAATGTAATATGACTACAACAGAATCTAGTATCAGCATTTAGTTAATTATTAGCCAAAGAGTCTCAATAGTAAATTTAATTCCCTTGGTATTGTTTCTTTTTTCTTTGCTGTTCTACATGTAGAACAGGTAAATATTATGTACTGATAAAATCGTGCCTGTCCAGATACCCGGGAGGGTATTGAATCGTGCCTCTATCGATACCCGAAAAGGTATTGCCCGTGACGATGCCATAGAAGTCATTTAATTTAATGATACCAGAGAAGGTATGCCCAAGAAAAGTATGTCCACCATATACTCATGAAATGTTATGAAAAATGAAGAAGCTGCTTATTGAAATCATTGCGTCATTACTCGTCATATTGTTTTTGTACACCGGATTAAACAAGCTAATAGAGCATGCCACTTTCAGGCACCAGCTGAGTATTTCACCCTGGTCGCTGCTCGCAGCCTGGTCTGGTGTTGTGTCCTGGGCACTGCCAATAGGAGAAGTATTGCTCGCAGCAATGTTACTGATCACTGCATTTCGCATGACGGCTTTCATTGCAAGCGCCATCCTCTTTGCCGGATTCCTGGTATACCTGGGTATTCTGCTGAGTAGTGGTGCAAACTTACCCTGTACCTGCGGGGGAATCATCAGCAGTATGAGCTGGAATGCACATGTGTGGTTTGATGCCGCATTTTTATTATTGTGCATTGCCGGCATTTACCTGTTGAATAATACATATCGGATATTAAATCAGCATTAATACTAACAGCACAACGAATGTATCTGAAGCGCAACAACTAATTAAATCACATACGCCAAACTTTAACATCGTAAATTAAGAAACCAAAGCAATGAAACACATCCGTCTTACTGCACTAGCGGCAGTATTAACCATTGTAACCATTAGTGCCACGCAGGCTGCTAAATCTTTCCGGTCTCTCGTCTATTGGTATGACCCGTACACGTATGAATATCTGGGATCGACTTTCGATAAAGATAATCCGCCAACGGGTTGTAAAGGAAACGGAGCCCTGTGTGCCTACGGCTATTCATCTCCCAATCCTACTACAGCATCCATAGCCCGTGCCTTCAAAGAGTGACGACAAGCCTGATCCAGGCTGCCTCGCCTACAACAAAACGTTGCTGCCCCCGGTAGCAACGTTTTGTGCTTCTGGGAGAAGCGATTTCTGCACTAATCATTTCCGGCAACGATTGCGTAAATAAAATTTCCCCGATCTATTCTTTTGCTTAAAACTTTGTGTAGCTTGGCACCTATTAGTGTCAGTAAGACACCGAAGACGACAACTGCAGTTTGTGTAATTTCCATGATTATGAGTGGCGTTTTTTTTACTGTAGACTGGCCCATAAACCAATAGCAGACCGCGCCCTGCTATCCAATTTGAAAAATTGTATAAAATTCCATCAGGTATGAAAAAGTATGAATATCACCACCTAAGGGTAAGGTTCTCATTGTTGAATTTTACTACTACAAAATCGTAGTATCACGAAAACCTTACTGGATTAAAGTTCTCACACAGGGATAAAAACCGGGGACTCTCCCATTGAAATTGTGGGCCGTATGCCTGCTATAGACATACCACCATGCGCTGACTATCCCTCATTGTATATGCCTTAAATAATGCGGGCAATGTTTAAAAATCTACCATGTATCCTGATAAGGATAACAGGATTGCTATTTCTATGTTCCACGGCCTTTGCACAGCAGCCAACCACACCTGCTACGCCGGCAAAAGAAATTATCTTAAAAGGGAAGATCTATGACGCAGATGAAAGATCAGGACTCCCGGGAGTAACGGTTCGCGTAAAAGTAGGTAATAAAGGAACCACTACTGCTCCCGATGGTTCTTACACTTTGAAAGTCCACGAAAACTCTACCATCATTATTTCCCTCATCGGTTATGTTCCCCAGGAAATCGCTGTCAACAAACAGGAATCGATCGATGCTTTTCTCGGAAAAGACGTGAAGTCCCTGAATGAAACTGTCATCATTGGTTATGGTACGCAAAAACGTGCGAACGTACTGGGCTCAGTGGCAGTCGTAAATACTGCCGAAGTAGAAGACCTGCCAGTAGCCAACCTGGCTACTGCCCTGCAAAACAGGGTGCCCGGTGTATCTATCAGCCAATCATCCGGCCGCCCCGGTTCTACAACTAGCCTCACCATCCGAAACCCTGTCACCTGGGCTGCTACCGGCGCTTCTACAGATCCGCTTTATGTAATTGACGGTTTCCAGATGACGAAGGCCGACTTTGACAACCTGGATGCAACTATGGTGGAAAGTATTTCCTTCCTCAAAGATGCTGCCGCCTCTATCTACGGCGCCAGAGGAGCAAACGGTGTGGTACTGGTGAAAACGAGGATGGGTAAACCCGGCAAACCACGTATCAGCTATGCTGGTTCCTATGGCTTGTCTAATGCGACTTACATCCCTGAAATGCTCTCCGGATTTGATCAGGCAACCATGCTCAATAACAAGTATACCAGTCTCAAAGATGCCAACACTGCAAAATATTATACCGACGATGAACTGACTTATCTCAGATCCCATAACTACAACTGGATCGATGATGTCTGGAAAAAATCACATCTTACCCGCCATACCATCAATGTAAGCGGTGGTAGCGAAAGAGTGACTTTCTTCACCGGTGCTAACTACTATAAAGAAGACGGAAACGTAGGTGATCTGTATAGCAACAAATTTGGCGTGCGCCTGGGTATCAATGCCAAAATCGTCGATAACCTGACCGCTACTGTATCCTTTGCTACAGATAACTCCATCGTGAACAGGCCAACACCTAAAACCGTTCAATCAGGTCTTACCGAGCAGTCAGACCAGATGAATGCTACCGTGAGTGCGCTGCTGCTCACACCCGGATGGGTGCCTATGTACATCGATGGTAAACCTGTTTATTCCTCAGTGCCCGGCTGGAGCCCTTCAGAACTAGTGAAATCGGGTAGTTATGCCAAAACAAAATCACAGGGCCAGACTATCAACGCTGCCCTGGATTATAAACTGCCGGCCATCAAGGGGTTGTCTTTCCGCGTACAATATGGCCGCAATTCCCGTACTGATTTCGGCAAGGAATACTATGTACCTTACTACCTCTACAATTTTATCAGGGAAGGCGTGCATGTGACCACACAGAACGTGATCTTTACCAATCAAACTACCACTACCAACCCAACTACATTTATCAAGAATGGTAACGTGATGCTGGAGAATTACGGTGGTTCCAGCAACTATCAGCTGGATGAAATGATCACCTACGCCCGCACTTTTGGTAAGCACGACATCAACCTGCTACTCGTAGCTGAACAGGCGGAATCACAAAGTGACGCTTTCAATACCCGTCGTGAAACGGTGGTGATCCCTGGTATCGATGAACTGTTTGCCTTTAGTCAGGATAAATCTTTATATGACAACGGTGGCTCCGCAGGCGAAACGGGTCGTGTGAGTTACCTGGGCCGTCTGAACTATGGCTTCTCTGAAAAATACCTGCTGGAAGCTACTTTCCGCACAGATGCTTCTCCTAACTTCCCTAAAGACTCCCGCTGGGGCTATTTCCCATCAGTAGCAATTGGTTGGAGAATTTCTCAGGAAAAATGGTTCCATCGCAGCATGAAATTTATCGATGACCTGAAGATCCGCTTCCAGGTGGGGCTGACCGGTAACGATGCCGTGAAGAACTATCAGTACAAGGAAAGATATACCCAGACGACAGGTATGCTCTTCGGTAGCACTTACACCAGTGGTTTGAGTAACAACGATGTGCCCAATGAACACATTACCTGGGAAAAAGCCCTCTACAAAAACCTTGGCTTTGATGGTACCTTCTTCAACTCTAAATTCAACTTTGCAATAGACATGTGGCACCGTTACAACTACGATATGTTGCAACAGCCTACCAGCACAGTGCCGACGACCTTTGGTACTGCCATTGCAGACCAGAACTATGGCAGACTAAAATCATGGGGTGTTGAAGCGTCCATCGGCTATAATGGTACCATCAATAAAGATTTCAAATACTTTGCTTCCATGAACTTCGGGTGGAGCGACAATAAAGTTATCCGCAAATACTATGGCGCAGGTGATACTGCATGGAAGAACCCTATTGGCCGCAGAACTGATAATGGGATGGAAGGGTATAAATCAACTGGTATTGTACGTACGACCAAGGATGCGGAAAACTTCCTGGCTGCACACCGCGGATGGACCATCGATGGTAACCCGCTCATTGCAGGATACATGAACTACGAAGACATCAACGGTGATGGGAAGATAGATGCAAACGATAAAACCCGTATTGCCCCCAGAAGCAGCAGCATATTTGGGGTAGGCTTTAATCTCGGTGCCGGTTGGAGAGACCTGAAGCTGAGTTTCAACATCAGTCTGCAGGTAGGTGGCTACGAAGCATATGATAAGACGGCGAGAACACCACCTACAGAAAACGCCCGCGCACTCGGTATCTGGAAACACTCATGGTCACCCACCAATACAAATGCAAAGTACCCTCTCATGAACTCACCGCTCATCAGCGAAGTATCTGACTTCTGGATACGTAGCGCTACTGCCATGCGTGTGAACAATGCACAGCTGTCTTACAGTTTGCCAAAAGAACTGTCAGCAAAATGGAAAATTCCTGAACTGCGCATGTTTGTAACGGGTACTAACCTGTGGGTGCTGATCAATCATCAGCCTTACAAGGATCCGGCTACCAATCTGGCGATTGACTACCCGGCATTGCGTACCTACACATTTGGCCTGAACCTGAGTTTGTAAAATTAACAACTATGCAAAGTAAGATCATCTATATATACATCTTCCTGCTGCTGGGGCTTTGCTCCTGTTCCAAGATACTGGATAAAACCGACCTCTCAGGTATTGATGAAACGGCCTGGAATAATGAATCTACAGCTACGCTGTACCTGAACAGGCTCTATGACATCGCCATGCCTACATGGCCCAACCTGCAAGGGTCCGCTACTATACCTACAGCTATTCACGATCTGGCAGACGACTATAATGGTGGTGATTCCAAGCTGTGGTATGGCACGCTGTCAGTTGACAATATCACTGACTTTTACGGTGGTAATGCGTCTAACAATGCATGGGCATATATCCGCAAGATCAATATCCTGCTGACTGAAATAGATAAGGGTACCCTGGATATAGATACCAGAACCAAAATCAAGTCACAGGCATACTTTCTCCGTGGCTGGATTTACTTTCAGCTGGTGAAACTCTATGGTGGGGTACCTTATCTGAACCATCCACAGGACTGGATCACAGAAGATCTGTATGTAAAGAGAAATAAGACTTCTGAATGTATAGACTCCATCGCAAGAGATTTTGATATGGCAGCGGGTTGTCCTGCCAGCTGGGGTAGTGCTGACAGAGGTCGGATTACCAGAGGTGCGGCATTAGGTATCAAGGGCCGTATGCTCATGTACTGGGCAAGTCCGCAGTTCAATCCAAACAGTGATCAGACCCGTTGGGAGCGTGCTTATCAGGCAAACAGAAATGCGTATGATACCCTGCTCATAGATGGTTATGCTTTATATTCGAGTTATGCAAACATCTGGCTGGATGAAGGCTCTGGCAACAAAGAAGTAATCATGCTGCGTTCATTTGATGGCGCCAACAAAGCCAGTACATTTGACGATGCCGCCCGTCCTTACTCAGAGTCCAACGGGGGCGGTGGTTCGTACCAGCCTACCTGGGACATGGTAAAATCATATCCTACCAAAGATGGCAAGTCTATCGACGATGCAACATCCGGGTATGACTCCGTATATTTCTGGAAAAACCGCGATCCCCGCTTTGATGCAACCATCGCATACAATGGCTGTACCTGGCCACTGAGTAATAAAACCAACCGCAGACAATGGAACTACACAGGTATGACTGATGATAAAAGTAAACCCTGTGTAACGGGTTTCTATTGCCGCAAGAATTGTAATACGGCTACCATAAAGGATAATACCAAACTGGGCAAAACGGACTGGATAGAATTGCGACTGGGCGAAGTGATGCTGAACCTTGCAGAATGCGCCAATGCCACCGGTCGTACTCAGGAAGCCTACGATATGCTGATCGCGCTACGCAAAAGAGCAGGTATCAATCCCGGGTCAGATAACATGTATGGTTTACAAACAGGTTTGTCACAGGATGCACAGCGCACGGTGATCCTGAATGAGCGCCGTATAGAACTGGCCTTCGAAGGCAAACGTTACGATGACATGCGCCGCAATAAACTCTTCGACAAACTAAATGGCACTACAAGAAAGGTACTCACGATTGCCGTAAAAGCACCTTACACCGTAGCGATCCTTGAAAAAACAGACAGCGAAGGCATCATGCTGCGCGATAAGCTGGATATCAATGGCACTGACTATACCACTTATTTTACAGCAACAGTGGGTAACCTGGATACTCAGCAGCCTATAAATTATCCTTCGAATTATTATTTTTACGGTATACCTACTTCAAATATACAACGGAACCCATCGCTGGAACAGACACAAGGATGGAACAGCGGCACCTTTAATCCTTACGAATAATCTGAAATTAAATAACCGATGAAAAAGTATTTCATACTGGCAGCAATTTGTTTCGGGCATCATGCATTTGCTCAATATCCAACCATACCAAAAGCTGTACAGCAGGTAAGTGATTCCATGCTTGATGGTGCAAAGAAACATGCAGACGACATGTGGCAGAAAGCATTACCCATTGTGACACAGGAAGCGCGCAATGGCAAACCTTATATTCCATATGCTTCCCGGCCTACTGACCTGCCACAGGCAAGCATCCCCGCTTTCCCCGGAGCTGAGGGTGGTGGTGCATACACCTTTGGCGGTCGTGGCGGTAAAGTATATGTAGTAACAAGTCTGGCAGACGATGGACCCGGTACACTGCGTGATGCCTGTGAGCAGGGTGGCGCACGTACCGTGATATTCAACGTAGCTGGTATCATCCACTTGAAGACCCCCATTATCCTTCGGGCGCCCTATATCACCATTGCCGGCCAGACAGCCCCCGGTGATGGAGTTTGTGTAGCAGGCGAAAGCTTCTGGATCGACACCCATGATGTGGTGATCCGCTACATGCGCTTTCGCAGAGGCGAAACAACCGTAGGCCGTCGGGATGATGCACTGGGTGGAAATCCTGTGGGCAACATCATCATTGACCATTGCTCTGCCAGCTGGGGCCTGGATGAAAACATCTCCCTGTACCGGCATATGTACAACCCGGGAGAAGGTTATCAGGAAGAAAAATTGCCAACTATCAACATCACTATTCAGAACTGTATATCCTCCGAAGCATTGGATACATACAATCATGCTTTTGGTAGTACACTGGGTGGTGAAAACTGTGCTTTCATCCGCAACCTCTGGGCTTGTAATGCAGGACGTAACCCTTCAGTAGGTTGGTTCAGTGTGTTCAATTTTGTGAATAACGTAGTATTCAACTGGAAACATCGTACTGTAGATGGTGGCGATTATCGTTCACAGTTCAATATCATCAATAACTATTTCAAACCGGGTCCTGTTACGCCAGGAGATGAGAATGTAGGTCACCGTATTATTAAGCCAGAATCCGGCCGTAGCAAACTGAAATACCAGCAGTTTGGCAGAACATACGTAACCGGCAATATCATGGAAGGTTATGATAATATCACCAAAAACAACTGGGATGGCGGTGTACAGGTAGAAGACCTGCCAAATGCAGGCCAATACATGGTAGATATGAAAGTAGATCATCCCGCACCGATGCCAAAGATGACGATCCTTTCTGCGAACGATGCTTATCAGTATGTATTGGACAATGCAGGCGCTACGCTGCCTGTGCGTGATCCTGTGGATAAAAGAGTGGTAGAACAGGTGCGTACCGGTAAGATCATTTACAAAGACAATACCGAGTCTAAAATTGGTAGTGAATACATTAAGCGCAGACTGGCGCCGGATTCTTACAAACAGGGCATTATCTATGACATTGCACAGGTAGGTGGTTATCCTGAATACAAAGGCAAACCTTACAAGGATGCCGATGGTGATGGTATCCCTGATGAGTGGGAAATCAAACATGGGCTGAATCCAAAAGATGCCAGCGATGCAGTGAAAGATAAAAATGGTGATGGCTATACCAATATCGAAGATTTTCTAAATGATATTAAAGGTGATAAGAAACCTTATACCATGATCATCAATGAGCGTGTCGCAAAGATCGTATCTACACTGGGTATTGATGATGATTCAAAGAATGATCAGGTACAGTCAATTATTGCACAACAATATATAGATATCAAAGATAACGAAGGTAAAAAAGATACAGTGCTCATGCGTGAGCTGCACCAGCACTACCTGTCCAGACTGTCTTCCGTATTAACGACTGAACAGGTCACAAAAGTAAAGGATGGTATGACTTACAGCATACTGCCTGTCACTTACAATGCTTACCTGGATATGCTGCCTAACCTGACACCTGCGCAACAGCAACAGATCATGACATGGCTGATAGAAGCCCGTGAAAATGCAATGGATGCAGGTACATCTGAACAAAAACATGCAGTATTCGGTAAGTACAAAGGTAGGATCAATAACTATTTATCAGCATCCGGTATTGATATGAAAAAAGCGGAAGCAGACTGGAAGAAACGTAGGAATGAAAAATAAGATCTTATGGATGCTGGCATGTTGTATGTCTCTTACAGCAACGGCACAGCAAAAAATACAACCACCGGTATCGGTGAGTAAAGAAGGGCGTCTGGTGTATACACCAGACGCCTTAGGCAATCGTATACCTGACTATTCCTATTGTGGATATATGGGTGGGGATAGTACGATTCCGGATGTGCCTGCACGGATAGTGGTACCTGTAGGTGGTGATATACAGGCAGCGATCGATCAGGTAGCTGCTGGTGGTGGTGCTGTGTTACTTGAAAAAGGTACTTATCAGGTGTTTGGCTCTTTGCACATCAATACTGGGAATGTTGTACTGAGAGGCAGTGGGCCTGAAACCATTTTGCTGGGAGCAGGTACAGACCGTGCACCACTCATTCGCGTCGCTGGTGTGAATAATAAGCACTACAGTACAACTATAAATATCATCGATGCCTATGTGCCTGTGAATGCAACTACGATTACGGTAGCACAATCTGTTTTCAAAACAGGAGATAGGGTGGAAATCAGCCGTCCCTGTACAAAAGCATGGATCGCACAATTAGGTACGGAACATTTTGGCGGAGGCATTACGGCCTTGGGCTGGAAGCCTAACGAGCGCGTGATTCACTGGGATCGCAAAGTACTGGCTGTTCATGGCAATCAGGTCACACTGGATGCACCTTTGACCACGGCACTGGATACGACCTACGGGATTGCTACCATTACGGCTTACCAATGGCCGGGGCAGATTACACATGTGGGGGTGGAAAAACTCCGTTGTATATCTGCTGTTGATGAAAAACGACCCAAAGACGAAGATCATCGCTGGATGGGTATTACCATCGAAAATGCGACAGATAGCTGGGTCAGACAGGTCTCATTTGAACATTTTGCCGGTTCAGCAGTGGCCATATGGGAAACTGCGGGTCGTATTACGGTAGAAGATTGTATCTCATTAGCCCCTGTGAGTGAAATTGGGGGGCAGCGCAGGAATACCTTTTTTACTGCCGGTCAGCAAACGCTTTTTCAGCGCATCTATGCACAATATGGCTATCATGATTTTGGAGTAGGCTATTGTGCAGGTGGGCCTAATGCATTTGTACAATGTGAATCCTGGATGCCGTTTAGTTATAGCGGTACATTAGATAGCTGGGCCTCCGGCGTATTGCTGGATAATGTGCAGGTGACAGGGCAGGCATTGGGTTTTCCGGATAGAGGGCAGGATGGACAGGGTGCTGGCTGGTCAGCAGCGAATAGTATGCTCTGGCAATGTGCGGCTGCAAAGATCATTTGTCCTGCACCACCCGGGGCCATGAACTGGTCATTTGGCGCCTGGGCACAGTTTCAGGGCAATGGGTATTGGAATAGTTCCAATGAATACATCAATCCACGTAGTTTGTATTATGCACAGCTGGCAGACCGGTTGGGTAAGGATGTATCGGATAGAGCGAGGTTAATGCCTGCTACATCGGAGGCTTCAAGTAGTCCATCACCCCAGCAGGCGGCGGAACTGATTGCGCAGTCAAAGGAGCCGGCATTAACATTACTGGAATGGATCACAAAACAAAAAACGATCGAAGTCAATACAAAAGGAATTAAGGTAGCGCCTGTCAAAAAAAATGAATTGGTGCGTGCCAATGCTGATGTTATCCACATTCAAAATGGAAGAATACTAAAAAATAACCAGCTACTTACGGGAGGCCGTCATGAAGAACCCTGGTGGCGGGGTGGTATCCGTCCTGAAGATGCAAGAGAAGCCGTAGCTGCACTCACCCGTTTTGTACCCGGCCGCACCGGTACTGGTTTTACAGATGACCTGGATAGCGTAGTCAACTGGATGCAACAAAAGAACATCATTGCTTTTGATCACAATTACGGTCTCTGGTATGAGAGAAGAAGAGATGATCATGAACGGGTATTGCGCATAGATGGCGATGTATGGCCTCCATTCTATGAACAGCCTTTTGCACGCAGTGGTGAAGGCACAGCATGGGATGGACTCAGCAAATATGATATCACCAAATACAATACCTGGTACTGGACCCGTTTACAACAGTTTGCATCCAAAGGCATGGTATTGATTCACGAAAATTACTTCCAGCACAATATTATCGAAGCCGGTGCGCACTATGCAGATTTTCCATGGCGCCCTGGGAATAATGTGAATAATACAGGTTTTCCGGAACCACCACCATATGCAGGTGGCAAGCGCATCTTCATGGCTGCACAGTTTTATGATACGACTCATCCGGTACGTCGTGCCTTGCATCAGGCCTACATTCGGCAGTGTATGGAGAGTCTGCGTAACTACAGCAATGTGATACAACTGATAGGTGCAGAGTTTACCGGGCCTTTGCACTTTGTGCAATTCTGGGCTAATACCATTGATGCGTATAAAAAGGAACATGCATCCTCCTGTATCATAGGTCTCAGCACAACAAAGGATGTACAGGATTCCATTCTGCAAAATCCTGCTTATTCACATGTTATTGACCTGATAG
Organism: [Flexibacter] sp. ATCC 35208; assembly: GCF_001975825.1. GTDB lineage: Bacteria > Bacteroidota > Bacteroidia > Chitinophagales > Chitinophagaceae > Chitinophaga. Next base: position 42,363 of record NZ_MTKN01000004.1, read on the forward strand.
ATATTCGCTACTGGCATTATCAGCAGGATGGTAATGCATATGCTCCACAGGGTGGGCAGAACCTGGCCCCCCGTCAGCACGCACGGTTGCTAAAACCTAAAAAGTCCAGTGAAGAAATGGTGTACAAAGCAGTGCGTGAATACAGGGGAAAATATCCTGAGAAAGCAGTCATTTACTCAGCAGACAGTTACGATCGTTTTGGGTGGGCGGTATTGATGGCAGGAGGCTCCCTGCCGGATATTCCTGTAATAGAGGTGCCCGGTTTCTTAACAGCCGCTGCTGATATGCAACCTGTAGATATACCCGGTGCAATGGCGCTGAAGAATACGGCAAACGAATACATCATTTACTGTAATACAACTGCAGAAATAACAGTAGATGCAGGTGTAAAGGGCACTGCCCGCTGGATAAATGCAAAGGATGGACACCTGATCAGTAACAAAAAGATCAGTAGCTTTAAATTCCATAACCCACAACAGTCTCCCGCTGTGTTATGGATAAGCCACAAATAGTTTAAGCATGAAATGGAATACACTGTTATACGTATTATTACTCCCGTTCCTCACTTACGGGCAAAGTAAAACCCTGACACTGAAGGTCTCAAAGGACGGGCACTTTTTTCAGACATCTGATGGGCAGCCTTTCTTCTGGTTAGGAGATACTGGTTGGTTATTGTTCACCAACCTGAATGAGTCGGAGGTAGATCATTATCTGGCCGATCGCCAGCATAAAGGATTCAATGTGATCCAGGTGATGCTGTTGCCAAAGCTGGCCGCCGTGAATCAAAAAGGAGATTCCGCATTGTTGAAAAACAATATTGCTGAACCTCAGAAAAAGTACTTCGATTTCGTAGCAACTGTCGTTGACAAAGCTGCGGCCAAAGGACTCTACCTGGCATTGGTGCCGGTATGGGGTTCGCCTGTCAAAGAAGGCAAGGTGTCACCAGCCGCTGCTGCTACTTATGCCCATTTCCTCGCTACCCGTTTTCATGATAAAAAGAACATTATCTGGCTGAATGGTGGCGATATCAAAGGCAGTGATTCTTCTGCGGTATGGAATGCTATTGGCAATACCCTGCACAAAGAAGACTCCGTACACCTGATGACCTTTCATCCGAGAGGCCGTGCCCAATCTTCCGACTGGTTCCATCATGCAGCCTGGCTGAATTTTAATATGTTTCAGTCCGGCCACCAGCGCTATAACCAGGATACGACAAAAAGAAAATACGGCGAAGATAATTTCAGGTATGTACAGGCAGATTATAAACGTACGCCTGCAAAACCAGTATTGGATGGAGAACCATCCTACGAAAGTATTCCACAGGGATTGCATGATCCGAAAGAACCTTACTGGTCAGATAAGGATGTGCGTCGTTATGCCTACTGGTCTGTATTTGCCGGTGGTGCCGGGTTTACTTATGGACATAATTCAGTAATACAGTTTCACAAAGCAAAAGAGAAAGGTGTATATGGTGTAAGAGAAGTGTATACAGATGCACTCAATGCACCGGGTGCGGGTCAGATGAAATACCTGAAACAATTATTGCTCTCCCGTTCTTACTTTGATCGTGTACCTGATCAGTCATTGCTGGCAAAGGATACGGGTACGCAGCATCAGCGTATTCTGGCAACAAGAGGAAAGACATATGCCTTCTATTATACGGCTACTGGTCGCAGTATTCCTGTACAGTTAGGAAAGATTGAAGCGGGTTATATCAAAGCATCGTGGTATGATCCACGCACCGGGTATACCTCCCGGATAGGCACATTTCCAAACAAAGGCGTGAAAGTCTTTGACCCACCCGGTAAGGAAGAAGAAGGAAATGACTGGGTATTGATTTTAGACAGGTCTTAAAGAATTCAATGCTTCCAGCTGAAAATTACATCTGATTCCACTTGTTATGCGACCTATATTGTTACTACTTATTATCTGTATGGCCTGCCGCTCCGGAAAGGATGTGTACCTCTTCACATCTTTCCGGGAGCCCGGCCTGGATGGACTTCATTTGTTATATAGCCACAATGGCTATAACTGGACGGACATTCCCGGCTCATTCCTTACACCTGCAATAGGAGGAAAGAACATGCGGGACCCCAGTATTCAGCAAGGCCCTGATGGCATATTTCACCTTGTTTGGACCAGTGCCTGGAAAGGTGACAAAGGCTTTGGCTATGCGAGCTCCAAAGACCTGATCCATTGGTCAGACGAACGATATATACCCGTGATGGAACATGAACCCACAGCTGTAAATGTCTGGGCGCCAGAACTCTTTTATGATGATGAAAATAACCAGTTCCTCATCATCTGGAGTACCACCATTCCCAGTCGTTTTCCCAAAGGCACCGAAGAAGAAAACAACAACCACCGGCTGTATTATACCACCACCCGGGATTTCGTGACCTTTTCACCTGCAAAGCTCTTCTTTGACCCTGGCTACAGTGTGATAGACGGTACGATCGTAAAAGAAGCGAACCACAGGTATGTGCTGGTGGTAAAAGACAACACACGCCATGAAAGGGATATTAAGGTTGCCTTCAGTGAGCATGCTACAGGTCCATATCAGGCGATTTCAGCGCCTTTTACAGATAAACTGACTGAAGGTCCATCCGCAACCAAAGTAGGGAAGGAATGGCTTATTTATTACGATAACTATGGCACACACCATTACGGCGCAATAAAAACAATCGATTTCAAAAGATTTACCGATATCTCAGCCAAAGTCTCACTGCCAACCGGACATAAACACGGCACCATATTCAAAACCACGAAAAAGGTCCTGAAAGGACTTTTAGCCCAAACCAAATAAAATGCGAGTATCCCTCACCATCCTCCTGACCATTTGTTGTGCGGTCACGTACGCACAAGACACCACACATCATCCACCCGATTCCATGAAGGTGCGCGACCTGAATGAAACCGTCGTAATCGGGTATGGCGTTGTTAAGAAAAGAGATCTCACCGGCGCTGTATACACCATCAAAAAAGATGTGATTATGCAGGCGCCTGTGGCCAATCCGCTGGAATCCCTGCAGGGTAGGGTACCCGGTATGGACATTACTCGCAGCAGTGGCGCACCCGGCGCCGGTGCAGATGTGCTCATCAGGGGCACCCGCTCTATTGCCGGCGGTAATGGTCCATTGTACATTATTGATGGATTGCAGGGAGGCAGTATGTCTTACCTGAATCCTTCAGACATCGAAAGCGTGGAAGTATTAAAAGACGCCTCTGCCACTGCCATCTATGGTTCACAGGGTGCAAATGGGGTAGTCATCATCACTACTAAAAAAGGAAAACCCGGCAAAACAAAAGTATCCTACAATGGTTACTATGGTGCGAACGGATATACACAATACCCGGCTCCCCGTATGGGCGAAAGCTATTTGCAGCTGAGAAGAGAAGCATGGAGAGCCAGCCTCAATCCCGGTGAAACCTTACCTGACGATGCCACCATCTTTGCCAACCAGGGTGAGTACGATGCTATTCAGAAGGGGCAATGGGTCAACTGGGTAGACCTCCTGATGCACAACAGTACCCAGCAGAGTCATTCCGTATCCGTCAGCGGCGGCACTGACAAAACCAAAGCCTTTATGTCTTTCGGTTACTACAGGGAAAATGGTGCACTGAAGTATACGAATCTCACCCGCTATTCTGTACGATTGAACCTGGATCAGGAGATCTCCCGCTTTGCGAAAGCCGGTATCCAGAGCCAGATCAATTATACTTCCCTCAACAAACGGAAGGATCCTATGAGCGTCGCCTTGTCTACCACCCCACTGGGTGTACCTTACGATGCATATGGTAATGTAAACGTCTATCCGGTAGCAGGGAATACCAATACGATTTCTCCGCTTACTGATGACAGGGGGCCGGAAGTGGCTACGGATCAGACCATCGGTGCGACGGTGTTCATGAATGGCTACCTGGATGTCACGCCGGTTAAAGGACTGACTTTCCGCTCTAATTTCGGCACCTTCCTCAGCTTTAACAGGGACGGTATTTTCCAGGCAGCAACCTCTCTGAACAGGGCAGGTGATGCCACCAGTTATACCTCCATCACCAATGGCAATACCCGTTTCTACAACTGGGACAATGTGCTTACTTACAACCTGAATAAAGGCGACCATGCCATTACCATCACAGCCCTGAGCAGTTATACCCACAAGGATGCCGACACCAGCAGTGCATCAGGTGTGAAGCAGGTATTGGGCACACAACTCTTTTATAACCTGGACGCAACAGAAGCTACCAGTAGAAAACTCCAGTCTACTTACAAGGGTTCTGCTACTATGTCTTATGCAGCGAGGATCAATTATAGCTATAAGGGTCGCTACCTGTTTCAGTTCAGTGAAAGAATGGATGGTGCTTCCCGGTTGGCCGTAGGACATAAGTGGGCTGGATTCCCTTCTGTCTCTGCAGGTTGGAGACTAAGTGATGAACCATTCATGCGCAATGCACGTAACCTCGATGACCTGAAGCTGAGAGTGACATATGGTGTAGCAGGTAACTCCGCTATCTCTGAATACGGTACGCAATCAGGTCTCACTCAGGCAAACAATATCTCGTTCGGCGAGGTGCCTGCATCCGGATATGTGTTCAATTCCACTATTGGCAATACCAACCTTGGTTGGGAGCTCTCTGCCACTACAAACGTAGGACTGGATATGTCTTTTCTCAATAGCCGGATCAATGCCAGCATCGATGCGTACAATACAAAAACAACCAAACTGTTATTACTCAGAACCCTGCCTGTATCCACAGGTGTATCATATGTATACCAGAATATCGGTTCTACAAACAATAAGGGAATAGAAATCGCATTGAACACGGTGAATATTGCCCACAAACATTTCAAATGGACATCCACCATCACGTTCACAACGAACAGGGAACGAATCAACAGTCTGGTAGGGAATAAAGATATAATTGATAAGGAAACGAATTCCCTGCTGCTGGGCCATCCTGTTCATTCATTTTATACTTACCAGAAGCTAGGTATCTGGCAGACGAACGAAGCGGACAAAGCTGCTGCACTCACCATGGGTGGTACTGCTTTTAAACCCGGCTCCATTAAACTGGCAGACGTGAACCGGGATAGTGTTATTAATAACGCGGACCGCAAGTACTTAGGCTCTCCTGTACCTAAATGGTCTATCGGCTGGCAGCATACATTTAACTACCGCGCCTTTGACCTGGGAATATTCGTTGTCGCCCGCTGGGGACAAATGATCTATGGTGAATTCCTGGGTCGCTATAATGCAGGTGGAGAAAATGGAGGCCCTGCTTTTGTGAACTACTGGACACCGGAAAACCCAACCAACGATTATCCCCGTCCTAAGAAAAGCACCAAATTCAGTGACTATGCCGGTTATCAATCCATGCTCTATATAGACGGGTCATATTTCAAGGTGAAGAATATCACACTTGGATACACATTGCCACATGCCGTGAGTAGCAGGCTGTCTATAGATAACCTGCGTGTGTATGCCACTGCCGCTAATATTTTCACAAAGGCACGTAGCCACCTGCTGAAATATTATGACCCGGAAAGAGGTGGCGCAGAATCATCTCCACTGAGCAAACAGGTAGTAGTTGGGTTAAATGTGGATTTCTAAACCAAAACAAATGAAAAACTATTTACTCGTCATATTAATGCTCACAGGTATTACAGCCTGTAGCCTCGATGAATACAATCCTTCGGGCATTACTGCCGATGCGATCTGGTCCAGCCCGGAAGGATTTATCACTGTCGTGAATTCCGCCTATTCAGAACAACGTGCCTGGTATGGAAAAGATAATGGAGAATGGATGGGCGAAATGGGAACGGATCTCTGGTTCAACTCAGGGCGTGCTAATTATGCCAATGAGCTGATGCGATATGAGAACTTTATTCCCAGCAAAGGCAATCCTAACATTACTACCTGGGGAAACATGTACAAAGCTATCAATATCTGTAATGCAGGCATCAACCGTATTGGCAATGCAGGTTTTACAGACACGGTGATGCGCAATCAGCGGGAAGGGGAGTTGCGCTACCTCCGCGCATTCTATTACTACCATGTAGTAGAACAATGGGGTGGTGTGATCCTGTCTACAACTGAAACAAACGATGCTATCGTAACTGCTACCCGTAGCGATGTCAAAGACTTTTATAAACTCATTCTCAGTGACCTGGACTATGCAGCAAAGCACCTGCCTGTAAGTTATGGTGCAGAATACAGCAGGGCTACACAAAAATCTGCACTGGCCATGCTGGCACGTGCAAACCTTGCCTGCGCGTATTATTACACAGGTGGTGAACAGCAGGAATATTTCAAAAAAGCAAAAGCTGCTGTGGATGAGATCATTTCCCGCAAAGGTGAATTTGGTGTAGCATTGTGGGATAACTATGCGGATGTTTTCAATCCTAAAAACAATAAGCAGAACAAAGAAGCATTGTATACGATCAGTAATTCGCTGACCTATTCATTGGACTATGATCAAAATGCAAACCGTCTGCATATGTGGTTCCTCACAACTTACAGCTCTAAACCCGGTTTGCAGCAGAGTATGGATTATGGCAGAGATGGTACCCGTTACTTTATGCCTACCCGTGCGCTGTTGGATTTCTATGATGACGAAAAGGATAGTCGTTTCGAGGGTTCTTTTCAGACAGTGTGGATTTGTAACAAAGCATATACCTGGACAGAAACAGATGTGAAGAATTATGGCAAAGATCCATCGCTGGTAGGGCGAACAATGGTCGTTGGTGTGGATACCGCAATGTATATCACTAAACATTCAGTGTCAGACAAGAGCACCCGTCCTTACCTCGTCATAGATCGTGATAGCGTGTACAATACGAATGGAACCATCAAAGTGGGAAATGATTATGTGCCATTGAAGAAGTTCATGGACCCTATTACCCGTTCCGCGGCCAATGCGCAACCGGGCTTCCTGGATGTATTGGTGATCCGGCTGGCAGAGATGTACCTGATCGGTGCGGAAGCCGCTTTACAGTTGGGCGATAATAACGCTGCTGCTGCTTATATCAATGTATTGAGAACGAGAGCGGCTAAGAAAACACCTGTGGATTATACAGCTGCTATGCAGATCACTGCGAGTGATGTGACGCTCGATTTCATTCTCGATGAAAGAGCGAGAGAACTGGCAGGGGAACACGTTCGCTGGTTTGATCTGAAACGTACCGGTAAACTGGTGGACCGTATTCATACCTACAATCCGGATGTAACGCAGGTAAAGGAATTCCATCGGCTGCGCCCGGTGCCACAAACACAGATAGATGCATTAACGAATGGAGCTGAATTTGGGCAGAATGCTGGCTATTAAATATTAATGATTATGAGGATACTGATCGCGATTTTATTGTGTACAACAACTGTGCTGGCACAAGACAAAGTACATTATTCCGGTAGTACACTGGTGAATGTTGATTACCACCACGGGCAGTTACAACCCGCTACAGGTGTGCACAACATACAGGTGATGCGGGCCAATCGTAGTAATGGTGGCTGGACTTACAACCATGCCCCCATGCTGGCTTACTGGAATAACCAGTTTTACCTGGAATACCTGAGCGATAGTATCGGCGAAAGCGTACCTCCGGGCCGTACGCTGCTCGTGACCTCCAAAGATGGACAGGCCTGGTCGGAACCATTGGTTATATTTCCCCCCTATAAGATCCCGGATGGCACTTCGAAAGAAGGCCATCCCGGGGTCGCTCGTAATCTGTATGCAGTCATGCATCAGCGGATGGGGTTCTATGTATCAAAGAGCAATCACTTACTGGTATTGGGTTACTATGGCATTTGCCTGGATGCAAAAGATGATCCTAATGATGGCAAAGGAATAGGCAGAGTGGTGAGAGAAATACTGCCTGATGGTAAATATGGACCTATCTGTTTCCTACATTATAACAAGGGCTGGAATAGTGGTAACACGTCTTATCCTGCATACACTACCAGCAAAGACAAGGCATTTATAGCGGCATGCAATGAGCTGATGGCTACGCCACTCATGATGATGCAGTGGAATGAGGAAGCTGATAGAGATGATCCGTTAATCCCCTTACAAAAAAACTATAAAGCATTTTGTTATTACCACCTGCCTAACCATGATGTGGTGGGATTGTGGAAAAATGCGCTCTCTGCTATTAGTAAAGATGAAGGCAAAACATGGTCTGCAGTGGCCCGTGCACCGGGTTTTGTGAATAGTAATGCGAAGATATGGGGACAAAGTACTGCTGATGGCAGGTATGTGACGGTATACAATCCTTCTGAATACAGATGGCCGCTGGCCGTATCTGTGAGTGATGATGGGCTTGATTATAAAAACTTATTACTGGTAAATGGAGAAGTACCGCCTATGCGCTATGGAGGGAATTATAAATCTTATGGGCCACAGTATGTACGGGGAATAGAGGAAGGTAATGGTACGCCTAAGGATGGCAAAGTATGGGTGACTTATAGTATGAACAAGGAGGATATATGGGTGACGGCTATACCTGTGCCGGTTACGACAGATGCTTCTGATTCCTCGTGGAATACATACAGTCCTTTATGGGCACCCGTGACTATTGATGGGGAGCATATCACGCTTTCTGATAAAGATCCTTTTGATTATGCAAAAGCAGAAAAGGTGATCACGCCTGCATCTCAATTAGAGGTTTCTTTTACTGTCACCCCAAAGCAAAATAATTATGGTCAGTTGCAGATTGAGTTAGTAGATAAAAAAGGTACAGGGAGCATTCGCCTCATCTTTGATGCAGATAGCACATTGAAAGCAAAGTCGGGTGCACGCTATAAAAACTTTCTCAAATATGCACCTGATTCTGTATATCATGTTCGTCTTACTGTCAATACTGCCAATCGGTTTTACACCGTGAATGTAAATGGAAAAGATGTATTGACCAGTTTGAGTTTTGCACCGATAGATGCGGTAGCCGGAATCGTATTCCGTACAGGGGAGCCCCGTCATTTCCCGGATGCAGATACTCCTGCTGATGTAGATACGGATCTGCCGGATGGAAACAGTGTAGCATCTAATACTGCAATTTATCATATCCATTCACTTAAAACGAAAGTATTGTAATGCATGCATTGTTGCTGATATTATTATTCCATCTGCGTTGTGAAACGCTGGAAAATCCTGTTGGGATAGATGTTGCGCAGCCGGGGATGAGCTGGGAGATACAAGGGGAGGAGCATGCTGTAATGCAGACGGCTTACCAGATATTGGTAGCTTCTACACCTGAAAAGTTAGCGAAGAATGAAGGTGACCTATGGAATTCAGGGCGGGTGGTGAGTGATCGATCTATTCAGGTAATTTACAAGGGTAAGCGTTTGCGAAGCCGTCAGGACTGCTATTGGAAAGTGAAAGTCTGGACAAATAAGGGAGAAAGTGAATGGAGTAAGCCGGGTCATTGGAGTATGGGATTGTTGTTGGCAAATGACTGGAAGGGGAAATGGATTGGGGTGGATACTTCTTTTGCGTGGGATAGTGCGCATACACAGTTTTCAAGGCTTTCTGCCCGGCATTACAGAAAGGAGTTTACTAGTCAGCAGCATGTTAGGAAGGCTACCTTATATATTGCTGGTCCCGGTTTGTATGAGGGCTTTATGAATGGTGATCGTATTGGTACGCAGGTATTAGCACAATCGCCGACTGATTATAGAAAGACAGTGCGATACAATACCTATGATGTAACAAGTCTTGTGCATAAAGGTGATAATGCGATTGGTGTAACCCTTGGTAATGGCCGTTATTTCACCATGCGTCAAAACTACAAACCTGCCAAGATTAATACTTTCGGGTATCCCCGCTTATTACTACAATTAGAATTGGAATATGATAATGGCAAAAAGCAAATCATTGCCAGTGATAAAAGCTGGCAGTTAACAGCAGATGGTCCTATCCGTACCAACAATGAATACGACGGAGAAGAATACGATGCAGGAAAGGAAATGCCGGGTTGGAGTAAACCCGGGTTCAAAGCCCGGAACTGGCAGGCAGTGGATATCGTACCTGCACCCGGTGGCAAACTCATGGCTCAGCTCAATGAACCACAACGTATTACAGACATCATTAAACCCGTCTCAATAAAGCCCCTGCGCGATAAATGGATCGTAGATATGGGCCAGAACTTTGCAGGTTGGTTACAGATAAAAGTAAAGGGGCTGCGCGGCCAACAGGTGACCATGCGCTTTGCAGAAAGTTTGCAGAAAGATGGAAGTCTGTACGTCGCTAATCTCCGTGATGCAAAGGTTACGGATATCTATACCCTCAAAGGCGGCGGCGTTGAAACATGGCATCCGACCTTTGTGTACCATGGCTTTCGCTATGTGGAAATCAGTGGTGTACTACCTGAAGGTATAGAAGGGCAGGTGATCAATGATGACCTGACTACCATTGGTACATTTGAAACGTCTGATCCTACCCTCAATCAAATATACCAGAATGCTGTATGGGGAATTCGTTCCAACTACAAAGGTATGCCGGTCGATTGCCCGCAGCGCAATGAAAGGATGCCATGGTTAGGAGACAGGACCACCGGCGCCCTGGGCGAGAGTTTCATCTTTGACAATAGTAAGTTGTATGCGAAATGGCTGGATGATATAGAAGATGCACAAACTGAAGCCGGTGCAATCCCTGACGTAGCGCCGGCCTATTGGCGGTATTATTCTGATAATATGACATGGCCGGCTGCTTATATTCTTATTGCTGGTTATCTCTACGACCAGTTTGGTGATGTGGCGCCCATGCGTAAACATTATCCTTCTATGGAACGCTGGCTCACCTACATGCGTGAAAAGTATTTTGTAGATGGCATCATGACGAAGGATAAGTATGGTGACTGGTGTGCGCCTACACCAACCGATGGTAAACTGATCGCTACAGCTATGTATTATCACCTGCTCACGGTCATGGATACCTTTGCAGGTATTTTACACTACCCGGCAGATCAGGCTTTATTTGCACAACAGGCGGCTCAGGTAAAAAAATCATTCAATCGGCAATTTAGAAATGGCAACAATACCAACAATACCCTGACTGCCAATTTGCTCCCGCTATATTTCGATATGGTGCCAGAAAATGAGCGTCAGCAGGTATTTAAAAACATCGTCGATACTATCCATCAGCAAGGTGATCACCTCTCCACTGGCGTGATCGGTACCCAATTCCTGATGCGTGCGCTCACAGAAAACGGACGTCCTGATCTGGCTTATCTGATTGCTGCTGATAGGGACTATCCCGGCTGGGGATACATGATTAATCAGGGCGCCACTACCATATGGGAATTATGGAATGGGGATAAAGCTGCTCCAAACATGAACTCCCAGAATCACATCATGCTGTTAGGAGATTTAATTGTTTGGTTCTATCAAAGCCTTGCTGGTATAAAAGGTGAAAACGGGTTCAAACACATAATAATGAATCCGCAACCTGTGCCCGGTTTGGAAGAGGTAAATGCCAGTTACCAATCAATGCATGGTCTCATCCGTTCACATTGGAAAAAAACTACTGAAGCTTTTGACTGGCAATTCACCATCCCTTCGAATACCACTGCTACGATCTATTTGCCTGCCAATGAACAGGTGCAAATAAATGGTTTAGGCAATGATGCAAAATTCATCAAAGCAGAAAATGACCGCCTCGTGTATGAAATCGGATCTGGTGATTACACTATCCATGTATCCCAACCTGATCGCTGGAAGAAAGGCATCGTCATAGATGAAGACATTTTCACCACTGCACCATTCCCTGAATCACACGCAGCTACTATTGCTGAAACCAGCAAAGGCCTTGTAGCTGCATGGTTTGGTGGTACCAAAGAACGAAACCCGGATGTCGGCATCTGGGTAAGCCGTCAGGTTGCCTGTAAATGGACGGTCCCTGTAGAGGTAGCGAATGGTATACAAAACGATACATTGCGCTATGCCTGCTGGAATCCTGTATTATTCCAGATGCCGGGTGGAGATCTATTGTTGTTTTACAAAGTGGGGCCTAATGTAGGAGGGTGGAAAGGATACATGAAAACCTCTAAAGATGGTGGTATTAGTTGGTCTGCTGCCAGACAATTACCTGATGGTTTCTTAGGCCCTGTAAAGAATAAACCCGTCTTATTGCCGGATGGAAAACTCCTTTGCCCCAGTAGTACAGAAGGTCATGGATGGAACATTCACTTTGAAGTGACGACCGATACAGGTAAAACCTGGACGATGATTGGGCCTTTGAAAAAAAACAGTACCATCAATGCTATTCAGCCCAGTATACTGCAATATGGTGATGGCAAAATGCAGATTCTTTGCCGCAACAAAGGAGGTAATATCGTGCAATCATGGTCACTGGATAGTGGCAAAACATGGTCCCCGCTTTCATTAAACACTTTGCCCAATAATAACTCAGGCACAGATGCCGTCACATTGCAGGACGGTCGTCAGCTGATAGTGTATAACCATGTCAGTACACCAAAAGGTGCTGGCAAAGGAAAGCGTACACCGCTGAATGTGTCTTTGAGTGAGGATGGTATTCACTGGTCTGCCGCTTTAGTGCTGGAAGATTCACCGGTGAGCCAGTACTCTTATCCCGCAGTTATCCAATCATCAGACGGATATATTCACATTGTATACACATGGCGCCGGCAAAGGATCAGGTATGTGAAGATTGATCCCCGGCAACTGGCACTTACACCCATAAATAGCGACATTTGGAAAACAGCAAACGCAGGTTTATAGCGCAATCGGCATTACTGGTAGCAGGCGTTTTTATGCCACGTTCACGCGCGGCAAGAATCCTGGTACCCCATTCATTGCCTGCTGGAGATTTAATGCCTCGTTCGCTCGCGGGCGAAGACTTAATTTCACCTTCACTCATAGCAAAAGACTTAAGGTCTCCTTCACCCGCAGGCGTGTGGAAAGAACCACGTTATCGTATCTCTGTATGTGACTGGATGATCCTGAAACGCCAGAAACTGGGTGCCTTTCAGTTGACCAAAGAAATTGGTGCTGATGGGTTGGAGCTCGACATGGGAGGATTGGGTGACCGTCCTGCATTCGACAATAAACTCAGGGATGCGGCTACCCGTCAGCAGTTCCTGGACAAAGCAAAAGAACTGAACATTGCCATCAGCTCAATTGCTATGTCAGGTTTTTATGCACAATCTTTTGCAGAAAGACCAGAAACACCTGACCTGGTGCAGGATTGTATTGATACCATGGTGGCGATGAAAGTAAAGATCGCCTTTCTGCCACTTGGTGTAAAAGGTGACCTGGTACAACATCCTGCATTACGCCCACAAATAATACAGCGACTCAAAGAAGCGGGTGCAAAAGCAAAAAAGGCGGGTGTGATTATCGGTATAGAAACAGCGTTGTCAGCTGCTGAAGAGGTGAAGTTATTAGACGAGATCAATTCAAAGCATATTCAAAGCTATTTCAACTTCTCTAATGCGATAAAGGAGGGGCGTGATTTACCACAGGAACTAATTACGCTGGGCCGGCATCGTATCTGCCAGATCCATTGTACCAATACAGATGGGGTATGGCTGGAGAATGATCCAAAGATCAATATGCCGGCAGTGAAGAAAACGCTGGACGATATGGGCTGGAGTGGATGGTTAGTAATAGAACGCTCCCGTGATGCAAACGACCCAAAGAATGTAAAAAAGAACTTTAGCGCAAATGCGGCTTATCTGAAATCAATATTCCATGCGTAGGATATTTATTTGTTGCCTTTTATTATTGAGCACATCTGTGCATGCACAGGAAAATGCCAAACCATGGGTATTTTGGTACTGGATGTATGCAGCGGTATCTCAACCCGGTATTCATGCGGATCTGGTAGCTATGAAAGAAGCGGGTTTAGGAGGGGCTTATCTTATGCCCATCAATGGAAAAAGTACTTATACACCTGTAGCAGAGCAATTGTCACCAGCATGGTGGGATCTGGTGCATTATGCTTCACAGCAGGCGGATAGTCTCGGTTTGCAATTAGGTATGCACTTCTGTGATGGATTTGCAGTAGGAGGGGGACCCTGGATTACACCGGCGCTCAGTATGCAAAAAGTAGTGTGGACAACTACTGAGGTAAATGGGGATTTCAATGGCATCTTGTCGCAACCTGCTACGAATGAGGGGTATTATGAAGATATTGCCGTACTGGCTTTTCCTTTTATCAAAGAAGATAAATCGACTCCGGTAGTTACTACAAGTCTTCCCAATGTAAATGCGCAGATCCTTTCCAGTAAAGAGAATAAGGAGAATGTGAAAAGTACTGATCCCTGTTGGATTCAATATACTTATGCCGCGCCATTTACCTGCCGCTCTATTACTATTCGTGGCAATAACTATCAGGCACAGCGCCTGAAACTTTCTGTAAGTGAAGATGGTACACAATTCCATGAAGTATTGCAAATGACAGCGCCGCGCCATGGCTGGCTGGACTCACATGCAGATCATACTTATTCTATTCCGGTGACTACCAGTCGTTATTTCCGTTTTGATTATAACAAAGCAGGTTCAGAACCCGGTGCGGAAGATCTGGATAATGCGAAGTGGAAGCAAAGTCTGAAGATTACAGGGATTCATTTATCTAATCAACCACGCATTGATCAGTATGAAGGAAAAAGTGGGGCTGTTTGGCGCATTAGCAACACAGTTGCCAGTACAGTTCCTGCTCATACCAGTACAAGCAATTCTATTACCAGTAAAATTCCTGCTAATATCAATACAGGCAATTCTAATACCAATACAAGCAATTCTATTACCAGTAAAGTTCCTGCTAATATCAATATAGGCAATTCTATTACCAGTAAAATTCCTACTCATACCAATACAAGCAATTCTATTACCAGTAAAGTTCCTACTCATACCAATACAAGCAATTCTATTACCAGTAAAGTTCCTGCTCATACCAATACAAGCAATTCTATTACCAGTAAAGTTCCTGCTAATACCAATACAAGCAATTCAATTACCAGTACAGTTCCTGCTCATACCAATACAAGCAATTCAATTACTAATGCAGTTCCTACTAATGTCAATACAGACCATGCTATAACCAATTCCGATCTGGCTATTGCTCAGGATCAGATCATTGACCTGACAACCAGAATTGATACCCATGGCCACCTTAAATGGAAAGCTCCCAAAGGTGACTGGACCATTCTACGCATAGGCCACACTTCCACCGGACATAAAAACGTAACCGGTGGAGCTGGTGCTGGATTGGAATGTGATAAGTTCAACCCCGCTGCTGTGCGTTTCCAATTCGATCATTGGTATGGCGAAGCCCTCAAGCGGGCCAAATTGAGTGTATTACATGTAGATAGTTGGGAATGTGGAAGTCAAAACTGGTCGCCTGTATTCAGCGCCGCCTTCAAAAAGCAACATGGATATGACCTGCTTAAATGGCTCCCTGCAATGGCAGGTATACCTGTGGATAACGCTGCTGCCTCTGAGCAATTCTTATTAGATATTCGTCGTACAATCAATAATTTAATTCAGGTTAACTTCTACGATACTTTAAGTGCATTGGCACATACAAATGGTGTTGCTTTCAGTGCTGAAAGTACAGCGCCTATGATCACCGGGGATGGCATGGAGCATTACCATGCTGTTGATTATCCAATGGGTGAATTTTGGTTGAGAAGTCCCACCCACGATAAGCCCAATGACATGCTCGATGCCATTTCCGGTGCGCATGTCTATGATAAACAAATTATTCAGGCAGAAGCATTTACAGAGTTGCGTAATAGCTGGGACGAATATCCAGGCATGTTGAAAACAGGCATTGATCGCAACTTTGCATTAGGAATCAATAAATTAGTCTTTCATGTGTTTGCACATAATCCATGGATGGACAAAAAGCCGGGCATGACCCTGAATGGGATCGGGCTTTATTTTCAGAGAGATCAGACATGGTGGCCTTATGTATCAGCGATGGTGAATTATGTGACCCGGTGCCAGCACTTATTACAACAGGGGAAACCCGTTGTGGATATTGGTGTGTATACAGGGGATAACCTACCTAAAAGAGCTGTTTTGCCAGAGCGTCTGGTACCATTACTACCCACGCTATTTGGAGACAGCACTGTACAAAGAGAAAAGAGAAGATTGGCGAATGTAGGTGAGCCAACCAGAGAGATGCCTGCGGGTGTGACTGCAAGTGCAAATATCTCAAAGGCGGAAGACTGGATAGATCCTTTGCATGGATATGCTTATGACTCTTACAATAAGTTGAGCGATAGTGCGAGATACCGTATATCGCTCAAACTCACGGATACTTTAAAGCATATTGATATTCCTCCTGATTTCATTTCAGGAGAACAGGGTATTGCATGGACACATCGTTCTGCACCTGATAAGGAGATCTATTTTGTTTCTAATCAACAGGAAAAGGAGCGTCACTTGCAATTGTCCTTCCGGGTAAAAGGCAAAACTCCTGTATTGTATGATGCTGTTAATGATGCTTATTTGCAACCGGAGGCTTTTAAAACAAATGCAGATAGAACATCGCTGACATTGTCTCTTCCTCCAAACGGCGCTATGTTTGTTTTATTCACAGACAAACCAATGGATAATGTGCATAAACAAACCTATTATGCACCCTTTCAGACACTAGATAATCCATGGAAGGTAAGCTTTGCACCCAACGATACTGTGTTATTTGAAAAGCTCACGGATTGGAGCCAGCATGCATCAGAGAAGATCAAATACTTTTCTGGTACCGCTCATTATATTCAGAATGTGCATTTGCCAAATCCCCCGTCTACAATTTTGTTAGATGCTGGTAATATTGCCAATATCGCTGCTGTAAAGGTAAATGATATTGACTGTGGCATCATCTGGACGCCACCTTATAGAGTGGATATTTCTAAAGCCGTGCATTCAGGTCTGAATAAAATAGACATAGCTGTTACAAACACATGGGCCAATCGTATAATTGGAGACAGAATTCAAACTGCTGCCAGCAACCGATCCGGAGATAGTAGTCAACTCAAAGAAACCTACACTGTTTTTTCAGACAAGCAGGCCGGTGATCATTTACTCCCCGCAGGTTTATTGGGGCCTGTAAGACTCCTCACCGATTATCAGGTAGCAGACACTGTGATGGAACGCGTCTACAACGAAGTCAAAACTCCTTACAAATATGGTCTTGTGATGGTCCCTGCGAATGATACCCTCAAAATGGACTGCCCGACTATCTTTAGGAAAAACAACCAGTGGTACATGGTCTATATTGTGTTTGACGGTCGGGGTTACGAAACCTGGCTCGCCAAAAGTAAAGACCTTCTTAACTGGCAAACCCTTGGCAAAATGATGTCTTTCTCTGACAGTACAAACTGGGATGCGAATCAGAAAGCGGGTTACACGGCCTTACAGGATTACAAATGGGGTGGTAATTACGAGTGGACTCCCTACAAAGGGAAATATTGGTTATCTTACTTTGGAGGTGCAAGTACAGGTTATGAAGCAGGTTTGTTATCCATTGGTATTGCTTACACAAATAAAGATATTACCAGACCACATGAATGGCAGCGAATGCCACATCCCGTGTTGAAAGCTACTGATACAGATGCTGGCTGGTGGGAAAACAATACTATTTACAAAAGCTCCGTCATCCGGGATGATAAAAAATTAACGGGTCATTCTTTTGTGATGTATTACAATGCAAAAGGGGATAGCATGAAACCTAAGCGAGGTAAGGAACGCATCGGCATGGCGGTATCTGATGATATGGAACATTGGGTAAGGTGGGGAAAGGATCCTTTGCTGGATCATTATACAGGTATTACAGGGGATGCGGTGATTCAGCAAATGGATAGTCTCTATGTCATGTTCTACTATGGTGCATTCTGGAAAGATAAGCCAAAAGAAGCCTTTAACCGTTTTGCCTGTTCTTATGATCTCGTGCATTGGACAGATTGGAAAGGGGCGGATCTTATTAATTCTTCTGAAGCTTATGATAATCTATTTGCGCACAAATCTTTTGTTGTAAAGTGGAAGGGAGTTGTGTATCATTATTATTGTGCGGTAGATAAGGCGGGTCATAGGGGGATAGCGGTGGCGACTTCAGTGGATAAAGGGAAAAGTAAATTGAATTATTAAGTAGAGTCTTACTCAATTGCTGACAGAAATCGTGACTGGGTTACTAAATGAGGTCATGCTCAATTGCTAACTGAAATGTTAAAATAGATTCTTAACTGAATTGTAAATTATGATCCGGATTATACTCATCAGCATCTGTTTAGGTTTCCTGTTTCCAGCCAGCGCGCAGCAGCTATTTGATGACGATTGGTTATTCTATAGAGGCAATGCACAAGGCGCTGAAAATCCTTCATTCAATGATCAGGAATGGAGAAAAATCGACCTGCCACATGATTGGAGTATAGAAGACCTGCCCGGTACCAACTCTCCTTTTAGTCAGGGGGCAATCAGTCAGGTAAGCGGAGGGTTTACAACAGGTGGTACTGGTTGGTATCGTAAGCATTTTACGCTGCAGGCGGATAAAAAGCCCGTCATCCTGCAATTTGATGGGGTTTACATGAATGCAACTGTATGGCTCAATGGGAAGAAACTTGGCAAACATCCATATGGTTATACCACCTTTAGTTTTGATATCACAGATAAGATCATTCCCGGAAAAGAGAATGTACTGGCTGTACTTGTTCGGAATGAAGGAGAGAATAGCCGATGGTATGCTGGTTCCGGAATTTACAGGCATGTATGGTTAAAAAGCAATCAATACAAGATTGCTATTACTACATCAGTTGTAAATAGAAGTTTAGCTACTGTTGCTATTCATACGGAAAAGCCGTGTACTACCCGTATTTACAATCAAAAGGGAACATTGATTACAACAACTTCACCATCCATAATGTCCAGCTCATCCAACCCATCTAAGTCATCTAACCCATCTAAGTCATCTAACCCACACAACCCATCCAACCCATCCAGTTCATCCAACTCATCGAGCTCATTTAACCCATCTAACTCATCTTCCCTGTCTACCGATCAGCAATTCCAGATCTCCAAACCATCCCTCTGGTCAGTAGACACTCCCAACTTATACACCGCCATCACAATTATTGACGGCGATACCATTCGCACTACTTTCGGTATCCGCACCTTCACCGCTGATGCCGTAAACGGTGCCCGGCTGAACGGTCTCCCCATCAAACTAAAAGGCGGCTGCGTTCACCACGACAATGGCCCTCTCGGTGCCAAAGCATACGATCGGGCAGAAGAGAGAAAAGTCGCTCTACTAAAAGCAAGTGGATACAACGCCATCCGTTGTGCCCATAATCCCCCTTCTCCTGCCTTTTTAGACGCTTGCGACCGTTTTGGTGTGTTGGTGATCGACGAAGCATTTGACACCTGGGAAGACCCTAAAAACCCCGAAGACTACCATGTATTCTTCAACGACTGGTGGCAGCGGGACATTGAAAGCATGGTAAACAGGGATAGAAATCACCCTTCTGTCATCATGTGGAGCATAGGCAATGAAATCCCTCACAGGGAAAAACCGGCAGTTGCCGTCGTCGCTCACACCCTGCGTCAATACCTTTTACAGTTGGATAGCACCCGCCTTATTACCTGTGGCGTCAATGGCATTGCTCCTGATAAAGACACTTTCCTCTCTGCCCTAGATGTGGCAGGGTATAATTATGCTTTGGATAAATACGAACCTGATCATGCCCGGGTCCCCAACCGTGTCATCATGGCTACAGAATCTTTCCCGCTGGATGCAGGTGCTTACTGGGAAGGTGTGATTAAACACCCCTGGGTAATTGGTGATTTCGTCTGGACGGCTTTCGACTATATTGGCGAAGCCAGCATCGGTTGGCTTGGTTACATGCAGCATCAGGGTTTTTACCCATGGAACCTTGCTTATTGTGGGGATATTGATATCTGTGGCTGGAAACGTCCGCAATCTTATTATCGCGATGCTCTCTGGATGCCGGATCAGTTATCCCTTTTTGTGCACCCACCACAACCTACTTATCCAACCAACCCAGACAAAGTAGACTGGAGCCGCTGGGAATGGCAGGATGTGACCGATAGCTGGAACTGGCCGGGTAATGAAGGGAAACCATTCGAAGTAGTAGCCTATAGCTCTTATGATCAGGTAGAATTATTCCTCAATGGTAAATCACTGGGTAAAAAAGCAGTAAAAGATCATACTGCCAGCTGGCAGGTACCCTATACAGCAGGTATTCTTACCGCTACTGCCGGGAAAAAGAAAGTATCTCTTTCTACAACCGGGAAAAGTGTTCGCCTGCAATTACAAGCGGATACATTACAGCTTGCACCTAATAATCAGGATCTTGCTTATATCACTGTCAATTTACTGGATAGTGCAGGTCATCTTAATCCAGATGATACGGTATTAATCAATTTCAAATTAGAAGGCCCTGCCACTATCGTAGGTGTAGGCAATGCAGATCCACGTAGTCTGGAAAGTAATCAGTCCTTACAAAGCAGTCAGGCATTACAAAACAATCAGATCGCACAAAGAAAAGCCTTCCATGGCCGTGCGCTTGTCATCATCAAAGCAGGCAAAACACCCGGAGCTATCCGCCTCATTGCCAGCACTCCAAATCTGCAACCTGCTGAGATTACCTTCAATAATCAGGAAAATCCTCTGGTCACCAGTCCAATCTCACAACCAGCCAATACCATTGTTAAAAATAAACAATCTTCCCCCCAATGGATCGGCTATGAAGAAATGCCCGACAGCCTCAGGCTCGTTCCAGGTCTCCCCAATGACAAAACCAAAGCGCAACAGCGGGCCATTACTCCCTTATTCCGTAAATCCTTCACCACCAACAAACCAATAGCAACCGCCAAACTCACCATCACCGGCCTCGGTCATTACGAGTTCACCATCAATGGCAGGAAACCGGTTAATTCCTTCCTCGCCCCCGGCTGGACAAACTACGACAAACGTGTTTTTTACAACACCTACGACATTGCCAATTACCTTCAAAAAGGTGAAAACGTACTCGGCGTCATCGTCGGTAATGGCTTCTACTACATCAACAAAGAAAGATATCATAAACTCCTCACTGCCTTCGGCTACCCAAAAATGTACTGCCAGTTACACATCACCTACACCGATGGTACCACTACTACTATTGTATCTGATCAAAGCTGGAAAACATCACCCTCACCCATTACTTTCACCAGCATTTACGGCGGTGAAGACTACGATGCCAGACTGGAACAGGATGGCTGGGACCGTCCCGGCTTTGATGACAGCAACTGGAAAAACGTTTTATTGGTAAAGGCCCCCACTGGCAAACTGCAAGAAGAAAAAGACTACCCGGTCACCCTCGCCGATACTATATCCGTAAAATCAATCAACAGTATCCCTAATTTAACCCAGGACTCCTCCAATACTTCCGTAAAATCAATCAACAACAGCCAGGACTCCCCCGATACTTCCATCAAATCCCCCACCAACAACTTCCTCCGGACCCCCTCCAATCCCTCCCTCCAATCCCCCACCATCTACGATTTCGGCCAAAACGCCTCCGGCATCATCGCCCTAAAAATAAAAGGCCACAAAGGCCAAACCATCAAACTCACCCCTTCCGAATTACTCACCCCCACCGGCCTCGCCAACCAGCGCGCCACCGGCAAACCTTATTACTACTCCTATACCCTAAAAAGTGATGAAGTAGAAGAATGGCAACCCCGGTTCACCTACTACGGCTTTCGTTATGTACAAATAGAAGGCGCTACCCCCAATCAGATCCTCGACCTGAAACTATTACACAACCGTAACTCCTCTCCTGAAAACGGTACCTTCGAATGCTCCAACCCCTTGTTCAATCAAATCTACACCCTGATCAAATGGGCTATCAAAAGCAACCTCCAAAGCGTAGTCACCGACTGCCCACATCGCGAAAAACTCGGCTGGCTGGAACAGGATTACCTCATGGGCAATTCTATTCAATATAATTACGACATCCGCCTGCTCTATCAAAAGTTAGTCAACGACATGATCGATGCACAAACACCTGAAGGCCTCGTTCCCGACATCGCTCCCGAATATGTCTTCTTCGATGACAAAGGCTTCGGCTTCCGCGACTCTCCTGAATGGGGCAGTGCCTGCGTGATCCTGCCATGGCTCCTCTACAAATGGTATGGTGATAGCACAACCATGCAAAACGCCTACCCTATGATGCAACGTTACATTGCTTACTTAGAAAGTAAGGCAAACAATCACATCTTATCCTACGGTCTTGGCGACTGGTTTGACTATGGTCCTGCCCGTCCCGGCGTAGCACAATTAACCCCCAAAGAACTGACAGCCACTGCTATCTATTACTACGATTGCAAGCTACTCGCCGACATAGCCACCATCTTAAAAAAGAAAGAAGCCAAAACTTATCAAAAACAAGCCATAAACATCAAACAAAGTTTTAACAACACCTTTTTCAACAAACAAACCAACATGTACGCCACCGGCAGTCAAACTGCCATGGCCATGCCCCTGTGCGTAGGTCTCGTAGATGAAGTAAACAAGACCAAAGTTTTCAAAAACCTCATAGACAGCATCACAACCAACAATAATAAACTCACCGCCGGCGATATCGGGTTTCACTTCCTGATACAAGCTTTCCACCAGGGAAACGCTTCCCGGATCATCTACGACATGAACTGTCGTAACGACGTGCCCGGCTACGGCTACCAGATCGCCAAAGGCGCCACCGCCCTCACCGAATCATGGCCCGCCCTCGCTGAAGTCTCCAACAACCACCTCATGCTCGGCCACATCATGGAATGGTTCTTCAGTGGCCTCGCCGGTATCCAGCAATCAGAAAACTCCATCGCCTACCGCGATATTATCATCTGTCCCGAAATAGTAGGGGATGTCACCTACGCGAAAGGTACTTACAACACACACAACGGTACAATCGTCAGCCAATGGGAAAAAGGTCAACTTTTTAAGTTATATGTAAACATTCCTCCAAACACAAATGCAACTATAAAGATCCCTGCCACCCCCACCCAGCACATTACCCAAATGAGTGAGCCTGTCAAGCCCACACACTACGAAAACGGCAGAGCTATTATCAGGATAACCTCAGGTCAATACTTATTTACAGTGATTTAATACCGCACTGTTAAAAAAAATATAAAAAGTTGGCGCACGTTTATAAAATTTTTTTAGATTTGTTACTCAACCTTGTGTAATTACAAGATCACGTTATGGCATTTATTGATTAATCCAGTGTGTTAGTTATTTGATTAATCCAGTGTGTTATTTTTTTCACTTAAAACTTATTGCTGAACCAAAAAATAGACGTAGCAACCATCTTTATTTAATTAAACTAAAACGATTTACTTATTAACCCTTGCACTGAACGGTGTTCGGGGCTGTATCATATGTCCATAAAAGAGTAATCAGATCACATACAAATTAGTTCCATGATGAAAAGAAACAACCATTTCATGCGTTGTACAGGATTGCTATTCCTGTTAACCATGCTGCACTTTCATACCCTGATGGCCCAGCAAAAAAAGGTCACAGGGCAGGTCTCAGGTAAGGAAGGACCCCTCACAAATGTATCCGTGCAGATAAAGGGCACCACTATAGGTGCATACACAGATGACAAAGGACAGTTCACTATTTCAGTACCCAATTCCAGCGCTGTACTTGTAGTTCGCTATGTAGGCATGGAAACAAAAGAAGTACCTGTAGGCGATCAGACAAACCTGAATATTGTACTCACCTCATCTGCCAGTGATCTGAGCGAAGTGGTCGTAGTCGGTTATGGTACTACCAAACGGCAGGACCTCACAGGTAGTGTGGGTAGCGTGAACGCCGATGAGCTGATGGAAAGACCCTCCCTTACCCTGCAACAAGCCATGGCAGGTAAAGTAGCCGGTGTAAACGTCAATACCAACTCAGGTCGCCCCGGTGGCCGTACCAACGTACGTATCCGCGGTTTTGGTTCCATCAAGGCTACCAACGATCCGCTGTATGTAGTAGATGGTATCGTATATCCTGCTGATATCTCTACCATCAACCCAAATGATATCGAAAGCATGGACATCCTCAAAGATGCATCTGCTACCGCTATCTATGGTACCCGTGGTGCGAACGGTGTAATCATGATCACTACTAAAAAAGGTAGTAAAAAAGGAGGTCAGGTGAGCTACTCCGGTTATGTTAGCGCCGGTAAAATGGCACGTAAACAGGATGTGCTGAATTCAAAAGAATTCCTCGCTACTGAAGACTTGGCCTATGCCAACGCTGCCAAATACGATCCTACCGGTTTCGCAAATGGCGCATACAAAGATCCTAAAGTAAAACGTGCTCAATATATAGGTACACTCTTCGACGACAACCTCAATCCACTCTATGATGTAGACTGGCAGGATGCCGTAACCCGTACCGCTATCAGCCAGGGACATAACCTGTCTTTCACAGGCGGCGATGAAAAATCTACTTATGGTTTATTTCTTGGCTATAACGATGAACAGGGGGTGATTAAAAATTCTTATGCTAAAAGATATACTGCCCGCGCTACTATCGACCGTCAAATGAATGACTGGCTGAAAGTAGGTGGTAGCATCGGTTATGTGGTAAACAAGGAAAAAAGACAGGATGCAACCACTGGTGGTAACAACGTGACCCGCCAGATGATTGAAATGATTCCTATCGTTCCTTTCAAATATCCTGACGGTACTTACGGTAAAAGAGGCGATTATGAAGGCATGGAATCAGGCGATAACCCGCTCTCCCAGTTGTATGAAGACAACCGTCTGTATAATAACAACGTATTTAACGGTAACGCATATGCAAATATCCGGCTGTACAAAGACCTGACATTTACCAGTACCGTGGGTGCCAACGTGCGTGATGAGTACGATCCTTATTTCAACAGTACCTTGTCCAACCTGGCCAATGAATATGGTAAAAACTATGCGGAGATCACCTCTTACCGCTCTACTTTCTACCAGTGGGAAAACCACTTCTCGTACAATAAGACAATCGGTAAAGACCATCGCATCAGTGCAACCGCAGGTCAGGAAATACAGAAGTTAGACTACCTGAAATATGTGGTAGCTGTTCAAAGTCTGAGTGATGACTACTACGAATGGAATAACCTGGGCTCTGCCTCAACGGTGAACACACCATCGTCTGAAGCTTACACATGGGCAATGGCTTCCTTCTTTGCCAGAGCGAACTATGCATACAAAGATCGTTATCTGGTCACATTCACCGGTCGTTACGATGGTAGCTCCCGCTTTGGTGCAGACAATAAGTTTGCCTTCTTCCCATCTGCGGCAGTAGGCTGGCGTGTGTCTGAAGAACCTTTCCTGAAAGACAATCCAACTGTCAATAACCTGAAACTGCGTGCCAGCTATGGTCTGACCGGTAACTCTGAAATTGGTCAGTATAAGTCACTGGCAAACATGACTTCGAATACCCTGATCTTCAACGGTAGCCGTGCTGCCGGTACTGTGATCAGTACCATGGCAAACCCTGACCTGAAATGGGAAAAAACCAGACAGGTGGATGTGGGTTTTGACGTCTCTCTCTTCGATAGCCGGCTGAACATCGCTGCAGATTATTATAAAAAGAATACCAAAGACCTGTTGCTCGATGCGCCAGTACCTGCTTCCAGCGGTTATACTACACTGACCCGTAACATCGGTAGCCTGCAGAACTCCGGTTTTGAGTTCAGTGTGAATGCTGTGAACATCGATCGTAAGAATTTCTCCTGGAATACTACGCTCAACTTTTCCACACTGAAAAACAAAATCACTGCACTTGGAAGCAACAATGAAGATATTTACATGAACCCGAACTTCCTGGATTATACCAACATCCTGCGTGTGGGTAAATCTGTAAGTTCCTTCTATGGTTACGTACGTGAAGGTACCTGGGGTACAGCTGAAGAAACAGAAGCCACCAAGTATGGAGCCAAACCCGGTGACCTGAAGTTCAAAGACATGAACGACGATGGCCAGATCAACAGCCAGGACCGCACCATCATCGGTAAAGGTATTCCTGACTGGTATGGTACATTGTCCAACACTTTCCGCTACAAACAATTTGACTTCCTGCTGGAATTACAATATTCCTATGGTAATGACGTATTCAAACTCTCAGAACACTCTTCAGAAGACAGAACTGGTATTGCAAACAGCTTTGCCACCGTACTGAATGCATGGACACCTGAGCACCAGAATACACCTATTGCCCAGATCAGGCCTACTGCTGCCGGTTACACCAGTAAATTGGATAACCACAAAGTGGAAAACGGCTCTTTTATCAGGGGCAAGAACATCAGCTTTGGTTATAACCTGGCAGCACTTACCTGTAAGCGCCTGGGGGTAAGCAATGCACGTGTATATGTCGCTGCACAGAACTTCTTCCTGATTACCAAATACATAGGTTATGATCCGGAAACGACTACATGGGACGACACCTTTGCACAGGGCATGCAGTTCCATGACTATCCCAAAGCAAGAACTGTCATGCTTGGACTGAATGTAACTTTCTAATCACGGACCTTTTAAATGCACATTATGAACCGCAGTATAATAGTATTATTAAGCCTCTCCCTGATGGGAATGACAGGCTGTAGTAAATTCCTGGAAGAAAAGAATCCTTCATCTATTACAACGGATAATTATTATAAAAATGCCACCCAGGCACAATCAGCCGTGGATGGTGCTTACGAACAACTGAGAGTATTCCAGAACGGAGACGGCTATGGCGAAACACCATGGATCTCTATGGAAATGTTGGTAGGACATGCCAAAACACTGGGACAGAGTACCTACAACAGTAGCATGATCAAACACACCGCAGGTACCAGCGATCCTGTATTCATGTCTGTATGGAAAGGGTTTTACAATGGTATCTCCAATTGTAACGTGGCCATCCAGCACATCCCGGATGTAAGTATGGATGAGTCCCAGAAGAGCAACCTGATGGGACAATTATATTTCCTGCGTGCATTCTACTACTACCATCTGGTAAGATTGTATGGTGATGTTCCACTGGTACTGACAGCTGTAAGCGCCAACAGTCCTGATCTGTACCCAAGTCGTACCGCTGCTGCTGATGTATATGACCAGATCGTAAAAGACCTGCAGCTGGCAGAAGCCTCTTCTTTGCCAACGACTGACGTGACCGGCCGTGTATCTGTAATGGCAGTAAAATCTCTGCTGTCCAGCGTATACCTGACCATGGCAGGGTATCCATTGCAGAAAGGTAGTTCCTACTATCAGCTGGCTGCCGATAAAGCTGCCGAAGTAATAGATGGTGGTGGCTATGAACTGTTCACCAGTTATGCTTACCTGCATGACAGGGCACATAAAAACGGCAGTGAGTTCATCCTGCAGGTACAGTATTCCGGAAGTATTGTTTCTAACAATATTGCCCGTCTGATCATTCCTGAAAAGATCGGTATCTCTAAGTTCGGTGATGAATATGGTGCGCTCATGCCATACAACCAGTTTGTAAATTCATACGAAACCGGCGATAAACGTACAGAAGAAAAACAATTCTTCTTCACGAATTACAACGGCAGAGATTTCGGTGAATATGCACTGTATAAATACTGGCTGGAAGAAGCCGCGAATCCAACTACCGGCGATGCAAACTCAGATGAGAACTGGACACTGTTCCGTTTGCCAGAGATCATGCTGATCTATGCAGAAGCCAGCAATGAAGTAAGCGGCCCTACTGATAAAGCCTATACACAGATCAATGCGATCCGTGCAAGGGCAAATCTGGCGCCTCTGTCTGGTCTGAGCCAGGCTGATTTCCGCCAGCAGGTGTACAAAGAGCGTTATCATGAACTGGCCTTCGAAGACAAAGCCTACTTCGATATACAACGTACACATATGATCTATGATCTGCCAAACAATGTATTTGTAGATGCGACCAGCGCTGCAAATATTCAGGGTGTAACTTTCACAACCAAGTATTACATCTGGCCACTGCCGCAGAATGAACTGGATGCGAATAAGAATCTGACACAAAATGAAGAATGGAAATAAGGTATTCTCTCAAAATACTTAAATAAAAAAACGTCCGCGAAAGCGGACGTTTTTTTTAAATAGGGTTCTTAAGGATAGGTGGGGTTGTGTTCATTTTATCTTTACTTTATCAATCCTTGTTTTTCTGCAGCTAACTGCGCGTTGATCTTCGTTACCATATCATCATAGTGTAACTTAGTCAGCTTGTCCAGTCCCGCATTTGCCGCTTGTTTTTTACACAAAGCTAATACGGTCATCAGGTTGTCTTTCACCATTGCTCTTTCATCTGATTTCTCAAAGTTGAAACCAAACGGCATGACCTGATCGCTGATATTACCTTCGCCCTGGTTTGCAAATACCTGCTGCATCAATCTGGCTACATATCCTTTTTGCAAAGCACGGCGGTACATATCTACATTCTTACCTGCATAAGCCTCTGTAAAGATGCCTTTGTTCAGGTCACCTAACATTTCTGTCAGTGTATATACTTTTACATGCTTCTGTGCTGCATACACCTGCTCAGACCATAAGAGACGGCTGAAACGTGCACGGCCCAGTATAGCGTTCAGCATATCGCGCTGTGCATCGTTAATCTCAGTAGCAAAGTTCATTGTGGTTCTGTTCAGCAGCTCACTGTTCAACCAGGTTGGCGTTTCAAACAATTGCTTGTTGATAAATGCCATTGCTGCTTTCTGCTTTTCATATGGAGCTGGCTCTACGTTGCTGTTGCCTGCATCGCCCACCATATTTTCAGTCACGTATACGCTACCGATGTTTGCCACAGCATGACCCATGTACATGAAGAACTGGCTGTACAGGGTTTTGATCTGCTCCATTGGCTTATCAAAATCTTCCCCTTTCTCACCAGCCCAACTCAGTACACCCGGCATTAATCTTTTCAGATTTTTGATACCATATTCACCCGCTTTTACTGCATCGTCGCCGAGGTCTTCGTTCTGACAACGGGCATCTGTGAAGTTCACTTCGCTGCCGAAGTACAGGCGGTGGTTAGCAGCAAGGCTATCGCTCACCATTTTGGACAGGGCTGTTTTTTCTTCTTCAGCAGTTTTGTATTCCTTGTGCATATCATATCCCCATTGAATGGCCCAGAAATCGTAGTCATTTATACGTGGGAATAAACCGGCTTCACCAATATGATCTTCAGGCTGTGCTACGTAGTTGAAACGTGCATAGTCCATGATAGAAGGTGTATGACCATGTGCTTCCACCCATGCTTTGTCGCGCAGTTTCTCAACAGGTACAGTGGAGCTTGAACCGAAGTTGTGCAGCAGACCCAGTGTGTGACCTACTTCATGAGAAGATACGAAACGGATGAGCTGACCCATCAGAGAATCTGGCAGTTCATTGTTCAGTGCACGCGGATCAACAGCACCACATTGTGCCATATACCAGCGTTGCAGCAGGCTCATTACGTTGTGATACCAGAAGATGTGGCTCTCGATGATCTCACCGCTACGAGGGTCAGATACGCTTGGACCCATTGCATTGGCAATCACAGATGGACGATAGATGATAGCAGAGTGAGTGGCATCGTCAATGCTCCAGGTGCTGTCTTCTTCTTTGGTAGGTGCAATGCGTGCATATACAGCATTTTTGAAACCGATCTTTTCAAAGGCTTTCTGCCAGTCGTTTACACCCTGCATCAGGTAAGGTACCCATTTCTTAGGGGTAGTAGGATCAATGTAGTATACGATTGGTTTAGCTGGTTCTACCAGTTCACCACGTTTGTATTTCTCTACATCTTCCGGTTTTGGTTCCAGTCTCCAGCGTTTTACATAGATCTTTTCTTTTACTCCCTGTGGATCTGCATCGAAGTCAATATGACCTACGGCGAAGTAACCTACGCGGCCATCCATCGCTCTTGGTTTCATTGGCTTTTCAGGCAGCAGGACCATAGAAGAGTTCAGCTCTACGGTATAGGAAGAAGAGGTAGGGTTCAGACCCGCATTGTAAGTCTTTACGGCATGAACCTCTACATTGGAAGCAAATGCACGTACATAATCTACAAAGCTGCGGTCGTTTGCCTGTGCACCCATGCCAGCTTTGTCTTTGAGCGCTTTTTTCTGGAAGTACAATACTTCGTTGTCGCTGTTTACAAAGTCTGTCGCATCGAATACAACACCGCTGGAATCAGGGGCGTAAGCAGCGATCGTAAAAGCCATGGCAATTGCCTGTACATTGTTCTTTTGTACGCTGGCGAACATTGATTTGGTACTGTCATCACTATATTCTCTGAAAGAGATACGGCGGAGTAATAATTTTTTAGCAGGACCCAGTTCAAACCTGAACACAGTTTCACCAATCTGATCGCCTGAATAACCTGAGCTACCATTGCGCATTTCGGCAGATGCTTTTGAAATACGGCTCACGATGAGAATGTCTCTACCCATCATTTTGTTAGGAACCTCGAAGAAGTACTTTTCATCTTTCTGGTGTACAGTAATAAAACCCTTGCTGGACTTCATATCAGCAGTGATCACATCCTTGTATGGTTTAACAGGTATGCTGGTGGGTTTCTTGGTTGTGTCAGCAGGTGTGGCGCCTTTCTGTGCGGTGGGCTGTTGTTTCTTCTTGTGTCTAAAGATCTGACCATGAACGGTGGTCACCGCCATAAGAGAAACTCCTATGGCGATGGCTATCGTTGAACGTTGGCTTTTTAGCATGATTTGTTTGAATTTTGTTATTTATTTCTAGTAACCATCATTCTGAATAAGGTTGGGATTTGCCTGTATCTGTGTAGAAGGAATAGGAAGCAGTGCAGCAGTAGATTTCCAGGAAGATTTCTCAGCACCCAGTACTGCATCAATAGTGCCTGTACGTTTCAGATCGTACCAGCGGTTGCCCCACTCGAATGCCATTTCAACCTGGCGTTCGTGGTAGATGGCAGTCAGCAGATCTTCGTCAGTACCAGCGTAGCCAGCGAGACCCGCTCTTGATCTTACGATATTCAGATTCGTAATCGCATCTGAGGTATTGCCCAGGTGTGCCTGCGCTTCTGCCAGTACCAGGTACATATCAGCGAGGCGGAACATTACATATGCCTCCCTGTTAGCTGCATCATATGTCCGGTTCTTGTATTTTGTCGGGTAATTATATGTGGTTCCATATAATGTAGTTTGCGTGATCCAGGTGGCCTTACGGAGGTCATTTGCTTCAAATGCATTCACCAGGATAGGATTTACCTGGTAAGCTGGAGCAGAGTAGATAGAAGATGGCAGTAAGGTATAACCTTCACCCGTCTGAAAGTTAGAAGTGCTCACAATGCTACCGGGCAGGTTCCAGATGACTTCATTGCTGGACTGATAAAATACAGTGGATGGCGTGGATGCCATTGCATAAAGACCGGAGGCTAAGATCTGATTTACCATCTGCGCTGCACTATCCCATTGCTGGCGGTATAAGAATACCTTGGCAGAAAGTGCCATCGCTGTGTACAGGTTTGGACGGTATTTGGTGCCGGAAGTAGACGGATATTTTGCCTTGAGCAGGGAACGGGCTTCTGCCAGATCTGCTAGGATCAGTTTATACACTTCATCTACAGTTACTCTTGGTTGGGTAGCGGTCACGTTATAATCGGTAACGGTGACCAAAGGTACACCACCAAACAGGTTTACCATCTGGAAGTAATAAAAGGCACGGTCAAATTTCATCTCAGCTACGAGTGCACGTTTAAGTG
Organism: [Flexibacter] sp. ATCC 35208; assembly: GCF_001975825.1. Classification (GTDB taxonomy): domain Bacteria; phylum Bacteroidota; class Bacteroidia; order Chitinophagales; family Chitinophagaceae; genus Chitinophaga. The sequence goes on from NZ_MTKN01000004.1 coordinate 74,070, forward strand.
AGTCACTGATAGCAGAAGTACCGCTAATGCCAGCTATACAGCTGTTCATCTGGTAAATATTGGTGTATGCTGAATTCCACAAAGTGGATGCAGTTCCATCGTCTGCCAGGTAGGCGTTGTTTACATAAGTAGAACTATAGGCATATATCAGTTCATCGGCAGCCTGGCCTCCATTGACAGTCACTATAGTAGCGCCAATAGAACCACCGGAAGCATTTGCTTTAAAGTTGGAATAGACACCAGCTACAGCAGACATGATATCTGCACTGTCGCTAAAAACGGTGCCTTCTGTAATCTGATCAATTGGATGAGCAGGAATATCAACCAGCTTGTTACAGGACATGGCGAACAGGGCTGCCGCCGCAATTATATATATAGAACGATTCTTCTTCATGATAGATACATTTTAAACAATTAGAACTCCAGGTTGAAACCACCAGTTACGATCAGCTGCATAGGCACTGTATAAAGCGTACCAGGCATTTCAGGATCACCAAACTTATAGTTGGTAATAGTGAACAGGTTCTGTGCAGTGACATTGAATGAACAACCCTGGATACCCATTTTTTTCACAGTAGCTGCTGGCAGTGAATAAGACAGCATGAGGCTTTTCAGACGCAGGTAAGTATTGTTACTATACACAGCATCAGAACTGGTGAAGTAACTACCGTAACGTTGTGCCAGTTGTCCGTTTCTGGCAGCACCATAATAACCTGTGGTCAGGCGCTGTAATTGTGCATGATCACCCGGTTTGGTCCAGAACATATCCTGCATAAATGCAGGCAGATTGATCTGGCCGCCAGGTAACGGAGATGCATAATTAATACCTGCCAGGTAGTTTTTGGCCATCGCCCTGGAGAATTTGAAGAACAGGCTCAGGTTCCAGTTCTTATAGGAGAAAGTGTTGTTCAGACCACCATAGAAATCAGTCTGTGCATTGGCAATTGCCTGCATATCTCCACCCTTGGCGATATTGGTAGTAGCTGGTGCAGAAGTAATGGTGCCATTCGCCTTATAATATTGGAATACACCGGTTGTGTCGTTCACACCTGCATATTTGAATCCATATATCATGGAAGTAGATTTCCCAACTGCATAGGTAGCTGCATAAGCAGATGTTGCTAAACCAGGGAAGGAAATCAGTTTATTCCTGTTGCCGGAGATATTGAAAGATGTAGTCCATCTGAAATCTTTTGTGGTGATATTGCGGGTCGTAATGGACAATTCGAGACCTGCATCCTGCAGCACAGCATCCATATTTTTCACTACACTGTTGAAACCAGTTTGTGTAGGCAGTGTATAACCTGTAAGCTGGTTACCGGTTCTGCTACGGTAATAAGCCAGGTTCAACAGGATCTTATCATCAATAAAGCCGAGGTCCAGTCCCAGGTTAATGGAATGTTTGGAAGCCCAGCTATAATCCGGATTGTAAAGATTGCTGGCTGTGTAAGGACGGGTACTGTCAAAGGTCTGCGTAGATGTTGTGGACGCTACTTTCCAGTATGGCTGATATTTATAGGGGGCTACACCGTCGGAACCATTGGTACCATAGTTACCGGAGATCTTTACAAAGCTAAGCACAGGTTTGAATGATTCCATGAATCGTTCTTCGGAGATGATCCAACCGATACCAACTGCACCAAAGTTACCAAAACGGCGGCCAGGTCCAAAATTGCTGGAACCATCGCGACGACCGGTCAGGTTGATGATGTACTTTTCCTTATAGACATAGTTAACACGGCCAAACCCTGCTACATATTTGGAGATATCAGCGCCATCTGATACACTGATACCAGTTGCCGCCATGATGGTTCCTAATAATCCATCGTCTGTGTAACCAGTACCCAGCTGCTGATTAAAACTGGATGTTACTTTTCTGTAGGTACCGCCTGCCAATATTGTTAGTTCACCATCTCCGATGGTCTTTCTGTAATCGACCTGTGGCTCCAGGTTGATCGTCTGGTCATTACTCTGGCCAAAGTTGGCACTGGCAGTTGTACCATTACCCGGTTTCACGGCCGCAAGCGGGGTGGCGCTATATTGTTTGGTCATGTTCATAGCCCAGCCTGCATTTGCAGCAATGTTCAATCCTGGAATTATTTCGTAAGTTAAACGGAGGTAATTATTAAACAGGTAGCTGTTGATATTGTATGGCTTTTTTTGCTCCGCCAGCAACTGATCAGAACTTACATCCTGCCCTTTGTATGTCCAAACCAGGTTACCTCTTGCATCCAGCATATCCGGATGGTCAGGCACAGTCATCATGGCTTTACCCAGGGTGGTGCTGCCTGAAGAATTATTGGTTTCGTAAGACACATCACTGCCAAAATCAGCCCTGATCTTGTTATTTGAAGAATGTGTGCTCAATGCACTATGCAGCGTGTAGCGCTTATCTGAAAAATCGCCCGGCATATTATAAGACTGTCTGGTATAACCGGCAGACACCATATAGGTGCTATTCGCAGCGCCTCCTGACATGCTCAGGTGTGCATCTGTACTGTTAGCTGTACCACCATAATATTTCTTAACAAAATCAGTATACATGGTAGTATCATATACAAACAGGTCTTTGAAATAACTCTGATCTGTAGGGAAGGTCGTAATACTATCCATGGTGATTGCCTGATGACGCATACGCAGATATTGCTTTGTATCCATCATATCCAGTCCGCGGGAAATCTTGCTGGGACCAGTTACCACACTTACATTCACCCTGTTTCTGCCTGGCTTCCCTTTTTTGGTCGTGATCACCACTACACCATTCGCACCCTGAGAACCATATATAGAAGTAGCATCTGCATCTTTCAGCACACTGATACTTTCGATATCTGAAGGGTTCACGCCATTCAATGCACTGAAGCCACTGGCGCCACCGCCGGAGTTGAAGCTGTTCAGCAACATCGAGATGTCATTGTTCTGTGTAGGCAATGGAATTCCATCTACGATGATGAGGGGCTGATCGTATGCAATGGCTGTCGCAGAGCTGGACAGTGTATTCTGCCCTCTGGACTGGAACGTTTGTCTTGCACCCGGAACACCGCTAAATACATTTACTTCCAGACCTGGTACACGACCATTGAGGGCATTGGTAATGTTGGTAGCACCTGAACTTTTGATATCAGCCGAATTCAGGGTCGCCACATTACCCACGTTAAAACGTCTGGTATTGGTACCGTAAGCGATCACCTGCACTTCATCCAGCGGGTTGTTGGAGCGTAACAGCCTGATCATGTAGACTCTTGAACTACCTTCTTTTACAGGTACTTCTTTCGTGACATAACCTGTAAAGGAGACGATCAGGGTTTGTTTGTCATCAACATTTTTGAGAATAAACATACCACTACCGTCAGTAATCACCACTTCCTTAGTTCCTTTCACACGGACAGTGGCGCCAATCAGCGGATTTCCCAGGGAATCGGCCACACGGCCATGCAGATCTTCCGGCGGCGCTGGCACAGATGTAAAATCAGGTGTGGCCATCTTATCTTTCAGCACTACTGTTTTGTTCACAATAGAAAAGGTAAGCGGCTGATTGAGCAATGCCTGCTTTAAAGCTTCCTCAAGCGGCATGGATTTCAGGTCTACGGTCACAGGAATACCTGTGCGGACCATCGCATCATTGTAAAAGAAATTGTACCCTGTTTGCTTCTTAAATTCTTTAAATACCAGCTCCAGGGAAGCGTTTCGAACATTCAATGACACATTCTGTGCATAAGTGCTGGCCTTAACCTGTAAACAAGCGACCAATACAAATACGACTGTGAATTTCATAATCAACAGAAGTTTGGTTGATGACAGACACGGCAATGTTTTGCCGTTTGCATTTAACAGCATAGATTTGGCTGGATTTGAGTCATCCCGGATGGACTCCGTTCAGACGGTAATAAAATAAGTTAGTCTGGCTTGACTATTTATGATAAGTGACTCAGATTTTTCGCGCCCCGAACCCCCATTCGGGGCGTTTTCGTATCTAGTCACATGATCCTGGTATAGGTGGTGTATGATTTTAATTTAGTACAGTAAGCCGTCTGCCTTCTAACCGGAAGTGGACCCGGCTCATTTGTAAAATTTGTAATAGCTCAGTCAGCGTAGCCGTACGCGGTATCTCACCTGTGAAGGTGTCACCAGGTACCTTGCCTGCATACACAACATCTATATCATACCAGCGGGCGGCATCGCGCAGTACCTGTGCGATACTGTTGTTCTGATAAGCGAAAAGCCCTTCTTTCCACGCTACTACATCATCAGTAGATGGTGTACTTACATTGATCTTTTGGCCGTCAGCATAGGTAGCCTGTTGTCCGGGTACAATCCGGAGGCCCTGTTGCTGATGATCTACCTGTACGCTACCTTGTAATAGCGTTACTCTCGTGTCTGCTTCATCTTCATAAGCTTTGATATTAAAATGTGTACCCAGCACAGTAACAAGACTGCTATCTCTTTGGTTGGTTTTAATATTTACTGAAAAAGGAATTTTGTGGTCACCTGCTGCCGCTACTTCAAAGTAGGCCTCCCCTGATACAGTCACTTTCCTTTCGCGGCCTGAAAAGGCTACAGGGTAGGTGAGGGAAGTACCTGCATTGAGCCATACCCGGCTTCCATCAGATAACGTGATCGAAGTCACCTGACTTCCTTTTGGATTCGTAAGCGTATTGAGTAAAATTTCGTCGTGTTGTCCCTGTGGTTGGTAAACAATCTCTCCGTTGGCAAGTCTGACTACTTTGGTTTGACCCTGCATGACCAGTTGATGAGCGGAGATACTGTCTGCCGGCACCTGTTGTCCATTAGATAATGTGATGGTGGCCTTGTGTGTGACAGGGGCTTTAATATCTGATACGCTGGCAATTGGTTCCTTTGTGGCGGAAGGAGTGCCTGTAAATTTGTAAATGCTGATTCCAATTAATAGCGCAGCTGCGGCTGCTACAGCCGCAGCGCGCCATTTTTGGATAAATAGAACTCTAATTGGCTGTTTCCGTTGTAAAATGTTGTCAAGAATGACTCTTGAGGAATAGTCGGATAGGTTATGAACTGGCTGGTTATATTGTAGCCACGCAGCTTCCAGTACAGCTTTTAGCTGCGGATCGTCCACGCTTTCGATGAGCGTGAATAGCTCTTTTTTCTCCTGCCAGGTGCAGGTGTTGGATGTTAATTTCTCCAATAATGCTGTGATCCTGTCTATCGACATGTGGCTGATTTTCTTAAAAAATGTTTGTCCCTTACGTATAAGACAAACAACTGAAACTTTCGGTCTAGTCGATCCGAAAAAAAATTTAAAATATTTTTAAAGAGGGAGTTCTAAGGAACAATGTTTATTTCATCTTCTCTGCTAATATGATGTACAGATAAATAATGCTGATAATATGTGAAGACTCCAGGTACGTTCTGATCTTTTTGAGCGCCTGCACCATATGATTGCGGACCGTGGCGGCAGAGATGCCCATTTCAGCCGCAATTTCTTCATACTTGAGTCCGTGTTCACGGCTGAGCATAAACACCTTATATTGCTGTTGCGGCAGGGTTGCCAGCGCTTTGGCCAGTACTTCCTGCACTTCTTTCTCCGACATGGCCTGTGCGGTGCCGTTTTCATCGATGGTATACAATTGTAGCTCATCGAGGATCCTGATTTCCCGGCTTTGCCTGCGCATCAGGTTAATAGCCTGATTGGCAGCCATGCGGAACAAATAGGCGTTGAAATTATCGATTTCACCCAGCTGAGCACGGCGTGTCCATAGCTTCATAAAGACGTCCTGTAGTACGTCTTCTGCCGCTGTAGGGGAGTTGCCAAGGTGTAGGAGGAATGAATATAGTTTATCCTTGTACTTATGGAAAAGCGCCTCGAAGGCTACTTCATCATTGCCTGCCAGCTTATTCACTAGTGCTATGTCATCCGGGTGGTGCATCGACGATAAAATTACATAAAAGACGCTATTTATTTCCGGTAACGATTGCGTAAATAAACCTTCGGTAAATAAGCGGATTTTTATAGCTTCCGCCTGCTATAAATTCCTGTTATGAAGCACCTTGTTTATTTATGCTTGCTATTTGTTGCGTTTTCCAGCTCCGCCCAGGAGAAAAAACTGTTAGTCGTAGCCCACGATGGGAGCGGAGATTTCTCCAATATCCAGGATGCGGTGAATGCCGTACGGGACTTTCAGTATTGGAGAGTGACCATTTTTATAAAGAAAGGAACTTATCATGAGAAACTGGTCATCCCTTCCTGGAAGACGGGGATTACGCTGATCGGTGAATCCCGGGATAGTACCATTATTACCAATAGTGATTTTTCAGGGAAACCATATCCCGGTGGTAAAGATATAAATGGAAGGGACAAGTACAGCACATTTACATCTTATACCGTTTTGGTACAGGGGAATGATGTGATCCTCCGGAATTTAACAATTGTAAATGCAGCTGGTCAGGTAGGACAGGGAGTCGCACTCCATGTGGAAGGAGACAGGTGTATATTCCGGAATTGTAAATTGCTGGGCAACCAGGATACACTATATGCCGGAAAAGAAGATAGCCGGCAGTTTTATGATAGTTGTTATATAGAAGGCACTACAGATTTCATATTTGGTGCGGCCACGGTGGTGTTTAAGGATTGCACCATTTTCAGTATCAGGAATTCCTATGTCACAGCTGCCTCTACGACCGCCAACCAGCCCTATGGTTTTGTATTCATGCATTGTAACCTGATCGCTGCAGATACGGCTACGAAAGTGTACCTGGGGCGGCCATGGCGACCTTATGCCGCTACATTGTTTATGGAGTGCACATTGGGTAAACATATCCTGCCTGTGGGCTGGCATAACTGGGATAAGACAGAGAATGAACAGACCGCCAGATACAGGGAGTATAACAATAATGGCCCGGGAGCCGGCACCAGCCAACGTGTGAGCTGGTCTAAGCAATTGAGTAAGCCGGAGGCGAAAGCGATTACAATCACTAAAATTCTGAATGCGTGGGATCCAACCGTACGACTTTAGTTATAATTTTTTTATTAGGAATGCAAGGCGTGTTTGCGCAAAGCCCCTTGCAGCGTTATGTACACCAGTTCAATGCTGTAGACAGTGAAACCGTGCAGAACTATGTGAATAATGCACAGGCTTATGAATGGTTGAATAAAAACATTCCTTTGCTGGAATGTCCGGATAGCATTATTGAAAAGACCTATTACTACCGCTGGTGGACATTTAGAAAACACCTGAAAGAGACGCCGGATGGGTTCATATTTACTGAATTTATCTTACCGGTAAAACATGCAGGCAGGTACAATGCGCTGAGTTGTGCCTTAGGGCATCACATCAATGAAGGCCGGTGGCTGAGAGATACTCAGTACATCAACCAGGATATCCGCTATTGGTTTATTGCAGATGCACAGCAAAAGGCGCCGAAGTTTCACCAGTTTAGTAGTTGGGCGGAATGGGCAGTGTATGAAAACATCAAAGTAAGCGGAGACCCTGCATTGGCAATAGATCTGCTCCCATATATGGATGCGGATTATCATTTATGGGAAAAGGAAAGGCGCCTTCCTGATGGACTCTTCTGGCAGTTTGATGTAAAAGATGGTATGGAAGAATCTATCAGTGGTAGCAGGAAAGAGAAAAATATCCGCCCTACCATTAACAGCTACATGTATGGCAATGCGGTGGCGATGGCAGCCATGGCAAAGCTGGCACACAATGACACGCTGTTTAAAAAATACGTAGCTGATGTAGCAAAAATAAAATCATTGACACAAGATAGTATGTGGGATAGCAAAGCTGATTTTTTTAAAGTCCGCCTGGCAAAAGGAGGATTGTCAGATGCGCGTGAAGAAATCGGTTTTATCCCCTGGTATTTTAATTTGCCCGACGATCAGGCATTCTATGCCCGTGCTTGGCAGCAATTGATCGATACAACCGGTTTTAATGCACCCTGGGGTATTACAACAGCAGAGAGAAGACATCCTGCTTTTCGTAGTCATGGTACGGGTGGCTGTGAATGGGATGGCGCGTTGTGGCCGTTTGCCACTACTCAGACCTTGAAAGCCTTATCCAATCTGCTCCGTGATTATCATTATAAAGGCGGCATGACGCCCGCTATTTACTATGAGATGCTAAGGACCTATGCCCGTTCTCATCAGAAAAACGGACAGCCTTACCTGGGAGAGTACCAGGATGAAAAGAACGGATATTGGTTAAAGGGAGATAATCCCCGTAGTAGTTATTACAATCATTCCGGTTTCTGTGATCTCGTCATTAATGACCTGATAGGTATCCGGCCATCATTAGATAATAAAGTAACCATCGATCCGATGGTGCCATGGAAATGGTTTCAGCTATCCAATATTCCTTATCATGGTCACCTGATCACAATCAACTGGAATTACAAAAGCAAAGGATTCATCATATTTGTAGATAATGTAGAAAAATACAGGGGCAAAAAGCTGAAATCCGTAATGCTGGCACTCTAAGCCGGCCGCAGGCCTACGCCCGGAACGGGGCACTTCTGCGAAGGCGGAAGTGCCCCGTTCTGCAATTACCTAACTTTTATCATGATAAGACCAATCGCATTTTTGTATCTTCGCCACTCTGATACGAACAAAAAACACACATGTTATGAACAGCCGTAAACGAATCCTTACCGGCTTGCTGGCGTTAAGCATAGCAGGCGGTACAACAACTGCACAGACTAAGACAAATCAGAATGGTAAACAGGCGTTTATTAATAACCTGATCAAAAAAATGACGCTGGAGGAGAAAATCGGGCAATTAAACCTTCTCACCAGCGAAATGGACGTAACCGGCCCGTTTATGAATGCGGGATATAAAAAAGACATCGAAGACGGCCGCTGTGGCTCCATCTTCAATGCGTACACTCCTCAGTACACCCGCCAGTTACAGGACATGGCAATGAAAACCCGTCTTAAGATTCCTTTATTATTCGGATATGACGTAATTCATGGTCACAAGACCATCTTCCCTATTCCATTGGGAGAAGCCTGTACCTGGGATATGGCCCTCATGGAAAAGAGCGCCCGCATTGCTGCTGTAGAAGCCAGCGCGGACGGTCTGCAATGGACGTACTCTCCAATGGTGGACATTGCACGTGACCCCCGCTGGGGACGTGTAGCCGAAGGAGTAGGTGAAGACACCTGGTACGGCGTACAGGTAGCCAAAGCAAAAGTAAAAGGCTATCAGGGTACCGACCTCTCTCTGAACAATACCATTCTGGCCTGTGTAAAACACTTTGCCCTCTATGGTGCTGTGGAAGCCGGTCGTGACTACAACACTGTAGACATGAGCCGCCAGAAAATGTACGAGTACTACCTGCCTCCTTACAAAGCTGCTGTAGATGCAGGTGTAGCGACTGTGATGACTTCCTTCAACGAAGTAGACGGTATCCCTGCTACTGGCAACAAATGGCTGATGACCGACCTGCTGCGCAGGCAATGGGGCTTCAAAGGCTTTGTCGTGACAGACTACACGGCTATTAATGAAATGATGGCACATGGTGTAGGTGATGAATACAAGGTAGGCGAACTGGCACTGAATGCCGGTGTAGACATGGATATGCAGGGTAGCGTATATACCAGGCAGCTGGCAAAGCTGGTGGCCGATAAAAAGATCACCATGGCACAGGTTGATACCTGCGTATACCGTATTCTCTCTGCTAAATATGATCTGGGCCTCTTCAAAGACCCCTATTTATATTGCGACAACGAAAGACCTGCCAAAGAGATCCTGACGCCTGAAAACCGTGCTACCGCCCGCGAAATCGGCGCCCGCTCTATCGTGCTCCTGAAAAACCAGCAGGAACTGCTGCCACTGAAGAAAGGGGCGAAAATTGCCCTGATCGGCCCGCTGGCAGACAGCAAACGTGATATGATCGGTAACTGGTCCGCAGCTGGTGATTATACCAAATCAATCACCCTGCTGGAAGGTATCAAACAGAAACTCGGAGGTGCAGGTAATGTCACTTACCTGCGTGGAGCACACTATACAAACGATACAACGCTGCTGAAAAGAGCATTGCAGAAAGCTGTGCTGACAGCCGAAGATACAGCCAACAGCGCAGGTATGCTGGCTGAAGCTGTTGCCCTGGCACAGCAATCAGACATCGTGGTACTGGCTCTGGGTGAATCATATGGTATGAGTGGTGAAGCTGCCAGCCGTTCTAACATCAGCATTCCTGAAAACCAGGAAAAACTGCTGAGAGCTGTATATGCTACCGGCAAACCAGTAGTTCTGGTGCTGATGAATGGCCGTCCGCTGACCCTGGAATGGGAAGACGCCCACATCCCTGCTATCGTGGAAACATGGTTCCTGGGTACCGAAGCTGGTAACTCCATTGCCGACGTACTGTTTGGCGATTACAACCCAGCCGGTAAACTGACTATGACCTTCCCCCGCAGCGTAGGTCAGATCCCTATCTACTACAATCATAAGAATACCGGTCGTCCGGAGGATCCAGCCAATAAATATTCCAGCAAATACCTGGATATCACCAATGAACCGCTGTATCCATTTGGTTATGGTCTGAGCTATACCAAATTTACTTACGGTCCTGTACAGCTGGATAAAAACCAGCTGAAGCAGTCAGCAACCGGCAATGTGAAAGTAAGTGTAGCAGTGACCAACAGTGGTAATTATGATGGGGAAGAGGTAGTACAGCTGTACATTCGTGACAAAGTAGCAAGCGTAACCCGCCCGGTAAAGGAGCTGAAAAACTTCAAAAAGATCTTCCTGAAGAAAGGAGAAACCCGGACAGTGACCTTTGAACTGAGCGTAAATGACCTGAAATTCTATAATAAAGACCTGAAATATGTGTCTGAACCAGGTGATTTCTCTGTATTTGTGGGTGGAAACAGCCGCGATACACAGTCTGCAGACTTCGCATTAGTACCTTAATACAATATTGACAGGTATAAAAAAAGGGCTAGCCATACCGGCTAGCCCTTTTTTTATTCGGGGCTTCTATAGCACTTCCTTAGGTTTTTCCCGGAGGTAACCCGCCTATAAGCCGCCTATATCCCGCCCATAAGCCGTACATAACCCGCATCTATATAGAGGCGGGTTATGTACGGCTTATGGGCGGCTTAGGTATAGCTTATGTACGGGAAAAGGTCGGGTTACCCATATGGTTGCCTTATCTTTGACCTTATCTTTGAAATGATTCAATAACAGCCTTAAAATTTTAATTTTATTTTAAAAAATACTTCCTAACTTTGCCCCGTTATAAATTCAAACATGAACGCAAACGTACATACACATCATCACCATCATTTCTTACCACGCAGGTAGGCTGGGATGACTATATGTACTATCAAGATATTAGAACATCATCAGGGGCTTACCAAACGGTAAGCCCCTTTTTTGTTTTCACGGAACATTAACAAGAACATGAAACTGAGAATTGCCATTCAGAAATCAGGACGTTTACACGACGATTCCATTAAGCTGTTGAAAGAATGCGGTATCGACATCAATAATGGTGTTAATAAGCTGAAAACAGAAGCCAGTAACTTCCCGCTGGAAGTATTCTTCCTGCGCGATGATGATATTCCGCAATACGTGGAAGATGGCGTAGCAGACCTGGGCATCGTTGGTGAAAATGTGGTACTGGAAAAGAACCGCCCTGTAACAACAGTTGAGAAACTGGGTTTTGGCAAATGCCGCCTCTCCCTCGCTGTTTCCAAATCAGTGGAATACAATGGCGTAAAAGACATGGACAAGCTGCGCATCGCGACCAGCTACCCGGTGATCCTCGAAAAGTTCCTGCAGGAACATGGCCTGACTGCAGATATTCATGAAATCAGTGGTTCCGTGGAAATCGCTCCCGGCATTGGTCTGGCAGACGCTATCTGTGACCTGGTAAGCAGTGGTTCCACCCTGTTTATGAACGGTCTGAAAGAAGTAGAAGTGATCCTGAAATCTGAGGCAGTACTGATCTCTAACGGTAGTCTCACTCCGGAGCAGCAAGCTATTCTCCGCAAGCTGCAATTCCGCATCCAGGCAGTGAAGAAAGCGAAGAACACCAAGTACATTTTGCTGAATGCACCAAATGATAAACTGAAAGAAATCATCGCCCTGTTGCCAGGTATGAAGAGTCCCACCGTATTGCCACTGGCAGAAGAAGGTTGGAGTTCCGTACACTCAGTGCTGAATGAAAATGAATTCTGGGATATCATTGAAAGCCTGAAAGAAGCAGGTGCACAGGGTATACTGGTAGTTCCAATTGAAAAGATGATCATTTAATATCGCTGTCATATGTTGGTATTCGAATATCCAGAACGTTCACAATGGCCGGAGCTGCTGCGTCGCCCGGTATTTGACAACACTGCACTGGAAACCAGTGTCGGCAACATCCTCGCGGATGTACGCCAGAATGGAGATGCAGCCGTTCGCAAGTATGCGCAGCAATTTGATAAGGTACAGCTGGATGCACTCGCAGTCACACCTGCGGAGTTTGCACAGGCAGCTGCTACCCTCGATCCCGCATTGAAAAAAGCCATCTTACAGGCTAAACAAAATATAGAGGTTTTCCACAAAGCACAGCAGGAATCCGGCAAGGTGATCGAAACCATGCCTGGGGTACAATGCTGGCGCAAACCGGTGGCAATAGAGAAAGTAGGATTATATATTCCGGGTGGTTCTGCACCGCTGTTTTCTACCATCCTTATGCTCGGTATTCCGGCGATGATAGCAGGATGTAAGGAAATTATTCTCTGCACTCCTTCCAATGCAAAAGGTGAAGTACACCCTGCAGTGCTGTACACAGCAGAGCAGATTGGATTGGACCGCGTATATAAGATAGGCGGTGTGCAGGCGATTGCTGCCATGGCATATGGTACAGAAAGCATTCCCCGTGTACACAAGATCTTTGGTCCGGGCAATCAATATGTAACCTGTGCAAAACAGCTCATCAACAAAGATGGTGTAGCCATCGATATGCCGGCTGGACCTTCGGAAGTAGCAGTACTGGCAGATGAAACCTGTGTACCTGCTTTCGTAGCGGCCGATCTGTTGTCACAGGCAGAACACGGCCCTGATAGCCAGGTATTGCTGGTGACCACCACTGCTGATATTATCAAACCTGTACAGGAACAGGTAGCTGCGCAGCTGGCGCAATTACCACGCAAAGATATCGCTGCAAAAGCATTGGAAAACAGCCGTATCATACTGGTCCGTGACAATGAAGAAGCGATGGCACTGCTGAATGAATATGCACCAGAGCACCTGATCGTGGCCTGCAAAGATGATATCTCCATTGCAGATGCGGTGGTGAATGCCGGTTCTGTATTCCTGGGTAACTATTCTCCTGAGAGCGCCGGCGACTATGCTTCGGGTACCAACCATACATTGCCTACGAATGGTTATGCCACTGCTTACAGTGGTGTATCGCTGGATAGCTTCGTCAAGAAGATCACCTACCAGCGCCTGACCAAAGAAGGCTTGCAAAATATAGGTAGTACCATCGAAATCATGGCTGCGGCAGAAGGGTTGGATGCACACAAGAATGCGGTGACCCTCCGTCTGAAATAATTTAATCTTATCGTATGTTCGATTTAAATAGCTTATTACGCGACAACATAAAACGCCTCGTTCCTTATTCTACAGCGAGAGATGAGTTCAAAGGCGAAGCATCCATTTTCCTGGATGCAAATGAAAATAGTTATGGTTCACCATTGCCGGTGAATTATAACCGTTATCCTGATCCGATGCAGTGGAAGGTGAAGTACAAACTGGCGGAGATCAAGGGTGTACCCCCACAGAATATTTTCCTGGGAAATGGGAGTGATGAAGTGATCGATGTATTGTATCGTTCCTTCTGCCGTCCCGGAATTGATAATGTAGTACTGTTTCCGCCTACCTATGGTATGTATGAAGTGAGTGCGAATATCAATGATGTGATCGTACGTAAAGTATCTCTTACACCTGATACTTTCCAGATAGATATGCCGGCGTTGCAGGAAGCAGTGGATGAGCATACAAAACTGATCTTTATCTGTTCTCCAAACAACCCTACAGGTAATTCCATTGACCGTTCAGATATCGAAATGATCCTGAACAATTTTGATGGTATTGTAGTGGTAGATGAGGCGTATATCAACTATGCACGTCAGAAAACTTTTATCTCTGAGCTGACTGAATATCCAAATCTCGTAGTGATGCAAACACTCTCCAAAGCATGGGGACTGGCAGCACTGCGCGTAGGGATGGCGTTTGCAGGAGAAGATATTATCAATGTGCTGAACAAAGTAAAAGCACCTTACAACATTAACCAGTCTGCACAGGATCTCGTACTAGAAGCACTGAACAATATCGGTCAGGTGAATGACTGGATCAAAGATGCAGTTGTAGAAAGAGATAAACTCGCAGCTGCGCTGGAAGGATTGCCACAGGTAGAGTATATCTATCCAAGTGATGCGAACTTCCTGCTGGCGAAGACCACAGATGCAAAGGGTATTTACAATAACCTGGTTGAGCAGGGCATCATTGTACGTGATCGTTCAAAGGTAGAATTGTGTGGAGGCTGCCTGCGTATTACAGTAGGTACGCCGGAAGAGAATGTGACATTGGTAAATGCTATAAATAATTTCAAATAATGAAAAGAGTTCTCTTCATAGATCGCGATGGTACTTTGATCAAAGAGGTGCCACCAACTTACCAGATTGATTCACTTGACAAAATCGAATTCTATCCCAGGGTATTCACCTGGCTCACGCGTATAGCAGCGGAACTGGATTTTGAACTGGTGATGGTGACGAACCAGGATGGATTAGGCACTGAGAGCTTTCCTGAAGATACTTTCTGGTCGGCGCAAAACTTTATTGTTCGTGCGTTTGAGAATGAAGGGGTATTTTTTAAGGAGTATCATATAGATCGCAGCTTCCCTCATGAGAACGCACCTACACGTAAACCGGGTATAGGAATGCTGACGAAATATTTCACAGCTGATTATGATCTTGCAAATTCATTTGTGATCGGAGATCGTATTACGGATGTACAGTTAGCCAAGAACCTGGGAGCGAAAGCGATCTGGATGAATGAGGGTACTGGTCTTGGTGGTGCGGAAGTGAGTGCAGATGCGAAGGCGCTGGAATCAGTGATTGCTTTGGAGTCTACAGATTGGGAGAAGATCTATGAGTTCCTGAAATTAGGATTGCGTAAAGTATCTCATACACGTACTACTAAAGAAACTGATATTCATATTGAACTGAACCTGGATGGTACTGGTAAAGCAGATATCGAAACTGGTTTAGGTTTCTTTGATCATATGCTGGATCAGATAGCGCGTCATGGTAGTATTGATCTAACTATCAAAGCGAAGGGCGATTTGCACATAGATGAGCATCATACGATTGAGGATGTGGGTATTGCACTGGGTGAAGCGGTAGCGCAGGGTTTAGGTGATAAGAGAGGGATAGAGCGTTATGGTTATTGCTTACCGATGGATGATTGCCTGGCGCAGGCAGCGATTGATTTTGGAGGAAGGAACTGGATAGTCTGGGATGCTAAGTTTAATAGGGAGAAGATAGGAGAGATGCCTACGGAGATGTTCTTCCATTTCTTTAAGTCTTTTTCAGATGCGTCAAAGAGTAACCTGAATATCAAGGCGGAAGGGGAGAATGAACATCATAAGATAGAGGCGATCTTCAAGGTGTTTGCAAAAGCGATTAAGATGGCGGTAAAGAGGAATCCATCTAATATGCAATTGCCAAGTACGAAGGGGCTGCTTTAATAATAGTCGCGGTTGATGATCCGGCTATAGCCATCGAAGCTGTATATAATTGTCGCGGTTGATGATCCGGCTAAAGTCATCGAAGCCGTATATAATTATCGCGGTTGATGATCCGGCGGTAGCCGGATCATCAACCGCTCCCGGGCGAATGATTTCCTGCCGGAGGCAGGAAATCATTCGCGAGACAGGAAAATCACCGGCGAGACAATTATCCGCGAGACAGAAAAAAATCTGACAGAACATTTGTAATTTCAAATAATTCGACAGATATTTGTTTCGCAAATAAAGCAAATCAAACAAATCATGACCACATTCATTACAAACAATCATTGGCGTTGGCACAATATCAGTTCCTGATAATGTGTTACAGTGCCATGATCCGTAGTGATCGTATATAATTCGAAGGCTCGCTGTTACACAGCGGGCCTTCTTCGTTTTAATACCTAATCAAAATCAAATGGGTAGTATTCAAGTAAAATCAAGATCAAAGCAAATGCTGGCAGATGTATTCACCCCTGTGGGCATCTACCTGCGTCTTCGTGACCGGTTCCCTGGCTCCGTACTACTGGAAAGTACCGACTACCGCGCCAGTGAAAACAGCTATTCTTTTATCTGTATCAAACCGATCGCAGGCATCGAAGTAACCAGCACCAACGACTTTGAATTCAAGTATCCTAACCTCCCGCCAGAAAGGAAGCAACTCAAAAGCCGCCAAAGCGTACTCGACGAGCTTCAGAAGTTCCTCGGCAACTTCTCTTTCGCTGACAAACCAGTCCTGCCCGTCGTTCACAGCTTATTTGGATACAGTACTTTCGACTCCGTACAATTCTTCGAAACAATAGAATTCAATAAGAATAAAGCAAACGGGAACACCATCCCCCTTATGCGCTATCGTTTCTATCAATACGTGATCGTCATTAACCACTTCAAAGATGAACTGTATCTCTGCGAAAACAGTGTAGATGGCCTGGACAGCGACTTTGAACTGATAGAATCACTGATCCGCTCCAAAGATGTACCGAACTACCACTTCACAGCTACAGGAGATGAGCAGAGCAATATGACCGATGAGCAGTACATGGAAATTGTTGAAAAAGGTAAACAACACTGCTTCAGAGGAGATGTCTTCCAGGTAGTATTATCCCGGGCTTTCAACCAATCCTTCAGAGGCGACGAATTCAACGTCTACCGCGCACTCCGCTCCATCAACCCTTCCCCTTATCTCTTCTTCTTCGATTACGGCGATTACAAATTAATGGGTTCTTCTCCCGAAGCCCAGCTCATCATCAAAGATGGTAAAGCCACCATTCACCCGATAGCAGGCACTTTCCGCCGTACCGGCAATGATGAGGAAGATCGTAAACTGGCAAAATTACTGCTGGAAGATCCAAAGGAAAATGCAGAACATGTAATGCTGGTCGATCTGGCACGTAATGATCTGAGCCGCCTCGCTACTGATGTAGTCGTAGACTCTTACCGCAATATCCAATATTACTCACACGTCATCCACCTGGTAAGCGAAGTATCCGGCAAGGTACAGAAGGGTAATCCTTTCTCCCTGCTGGCAGCTACTTTCCCTGCAGGTACCCTATCCGGCGCACCGAAATACAGGGCTATGCAGATCATTGACGAATACGAACCTACACAACGTGGTTTTTATGGTGGATGTATTGGTTCCGTAGGTTTCAACGGTGACTTTAACCATGCCATCATGATCCGAAGTATCCTGAGCAAATCAAATGTCCTGTATTATCAGGCAGGTGCCGGAGTGGTTGCAAAGTCCGTAGCCGAATCGGAAAAAGATGAAGTGAACAATAAACTGAATGCATTAAAACAGGCCATTCTGTTGGCACAAAAAATCTGACATGAACATTCTTGTGTTTGATAACTACGACTCTTTTACATATAACCTGGTACACCTGGTGGAAAAGATCATCAACGGCAAAGTCAGTGTATTCCGTAATGATGAAATTCCATTAGAGAAAGTAAAAGACTATGATAAGATCATTCTCTCTCCCGGTCCTGGTATTCCGGAAGAAGCAGGTATGCTGCTGCCCCTGATCAAAGAATATGCAGCTACCAAATCCATATTCGGCGTATGCCTTGGCCAGCAGGCCATTGGCGAAGCTTTTGGCGCCAGTCTGATCAACCTGAAAGATGTATACCACGGCGTAGCCACTCCTGTAAACATCATCAGCAGGGAAGGCAGATTATTCAACGGCCTCCCCGACCAACTCGAAGTTGGCAGATACCACTCCTGGGTAGTAGATGAAAAAACATTGCCATCCAGCCTTACCGTTACTGCAAAGGACGACAACGGCTATATTATGGCACTGCAACATCAGCAATATGATGTGAGCGGCGTACAGTTTCACCCTGAAAGTGTACTCACACCGGAAGGGGAAAAGATCATCCGTAACTGGTTAAATGCATAAATCCCGGGATTATGAAAAAGATACTGAATTACCTTTTTGAACATAAAACATTCACCCGCAGCGCAGCCAAGGAGATACTGATCGGTATTTCCAAGGGGATGTACAATGAAAGCGAACTTGCTGCTTTCATGACCGTATACCTCATGCGCAGCATCACTGTAGAGGAACTGCTCGGCTTCCGCGATGCCCTGCTGGAACTCTGCATCCCTGTCAACCTGAATGGCTACAATGTACTGGACATCGTAGGTACAGGTGGCGATGGTAAAAATTCTTTTAACATCAGTACCCTCTCCTGCTTTATCGTAGCAGGTGCAGGTGGTAAAGTGGCCAAGCATGGTAACGTAGGTGTATCTACGATCAGCGGCGCCTCTAACCTGATGGAGACTGCTGGTTATAAATTTAAGAACGACGATGCGAAGCTGCGTACGGAACTGGAAGAATCCGGTGTTTGTTTTCTGCATGCACCGCTTTTCCACCCTGCACTGAAAAATGTAGCAGGTGTACGTCGCCAGCTGGGTGTGCGCACCTTCTTCAACGTACTCGGTCCATTGGTGAATCCTGCTTTTGCACAGCACCAGTTGATTGGAGTATATAGCCTGGAACTGGCCCGTGTGTATAACTACCTGTTTCAGCAGACGGACAAGCAATATGCCATCGTGCATAGCCTGGACGGATATGATGAAATCTCGCTGACCTCGGATACCCGTGTCATCACCAACAAAGGTGAGCGTGACTGGACCCCTGAGCAGCTGGGTAAGCGCAAGGTTTTTCCTGAAGATATCTACGGAGGCAACTCTATTGAAGAAGCCGCCAAAATCTTTATGAAAATTTTAAAGGGCGAAGGTACCTGGGCACAAAATGCAGTAGTCATGGCGAATGCCGCTATGGGCCTGCATACGCTGGGCAAGTACCCGACGTATGAAGAATGTTTCCTGGCAGCTGTAGAGTCGCTGGAATCCGGTGCCGCACACAATTCTTTTAAGAAGTTGATAAGTTTGCAGTCATGAAAAATATCCTTACTGAAATAGTCGCACATAAACACGTGGAAGTGGCCGCTCGTAAACTGCAACGCCCGGTAGCCGAGCTTGAACAGTCATCCACTTTCAAACGTGAGCCTTTGTCATTGTCCAGCTTTCTGCTGAACCCTGAGAAAACAGGCATCATCGCAGAATTCAAAAGGAAGTCTCCTTCAAAGGGGCTGATCAATGGCACCGCCACTGTACATGATGTGACCATGGCCTATACCCGCTATGGGGCTTCTGGCCTGTCAGTATTGACAGATGAGCAGTTCTTTGGTGGTAGCTCAGACGATCTGGTACAGGCGCGTGCAGCGAATAATATTCCTGTGCTGAGAAAGGATTTTGTGATCGATGAATACCAGATCCTGGAAGCAAAAGCGATCGGTGCAGATGTTATTTTGCTGATAGCAGAATGTCTGACTAAAGAAGAAGTAGCAAGATTAGCCGCCTTTGCACACAATTTAGGACTGGAAGTATTGCTGGAAGTACACAGTGGTGATCAGCTGGACAAGGTGACAGATCATATTCAGAACGTAGGTGTGAACAACCGTGACCTCACTACTTTCAGGGTTGATTTCAACCGCAGCTGCGAACTGGCGTCACAGATCCCTGCCGGCAAATGTAAGGTAGCGGAGAGCGGTATCAGCAACACGGATAATATTGTGACGCTGAAGAAAGCCGGTTTTAACGGTTTCCTCATCGGCGAACACTTCATGAAGACAGAAAATCCTGCAAGGGCATTTGAAAACTTTGTAACGGAGCTGTCCGGTAAACTGAAAGGATAAATGATGCAACTGAAAGTATGCGGTATCACCAGAAAAGAGGACCTGGACAAACTGGTCGAACTGGGTGTACACTACGCCGGCTTTATCTTTTATGAGAAATCGCCCCGCTTTGTAGGGAATAAACTGGATGCCCGCACCGTGCGGGAAACGAAGGGGATCCTGAAGGTAGGTGTGTTTGTAAATGCACCATTGGAGCAGGTAAAACAGCTCATCGGCAGTTATGGACTGCACCTGGTACAATTGCATGGCGACGAAGATCCTGCATACTGTGCAGCATTGCAGGCATTGGTTCCTGTGATCAGGGCTTTCAGGATTGGTGAGGATGTGAACTGGGATACACTGGCAGCGTATGTACCTGTGACCAACTACTTCCTGTTCGATACCGCTGCCGGTAAGGCGTACGGTGGTACAGGTAAATTATTTAACTGGGAGTTGCTGCATACCTATCCGTTCGATCATCCGTTCTTCCTCAGTGGCGGCATTGGCCCTGAGCAGCTGGAAGACCTGCTGGCATTTGAACACCCGGCATTGTTTGCAGCTGATGTGAACAGTAAATTTGAGACTGCACCGGGAGTGAAAGATATGGTGAGCGTGCAGCAGTTCTCCACAAAGATTTTATAAACTTATTTAAAATAATCAAGCATGAAGATCGCTGACAATACGCTGGGCTTACCCTATCATGTAGATGAAAAAGGCTTCTACGGCCGCTTTGGCGGTGCCTATGTGCCAGAGATGCTCTTCCCCAACGTGGATGAGTTACAGAAAAGGTACCTGGAAATTCTGCGTGAACCGAGCTTCCAGCAGGAGTTTGAACAATTGCTGCGGGATTATGTAGGCCGTCCTTCTCCTTTATATTTTGCAAAGCGCCTCTCTGAAAAATATGGTGCACAGATCTACCTGAAAAGGGAAGACCTGAATCATACAGGTGCACATAAGGTAAACAATACAATTGGTCAGATACTGCTGGCAAAGCGACTGGGCAAAACCCGCATCATCGCTGAAACCGGTGCAGGTCAGCACGGGGTAGCGACAGCTACAGTGTGTGCCCTGATGAATATGGAATGTGTGATCTACATGGGTAGCATCGACATCCAGCGCCAGGCGCCGAACGTAGCACGTATGAAAATGCTGGGTGCTACAGTAGTAGCTGCAACCAGTGGTAGTCAAACGCTGAAAGATGCGTGTAACGAAGCTATTCGTGACTGGATCAATAACCCTGTCACTACCCATTACATACTGGGTACAGCAGCTGGTCCTCATCCATATCCTGATATGGTGACCCGTTTTCAATCCGTGATCAGCGAAGAGATCCGCAAACAGCTGGAAGAAAAAACCGGCAATCCGAATCCGAATTATGTAGTGGCCTGTATAGGTGGGGGTAGCAATGCTGCCGGTACTTATTACCACTTCCTGAACGAACCGGATGTGAAGATCATTGCTGTGGAAGCTGCGGGCAAAGGAGTTCATTCCGGCCACTCTGCAGCTACTACGCAACTGGGTAAACTGGGTATCATCCATGCAGCGAAAACACTGCTGATGCAGACAGACGACGGACAGATCACTGAACCATATTCCATTTCCGCAGGTCTGGACTATCCTGGTATCGGTCCATTGCATGCACATTTGTATGAGACCGGCCGTGGTACTTTCCTGGCGGCAACAGATGATGAAGCCCTGCAGGCAGCTTACGAGCTGACCAGACTGGAAGGTATTATCCCTGCACTGGAATCCAGTCACGCACTGGCGAAACTGGGTGAAATTCCTTTCAAACCATCAGACGTTGTAGTCGTATGTCTGAGTGGTCGTGGTGACAAGGATATGGAAACATACATTCGTAATCTGCCCAATAAATAAATTATTTTATGAGCAATCGTATAGATCAGTTATTTGCCGGTAAAAAAAATGGCATTCTCAATATATACTGCACAGCGGGTTTCCCGGAATTGAATGATACACTGCCAGTGATGACGGCGCTGCAACAGCATGGTGCAGACCTGATAGAACTGGGCATGCCTTTCTCCGATCCACTGGCCGATGGTCCGGTGATACAGGAGAGCAGCAGCCGTGCTATTAAAAATGGGATGGGCCTCCGTGTATTGTTGGAGCAATTGAAAGACTTCAGGAAAAGCATTCATGTACCTGTGGTCCTCATGGGGTACCTGAACCCGGTATTGCTATACGGCATTGAAGCTTTCTGCCAGAAATGTGCGGAAGTAGGGGTAGATGGTCTGATCCTGCCTGACCTGCCAATGGACGAGTACGAAAATGAATATAAAGCGGTCTTTGAACACTACGGTTTGCACCTGATCTTCCTGGTGACACCAGAGACGAGCGAAGCACGCATCCGTAAGATCGACAGCCTGAGCAAAGGATTTATTTACGCTGTATCTTCTTCTTCTACCACTGGTACAGACAAGAATATGGGCCACCAGCAGGCATATTTTGAAAGACTTGAAAAGTTGCAGTTAAAGAACCCTGTATTGATCGGGTTTGGTGTCAAAGATAAAGCTACCTTTGCGGCGGCCTGTGCACACAGCAATGGTGCAATTATAGGTACTGCCTTTATCCGCGCTATAGAAAATGCGACCAACATCGACACTGCTGTCAAAGACTTTATCAGCAGCGTAAAATAGTTTTTATGAAAACGGTAATCATCAAGTACAACGCCGGTAATATCCGCTCTGTATTATTTGCACTGGACCGCATTGGCGTGGAAGGTGTGGTAACAGATAACCCGGAGGAAATCCGTGCTGCAGACAGGGTGATCTTTCCAGGAGTAGGAGAGGCGAGCACCGCCATGAACTACCTGAAAGAAAGAAAGCTCGACCTCCTCATCAAGGACCTGAAGCAGCCTACACTGGGCATTTGCCTGGGTATGCAGCTGATGTGTAAACACTCAGAAGAAAATAATACACCCTGCCTCGGCATTTTCGATGTGGAAGTAAAGAAATTCCAGTCACCGGTAGATAACCTGCTGAAGATCCCTCAGATCGGCTGGAACAATATTACAGGATTGTACAGCTCTATATTTGAGCATGTGGGTGAAAACAGTTACATGTATTTTGTACACAGCTACTATGCGGCCTTGTGCGCGGATACCGTAGCGACTACAAACTATGTGATCAACTACAGCAGTGCCCTGCAGAAAGATAATTTCTATGCGGTACAGTTCCACCCGGAAAAGTCAGCAGATGGAGGACAGCAAATTCTGGAAAACTTCCTGAAGATCCAATAAACAATGCAGGTAAGAAGAATCAATACAGTCGATACACTCACCCTGCGCAGGGATGTGTTGTATCCTGATCAGTCGCTGGATGCCGTGAAGGTAGAAGGTGATGATGATGGCCTGCACTTTGGATTGTTTGAACAATCTACACTAGTCGGTGTCATTTCTTTGTTCCTGGAGCGGGCAAGTGCCCGTTTCCGAAAGCTGGCTATTTCTCCGGCTTGTCAGGGAAAAGGTTATGGCAGCATATTGTTAGCTCATGTGGAAGACTTTTGTCGCCGGGAACGCATTCCTTCACTGTGGTGCGATGCCCGCAATTCGGCATTTGGCTTCTATGAAAAGAGAGGCTATGTATACGACAGTGCGCCTTTTAAAAAAGGGAATAATACATTTCGCAAAATGAAAATTGAACTTGGTCAGGCATCCGCACAAAAATTCAGCGTGATTCCGGCAATCGATATTATAGATGGTAAATGTGTACGCCTCACACAGGGAGATTATGCACAGAAGAAAGTGTATAATGAACATCCGCTGGAAGTGGCGAAAGAGTTTGAAAGCATTGGCGTGACCCGCCTGCACCTGGTAGACCTGGATGGGGCTAAGAAGGGGAGTGTGGTCAACTGGAAAGTGCTGGAAGCGATCGCTGGCCATACCAGCCTGGTAGTAGACTTTGGGGGAGGTATCAAGACAGAAGACGACCTCCGCATTGTGTATGAAAACGGTGCAGCACTGGCTACTATCGGTTCTATCGCTGTAAAGGAACCTGAGCTGTTTTTTAGCTGGGTGAAAGCGTATGGTGCAGACAAGATTTTCCTGGGTGCAGATGTAAAGGAAGAAAAGATCGCCGTAGGCGGTTGGCTGGAAACGACTGACCTGACTATTTACGATTTCCTGGAATCTAATATCAAAGAAGGTGTGCATCACATCTTCTGTACAGATATCGCGAAAGACGGTTTGCTGCAGGGGCCTTCCATCCCACTGTACAAAAAGATCCTGGAGCGTTTTCCCAACATTGACTTTGTAGCCAGCGGTGGTGTGAGCAATATGGATGATATCTATGCACTGCAGGAAGCAGGTTGCAATGGTGTGATCGTAGGGAAAGCGATCTATGAAGGAAAGATCTCAATGGAAGAGTTGAAACAATTAATGAAGTAAACAACACAAGCCATGTTGACAAAACGTATCATACCTTGTCTGGACATCAAAGATGGCCGCACAGTAAAAGGGGTGAACTTTGAAAATATCCGCGATGCGGGGGATCCGATTGAATTGGGTGCCCTGTATGCGCAACAGGGAGCGGATGAACTGGTATTCCTGGACATCACTGCTACCAACGAGCGTCGTAAGACCCTCTCTGAACTTGTGAGAAGTATTGCCAGGCATGTGAACATACCGTTTACAGTAGGAGGGGGCATCTCATCTGTAGAAGACGTAAGTGTATTGCTGCAGAATGGTGCTGACAAGATCTCCGTAAATACGTCTGCTTTCAGGCGTCCTGAGCTGGTCGATGAACTGGCAAGGGAATTTGGCAGTCAGTGTGTGGTACTGGCGATCGATACCCGTTTTGAAGACGGGGATTGGTATGTATACCTGAATGGCGGCCGTGTGAAAACGGATGTAAAATGCTATGACTGGGCTAAGGAAGCGGTGTCAAGAGGAGCGGGCGAGATTCTGCTCACTTCTATGAACAACGATGGTACCAAGCAGGGTTTTGCATTGGACATCACCGGCAAGCTTTCTCAGAACCTGAATGTACCGATCATTGCCTCCGGTGGCGCAGGTACCATGGAGCACTTTACGGATGTGTTCGAAATTGCCCAGGCCGATGCAGCATTGGCGGCAAGTATTTTTCACTATAAGGAAATCGAGATCCCGGCCCTGAAGACATATCTTTATCAAAAAGGTGTGAACATCAGGTTCTAATAAATAGCTACTTTTGCACTGCTAAAGTCAATTTTAAAGAGCGCACCAAATGTATAATTACAAGCAGATAGATTTTCAAAAATCAGCAGACGGACTGGTACCTGCCATCATACAGGATGCCGCTACTCACAAAGTTCTGATGCTGGGTTATATGAACCAGGAATCCCTGGACAAAACCCTGCAGGAAGGGAAAGTCACCTTCTTCAGCCGTTCAAAACAAAGGCTGTGGACAAAAGGAGAGGAGAGTGGTAACTTCCTCACGCTCGTAGACCTGCGGGTAGACTGCGACAACGATACTCTTCTTATCAAGGTAAACCCTGCGGGTGTAGTATGCCATACAGGTGCGGACACCTGTTGGGATGAAAAGAATATCTCCAACGATTTTCTGTCCAAACTGGAAACCGTCATCAACGACCGGAAGAACAACCCTTCTGACAGCTCTTATACTTCCAAACTCTTCGCCAGGGGTATCAATAAGATTGCCCAGAAGGTAGGGGAAGAAGCGGTAGAAGTGGTGATCGAAGCAAAGGATGACAGTGAAGAACTGTTCCTGAATGAATCAGCCGATCTGCTGTTCCATTACCTGGTATTGCTCAGTGCCAAAGGCTACCAACTGTCTGACGTACTGGGGATATTGCAGCAAAGACATAAGTAACACAAATATTTCATATATTAGGGCGTGAAAAGACTTACTGTTATCTGCGCCGCAGGCGTACTATGCTCACTTTCCATCACTGCACAGCAGGTATCCGGTTCCCTGAAGGGAGCGGAGGGCAAAAAGCTGTATCTCTATAGTGATGACGACAACAATCCGAAGGATTCCCTCGTCATTAAAGAAGATGGCAAGTTTACCTTTAATACCGATGCGACCAAAGCACCAGCGGTGAACGCCCTGGTACTGGAATCTGTGAATAATCCCCTGTTGTTTGTAACAGGTAAAGAGAAGACTTCTTATGTGCTCACGGCTGCTGACTTCCCGATTGCGACTTCTATGAAGGGTAGTGCGGATGACAAAGCCATGCAGGAATACCAGAAGGCCTTTGCTCCCTTGCTGAAACGTGCGGGAGAACTGAATGCAGAAGCCAAAGGCATTAATCCTGACGATGAAGCTGCCAAGCAGGCTTTTCGTGATAAAGCAGGTAAATTCAGCGATGAAGTAATTGCCACCGGAAAGAAGCTGGTAAAAGACCATCCAAAGGAAATAGCCAGCATCTGGGTATTAATGAATGAGTTGCGTAGCCGTTTATCTCCTGAAGACTTTGAAGCATTATATACTTCTCTCGACGCGGGGCTGAAAGAAACCAAGTATGGCAAATCAGCGGGTAAGTACCTGCATGATCTGAAAGGTGAAACAGAAGTGGTTGAAGCAGAAGACTTTGAACAGACCGATGTAAATGGCAACAAAGTAAAGCTGTCTTCTTTCAGAGGTAAATATGTGTTGGTAGATTTCTGGGCCAGCTGGTGTGGACCTTGCCGCCAGGAAAACCCGAATGTGGTAAAAGCTTATAACAAATTCAAAGACAAGAACTTCACTATACTTGGGGTGTCTCTGGACCAGGATAAGGAAAGTTGGGTAGCTGCTATCAAGCATGATAACCTGGACTGGACACAGGTATCGGACCTGAAGGGATGGGGTAACGAAGCTGCCCGGTTGTACAACATCAACGGGATCCCTGCGAACCTGCTTATAGATCCAAAGGGTCGGATCATAGCCCGCAACCTGAGAGGGGCGGCGCTGGAAGAGAAGCTCGCCCAGATACTGAAATAAGTAAGTAAGAAAGATAATAGCTGAAGCCCGCTCTGCGGGCTTTTTGCGTTTTTAGGCCGCTTATCACAATACCTTTGATTATCCTGATGGTAATCGGGATTTTTGTTATAAAATCAGAAACTAATGAAGTCAGTAATATTGGCCGCGGCGCTATTGTCGCCCGTGGTCTTAGTTGCGCAGGACAAGAAAAATGAGCAACCCTTTACCATTGAGGGATCTGTCGCGCAACTGCAAAAGCCAGCTAAAGTTTATCTGAGTATCCGTAATTCAAGTAAGAATAAACTGGATAGTGCAGAAGTAAAAGATGGTAAATTCTCCTTTACAGGTAGTTTGGAAGAGCCGATGATGGCCAGCCTGCTGCTAAAAGTACAGGATCCGTCGGCACCCGAGCTCACAGGACCGGTAAAAAAGGATATCCTGACCGTATTCCTGGATAAGGGAAAGATGAACATCTCTGCACAGGATTCTATCAGTAAAGCGACCGTGACTGGTTCCAAAGCGAACGACGATTTTAAGCAGCTGAATGAGAACCTGAAAGATGTAAGCAGCCAGATGCAGGAATTACAACAGCAGTACCGGCAGTTGTATATGGCGAAGGATGAAGAGGGAATGAAGAAGCTGGAGCCTAAATTTGATGAACTGGAAGCTAACCAGAAGACGATTCTGGGCGATTACCTCAAAAGTAATAGTAGTTCCCCGATAGCATTGTTTGTACTGAACCAGTATGCTGGTTATGAAATAAACCCTACCGAGATCACGCCTGTATATAATAAGCTGAGTAAGACATTGCGCACAAGCCCTTCCGGAAAAGAATTTGCAACAAGACTGGAATCTGCCCGTAAAACCGCGATAGGGCAGCCAGCGATGGACTTTAGTCAGCCTGATGCCGATGGCAAGCAGATTAGTCTGGCTTCATATAAAGGTAAGTATGTGTTGGTTGATTTCTGGGCGAGCTGGTGTGGTCCTTGCCGTGCTGAAAATCCGAATGTAGTGAAGGCTTATAGCCGGTTTAAAGATAAAGGGTTTGACATTTTAGGCGTGAGCCTGGATGATAAAAAGGATAAGTGGCTGGCGGCTGTGCAGGCAGATAACCTGCCATGGACACATGTAAGTGATTTGAAAGGGTGGAAGAATGTGGTGGCAGAGCAGTATGGGATCAGGGCGATTCCCCAGAATTTGCTGTTGGATCCGAAGGGGGTGATTATAGCTAAGAATCTTCGTGGGGATGCACTCGAAAAGAAATTAGAAGAAGTAATTAAATAGGCCAAATCAAAAAGGTTTTGCCTCTGGCAAAACCTTTTTGATTTGGAGGCGAAATGGTTCTGGTGGCGAAAGCCACCAGAACCATTTCGGTTTTTAGGAAATTAATTTGGTGGTTTACGAAACTTTCGTAGATTTACGAAACAATCGTAGTTATGGAGAAACTAACTCAACAAGAAGAAAATGCCATGCTTGCCATCTGGAAAATATCAGGTGGATTTGTGAAGGATTTCCTCGAAGCTCATCCGGCTCCACAGCCACCATATACAACCCTGGCATCTACAGTCAAAAACCTGGAGAAGAAAGGTTATTTACAAAGCCGGAAGATTGGTAACGTATATGAATACCAGCCCATCATACCGGAAAACGAGTATAAGCAAAAATTCATGAGTGGGTTTGTCAAAGACTACTTTGAAAACTCATATAAAAACCTCGTCACCTTTTTCGCCAAAGAGAAAAAGATCAGCCCTGAAGAACTCAAAGAAATCGTAAAAATGATCGAGAAAAATCAATAATTATGTTGCTCTTTCTGCTCAAGGCTAATATAGCCCTCACGTTATTCTACCTGGCCTACCGCTTTGGTCTGCGTCGCCTTACATTCTATACTTTAAACCGTGCCTTTCTTCTGCTGGCCATCATTTGTGCCGCTGTTTGCCCATTCATCAACCCGGAAACCATTTTCCGCCACAATCGTCCACTGACGGGTGCAGCCATCGCTTATGTCATTGACTTCAATGACCTCCGCCAGCCGGCTACCCCCTGGATCAATGTGGTGCTTATATATATCTTCTGGGCAGGCGTGATCGTCATGACATTGAGAATGCTCCTGCAACTCAGCTCTCTCTGGGCCCTGCACAGAACTACCAGCAAGGATAAACTTTTTGACCAGCAGGTAAGGGTGACTGACAAATCATTACAACCTTTTTCATTCTTACATAATATATACATCAACCCTGATATGCACAGTCCAGCAGAACTCTCCGCCATTATGCGGCACGAGCAGGTCCATGTGCGGCAATGGCATACACTGGATGTATTGCTGGGAGAACTGAACAAGATTTTCTACTGGTTTAACCCCGGTGCATGGCTCATCAGCACTGCCATCAGGGAAAACCTGGAGTTCATTACCGACAGGTACATGCTACGGCAGGGTACAGATATTAAAGTTTATCAATACAGTCTTTTAAAAGTAAGTGGGATCCCATATGCGACGGCCATCGCAAACAATTTCAATTTTTCACACTTAAAACAAAGGATTATGATGATGAATAAACAACGGTCATCAAAATATAATCTGGTAAGGTACTTAGTACTGGGGAGCCTAATGATCATTGCGCTTGTGTCGCTGAATTATTCCCGGGCAGCTATCACTGTTACTGTAAAGAAAGCGCTGCGGGGTGATACGACTGTGACCCCATCACCGGCAGATCCTAAAGCACCAATAGTACGGGAAGATCCGGTTATTGTTAAAGATGTAGCGCCACCTCCTCCGCCACCGGCACCGAAGTCTCCGAAGTCGCCAAAGTCAGCGAAGACTCCACCACCGCCACCGCCTGCACCAGCAGTATTTTCAATAAGAGCAGATGATCCAAAGCCTGTGGTGCCGCCACCACCACCTCCTCCTCCCCCGCCAGTACCGGATTCAAATCATGTAGTGATCCTGCGTTCCATAAATGGAAAGGGATCTCTTAATCCGCAAGGAGAGCCATTGGTTTATATCAATAATGAATACAAGGGTAAGGGAATGTCTGTCGCATCAGGGTATAACAATAACGATATTGAATCTGTATATGTATGGAAAGGCGACAGTGTACCTGCTGAATATGGAGAAGATGGCCGGAAGAATGGCTTAATCTTTATTTACACAAAAGATTATACCGGACCCCAGGGCCCGACACTCCCTAAAGCAGAGGTGGTGACAGTGGAAGCGAAGAAAATAATAGTCGAATCAAAAGACGGTAAAAAAGCAGAATTTCAAAATTCTGCGCATCCATAGAAAAAAAGAAGAGGCCGTATCAGCAATAAGATACGGCCTCGTTTTATTCGGATACCTAATGGAGATAGGTAGTCCTTTAAGGACTTCTGAGTAGGTTTATTTATTTTTGATACACTCTCTTCTTTTTGGGTTCTTATCAACCCGTTCTATCTTACACACCTGAAACCAAGATTCTCCAACCCTGACTCCGGCGATGACTTCATTCTCGCTGTGACCCTATATCCTGAACAATACTGATCAGTACACATAAAAGAACCACCTCTGATGGTATGTTTTGCCACTGCAGGATCATCCGGATCATTCCCTTTTGCAGGCCCTTTTGGATTATGCAGATGATCTGCATGTTTGTAATAATCCACATCATACCAGTCGGCTACCCATTCCCATGCATTCCCCGCCATATCATAGAGTCCGTAGCCGTTAGGAGGGAAAGACCTCACGGGTGCCAATCCCGTAAACCCATCTACTGCTGTATTCTGATAAGGGAAATTGCCACTCCATGTATTGGCTTTTGGTTTGCCGGAAGTGATCGGATCGCTGCCCCATGAATAAGGTTGATCATTCAACCCACCCCTTGCTGCAAACTCCCATTCTGCTTCTGTAGGTAGTCGCTTACCTGCCCAGCGGGCATATGCCTGTGCATCATCCCATGACACCTGCACCACAGGCAGGTTTTCCTTGCCTTTGATATCACTGCCCGGGCCCTGTGGATGTTGCCAGCTGGCACCCAGTGTAAACGTCCACCATTGAGATACATCGTCCAGCGGTACAGCATGATCAGGAGGTGTGAACACCAGTGCACCTGGTAACAGCATGCTGCTGTCAGGCTCCGGTGAACCGGGAGGCAATTGTTGCATCAACTCTTCTTTGCTGATAGGCTTTTCAGCTGTAGTGACGTATCCTGTAGCTTTCACAAAGGCGGCAAACTCTGCATTGGTCACTTCATGTTCATCTATCCGGAAACTATCGACAGTGACCCTGTGCCTGGGTTGCTCATCCTGACGGGCTTCCGCATCGTTAGCACCCATTATAAAGGTACCGCCGGGTATCAGTATCATATGGTTGGCGGTATCCGCCGTTGTGGTCAGCACACGGTCATTGCCGGGTATCTTCTTTTCACTGCTTTGGCAGGCATTGAGCGATATGGCTCCTGCCAGCAGGTAGAGTGGCATATAACGAAACATATCTCACAAGTTCGGAATTATTTCATGAAATATTAGCCTGCGGCAGCAAGGACGCAATCATTTTTATTTTTCTGAAAACATTACATATGGTGAAAAATTAACACTAAAATAATCGCTACTTCTGCGAAACTGTTGTAAACTGCATCAGCTTAACATATGGAACAATTTTCAGCACCCTTCCACCGCCACGATTTTGGAGCGCATTTCCTCTGGGGCATCACTATTTCTGCATTTCAGAATGAAGGTGCACATGATCATGACGGAAAAGGCGCTTCCATCTGGGATGATTTTACAGCCCGCAAGGGTAAGATCAAAGATGGCACCCATGCACAGGTCACAACGGATTTCTACAACAGATACCGGGATGATATTTTTCTCGCCAAATCTATGGGGTTTAAAATATTCCGTTTTTCTATAGCATGGCCACGTATTTTGCCTAATGGTACCGGGGCCATCAATCCTGCCGGCATTGACTTTTATCACCGCATTATAGATACCTGCCTGGAACTGGACATGGTTCCTTATGTGACTTTATATCACTGGGACCTGCCGCTGGCATTAGAGCATAAAGGAGGCTGGTGTCACAGAGGTATCATCTTCGCTTTTGAAGAATATGTGCGGATCTGTGTAGAAGCTTACGGAGATAAAGTGAAAAACTGGGTGGTGATGAATGAGCCGTTTGGTTTTACATCGCTGGGCTATATGTTAGGAGTACACGCTCCGGGCAAATTTGGATTATCTTATTTCTTCCCGGCAGTGCACCATGCTTTACTGGCACAGGCGGCCGGCGCCAAGGTGATCCGTGAGGTAGTAAAAGGTGCAAATATCGGGATTGCATTATCCTGCTCTTATATTTTACCCAATACCCAAAGTCAGGCAGATATCCAGGCGGCCCGCAAGGCAGATGCGCTATTCAACCGGATCTTTCTGGAGCCTATCCTGGGTATGGGCTATCCTGTAGCTGATTTCCCTTTACTGGGCAAAATAGAGCGCCGCTATGCCCTCTGGCGGGATCGCGATAACCTGTCCTTCGACTACGACTTTATAGGGGTACAGAATTATTTCCCGCTGGTAATCCGTCGGAATCCGTTTATGCCTATCGTTGGCGTATCGGAAGTAAAGCCACGTTACCGCAAGGTACCGGTGACTGCAATGGGGTGGGAGATTAGTGGAGAAGGGATATATAATATCCTGAAACAGTTTGCTGCCTATCCGAATATCCCCAGGCTGATTGTTACTGAAAACGGGGCGGCTTTCAACGATGTATTGACAGAGGGGCGTATTCACGACACAGACAGGATTAACTACTTTATCACCTACCTGGAAGCGATTCTGAAGGCAAAGAACGAAGGGGTGCCACTGGATGGCTACTTTGTGTGGACGCTTACAGACAACTTTGAGTGGGCGGAAGGGTACCGCGCCCGTTTTGGATTAGCGCATGTAGATCTCGATACACAGGTGCGCACCCTGAAAGACTCGGGGTTATGGTTCCAGGATTTCCTGCATGATAAATGAAAAAAGGTCGTTCCCGTAGGGAACGACCTCAATAATATTAAACCATCTGTCTTGCGATCAATCGTAAGTTCTGCGGATGAACCAGATATCTCTCAGTGAGAAGTGGAATACCGCATTCAAATACGTTTCCTTAATCAACCCACTGTTATAAGATCCACGTTGTCCGGCTTCCAGACCAATGTAGTAGCGGATAGAACCACTTTTACTAGGGATGGAGATGCCCGCAGTACCTGATACATCTTTCAACTGCTCACCATACACCTGCAGGTAAGAATTATTATATGCAAAACCAGCCTGCACCACGATACCTTCTACACGCAAATCACCATAAGTACGTCTGAAAGAATATTCCAGACCGGTAGAGTAGCGGTCTGCATCTACCAGCTGGTAGTGTGTACCTTTCTGTCCGTACTGACTCCATTTCTGGTGTTTCCAGTCAGCCAGCCAGGTAACTGTACCATTGGTGAGGGAGATACCGCCTGTATACATTTCCGGTAAGGTGTATTTTTCCTTAGCCAGATCATATGAGTAAACAGTGGTTTCGCTGCTGTTCTGTATAATGAGCTTCTTATCGAAGTTCATATTGGTCTTGAAGCGGTAAGTAGCCCCTAAACCAATTACCCATTTGGTACCGATCTTACCGGCATATTGTATACCTGTATTGAGGTTCACGTTGAAAGCGTAGCGTTGCAGCTTGGTAGAGACAGTATCGCCTCCTACGTTTTCAACGGTATTGATAGGTCCAAAAAGGAAATTGGTAGCTACACCAACAGAGAAGTTCTTGTTCAGCCTTACTGAGTTGGTGATGTATCCTTTATTGAGACCTCCATCGCCAGTCGTAGTAGTGGTTTGAGCAGTGTTATCTATATAAGTGGTGGAGATTAACTTATAATTCACAGAGCTGTAAGGAGAGAAACCTGCGCTAATACCCCAGCGATTGTTCGCTTTGAAGCCAATAGCAAGGCGTCTTACAGAGAGGTCTCCGGCAGTCTGGTTCAGACTGCTGCTGTTTTTATAACCAACGATCTGACCCCTGAGGGACACGTCGAACATAAAATGCTGCCGTGGGATAGCGGAATAGGAGGCGGGGTTCAGCTCGTTCAGAAAATAATCTGAGCGGCGGGCAACACCACTGCTACCTACACCAAAATTTCGGCTATAGTCCCTTTCTTCCAGATCGCCAATGGCGTATGCCGAGTAAAGGGAATTAATGCCATGCTGTGCCAGTGCCTTTGATCCCATCAAGAGCATCATTAAGCCGCATAAGCCTGTTGTATATTTTATTCGCTTCATGTAGTCTGTTCTAGCTTGCATTATTTATACAGCAGATAATATACCTTCAACTCGATCGGGTTGGACTTATTGTAAGGTCCGCCTAGTACAAGACGATCGAAGTGAGTGAGGCCGGTAGTACCTGGCGTCATGAGGCCCAAAGCCCTGGTTGTATTGTCAGTGCTGGAAATCTCGTTAATCACATAGTTGGTTACATCGTAAGTATATTCAGTGCCAAGGTTATATACATAATCGGTGACCAGGCTGCCTGTTTGTACAGCACCGGTACTTGGATTGGTAACGGAGTCAGATACTGCGTTACCACTGTTCAGTCTTACCAGCGTCAGTTTAGACGGCAGTTCGTACGGATATACATAAGTATCTATGTAAGGTTTCACCGTCAGTGTAGCCCGCATGATCTTATAGAATTTGGCCGTCTGGGAGAATTGTCTCAGATAAGGGAAGTCAATTCTTGTTACCAGGTTGGTCAGTGGCTGCACATAAGTGAGGTTATCAGCATTCTCAGCCAGCAATTTGTTTGTGCTCAGTTCTGAGTTAGGTGTCAGATTTGCCAGTGGTGAACCTACAGGACGGGTAAAGTCTACGTGATTGAACTGGGAAGTTGCATCATACATGGCAAAATCCACAGATTTCCACTCATAAGAAGAAGAATTCACGTGATAATATAAGCGGAGAGACAGGGAGTCATCAGCTCTCAGCGGTGTAATAACCTGGCTGTTAGCACCTGGTCTGATGCAAAGGCCCGGGAACCACTGGGTGAACTGATCCTGGCTGGTGATAGCAGGCAGTCTGTAGTTTACCTTGTTGAAGAAGTCCTCACCGATGGCATCATCGATTTTGATACCGTACACGCTATCCAGGGTTGGACGAATGTGTGAGATCTGCAGGGAACCGATAGGTGACGGGTCGGTGGTAAATGACATACCACTATAATAATAGGAAGTACCAGTTGTTTTCTGGATGGTCTGCGTCACTTTGTAAACCTCAAAGTGCTGAGACTTGGTGGTATCTCCATAATAATAAGTCTTAGGATGGATAACGAGTACCAGGGAGTCATACACAGCCAGATCTTCAAGGGAGGTGGAGGTGCTCAGCGCCTTCACCTTGAAATAAGTGCTGGAAGAGATGGTACCGAAGTAAGGATCAACAGCGGTGCCTACGAGGGCTACGCTCTGATCGGAAGTAGGAATGGAGTCAATGTAAGCAGTGCTTACATTCATTGTAATAGAATCCGTTACCAGGTACTCGGTACCACTAGTTTCAACTTCATTACTATAATTAAAGCCTTCCTTGTCGCAAGCTGCAGCGCCTGCCACTAATATTGCACAAACCAGGTATTTATAAGCCATTTTGGCACGGATATTTTTATTCATGGAGCGCAATTTTAGACAGACGGCCAACTTCCCGGTTATTTAATATGCCAATTGGCATATTTTATCGACGAATGCTCGATGAAGGTCTCTATATTACTGCTGGGGTAGTAGCCCTTTAGGTAAGCTAAAAATCCCGTTGGTAGATAAAATGTCTTGATTCGTCTGGCAAAAATACCTGAATAGTCTATTTTCCGATTACGCCAAAACAAAGGCAGATAATTTTGGCAGCTATTAATAAAGTAAAAATTATCTATGCGCTATTTAAATGTATGTTTTCTGGGTTTAGCAGCCGTCTTGATGTTAGCCTCCTGTTCATCGAGCGATGACTCCACAAAGCTGGGTAACTGGATTAAAAAAGCTGACTATGCAGGTGATGCAAGGTATGAAGCTGTGGCTTTCGTGATCGGAGATACAGCGTATGTAGGAACTGGTTATGGAGGACCCAACAAAGGTGCGAGATTAAGTACATTCTATAAATATGATCCTAGTAAAGACAACTGGTCAGTAATTGCATCTATGCAGGATCCTACCGATCCTTTCAAAAACCTGGGACGTACCGGTGCTTCTGCATTCGCGGTTGCTGGTAAAGGATATGTGGTAACTGGTTGCGACAGTTCATTTAACTCTCTGAATGATACCTGGGCATATGATCCAACTGCAAACTCCTGGAGTTCAAAAGCAAGCTTCCCAGGCGTTGCGCGCTATTATGCAGTAGGTTTCGCAATTGGTGATTCCGGTTATGTTGGTACTGGTACTACTGGTTCTTCCAGCACTATCCTGAGCGACTTCTACAGATATGACCCAATCAACGACACATGGGATGCAATCACTTCTCTGAAGGATAAAAGAAAGAACGCAGTTTCTTTCGTAATCAATGACAGTGCATACGTAGTATCCGGTACCGGTTCTTCTGGTAGCAGTGCTTACTACATGTATGTGTATGACAGAAGCAAGGATGAGTGGAGAGAAAAGAGCCAGATCAAAAACGCGACCGATTATTCTTACGATGATGATTATACAACCATCGCACGTACACAGGCCGTTGCTTTCACCATCAACAACAAAGCTTATTTAGCTACAGGTTCTGTTCTGAACACATGGGAATATAACCCGGTTACTGACCGTTGGGACGAGAAAACTGCATTTGATGGTACCAGCCGTACCGGTGCAGTAGGTTTCACCGTAAAAGGTAACGGTTATATTGCTACTGGTTTGAACGGTTCTTCTGGTCTGGATGATCTCCGCGTATTTGATCCAACCGCAGAAAACGATACGAATGACAACTAAGCAATTAGCACTCGTAGCTTTAATGGCTACTGGGGTTGTTGCCTGTCAGGAGAACAAAGGCCATTCCGGCGATAACAAACTGAAAAGCAGAGATACTATAAACGCTACCGTAACGTCCGAACAGGACATTACGGTAGTGCCTTTTCAACCAGAAGGTGGTGGCTGGGGCTTCGATATTAAAATCGGACCCAAGACCCGGATTCACCAGGAGTTCATTCCTGTGATACTGGGTCGTATACCATTTGCGACTAAAGAGGACGCCCTGAAGGTAGGAGAGAATATGGCTCAGAAAATGAGAACCCAGCATACAGGTTTCCCGGACATTACCCGTCAGGAACTGCTGGACATGCATATTGCAGGTGTGAAATAATCACCTTTGAGGAAAACCGGCTTGTCCCGCAGGTCGGTTTTCTTTAAAATAATGAGCAAACTGAGCGCTAAGAGCAGTTTTGCAGACATATGGAAACTTATATTAATACTGGCCGCAGTACTGTATCTGGCCACATGGACATTCCTATACCCCAAATTTTAACGATTCTTTTCAGCACACTTAGCAGATTTTACAGGAATTGAGTGTATGTTTATCGTGCTTTTTGGCACATGATAAATTTAAAACAACTCTATAGGAACAGACTATTCAATATTGGTTTACATATTGCAGTATGGACCTGTTTCCTGTTCTTTCCCTTTTTTATCTATAGGATCAGGATTCAGCATCCTTGGTTCTTTGTACGTGAAATTGTGGATAACCTCTTTCTGATAGGGGTGTTTTACCTCAATTTTTACTTCCTTATTCCCCGCTTTTTTACCATCAAGAAAATTGTCTATTACCTGTCCTTTGTGGTCATGGTACTGGTTTTTGTGATTATGCAGCAGGCAGTTTCCGAATATGTGTTCTGGAAAGTGTATGCGAAAGAAGACGCAGCCTTACACCAGTCGGGGCAGGAGGGGCTTATGCCACCGCCCATGTACCATTATTATCATGACCGGCCACATGGAGGAGTAGATTTCCGGGAAAGACCTCCGCTGGCATTTGACGACGGGTCGGTAAATGGAAAGATCCCAACCTTTCTGGACGATATTTTGTTTCCAGAAATACTGCGAAAGACGGTTTTTGCTGCCCTGCTCATGTTGTTTATGAGTGGTTTTATCAAGATTGCCCAGGAGTGGTTTAAGTCTGAACAGCAGCGTGAAGCCCTTAAACTGGAGAATTTAAACGCCGAATTAAAATTTTTAAAGTCTCAGATTAATCCTCACTTCCTTTTTAACTGTCTAAACACTATCTACTCACTGGCACATAAACATTCTGCACAGACCGAGCATGCTATTATTAAGCTCTCGACCATCCTGCGGTACATGATTTATGAGTCAAATGAGGACAAGGTACAGCTACAACAGGAACTGCAATATCTGGAAGATTATATTGATATTCAGAGACTTAGGCTGCCAGAGGATATCGTCGTGGATTATGCAGTACAGGGCAATCCGGCAGGATTACGTATTGAACCCATGCTCCTGGTCCCATTCGTAGAGAATGCATTTAAGCACGGTATCAGTTATGCGGAGCCTTCTTTTATTGCCATTGCGGTGGCGATTGAAAGGAATCAGGTACGACTGGTGGTGGAAAATGCTGTTTTCAGACAGCGGATGGCCGAAAAAGGGGGGATTGGTTTACAAAATGTAAAAAAGAGATTGGAATTACTCTATACTGAAGACCACGAGCTTGAAATAACAGAAGCTGAAAACCAATTTATTGTTGATCTTAAAATCGAGCTGAAAAATGATCAGGTGTATAGCGGTGGATGATGAACCACTGGCATTGGAAATTATTACAGACTTTGCGAAGAAAATACCCTTTCTTCAGCTGGTGGGTACATTTGAAAATGCTGCAGAAGCATTGCGCTTTTTACAGGAGGATCGGGTAGACCTGTTGTTCCTGGATATTAAAATGCCTGACATTACGGGTATACAATTCATGAAGTCGTTGAAGTATCCGCCTATGGTGGTGTTTACAACGGCGTATGGAGAATATGCGCTGGAAGGCTTTGATCTGGAAGTCGTGGATTACCTGTTAAAGCCGGTACCATTTGAGCGATTCCTCAGGGCAGCTACCAAGGCACTGGAACTGCAGACGATGTCGCAGCAAAAGAATAATGATAACAATAACAATCATGTGAGTGATTATATCTTCATTAAGACAGAGTACAAGATCATTAAGATCAACCTGGAAGATATTCTCTTCATAGAAGCACTGAAAGATTATACGAAGATTTATACACCTTTTCAACCAGTATTGACTTTACGTAGTTTAAAGTCGTTTGAGACAAGATTGCCATCGGACAAGTTTATCAGGGTACACCGCTCTTATGTGGTGTCTTTAAATAAGATTAACTCTGTGGAGAAGAATACGGTAATGATCGCGAATCAGAGTATTCCGATCAGTGATGGGTATAGAGAGAAGTTTTATGATGTGATAAATAGAAATAGCTAAATAAAAATGGCCTTTGCGGTAGCAAAGGCCATTTTTATTTAGACCCCTAAAAAGCTTTCCGAAGGCAAAAGCTTTTTGGATTTATTTAGATGATTTCTTTCAGTTTAGCTACTACCCGGTCTACTTCCTCCTTCGTATTGTGCTTACTAAAGGAGAACCTCACTGCAATCATATTTGGGTTGCTGCTAATGGCACGGATCACATGAGAACCTGCATCCGCACCGGATGTACACGCACTACCACCAGAAGCACAAATACCATTTATATCCAGGTTGAACAGCAGCATCTCACTCTTCTCCGTTTTAGGGAAGCTTACATTTAACACTGTATACAGGCTACGGCCATACAGATCTCCATTGAAGTCTACACCTGGAATCTCTGTTTTCAGCTTCTCAGCCATATACATACGCAATCCGTTGATATACTCTTTATGTTCTTCATGATGAGCAGTAGCCAATTCCAATGCCCTGGCAAAACCTACTATACCATACAGATTTTCTGTACCGGCGCGCATATTCCTTTCCTGTGAACCTCCCTGTATGAACGGGGTGATTTTCACATTCTCGTTTATATATAGGATACCCACGCCTTTAGGGCCATGGAACTTATGTCCTGCACCATTGATAAAGTGAACAGGGGTATTGCGCAGGTCAAAAGGGTAGTGACCCACTGTCTGTACTGTATCTGAGTGGAAGATGGCGTCAAACTCTTTGCAGAGGTTACCAACAGCATGCATATCCAGCAGGTTGCCGATCTCGTTGTTCGCATGCATGAGTGTGACCAGGCAGCGCTCTTTGGAGGTAGAGAGGAGTTCACGCAGGTGGTTCATGTCTACATGTCCATTTGGCAGCAGCTTTACATAGCTCAGTTTGATATTGTCACGTACATGCAGGTGCTCTACAGAGTGGAGGGTGGCATGGTGTTCGATCTCAGAACTGATGATATGTAGGCAGCCGAGGTTATGGATGGCAGCGCTGATAGCGGTATTGCTGGATTCCGTACCGCCTGAAGTAAAGAAGATCTCTCCCGGATGGGCATTCAGTATTTTGGCTACTGACTTGCGCGCATTCTCAATGGCGAGGCGTGACTCCCGGCCATAGGAATAGATGGAAGAAGGATTTCCAAACTTTTCCGTCATGAAAGGCAGCATCACATCCAGCACATCCTGGTCAAGCGGCGTGGTCGCTGCGTTGTCAAAATAAATTCTGTTCAAGGTGGTTAGGTGGTTTTTGATCTGATAAAACGCCATTGGCGGGTACAAATGTCCAACTTTTTTTAATAAAACAGCACCGATTTCTTTGGCGCATACCCACCAAAAAAAACGCTTTTGCCGCGTAGGCAAAAGCGTTTTTTTTCGGCTGGCGATTGCCTGCGTCGCTATTTTCAATGCATGAATTCTCTGATATCCTGCATTATTCTTTTAGCGATGTTATCTGCAGTCGTTTCATTCTGACTTTCAGAGTAAATCCTGATGATTGGCTCAGTATTGGAAGTTCTCAGGTGAACCCAATCCTTGTCGAACTCAATCTTCAGACCATCTTCGGTATTCACCGGCTGGTTCTTATACTTACCCTTGATCTTTTCAAAAATCGTCTTCACATCCACACCCTTATCCAGCTCGATCTTATTCTTTGAAATGAAGTAATCAGGATAGCTGTTTCTGATGGCCTTCAGGTTCTTCTTTGTATGTGCCACATGGCTCAGGAACAAACCAATACCGATCAGCGCATCCCGACCATAGTGCAGGTCCGGAACGATGATACCACCGTTACCTTCACCACCGATCACAGCATTTACTTCCTTCATCTTCCTTACCACGTTCACCTCGCCTACAGCTGAAGGGTGATACTCCCCACCAGCTTTCAGGGTCACATCTTTCAGTGCCTGAGTAGAAGACAGGTTGGAAACGGTATTACCTTTCCGGTGCTTCAGGATATAGTCAGCAACTGCAACCAGGGTATACTCTTCACCGAACATGCTGCCATCTTCGCAAACAAAGCAAAGACGATCCACATCCGGATCTACGGCGATACCCAGATCTGCCTGTGACTTGTTTACTTCGTTGCTCAGCGCAGTCAGGTTCTCCGGCAGAGGCTCGGGATTGTGACTGAACCGGCCATTCACTTCACCAAACAGTACTGTTACATCCTCCACACCCAGTGCTTTCAGCAAAGCCGGAATGAAGGTAGCACCAGTAGAGTTTACCGCATCCACCACTACTTTAAAGTTGCGCGCTTTGATAGCCGCAACGTCTACCAGCGGGTAATTCAGGACCATATCTATATGCTTCTGCATATAGGTATCGTTCCTTTCATAAGTCCCCAGCTTGTTGACATCAGCAAAGGTAAAGTCTTCGCGGGCTGCAAGGTCCAGTACGACTGCACCATCCTCGCCGGAAATGAATTCGCCATCGCCGTTCAATAGCTTCAGAGCGTTCCATTCCTTTGGATTATGGCTGGCAGTCAGGATGATACCTCCGGCAGCATTTTCCATTTTTACCGCAATTTCTACCGTAGGGGTAGTGGAAAGGTCGAGGTCTACCACGTCCAGTCCCAAACCATTCAGGGTGGCAACAACCAGTTGCTTGACCATTTCACCGGAAATACGTCCGTCACGGCCAATAACTACTTTTTTGTTGTCAGATTGTTGTGTGAGCCAGGTCCCGAATGCTGCTGTAAATTTTACCACATCAAGAGGAGAAAGCCCTTCGCCGGGTTTTCCTCCGATGGTTCCGCGAATACCAGAAATAGATTTGATCAGTGCCACGAATTTCAATTTAATTAGAGAAGGCCAAAGATAAAGTTCCAATTCTCAAATGACAAATTCCATATTTCCAACCCTTTGCGTATATACAAGCAATTTTTGTAAAGTGTACAAAAATTATATCCATTAGATGGCTGAATTCTCTCTTTCCGTTACTATATATTATATATAAGGTAAAATTTCATCAATTTGTGGCCATTTAGCATACTCAGCAAGTTTTAAAAACTATATTATTGGTTACTACCTTTTAATGGGATTTTAAACTTATCCTTCGATCTCGACATTCGGAATTTGGTATATTTGCCCCCTGTTTAAATTATTGTTAATAATTTATGCATTCTCAAGTACTAAAATGCACCACATTACATGAAATCATTTTGGAAGAATATACCTAAGTATATTCGATTTGTGATTGTTCAGGCCATATTCCTCTACCTTTTAACATTGCTGTTTCGGTTGATATTTTATTTTTTCTTCTTTAAATCAACCGTTCACGATAATGGAGCCATTGCTAAAGCCTGGAATTTTGGTTTGCGCTTCGACATTCGCCTGGCACTCTATGTCATGGTACCGTTGTTGATCATTGCCCTGATCTC
The DNA here is from genome assembly GCF_001975825.1 of [Flexibacter] sp. ATCC 35208. GTDB lineage: Bacteria > Bacteroidota > Bacteroidia > Chitinophagales > Chitinophagaceae > Chitinophaga. The sequence continues at coordinate 116,710 of NZ_MTKN01000004.1, forward strand.
CCGGAATTCCTTTTTTACAAAGACCTGGATAAGGAGATTCACGTTTATCTACCTTTTTATTATCTATTTGGTCCTGGTATGGATGTACATCTTTGACCTGGGGCATTATGCCTACCTCGGTCTGAGAATAGAACCATCGGTGATGCGCTTCCTGTCTGACGGGGAAAGGGGGGATAATGCGACCATGCTGTGGGAAACTTATCCTATTGTAAGGGTGGTGATCGCCGTTTGCCTCTTTATGTGGCTCATGGGCCGTCAGTACAAAGGGCTGTACCGCCGTCTGAGCAAAGAATCGCCGGTTTACCTGAAGGCAGGCCGTTATACCAGCTGGACAGTGGGTATCATCCTGTTATTTGCCGCCGGCATTTATGGCAATGTGGCTTACTTCCCATTGCGCTGGAGCCAGGCTATGTTTAGCAGAGACAATGGTATTACCAGCTTAGGATTGAACCCGGTTTTATATTACATATCGAACCTGAGTGTACAGGTCGACACCTTTGACGAGAAAAAGACGAAGGAATTATACCCGACTATTGTGGATTACCTGGGTATAGACCACCCGGATGTGAATAACCTGAACTTTGAGCGGGAAATTCCCGGATCGGACGAGAAGAAGAAAATGAACGTGGTACTGGTCATGCTGGAATCAACAGGGGCCTGTATCACCAGCATGTATGGCAACCCCATGCAGGCTACACCGAATATGAAGGCCCTGGCAGACAGTGGAATTCTCTTCAATCATTTCTATGTACCAGCTATCAGCACCGCCCGTACGGTGTATGGAGTGACAACGGGTGTGCCGGATGTGACAATCACCCAAACAGCCAGCCGGCATCCCCGGATGGTAGACCAGCGGGTGATCATGGACCAGTTCAAGGGGTATGAAAAATACTATCTGTTAGGAGGAAATACCAACTGGGCAAATATACGTGCCGTGTTTACCAACAATGTGGCAGGCGTAAAAGTGTATGAAGAAGGGATGTACAATGCACCCAAGGCTGATGTGTGGGGAATTGCTGACTATGACCTGGTCAATGAGGCCGATAAATTGTTCAAGGATGCCAATAACAGAAAGCAGCCGTTCATTGCTTTTCTGCAACTGGCCGATAATCATCCTCCATACACCACTACTACAGGTGGTGGCGGATTTAAAAAGGTAACAGAGAAGGATATCGACATGGCGAAGTTTAAAGAAGCCGGTTTTGTATCCATCGATCAGTTCAATGCGCTCCGTTATGAAGATTACAACGTAGGCCACCTGATAGATCAGGCGCGCAAAAACGGCTACCTGGACAATACCATTTTTATCATGTTCGGCGACCATAACTGTAGCCTCAACCCTTACCACTTCATGCCGGTACCGGAATATGAACTGGGTAGCGGTGGGGTACATGCCACCTGCTTTATATATGCGCCGGGTACGATACAACCTGCGAAGATTAATTACCCGGTGAGCCTGGTGGATGTATATCCAACTATGGCGAAGCTGGTAGGTATGCCAGTGAAGAACTACACCATGGGTAGGGATATGCTGGATTCTACCATTAAAACCAGGTATATACTCAGTGTATATGCCAAGAACCTGATGACGCATATGGCAGTGATCGGGGATCAATACCAGTACGAGATAAATATGAAGACCGGGGAACCGGCGCTATATGACCTGAAATCCAAAGATCCCATGAAGAATGTGGTGAAGGAGCTGCCGGATACGGCAAAAGGGCTGGACAGGCTGGCGAAGGCGATGTATGAGAGTACGAGGTATCTGATGTTTAATAATAAGAAACCAAACGCTAAATAGCACCAGAGGTGGATGACATTGTCATCCACCTCTGTATTTAATATCCGGTTGACGTTTGTGAAAGCAAACTCCAACCGGATATTTAGTATCTTGCACTCCCAATTATGATACTAGAAGCATATAACGATACGGACGTGGAAGTACAAAAACAGTGGTTCAAAGATTGGTTCAATTCTCCCTATTATCACCTGCTGTACAACAACAGGGATAATAAAGAAGCTGCCTCATTTATCGACAAGTTGCTGGAATACCTGCAACCAACCGCCAGCGCAACCATGCTGGATGTAGCCTGCGGCCGTGGCCGTCACTCCCGCTATCTTGCGGACAAGGGCTTCTTCGTTACAGGCATCGACCTGTCCATCAACAGTATCAATATTGCCAAAAAACTGGAAAATGATCACCTGACCTTTTTCCAGCACGATATGCGTCTCCCATTCTGGGTCAACTACTTCGACCAGGTTTTCAACTTCTTTACCAGTTTTGGCTACTTCGAGTCCCAGAGGGAAAACGACAATGCGCTCCGCACCATTAAAAACGCCCTCAAACCGGGAGGAAAACTCGTTCTGGACTACCTGAACAGCACTTATGTAGCTAAGCACCTGGTAGGCAGCGAGATAAAGGAAGTGGACGATGTAGTCTTCGACATACAGCGTGAGCTGGTAGACGGTCACTTCCACAAGCAGATCAATATCCTGGATCGTGCCCGCCTGCAGCGTGCTTCCTTCACCGAAAGCGTATGCGCCTATACTTTAGCCGACTTTGAAGAGATGTTCGCCCGTCAGGGTTTACAGATAACTGAGGTGTTTGGTGACTATCATTTCAATGCTTATAATGAGCAATTGTCACCCAGACTGATCATTATTGCTACAAAACCTTAGACATGAAACAAGCATTGCTTCACCTGGACCATCAGTTGTTCAACCTGATCAATGGCCAATGGCATACGCCGTGGATGGATGCCTTCATTCCCATGCTAAGGGAACCCTTTATGTGGGCGCCATTATACCTTTTCCTCGGTCTGTTTGTCACTATCAACTTTGGTTGGAGAGGTTTCTGGTGGATTGCCTTTTTCCTGCTCACTTTTGGTCTTTCGGACCAGGGCAGTCTGCACATTAAGGACTTTTTCGACAGGGTAAGGCCCTGCCGTAATCCGGACCTGGCGGGTACCGTGCGCATTCTGGTGAGTTATTGCCCACAGAGTGGTAGCTTTACTTCCAACCATGCAGCTAATCACTTTGCCCTGGGTACCTTTTGTTTTTTAACTTTTCGCCATATCAACAAATGGTTGGCTTCCCTGTTTTTCCTGTGGGCACTTGCTATTTGCTATGCTCAGGTATACGTAGGGGTGCATTATCCGTTTGATGTAGCTGGCGGTGCCATATTAGGGATATTTTTAGGAGTAATGAGCGGCAGCTTTTTCCAGCGCCGTATCCGACTGGAACCTGAACTAACGACATGAACTGGCTTTTATTAATCATCATATTTGCTGCTACAATAGGTGGTGGTATTATTCCAATGGTGGTCAGGAAGGCAAATCCCAACCTGCCCATTTACCTGCTGGCAATGTCCGGCGCCTGCCTCTTCGGCATCACTATCCTGCACCTGGTGCCGGAAGTGTATCACGAACTGGGGCACAAGGCTGGTATTTATATAGTAGCCGGTTTTTTTCTTCAGGTAGCTTTACAACAATTATCACATGGTACAGAGCATGGGCATACCCACCTGCCACAGGGGGATCATGATCATGTGTCTATTACCCCTTTATTGCTGGGACTTTCCGTACATGCATTTATGGAAGGAATTCCACTGGGGTTTCAGTTCGCAGACCCTGCAGCACTGTCTTCGCTGGTGATAGGGGTAGCTGCCCACAAGTTGCCGGAGGCGATGACTTTGATCACTGTTATGATGCATAGTCATCAGCATGGAGCGAAACTATGGCGTATTCTTCTTATCTTTTCGGCCGTCACTCCGGCCGCCGCAATACTGGCAGCCGTTCTGGGCAGTCACTCCGTGTATATTACAAACATTATCGTTTACCTGGTAGCGTTGGTGATCGGAGCGTTTTTGCATATATCCACAACCATTTTCTATGAAAGTGGTACACGTCATCATGAATTGAGCAAGCGGAAGGTGTTGGCCATAATGGCAGGACTCCTTTTAGCATTTCTTACTTTAATATTTGAATAATTCTTTATTTTTAGGCTTTTAATATGGAAGTCGTCGTCATTATCTTCATCCTTATTTTACTGAATGGTCTCTTCTCCATGGCAGAAATAGCTATGGAATATTCGAGGAAGGCCAGGCTGGAATACCTTGCCAATAAAGGGGATGAAAAAGCAAAAGCAGCATTAAAGCTTGCAAACAATCAGGACAGATTTTTGTCCACAGTACAGGTCGGCATTACCCTAACAAGTATTGCCATTGGACTTCTATCTGGTATTTTCCTAAGAGCGACACTCGTCGACATTATCTCAAGATCACCACTGCTTAGCCCATACAGCAATGGCATTGCCATCACGATTATCGTGGTTGTAGTGTCCTATGTGACCCTGGTGCTGGGAGAACTACTGCCCAAAAGGGTGGGAATGGCGCGTCCGGAAGGTATTGCGAAGAGCGTAGCCAGGCCTATGATCCTGTTATCCAGAATCACGTATCCTTTTATCTGGTTTCTGGGAATCTCCACCAATCTGCTGGTAAAGATCTTCAATGTGAAGCCATCAGACAATAACCTCACGGAAGATGAAATCAAGGCCCTGATCACAGAATCAGACGCGATTGAAGAAACCGAGCAGGAGATCATCGAGCGTGTTTTTCACCTCGGAGACCGGAATATTACCTCTCTCATGACCCACCGTACAGATATTGAATGGCTGGACATCCATGATAATAAAGAGGTTGTGAGGAAGAAAATATTTGACAGTCCTCACTCAGTATACCCTGTATGTGAAGGACAGGTAGACCACATCGTAGGTATCATTAAGATTAAGGATCTCTACATGGCTGCCGCTTCCAATAATTATTCCCTGAGTACCATTCTGAGAAAGCCCCTGTTTGTTCCGGAGAACAACTCAGCTTATCAGGTATTGGAAAAATTTAAGGAAACCCAAAGCCGTGCAGCCTTTATTGTAGATGAATACGGTACCTTCCTGGGTATGATCACCCTGAACGATATCCTTGAAGCGATCGTGGGCGACATGCCTGAAACAGGTCAGAACGATGATTGGGAGATTGTGGAACGTGAGGATGGCAGTTTCCTGGTAGACGCCCAGATCCCGTTTTATGACTTCCTCAGCAAGTTTGACAAAGAGGGCTGGATGACGGAGTTTGAGCAGGAATTTGACACGATGGCCGGCTTTATCCTGCATCACCAGGAACACATTCCTAAAGTAGGGGAGAAGTTCGAGTGGAGAGGATTTACCTTTGAGATAGTTGACATGGATGCCCACAGAATTGATAAAGTACTTGTAGCTGCCCCGTCGCCAGAAGTGGAGGAAGGATAACCTTGAATGCAAAAAATGAGTTAACTCCCAGGGGGGAGGGGATAATTGAGTGAATTTATTAATTTTGCGCTCTCTTTTACATAAGTAAATAATTTAATTTAATACAATACAATGGTCGTATTAGGAAGTAAAGAGCTTTCTTTGGAAGAAGTGCACCGGATCTTGTTCAATGGGGAGGAGTTATCCCTTGATACAGCGGCTTTACAACAGGTAGAGGAGAATTTTACATTCTTAAAACAGTTTTCCGCCAAAAAACTGATCTATGGTATCAATACCGGTTTTGGCCCTATGGCACAATACCGCATCAGCGAAAGCGATACAACTCAATTGCAGTACAATCTAATTCGCAGCCATAGTTCAGGAGCTGGTAACTATCTGAATCCTGTACTGACCAAAAGTTTGATGATAGCACGTCTCAGCAGTTTTATGCAGGCACATTCAGGCGTACATCCTGAGTTAGTGATATTACTGAGAGACCTGATCAATAAAAACGTTTCCCCTTGTGTATATGAGCATGGTGGAGTAGGTGCCAGCGGCGACCTGGTTCAGTTGGCTCACCTGGGCCTGGTACTGATCGGTGAAGGAGAAGTAGTATATGAAGGCCAGCTGCGCCCTACAGCTGAAGTATTTGCGCAACTTGGCATCAAGCCAATGGGTGTGCATGTACGTGAAGGGTTGGCAGTGATTAACGGTACTTCTACCATGACTGGTATTGGTCTGGTGAACATCATCCAGGCAAAGAAACTGCTGGGATGGAGTTTGATCCTGTCTGCTATGATCAATGAAGTGGTGGAAGCATTTGACGACCACCTTTCTGCCGAACTGAATGCCGTAAAGAAACATGCCGGCCAGAACAAAGTGGCGGCCGCTATGCGCGATATTCTGAAAGATAGTAAGATGGTAAGGCACCGTCCAGACCACTTCTACAAAGAACTGGAAGAAGAGATCTTTAAAGATAAAGTACAGGAGTACTACTCCCTGCGTTGTGTACCACAGGTGCTGGGTCCGGTTTACGATACGCTGGCACATGCTGAGCAGATCGTGGTACAGGAACTGAACTCCGTGAGCGACAACCCGGTAGTGGATCATCATCAGCAGAACGTATTTCATGGTGGTAACTTCCACGGTGATTATATATCCCTGGAAATGGATAAGGTGAAGATTGCGATCACCAAACTGTCCATGCTCTCTGAAAGGCAGCTGAACTACCTGATGAACGACAAGCTGAATCACAAGTTCCCGCCATTCATGAACCTGGGTAAACTGGGTCTCAACTTCGGTATGCAGGGTATTCAGTTCACTGCTACCTCTACTGTAGCGGAGAACCAGACGCTGTCATTCCCGATGTATGTGCATAGTATTCCTAACAATAATGATAACCAGGATATTGTGAGCATGGGTACGAACTCAGCGCTCCTGACGCAGAAGATAATAGACAACACCTTCGAGGTATTGGCTATCCAGGTGATGACGATGCTCCAGGCAGTGGATTACCTGAATTGTCAGGATAAACTGTCATCCTTCTCACACCTGATCTACCAGGAAGTAAGGGCAATTTTCCCTAAATTTATCCAGGACAGCCCTAAATACAAGGATGCTAAAAGGATTAAGGAATACCTGCAGCAGCACGAACCAAAAGTGAATATCTAAAAGGATTAAAATACTAAAGGATGAAATGTGCTTTAATAACAGGTGGCTCCAGGGGTATAGGCAGAGCGATATGTGTGAAGATGGCCGAAATGGGTTACTATGTGATTGTTAACTATAAAGGAAACGAGGCTGCTGCCAATGAAACGCTGGAAGCAGTACGTGCGAAAGGAAGTAACGGAGAAGTTTTACAGTTTGACGTAGCCAACGAGCAGGAAGTACAGGCAGTACTGGGAGGATGGGTAGAAGCCAATAAAGAAAAACAAATCGAAATACTGGTAAACAATGCCGGTATCCGTGAAGATAACCTGATGTTCTGGATGAATTCCACCCAATGGCGCAATGTGGTAAACACAAGCCTGGATGGATTTTTCTATGTAACCAAGCAGGTATTGAACAACATGTTGATGAAACGTTACGGACGTATCATTAATATTGTATCCTTATCAGGAATCAAAGGATTGCCTGGTCAGACCAATTATTCTGCAGCAAAAGCAGGGGTAATTGGTGCTACCAAGGCTTTGGCGCAGGAAGTGGCCAAACGTGGTGTGACTGTGAATGCAGTTGCGCCCGGTTTTATCAAAACAGATATGACAGCTGAACTGAATGAAAAGGAACTGGCCGCCCAGGTACCTATGAACAGGTTCGGAACCCCCGAGGAAGTAGCAGAAGCAGTGGCATTTTTTGCTGGCAAAGCATCTGCTTATATCACAGGTGAAGTACTGTCCATCAATGGTGGCCTGTACACCTGATAAAAGTATAATTCATTGTAGATCAATGTACCTTACTGTCACACACCCACTCATAATCAACCTGCCTGCTAAACGGGTAGAAAACCCGTATACTTTTATATTTTCGCATATAGGCTGCTCTAAAAATTTGCTATCATGAACAGAGTTGTGATCACCGGATTGGGTATTTATTCGTGTATTGGAAAAAACCTGGAAGCTGTAAGAGACTCATTATATAAAGGTAAGTCCGGTATTATCCTGGATCCTGCCAGGAAAGCGTTTGGGTATCGCTCAGGGCTGACGGGTTATGTAGACCGTCCGGACCTGAAAGGTATGCTGGATCGCCGTTCCCGTCTCATGATGCCGGAGCAGGCGGAGTTTGCCTACATGAGTACCCGCGAAGCCCTGGCTATGGCGGGACTGGATCAGGATTATCTGGAAAAGAAGGAAGTGGGCCTGTTGTTTGGTAATGACAGTTCTTCCAAGCCAGTGATAGAGGCGACAGACATTATGCGCGAAAAGAAAGATACCATGCTGGTTGGTTCGGGTTCTGTGTTCCAGACCATGAATTCTACCATCAATATGAACCTGGCCACCATTTTCAAACTGAAAGGCATCAACTTCAGTGTGAGTGCGGCTTGTGCCAGTGGTTCCCATGCTATTGGACTGGGGTACATGTTCATCCGCAACGGTATGCAGGACTGTGTGATCTGTGGGGGAGCACAGGAAATCAATATTTATTCCATGGGCAACTTTGACGGTATTGCCGCCTTTTCAGTAAGGGAAAATGATCCTGCAAAGGCCAGCCGTCCGTTCGATAAAGACAGAGATGGCCTGGTACCAAGTGGTGGTGGGGCAACTGTGATACTGGAAAGTATGGAATCGGCACAGCGCCGTGGGGCAACGATCCTGGGGGAGGTGATTGGTTACGGGTTTTCATCAAATGGTGCGCACATTTCTAACCCGACTATCGAAGGGCCGGTGCGTTCTTTGGAAATCGCTTTGAAAGATGCTGGTTTAAAACCGTCAGATGTGGAATACATCAATGCACATGCTACCAGTACCATTGCCGGTGATGCCAGCGAAGCGGCCGCCATCGATCAGGTATTTGGCGAGAGCAGACCGCATGTGAGCTCCACCAAATCAATGACGGGGCATGAGTGCTGGATGGCGGGGGCCAGTGAGATTGTATACTCCATGCTGATGATGCAAAATGGCTTTATAGCGCCGAATATTAACCTGGAAAACCCTGATGGGGCGGCAGCCAGATTAAATATAGCTGATACTACCATTAATAAAGATTTTAATATATTTTTGTCTAATTCTTTTGGATTTGGGGGAACCAACAGTTCTTTGATAGTCCGCAAGTGGAATAATGAATAGCTTGTTGTTAACTGTCAGCACTTTAGAGTATTTATTATAACTTTGAGGCAAAGATCAACGCACAACATTAAGAAGGGTACAGACAGATAAAGGAATACTAAAGACGATTAGGTGACGCGAACTATTTCAAACCAATTTTTAAACACACAACCTATATCTGAGTTAGTTTACACTTGATTATGGATAAGAAAGAGATTATACAAACGACGAATGCATTCCTTGTAGAGGAATTTGAGGCTGATCTGGCTTCCCTGACGCCTGATGCTAACCTGAAAGCTACCCTGGATCTGGATAGCCTGGACTACATCGATCTGGTAGTTGTAATTGAAAATAATTTTGGTTTCAAGGTAAACCCTGAAGATTTCCAGGGTATTGTTACCTTCCAGGACTTTTATGACTACGTAGCCAATCGTCTTAAACAAAAAGAACTGGTATAATGGCTTCCTGGGAGGGAAAGTCGAAAGGGAATAAACTGGGGTACAGCATCTTCATTGGGACATTACGTTATGGAGGCGTTTTGCCTGCCTACATTTTATTAAGGTTTGTAGCCGCATATTATTTCTTATTTTCCTATAGTTCATCTCGCCCTATTTTTCAATATTTTCATACGAAGGTAGGTTATGGCTGGTGGAAGTCATTGTGGAGTGTGTACAGGAATTACTATGTATTCGGACAGGTACTGATCGATAAGGTCATTGTCATGTCCGGATTGTCAAATAAATTTACCTTTGAGTTTGAAGGGGAACAATACCTCAGAGAAATTACCACAGCAGGTAAGGGCGGAATCATGCTCAGTGCCCACCTGGGTAACTGGGAGGTAGCAGGTCACCTGTTTACAAGGTTGGAGACCCGCATTAATATTGTGATGTTTGACGGGGAGCATGAAAGGATCAAAAATTATTTATCCAGTATAACGGGAGAGCGTAATGTGAATATCATTGTTATTAAGGATGATTTGTCGCACATTTACGCCATTAATGAAGCGCTGAGCAATCAGGAGCTGGTATGCATGCATGCGGACCGGTTTCTGACAGGCAACAAAACGGTGAATGCTACCTTTATGGGGCAGGAAGCCAGTTTTCCTGCAGGACCATTCCTGCTGGCAGCCACCTTCAGGGTACCGGTATCACTGGTTTTTGCATTTAAGGAGACAAATACCCATTACCACCTCTATGCTACGCCACCACATGAATATCATGGCAGGCGCCGGCAGGGGGTAGAACTGGCTGTACAGGATTTTGTGCAGGAGCTGGAGGGTATGGTAAAAAAGTATCCGGAGCAATGGTTTAATTATTACGATTTCTGGGAACAGCCTAAAAACAATTAAAAAAGATGTTCATCCATACTGACGACATTACAGCATATATTCCGCAGCGTGCACCGATCGTGATGATCAGTGGTATCCTGGAAGTAAAAGATAATATCACCCGTACCGGCCTTCAGATAGCGCCGGACAACCTGTTTGTAGAAGATGGTGTACTCAAAACTCCAGGTCTGCTGGAGAATATGGCACAGACTGCTGCTGCCAGAGTAGGTTATGTGGCACAACAGGAAAATACCCCGGTCCCAATCGGTTTTATCGGTGCGGTAAAAGATTTTGAAGTGTTTGAATTTCCACCTGCAGGCTCCTTTATCGAAACTACCACGGAGATCGTGAGCCAGGTGTTCAATGCTACCATGGTAGCTGCCAAAGTTCAGTTAAACGGAAAAGTGATGGCTCAGTGTGAGCTCAAAATATTTATAAACCCCTAATCACTTAAAACCATTCTTTATGATGCATGTTAGAAAACAACCTTTTCTTCTGCTGACATTGTTCCTGTTATGTAGTGCAACCATAACCAGTTATGCACAAACCTTAAAAGAATTTTTCGCCAACACTGCTACTCCGCTAACCTATCTGGGCGTAGACTTTTCATTGACGAAGATTCAGGGAGAGGCTGCTACTCCAACGGAAATCAGCACAAAATTTGAACCTATTAATTCTGTCATCATTACTGAAGCAAAAAAATATGACGTAACAGGCTCTTTCAAAAGAGCTGCAGCTGTTATTAATTACCCTGATGCGGTAAACAAAGTAAATGGAGACGCGAATGTGACCAAAATGAAGACTGATAATGTGAGCGATCTGGGCACATTGACACCTGACGACATCAGCAAGCACGTAAAGGTGTATAACCTAAGTGGTAAGACTGGTATTGGGCTGGTATTCATCATGGATGGCATGAGCAAAACAAACAAGGAAGCAGCAATGTATGCGACCCTGATTAACCTGAGCACAAAGAAAGTGCTGCTCACAGAAAAAATAACCGGTAAGGCACAGGGTTTCGGTTTCCGCAACTACTGGGCATATACCGTGTACAAAGTACTGCACACAATTAGTTCCGATAAATATAAAGACTGGGCAAAAACCGCTGCATCAGCTCCTGAAGAAAAGGTAGCAGAAGCACCAAAAGCTGATACAGCAAAGCCGAAAGCCGTCAAGAAAGGCAAGAAGGCCGTGTGATAAAACTGATGAATATATGTACCCGACACTAACGGAAAAGGCCAATATACTGGTAAAGTTTAATGAAGCAGATCCACTGGGAATAGTATGGCATGGTCACTACATACGCTATTTTGAAGACGGCCGCGAAGCCTTTGGAGAAAAGTATGGGTTCCGTTACCTCGATATATATAATCACGGATATTCGGTGCCGGTTGTAAAGGTAGATTGTAATTACAAACGCTCTTTACGCTACGGAGACCGTGTCATTGTGGAAACCACCTATGTAAATACCCGGGCAGCCAAACTGAAGTTTGAGTATAAACTATACAATGCTGCCACCGGAGAACTGGTGGCGGACGGTAGTTCCATGCAGGTATTTCTGGACATTGAGACAAATTCATTGCAACTGACCCTGCCTCCCTTTTTCGAGGAATGGAAAAGGGAGCATGGTCAGCTCGAGCAGACTAAATAAATGAGCGGACATGAGGAATGTGTATGTAGCGGCAGATAATATCTTTTCTCCGCTGGGTAGTACGACAGCTGAAAATTTTGCACAGGTATGCAATGGGCAGAGCGGCATTCGCCTGCATGATGATCCGGCCTTTTCACCGGGTCCTTTTCATGCTGCCATGTTTGCACCCAGAGAGCTGAAGATGACTGCCCATACACGTTTTGAACAGATGCTCATCCGTTCTGTACAGCAGGTACTGGACCAAACCAATATTGATATAAACGATGGGCGTACTGCTTTCATCGTATCCACTACAAAGGGTAATATAGAACTGCTGGAAGAACAGGAAAACCCAGTGATGGCAGAGATGGAACTATTCCATACTGCCCGCAAGGTAGCCACTCACTTTGGTTATACAGCTGATCCGATTGTGGTAAGCAATGCCTGCATCTCCGGATTATTGGCGATACTCACCGCCAGAAGACTGATCCTCTCAGGCAGGTATGACCAGGCAATTGTAACGGGAGCAGATGTGCTGACGAAGTTTGTATTATCCGGTTTCCAGTCATTCCAGGCTGTAAGTCCTGAAGCTTGTCGTCCTTTTGATGCAGCGCGCAAAGGTGTGACATTGGGAGAAGGAGCCGCCACCGTGTTGTTGACTGTTCGCGAAATGGGCATTCGTGTGGGTGCGGGCGCTGTCACAAACGATGCCAATCACATTTCTGGTCCGAGCCGTACAGGTGCAGAACTGAGTTATGCGATGTTGCAGGCACTGAAAGGAACGGGATTAACGCCATCGGATATAGGATTTGTATCCGCACATGGTACTGCTACAATGTACAACGATGAGATGGAGTCCAAAGCCTTACACCTGGCAGGTTTGCTGGAAACACCAGTGAACAGTCTGAAAGGATACTATGGACATACCCTGGGTGCCGCCGGCCTGATAGAAGCTATCATTGGTATGCAGGCGCTACAGCAGGATACAGTGATACCTACACTGGGATTTGAAACACTGGGTGTAAGTCAGCCAGTGTTGGTTAGTAATCAGATAACACATAAACCAATGCAGCATTTCCTGAAAACAGTGTCGGGATTTGGAGGGTGTAATGCTGCAATGGTATTTTCTAAATAGATATACATACAGCATGGAGCTTTTTAGTAAAGAAACAAAGACAGCCCTACAGGCACAGGAAGCAGCCCTGAGACTGGCATTTGCGCCGATCGCATTTCAGGCCACCCGCGCACTGCGTGACTTTGGCATTTTGGAAGTGATCAGCAACAGTGGTCCTGAGGGATTGACGATTGAAGAAGTATTAGAGAAAGTAAAACTGTCTCGTTATGCTGTACGTGTATTGCTGGAGGCGGGGCTCGGTATGGAATTGCTGATTGTAAGTGAAGAGAAGAAGTATGCCCTGACCAAGACAGGTTACTTTATTCAACACGACAGACTGACCCGCATCAATATGGATTTCTCCCAGGATATCTGTTACCTGGGTATGAACCACCTGAAGGAAAGTCTGGAAGAAGGCCGCCCTGCAGGTCTGAAAGAACTGGGTCCATGGGATACCATTTACCCGGGTTTACCACTCCTGCCACCTGAAATTGGCAAGAGCTGGTTCGACTTTGACCATTATTATTCCGATCTGGCCTTTCCACAGGCATTACAGATCGTATTTGCCAATAAACCACGCACCCTGCTTGACATTGGCGGTAATACCGGCAAATGGACACTGGCATGTACAAAACATGACGCCGATGTTCGTGTGACCATGTTTGACCTGCCTGGTGAAATTGAAATTGCTGCGCAAAAGATGAAAGATGAGGGTGTAGCAGATCGTGTATCTTTCCACGAAGCGAATATCCTGGATGAAAGCCTGCCTTTTCCACAGGGATTCGATGCGATCTGGATGAGTCAGTTCCTCGACTGCTTCTCCGAAGAGCAAATTGTATCTATCCTGAAACGTTGCCGTGAAGCGCTGACCGAAAACGGTACTATCTATATCCTGGAACCATTCTGGAACAGGCAGCGTTTTAAGTCAGCGGCATTCAGTCTGCAGCAGACCAGCCTTTACTTTACCGCTATGGCCAATGGAAACAGTCAGATGTACCACACTGACGATTTCTTCAAATGCATTGCTGATGCAGGTCTGCGTATCGTAGAGGAAAACAACCAAATGGGCTTAAATTATACCCTCTTAAAGTGTCAAAAATGAGACAAAAAGTAGACGTCCTGGTCATTGGTGCCGGTCCTTCAGGAACTGTAGCTGCTTCTATCATTAAGCAGGCAGGTTATTCTGTGAAAATCGTCGAGAAATTACAATTCCCCCGCTTTGTGATCGGGGAGAGTTTGTTGCCCCGTTGTATGGAAGCCCTGCATGAAGCCAAATTCATTGATGCAGTTACTGCTCAGGGATTTCAGCAGAAGTTTGGCGCCAAGTTCGTAAAGGGCGACAAGATCTGTGATTTTACTTTTAAAGAGCAATTTACAGAGGGGTGGGATTGGACCTGGCAGGTAACCAGGGCCGATTTTGATAAAGCACTGGCAGATGCTGTAGAAGCAATGGGTGTGCCGGTATGCTACAATACCACTGTGACCAATATCGAATTTAATGGCTCCGGTTCTGTTACTACTGTAGAAGAAGCAGAAGGTAAACAGTATGAGATCGAAGCCCGTTTTATAGTAGATGGAAGTGGCTATGGTCGTGTGATTCCACGCCTCTTCAATCTCGAAAAGAACTCTAACTTACAACCTCGTAAGGCACTGTTTGCCCACACAGTGGATGTAAACAGGTTGCAATATGACGAGCCTAACCGTATTACAGCGGTGGTGCACCGTCCAGGAACCTGGATCTGGATTATTCCATTCAGTTCCGGCAATACTTCGGTAGGTTTTGTAAGTGATCCATCTTTCCATAATGAGTTTTCAGGTACACCAGAAGAGCAGTTCCGGGCTATGCTGGCAGCAGAACCATATACCAGAGAGCGCTTCAAAGACGTAGACCTGGTGTTTGAACCACGTGTACTGGAATCATGGTCAGCCACCACAGATAAGTTCTATGGAGAAGGATTTGTATTAACAGGTAATGTGACCGAATTCCTTGATCCGATCTTCTCATCTGGCGTAACTTTGGCTTGTGTATCTGCACAGACGGCATCTAAACTGGTGATTCGTAAGCTGAAAGGCGAAGCTGTAGATTGGGAAAAGGAATACATGCAACCCACTATGCAGGGGGTGAACACCTTCCGCTCTTATGTGATGGCATGGTATGAAGGTACCCTGGACAAGATCTTCTTTGCAAAGAATATTCAGCAGGATATGAAAAACCAGATATGTTCAGTACTGGCAGGTTATGTATGGGATGAAACCAATCCATATGTAAAGAACCATGAAAAAGGATTGCAACGTCTGGCACGTACCATCGAACTGATGGAAAAGATTGAGGAAGAAGGTAAAAACCTTGCATAGTATCATTTAATAGCGAAGATTTGGATAGCACCGGGCTAAATATAACAGGAAGTGTGGTGATCCGGAACAACCGGATCTACAGGAATAATGAGGTGATCTGGGAGACACCTGAAAATCAGCCATTGCCTGACTTTTTGCGGGCGGCGTATGATCATATTTCAGGGCAGTATCCCAAATTTCATAAGATGGATCATCTCAGCAAGCTGGGATGGCTGGCGGCAGAAGTCCTGTTACAGCACCGACCGTTTACCAGGTATGCACCTGAGCAGGTCGGATTGATATTAGCCAATCGTAGCGCCAGTCTGGATACAGACCTGCGCTATTTTGATTCAATAAAGGAATTTCCCAGTCCGGCGTTGTTTGTATACACGCTGGCCAATATAGTAATGGGGGAGATCAGCATCCGTCATGGATTCAAAGGAGAGAATGCGTTCTTTACTTCGGATCTTTATGATGAGGTGCTGCTCATGGATTATACAAAACAGTTACTGACAGAAGGAGCGGTAAGTGCCGTATTGTGCGGATGGGTAGAGGTGATGGGAAGTGAGTACGAAGTGATCCTTCATCAGATAGAAAAATAATTTCTTTCCGTGGCCCACACAGTGGGGCACGCCGTTTAAAATAAAAATATCATGGAAAATTTGATGGCTACACTCAAAGCCCAGATCATAGAGCAACTGAACCTGCAGGAAGTAAAACCGGAGGATATCGGCGACGATACCCCCCTGTTCAAAGACGGACTGGGACTGGATTCCATCGATGCACTGGAACTGATCGTTCTGCTACAGCAGCATTATCGTATTCGTATTGCCAACCCTGAGCAGGGACCTGAAATCTTTCATTCCGTACGCTCTATTGCCAATTTCATCACAGCACATCAGCAACAAAATCAATAGACCATGGGCGGAAACGATGTTTGGGTATTAGGTGGTGGCGTCATTTGCGGTATTGGTAACAACGTACCGGAGTGTATTGCGGCTTTCCGGCAAATGAAGCCGGGCATGACCACTATGCAATACCTGACCTCTACACATCGCGACAGCTTTCCGGTAGTAGAAGTAAAGGCTGACAACGCTACGCTGGCAGCAAAGTCAGGTCTCCCTGCCCACATCAGTAGAACAGCACTGCTCAGTGCCGTTGCTGTAAAGGAAGCATGGGAGAGCGCAAGGCTGGGCAATATCCGCGAATACCGGGTAGGTCTCGTCTCAGCCAATACCGTAGGGGGTATGGACAAAACGGAAGACTTCTTCGCCGAATACCTGCAGGATAATCAATCCGGCAGATTGCGCGATGTAGTCAACCACGAATGTGGCAGCATCACTGAACTGGTAGCCGATATGCTGGGCATCCGCCATCATGTATCTACTATCAGTACAGCTTGTTCTTCCTCTGCAAATGCGATTATGTATGGCGCCAGATTGCTCAAAAACAACCTGGTCGACGTTGTGATTGCAGGAGGTACGGATGCCCTGACCCGCTTCACCCTCAATGGATTTAACACCCTCATGATCCTCGATCAGAAAGCCTGTCGTCCATTTGACGATACCCGCACTGGTCTGAACCTTGGAGAAGGCGCCGGCTACATCGTAATGGTCAGCGATGCCATTGCACAAAAGATGGACATCCAGCCATGGTGTAAACTGACGGGTTATGCCAATGCCAATGATGCTTACCACCAAACGGCTTCTTCGCCTGATGGTATTGGTAACTACCTGGCTATGCAGCAAGCGATGGAAATGGCAGGCATCACTACTGAGGACATGAGTTATATCAACCTGCATGGTACAGGTACACTCAACAATGATCTGTCAGAAGGTACTGCCATTCAGCGTTTATTTGGGAATGCCGTGCCTCCGGCCAGCAGCACCAAATCGTTCACCGGTCACACATTGGGTGCCAGTGGTGGTATAGAAGCTGTATTTGCTGCACTGGCAGTGAAAGAGGGTTATCTTTACCCCAATGCACAATTCAGCCATCAGATGAAGGAACTGAACTTTTCGCCGGTGACAAAATTTTCAGAAGGCAATGTGATCAACAATGTCATGTCAAACTCTTTTGGATTCGGCGGAAACTGTTCCAGCCTTGTCTTCTCGAAGGAAAATAGTTAGGAACTATGAACATTTACATAAATGGAACGGGTTGTGTCTCGCCGCTGGAAACAGCGATAGAAGGGCGTTTGCCATCGGCCGCGCCTTTGTACGACAATATCCGTCTCAAAGCGGCAGAACCTGATTACAAGCAATGGATCGACATCAAGATGATCCGCAGGATGAGCCGTGTCATTAAAATGGGCGTAGCTGCAGCACAATTGAGTCTTCAGGAAGCTGGGATTTCCAAACCGGAAGGCATCATCACAGGCACTGCATATGGTTGCCTGGATGATACAGGTGTGTTCCTCACCAAAATGGTTAACCAGAACGAAGAAATGCTGACACCAACGGCATTCATACAGTCTACCCACAATACAGTGGCTGGACAGATAGCTCTTCTACTGGAATGCCATGCTTATAATAATACTTTTGTACACAAGGGCTTTTCTTTCGAACATGCACTCATAGATAGTATCATGCAGCTGCGCGAAGGAAAGATATCCAACATACTGGCAGGGGCGATGGATGAGCTGACGAATCACAGCTTTAATATCCTTTCCCGTTTCAATTTATTTAAACATGCGCATGCCGGAGAAGGCGCCGCCTGCTTTGTGCTCAGCACAAAGCAGGGGCCGAATGCCATTGCGAAACTGAAAGGAGTGTCTGTGTTGTATAAACCGGATTCTTTTGAAGAAGTGGCTGCTGATATCGTTGGTTTTCTTGCCGCACATAATTGTAGTCAGGAAGATGTAGACCTGGTTATTACAGGTCGTAACGGTGACCCGGCAGGGGATGCGTGGTATGAGCATGTGGAGAATAAGTTATTTAGTGAGTTGCCTGTGGCGCATTTTAAACATCTGTGCGGAGAGTATCCTACTGCCAATGCATTCGGTACCTGGATGGCCAGCAGAATCATTGCCAGCCAGGAAGTTTCACCTGCTGTATTATTCAAGGGAAATGCGCCATCATCGATAAAGAAGGTATTGTTGTACAATCATCATGATGCTACGCATCATTCGATGATCCTCTTATCAATATGCTGACACACCGGAATACAAATATCGTCCTGATTGCACTTATTGCACTGTTTCTATGGCTGTCATTGCCATGGTGGGCATTTGTATTGCTGTTTATTCCTTATTCAGGCGCACTCGTATGGGGCGCCATGCAGATTCAGTCGGGCTTTTTTCTGAAAGCAGTATGTGCTGCAGAGACCTCAGAGAAAGTAGTGGCCCTGACATTTGACGATGGTCCACTCACTGAATTTACCCCACAGATACTCGATATTTTACACAAAGCACAGGCACCTGCTGCTTTCTTTTGCATTGGCAACAGGATAGCAGGACAGGAAGCTTTGCTGAATAGAATAGATGCAGAAGGACATGTGATCGGGAATCACAGCTTCTCCCATCACTTCTGGTTTGACCTGTTTCCTGCAAAGAAAATGCTGGCAGAATTACAACAGGTAGATTCCGCTATTGAACAGGTGACAGGCAAAAGGCCCCGCCTCTTCCGCCCACCCTATGGTGTGACAAATCCGAATGTACGCAGGGCTGTACAGAGAGGAAAATACACGGCCATTGGCTGGAATATCCGTTCGCTGGATACAGTGGCCAAACAGGCAGATGAACTGATGAACAGGATTTTGTCTGGTTTGAAACCTGGTGCTGTCATTCTCATGCATGATTCAATCCCCCTCACAGTAGAAATACTGCCGGCATTGATCGCGCACATCCGTGAACAGGGATATACTATTAAAAGAATTGATCAATTACTAAATATACCCGCATATGCGTAGATGGATAATAGCATTGATAATGATGTGTGGTGTGGTGCAGGCAAATGCCCAACAGCATCAGGGATATAAACCGGTAGCAGACATAGCTGGTTTCAAGCAGCAGTTTGCCACAGCCTCCCGTCAGACGCAGTCTATACAATGTGATTTCGTGCAGGAAAAGAACCTGAGCATGTTGGCAGACAAGATCACTTCCAAAGGTAAGTTCTGGTTCAAGAAAGAAAATAAGGTAAGAATGGAGTATACCACTCCATCGTACTACCTGCTGGTGATGAATGGCAAAGACATCAAAACTAAAGATGGTCAGAAAGAAAGTCATGTATCTACAAAGGGCAACAAACTGTTCGAGCAGATCAACAAGATCACTGTGGATTGTGTACAGGGGAATGTAGTGGACAATGCAGATTTTAAAACCACCATCCTTGAAAGCACCGCTGGTTACCTGCTGGAAATGACACCAGTGAACAAACAGCTGGCACAGTACTTCAAGACGATCGTACTGCTGGTAGACAAGAAAGATCTGACTGTGAATAAGATTGAGATGTACGAAGCCGGTGGAGACAATACCACCATCAGCTTTCTGCACAAACAACTGAATGTAAATATACCGGATGCGACTTTTGCTGCTAAATAGTCTGTTGCTACTATGCATACTGACCAGCTGTACCAATGTATACAAAGACCTGCGACAGACAACGGGCGATCCTGCCTGCATTACGCAGTTCAGACCACAGTTTGACAATACATTGTACAGCACACAGGTAGATGTGATGAAACATCACCTGAGTGGTTTACTGTTTTTCAAGCAAATGCCGGATAGCAGTCAGCGGGTGGTGTTTGCAAATGAGATGGGCTTTAAATTCTTCGACTTTGAGTTTACAAAAGACGGACAGTTCATCAAGCATTACATGATGGAAAAGATGGATAAGAAGGCGGTCGTGAAGACGTTGAGAGGGGATTTTGAGCTGGTATTATTACATCCTGATTTACGGCAGGCAACAGTTAAGAAGGATGATAAGTTTCGCTATGTAGTCGTGCCTACAGCAAAAGGGAACAACTATTATATCACCGACACTACCTGTACAAAGCTGGAAAGGGTTGAAAAATCATCTTCCCGCAAACCGGTAGTAAAAGCCTGGCTCACGGATTATAAAAATGGTGTGCCGGATACAATCCTGATCAGACATCAGGGATTCAAATTTAATATTTCACTACAACGCGTACAGAAATAATGTTAGCAGGAAAATTATATACACTGGAACAGACATTACAGGAGGCAGCAGACAGCGCCACTTATCGTATCGTGCTGAATGCGCAGCATCCTGTATTTGAAGGCCATTTCCCCGGGCGCCCTGTGGTACCTGGTGTAACGATGATTCAAACCATCCAGGAACTACTGGAAGGCAAGTTACAGCAGAAGGTGGTGCTGAAAAAAGCCAGCCAGATGAAGTTCCTGAACATGATCGATCCAAATGCAAACCCGCAGGTGGACGTGACTATTCAGCACAAGGAACAGGAAGGAGAAATCAAAGTGACAGCCTCGCTGAAGTTTGATGTGCTCACATTTATGAAATTTCAGGGATCATTCGTAACCGCTTCATGACGGAACAGCCAATATACAACGATCAGTTTTCGGCACGCAAAGTAGCCGTATTGATTCCTACCTACAACAATGCCGGCACACTCAAAGCTGTGCTACAGGATGTATTATCCTATACTCACCACGTGATTGTTGTGAACGATGGCAGCACGGATAGTACTACTGCTATCCTGGATGAGTTTCCGCACCTTCAACGGGTGGAGTACACGCCTAACAAAGGAAAAGGTATTGCCCTGCGCAGAGGCTTTAAGTACGCCATGCAGCAGGGGTATGATTATGTGATCACTATGGATGCTGATGGGCAGCACTTTGCTTCAGACCTGCCGGTGATGTTGGACATGGTGAGCACGCATCCTAAGTCCATCGTGATTGGTGCACGTAATTTGCAACAGGAAAACATGCCCGGCAAAAATACATTTGCCAACAAGTTTTCCAACTTCTGGTTCTATGTGGAAACAGGGTTGAAAATGCCGGACACACAATCCGGTTATCGCCTGTATCCAATATATGCCATGAAGGGCATGCACTTCTGGTGTACAAAATATGAATTTGAAATAGAAGTAATGGTGCGCAGTGCCTGGAAGGGTATAGGCATCGATTCAGCGCCTGTAAAGGTATATTATCCGCCAGCAGAAGAGCGGGTTTCTCACTTCCGCCCGCTGCGTGATTTTTCCCGTATCAGTGTATTGAACACGGTATTGGTGCTGATCACTTTTCTGTATATCAAGCCACGTGACTTTATCCGCTACCTCTTCAAAAAGGAGAGCTGGAAGAGTATCTGGAATGATCATATTCTGAACAGGAATGAATCCAATGCGAAGAAGGCAGCAGCCATCGCGTTGGGGGTGTTCCTGGGTATCGTACCCATCTGGGGTTTTCAGCTACTGAGCGCTTACCTGCTGGCAGCGAGATTAAAACTCAACAAGGCTTTGGTACTGATAGCATGTAATATCAGCGTACCGCCCATGATCCCTTTTATCATCTTTGTCAGCTTTGCAACAGGTAAGTTCTGGATGAAAAATGGCAGTATGACCATCAACTTTAGCAAGCAACTGAGCTTTGAAACGGTGAAGCTGAACTTTGAACAATATCTCTATGGTAGTATTACGCTTTCGATCGTGGCCGGCTTGCTGGCAGGATTGATAGTGTATGCATTACTTTCTATATTCAGGAACGATCCTGTAAAACAAGACCAGCCAATTTAGTTAAGCATTATCAGTATGGGCAAATTATTCGTAGGCATATACAATTTCTTTGATCGTCACAAAGCATGGTGCTGGGCCTGTATGCTATTCAGTTTTGTACTGGTAGGCGTAGGGGCATGGCAGATCCGGCTGGAAGAGGATATTACCCGTATTCTGCCCCAGGATAAAACCCTCGATAAGCTACAGCAGGTGTTCAATGATTCACACTTTGCTGATAAGCTGGTCATCACTATTTCACAAAAAGACAGTACTGCTGCTGCACAACCTGATAGTCTTACTGCATTTGCCGGTGAACTTGCCGATAGTGCAAAAATACACCTGGCTCCCTGGATGAACCAGATCCAGGCACAGGTACAGGATAGTACCGTGCTGGATATGATGCAGGTAATGCAGGATCATCTGCCTGTATTCCTGGAAGAACAGGATTATGCACGTATCGATTCACTCATCACACCTGAGCGATTACAGCAATCATTGCAAAGCAATTATAACACCCTGATCTCACCGGCAGGACTGGTGGTGAAAAAAGTGATCGGCGTGGATCCTACCGGCATGTCCTGGCTGGGTATCAAGAAATTACAACACTTACAATACGACGACCATTTTGAGCTGTATGATGGTTACATCATGACGAAAGACCATCAGCACATCTTAATGTTTATCACTCCCAGGTATCCTCCCAGTGCAACGGGAAAGAACACTGTTTTCTTAGATGAACTACAGGCGCAGATCGATTCATTGCAGGGATATCATTCATTTACGACCGCTTCTTATTTTGGAGGAACGGCTGTATCAGCAGGTAATGCGATACAGTTGAAAAAGGACCTGGTGCTTACACTGAGCATTACCATTGTTGTATTTGTGATACTGATTCCACTGTATTTCCGTAAGAAGAGAGCAGCGGTATTACTGATGCTGCCGGTAGTATTCGGTGGCTTATTTTCACTGGCCTGCATCTGGCTGGTACAGGGTAGCATCTCTGGTATTGCATTGGGTGTAGGTGCGGTGGTATTGGGGATTGCGATCAACTACTCCCTGCATGTATTTAACCATTACCGACATTTCCCCGATATCCGTGAGGTGATCAATGACCTTGCGACACCGATGACGATCGGTAGCTTTACAACGATCGGTGGTTTCTTTTGTTTACAGTTCATAGCATCTCCTATTTTGCAGGATGTGGGCATCTTTGCTGCATTCAGTCTGATAGGGGCTGCATTATTCTCCCTTATTTTCTTACCGCATCTGATTGTATTAGGGAAGAGAGAAGAAGTAGCTCATCATGACACCTGGTTAGATAAGATCTCTACTTATAAACCGGAGAAAAATAAATGGCTGGTAGGTGCTATTCTTGTGTTGACGGTGATCTTCTTCTTTACTATGAAGAATGTAGCTTTTGAAAGCGATATGATGCGTATGAACTTTATGCGTCCTGAGCTGAAAGAAGCAGAAGCTACCCTCAATAAGGTCAATGCTTACACTGCGCAATCCGTATACCTGATCACCGAAGGTCCCGACCTGGAAACCGCCTTGCAACGCAGCGAAGCATTGCTGCCAAAGGTGGATCAGTTACAACAACAGGGTGTTGTGAAAAAGTATACTGGTGTGAATGTATTGTTACTTTCGAATCAGGAACAACAACGTCGTATCCAAAGATGGAACGCATACTGGACACCTGAGAAGAAACAACAGGTCATTGCGTATCTGCAACAGCATGGTCCTGCTGTAGGTTTTAAACCCGCTGCCTTCGAACCATTTGCACACTGGCTCACCCAGCACTTCGAACATATACCGGATGCGACCTTACAGAATCTGCGTACAGGGTCATTAGGCGATTTTATCACAGAAAAGCATGGCGAAATATCGCTCGTAACGCTGCTGAAAGTAGATCCTGCACAGAAAAAGACAGTCTACGAAAAGTTGGAACACGATCCCA
This sequence comes from [Flexibacter] sp. ATCC 35208, assembly GCF_001975825.1. GTDB lineage: Bacteria > Bacteroidota > Bacteroidia > Chitinophagales > Chitinophagaceae > Chitinophaga. The sequence continues at coordinate 140,803 of NZ_MTKN01000004.1, forward strand.
ATACCACCATTCTCGACAAGCAATATGTAACGAACCGTTTAGTGGTCGTATTACAAAATGAATTCAGCAGCATTGCCTGGATGACTTCATTGCTGGTATTCTTTGCATTGTTACTCTCATACGGTCGTATAGAACTCACCATCATCACCTTTATCCCCATGGCCATCAGCTGGGTGTGGATATTGGGTATCATGGGGCTGTTTGGTATCCGTTTCAATATTGTGAATATTATTCTCAGTACATTCATCTTTGGTCTGGGTGACGATTACAGCATCTTTACCATGGATGGGTTATTGCAACGATACAAGACAGGGAAAGAAGAGAATCTGTCTTCATTCCGTTCTTCCATTTTCCTGTCAGCGATCACTACTATCATAGGTCTGGGGGTGATGATCTTTGCAAAACACCCTTCCCTGAAGTCGCTGGCATTGATCTCTATCATTGGTATCACCTCTGTAGTGTTGGTATCACAGGTATTGATTCCGTTCCTGTTCAACTGGCTCATTACCAACAGGGTCAATAAAGGCAGGGCGCCGTGGACACTGCATGGCTGGCTGAAGTCAGTATTTTCTTTCACTTATTTTGTATTCGGTTGTCTGCTTATGACGGTGATAGGATGGTTCCTGCTCCGTGTCAATCCATTCAATAGAAAAGTTGGTAAGCAATTATATCATCGCGTATTATCAAAATACACATGGTCTGTGATATACATCATGGGCAATGTAAAAAAGAAGATCATCAATCCTTTGGGTGAAAAGCTGGATAAGCCAGCTGTCATCATCAGTAATCATACGTCATTCCTCGATATCCTGGTGTCTACTATGCTGCATCCGAATGTGGTGCTGCTCACCAGTAAGTGGGTATGGAACTCACCTGTATTTGGTGCAGTGGTGAGAATGGCTGATTACTACCCGGTGGCAGATGGTGCAGAAGGTAGTATTGAGAAACTGAAAGAACAGGTAGACAATGGCTACTCTATAGTAGTATATCCTGAAGGTACCCGCTCTCCTGACGGTAAAATGAAACGCTTCCACAAAGGTGCTTTCTATATTGCAGAACAGTTAGGACTTGATATTTTACCAATCATTATTCATGGCACGGGTTACACCATGAGTAAGAATGACTTCCTGCTCAAGGATGGTCATATCACGGTGAAATACCTGCCCCGTATTGCACCCGGCGATAGCTATGCTGCACGTACCAAGGAGGTGAGCCGTTATTTCAAAGCAGAGTACGAAGTGCTGCGTCAGTCCATAGAAACGCCTGCCTACTATCGTGAGCAGATGATCTATAACTATATCTACAAAGGCCCGGTATTGGAATGGTACATGCGTATCAAAACCAAACTGGAAGGTAACTATGAACTGTTCGATGAGCTGTTGCCAAAGAAAGGGCGTATACTGGATGTAGGCTGTGGATATGGATTCCTGAGTTATATGCTCCACTGGATGTCGCCTGACAGAGTGATTAAGGGTATTGATTATGATGAAGATAAGATCATCACTGCACAGCATGGCTACCTGAAAGGAGAGCAGCTGTCATTTGAATGCGTAGACGTAACCAATTATACATTTGACAGGTACGATGCATTTGTAATTACAGATGTATTGCACTACCTGCAAGCGGACGAGCAGGCAAAAGTACTGTCAGCGTGCATCAATCAACTGGAACCGGGTGGCGTGATCATAGTAAGGGATGGAGATAGTGACCTCACCGAAAGGCATGAAGGTACCCGTCTCACTGAATTCTTTTCTACCAAACTGCTTGGGTTCAACAAGACAAAAGATAAACCCTTGTCTTTCTTCTCCTCATCCGCAATCGCCAACATTGTAGCAGCTAATGGCGCCGTGATGGAGAAAATTGATAACACGCGTTATACCTCGAATGTTATTTTTATTATCAAAAAGTTACCCCCTGAAGATGCAGCAATATGATGTCATAATTATCGGAAGTGGCCTGGGCAGTTTAGTTTGCGGAGTCATCCTCGGCAAGTATGGTTATCGCGTTTGTTTATATGAAAAGAACAGGCAGATAGGTGGATGTCTGCAAACTTATTCGCGCGACAAGGCAATTATTGATTCCGGTGTACACTATCTGGGTGGCCTGGAAGATGGACAAACCCTTCACAAAGTGTTCAGGTACCTGGGTGTACTGAACAACATGAAGCTGCTTCGTATGGAGATGGATGGTTTCGATCATATCCATTTCGGCAACGAGCCGCAGGTGTACAAAATAGCCCAGGGACGTGATAACTTTATTCAGCAACTGTTAACATCTTTTCCAAAAGAAAAGGATGCCTTGCATGCCTATGTAAACAAACTGGAAGAAGTATGTGGCAAATTCCCACTCTTTAACCTGAGAATGGGTAGTGCCGCTGAAAAGGAAAGTGTAATGGGCGAAGAGGTCTGCGCATTTCTGCGAAGTATCACGGATGATGAACGCCTGCAACATGTACTTGCCGGGAATAACATGCTCTATGCCGGTTTTCCTGAAAAAACACCGTTGTATGTACACGCCCTGGTACAACACAGCTATATAGAAAGTGCCTGGAAATGTATAGACGGTGGTTCCATCATTGCCCGTAGCCTGAACAAGACGATCCGTGCACAGGGTGGTGACATCATTCGCAATACGGAAGTAAAGGAAATCGTAGAGAAAGATGGGAAGGTGAGCCATATCGTACTGGAAGACGGTAAGGAAATAGAAGGAAAGTATTTCATTTCCGGTCTGCACCCTGCCCGTACCATCGGTATGTTAAAAGGTGACGGATTGCGTAATGCTTACAAGTCCCGCATTAACTCACTGGAAAATACGCCCGGTACCTTTATGATCAATGTGGTACTGAAGCCCAATACTTTCCCATACCTGAATCACAACATATATCATCACGCCACTTCCAATGCATGGGATGGCATTAATTATACAGCGGACAACTGGCCGCTGACTTACGCCATGTTCGTATCGGCGAGTAACGGTCACGAGGAATATGCTGATAACCTGTCTATTATGACCTATATGCGTTACGAAGATGTGGCGCAATGGCATGATACCTTTAATACTGATGATAAGCCACACGAACGGGATGCCAGTTACCAGGAATTTAAAACGGAGAAAGCTGAAAAGCTGCTGGATATGGTCTCGGAGCAATATCCACACCTGCGTAGCTGCATCCATTCCATGTATGTGGCCACACCACTCACGTACCGCGACTACCTGAACATTCCGGAAGGTAGTATGTACGGCGTAGTCAAAGATGCTAGAGAACCGTTAAAGTCTATGATTCCTGCAGCAACCAGAATACCTAATTTGTATCTTACAGGCCAAAATCTGAACTTACATGGTATTTTGGGTGTAACGATGAGTGCGGTGCTGACCTGTGCGGGGTTAGTAGATATTGAAACCATCGTGGAAGAGATAAATAAGAGTTAAGAAATTATATATGAATAAGGGGAAAAAACGGAGCGGATGGCGCAAATTGGGGAGAGCGCTGTTATTTATTTTTGGTAGCTTTTTATTGCTGCTGATAGCGCTGATCATTTATGTAGTGAGCGTAGGTCATATCCATCCACCGGATATTGCTGACAAGCGTGCACTGAAACTGGAGCGTAAACCACTGGATTCAACGGCGTATACCATTGGCAACAACTGGTTCCGTAAGAGCAACAGTGGTCTGTATGAAATGTATATAGAAGGAAAGCCTTTTGACAGAGGAGTGATCTATGGCAAGCTCTCTGCAGAACTGGTAAAAAGACAGGAAGACAACTTCACGGATCAGATCAAGAAGATGATCCCTTCCCAGTCGTATCTGAAGTTCCTGCGCTACTTCGTAGGATTCTTCAACCGTAACCTGGCTAATAATATTGAAGAAGAGAATAAGGAAGAAATATACGGGATCTCTTTCTCTGCTTCTGACAAATACGATTTCATTGGCACTAACTATGAGCGCTTGCTCAACTACCACGCTGCACACGACATTGGTCACGCATTGCAGAATATGGCACTGGTGGGTTGTACCAGCTTCGCTACCTGGAATGACGCTTCTGCTGATAGTAGCCTGATCATAGGCCGTAACTTCGACTTTTATGTAGGCGATAAGTTTGCAGAAGACAAAGTGATAGCCTTCTATCATCCTGACAAAGGGTTCAACTTTATGATTGTGACCTGGGCTGGTTTCACCGGTTGTGCATCAGGTATGAACCAGGCAGGTTTGACAGTGACCATCAATGCAGATAAGAGTAAGATCCCTACCGGTTCAGCAACGCCTGTATCGCTGGTCGCGAGAGAGATCCTGCAGTATGCAAAGAACATCGACGAAGCATATGCGATCGCAAAGAAGCATACCATGTTCGTATCTGAGTCTTTCCTGATTGGTTCAGCATTTGACAACCGTGCCGCCATCATTGAAAAGACACCGGACAGCATGGAGTTGTATGATCCTAAAAAGAACTTCATCACCTGCACCAATCACTTTCAGGGTGAGAACTTTAAAGCGACGCCTGAAAATATCAGGCAGAGAGATGAAACAGCTTCCGGTTACCGCTTTGAGCGCCTGACCGAACTGCTAAAAGAGAAAGGTCCGAATACAGTTCAAAACACTGTCGATATTCTGCGCGACCGTTTTGGTCTGCATGGTAAAGATATTGGTGTAGGTAATGAGAAAGCAATCAACCAGTTCATTGCACATCACTCCGTAGTATTTGAACCAAAGAAGAAGCTGGTATGGGTATCTACAGCGCCATGGCAGCTGGGAGAGTATGTATGCTACAACCTGGATTCCATTTTTAGCATGCATGGTTTACAAACGGATCATGAGGTGTACGATAGTAGCCGCATGATAGCACCTGATCCATTCATGCAAACAAAAGCCTTTACTAATTTTAAAGTATATCGTTCTTTAAAAGTTGCTGCACAAGCAGGAGTGGACCTGGATCCTGGCATGATACCAGCGCTGGATCCTGAATTTTACCATGCTTATGTAGTGGCTGGTGATTATGCATTCAGGCATGGTGACCTTCAAAGAGCAAAAGTATTTTATGAAAGAGCGCTCACTAAGGTGATCGCGAACAAATCAGAAGAGATCCATATCCGGAAACAAATAGAATTGTGTAATAAAAAATCATGATCTACGGCATAGGAACAGATATCGTTGACGTGGCACGCATAGGCGCCAAAATAGCCAAGGGAATTGGTTTTAAGGAACTTGTGTTCACCCCTCACGAGATCGCCTATTGCGAGCAGCAGGTACATAGCGAAGAGCACTATGCCGCCCGGTTTGCAGCCAAGGAAGCCCTGTTGAAAGCACTGGGTACCGGTTACATGCATGGCGGGGTACATTTCAATGAAATAGAGATTACCAATGATGCTACCGGCAAGCCATTGCTAGAGCTGATAGGTAATGCCCGCTCCTACTACGAACAGCTACAGATCAAACAGATTTTGGTTTCATTGTCACACATTAACACCACTGCGGTGGCGACTGTGATCATTGAAGTCTGAAAACCTGATACCATGTACATACCCAATATTGAATTGCAGCCCGCTACTTCCATCAGGGCATTTCAGGAAAAAGAAGTCCTTCACCTGCTGGGTTACCTGCGGGAGTTTTCACCTTTTTACCGGAGTTGGTTTGCCGAACATGGCATACAGCCTTCCGACGTAAAATCGCTGGATGACCTCTGGCGTATTCCACCTGTCACGAAGGAGCACCTGCAGGAACAGAACTGGGATTTTCTGTGCGTAGATAAAAGCAAGATTGCAGAATATACCACTACCTCCGGTACGCTGGGCAGACCAGTGATCATTGCTTTGACACAGAAAGATCAGGATCGGCTGGCGTATAATGAATACATTTCTTTTTGCTGTGCTGATGGTACGGAGAATGATATCTTTCAGCTGATGCTTACGCTGGACAGACAGTTTATGGCGGGGATGGCATATTATAATGGTATCCGCAAGTTAGGGGCCGGTGTGCTACGTGTGGGGCCGGGTGTACCTTCTCTGCAATGGGAGAATATACAGCGGATACAGCCAACCACAATAGTAGCAGTACCTTCATTTATCGTGAAGCTGATTGCATTTGCAAAAGAACATAATATCGATATTAACTCGTCTTCAGTAAAAAAGGCGGTGTGTATAGGAGAGAATATCCGTAATGCGGATTTCACTTACAATGTATTGGGCAAGAGGATTACAGAGCAATGGGATATCAAGCTTTATTCTACCTATGCCAGTACAGAAATGCAGACGGCATTTACAGAGTGTAATGCAGGTCATGGCGGGCACCACCATCCTGAGTTGCTGTATGTAGAACTGCTGGATGATAATAATCAACCTGTAGGCCCTGGCCAGGATGGCGAAGTGACGATTACGACACTCGGTGTAGAAGGGATGCCATTGCTGCGCTACAAGACAGGAGACATCTGCCGTTACTTTGAAGAACCATGTTCCTGTGGTCGCCAGACGAAGCGTTTATCACCTGTGATAGGCCGTCGTAAACAGATGATCAAGTACAAGGGTACCACGTTGTATCCACCTGCGCTGTTTGACCTGCTGAATGATATGGAAGAAGTGAGAGAGTTTGTAGTAGAAGTATTCTCCAACGAAATAGGCACAGACGAGATCTTACTGCATCTGTGGCCAATACAGGAATCAGAAGATATAGACAGAAAGATCCGTTCTTACCTACAAGCCAAACTGAGGGTAATACCTCAGATCAGGTATGTAGGGCAAACGGAGATCATGAAGATGCTGATGCCTGAAGGGCTACGCAAACCCGTGAAATTTGTGGATAACCGCGGTTAAAAGCTCACAGATACCGCGGCTTTCGGATTATCCAGTTTATTGCTTTTTCTCACGCCATCCCGGATCACATGGATCATGTTGATCTGGTTGGGATGCTCGCTATAAAGGATATCGTCTTTGACTTTCACCTGTTTGAAAGGAGTGATGTTCTGTGCCACCAAAAAGCACCAGGCCGCTTCTTCTTCAATTTTATAGCCGAGATAGGTAAGCTTTACGGCTTTTCCATCCACATTGATATATAAATGTTTATTGATATAGCCGGCGATGAGGCTATCCATTTGTGCCTTATTGGTTGGGTGGATGATGTCCAGCGGGAGTTTTGATTCCTTTTTCAGTACATTTTCCAGGTCGTCGGCAAAGATCCGGCAGCTGACCTGGACCTCGTTTTTAGTCTTTACATGCTCGATCTCAGTGACACTCACATAGAATGGGTGAAATGCGAAAAAAGACCCCAATAACCATTTATATAATATTAAACCCACTTGCCTAAAAAATTTTAAATATTAGCAGTATCCTTGTATAATTACCAAAAATAGGAAATTGTGAGCACCGAATTCGGGATGTATTTTCAAATGGGGTGGCAGCATATCATTGCCTGGGATGGCTACGATCACATCCTGTTTATCATGGCGTTGTCAGCTATTTATATGCTGCAGGACTGGAGAAAAGTGCTTGTTCTTGTCACAGCTTTTACAATTGGTCACGCCATCACACTGGCTTTAAGTGTCGCAAACGTCGTATATATCCAAAGCAGTCTGATAGAACTGCTCATACCAATCACTATCTGGATTACCGCTCTTTTCAATATGTTTAAAAAAGAGCTGTCGCCACAAAGAGTCCAACTGAACTATCTGTTCGCATTGTTTTTCGGCCTTGTTCATGGTATGGCCTTCTCTGCCTACCTGAAGAGTCTGATCGGCACACAGGAAAACATCCTTACACCCTTGCTGGCTTTCAATCTGGGGCTGGAAGTAGGGCAGATGATGGTCGTAGCAGGCGTATTATTACTGGCCGGTATTATTGTAAATGTTACAGGGGTAAAACGCAGGGACTGGAATATTTACCTCTCTGCTGCCATCTTTGGCGTAGCCGTTCTGATAACCATTGAAAGATGTAAAGAATTTATAACAAAATAGACAGGGACAACCAACTGTCACCAGGTTTTTTTATGAGAAAAAAAGCAATCAAATTGGCTCTGGCGGCCTGTTGTATCACTGCCGGCGCCAGCGCACAATCCTTACCACCTACCGGCTCTAACCATGGTAATAAGTTTGAGCAATTAGGAACCATTCTCCAGACGCCTAACGAATACCGTTCTGCATCCGGTGCCCCAGGTCCTAAGTATTGGCAACAAAGAGCCGATTACGACATCTCCGCTACCCTGGACGATGACAAGCAAAAGCTGACAGGGAAGGAGACCGTAACTTATTACAACAACTCTCCCGATCCGCTGACGTACATCTGGTTGCAACTGGATGAAAATGAGCACAATCCGAAAAGCGATAACAATAGCTTTGACGGTAGCGCCATTAAGAGCAGAATGACGATGAGGGATGTAAACCAGATCCTTGGCCCACGCCCTGGTTTCGGTACCAACATCGTAAAGATCACCGACGAAAGCGGGAAAGAGATTCCGTATACCATTAACCAGACCATGCTGCGTATGGACCTGCCACAAACCCTGCAACCCGGCCAGAAGTTCCGGTTCAAGGTGGAATGGTGGTACAACATCTCCGATCGTATGATCGAAGGTGGTCGTGGTGGATACGAGTACTTCCCTGAAGATAAAAACTACCTCTACACGATCACGCAATGGTATCCCCGCCTGGCTGTATATTCTGACTTCCAGGGTTGGCAGAACCATCAGTTCACCGGTCGGGGTGAGTTCGCACTTACTTTTGGCAATTTCCATGTAAGCATGAATGTACCTGCTGACCACATCGTAGGTGCTACTGGCGAATGTCAGAACTACAAAGAAGTGCTGACAGGTGCACAGTACCAGCGCTGGCAACAGGCACAGAGTGCAAAAGAACCGCTGGAAATCGTGACGCCTGATGAAATGAAGAGTAACATGGGCAGCCATGCCATCGCCCGTAAAACATGGGTGTATAACGCAGAAAATGTGCGTGACTTTGCACTGGTATCTTCCCGCCGCCTGGTATGGGATGCCATGGCGACAAATGTAGAAGGCAAGAAAGTAATGGCCATGTCTTACTATGGTCCTGAAGCTTACCCGCTGTGGAAACGCTATTCAACGAAGGTAGTGGCAAATACCCTGAGAGTATATTCTAAACATACGATTCCATACCCTTACCCAGTAGCGATTTCAGTAGAAGCTGCCAATGGTATGGAATACCCAATGATCTGCTTTAACTATGGCCGTACTGAAAAAGACGGTACCTATTCAGAAGCAGTGAAGAATGGTATGATCGGTGTGATCACCCACGAAGTAGGCCACAACTTCTTCCCTATGATCATAAACTCTGACGAAAGACAATGGACATGGATGGATGAAGGTCTAAATACTTTCTGCCAGTTCCTGGCAGAGCAGGAGTGGGATAACAACTTCCCTTCCAACCGTGGACCTGCCTACAAGATTGCAGATTATATGCGCATGCCGAAGGATCAGCTGGAACCGATTATGACCAACTCTGAAAACATTGAGCAGTTTGGTCCGAACGCCTATGCTAAACCAAGTACAGCACTGAACATACTGCGTGAAACCGTGATGGGGCGTGAACTGTTTGACTTTGCTTTCCGTGAATATGCACGTCGCTGGGCATTCAGGCATCCTACACCTGCCGACTTTTTCCGTACGATGGAAGATGCATCTGCAGTAGACCTGGATTGGTTCTGGAGAGGATGGTTCTATGGTATTGATCCGGTGGATATCTCTATCGATAGTGTGAAGATGTTCCGTTTGGATACGAAAGAACCACAGGTAGAAAAAGCAGAAGCGAAAGCAAAATATGATCGCAATGCAGACCATATTTCCCGCGCACGCAACAAAGCAGAGGGCATGAAATTCGTAGCAGAACAGGATACTGCATTACAGGATTTCTATTATAAATGGAATCGTTTTGATGTAAGTGAAGAAGATAAAAAGACATATGGTAATTACTATGCAGGCCTGAGCCCTGAAGAAAAGAGATTGTATGACAGCAAAAAGAACTTCTACCAGGTATCATTCACGAATGTAGGTGGGCTGGTAATGCCACTAATTATAGAGTGGACATATGTAGATGGTACGAAGGAAACAGAGCGTATTTCAGCTTACATCTGGCGTCATGATGAAAACCATGTGACCAAGGTATTTGCAAAAGATAAGGAAGTCGTATCAATTAAACTGGATCCACAAAGAGAGACAGGTGATATAGACGAAGCCAATAACAGCTGGCCAAGGGCACTGACACCAACCAGGTTTGAGTTGTTCCGCAGTGAACAGGCGGTAAGAGGCACCTCCACAGGTGGTAATCCAATGCAACAGGCTCGTAAATAGTAGTTGTAACGTATAATAAAAAAGCGCTTTTGCCACCGGCAAAAGCGCTTTTTTTGTTTATCCCTATTTATAAATACTTAACAATTAGTTAAGGTATACTAAACAAATTGTTAAAACTCCTTTTAGATCTTTGTACCCATCATCACAGGGATTGGAGTAGATAGTTATCAAAAAGAGTCTAAATCAATTAAATCGCTTTATAGTAATTCACATCAACTAAAAAACAGTTATGCCAAAAAGATGTAATGCATTCGCATGGATGTTAATGGTAATGCTATTGTTACCTTTTTCCTCCCTTGCGCAAAAACTAATAAACGGCCATGTACTGGCTAAATCAGACCAGACGCCCATCCCTAGTGCGACGGTCATTGTAAAAGGCACAAAAAATGGAACAGTAACCAATGTAGATGGCAGTTTTGCGATCAGGGCTCAAAAAGGAGATATTTTAGCTATCTCTGGTCTCGGTATCACACCATCTGAATTTATTATAAATGGTGAGGACATCACGATCACGGTTGATGCCAGTACCAAAGACCTCAATGAAGTAGTGGTAACTGCTACCGGGGTAAAGAAAGAGGTAAAACGCCTTGGATACGCTATCCAGGATGTAAAAGCCAATGATCTGACACAGGCACGCGAACCCAGTGTACTCAATTCACTGAAAGGAAATGTGGCGGGTCTCTCTATCAATATCACACCTGAAATTGGTCACTCACCCGGCGTAATTATGCGTGGCGATGGTAGCCCAATGTATGTGGTAGATGGGGTACCATTAAGCTCTGATACTTACAACATTAACCCGGATGATATCGAAAGTTTCACTGTGCTGAAAGGCCCTAGTGCTGCGGCATTATACGGCTTCAGAGGTAAAAATGGTGTGATCATAATCAACACTAAAAAAGGTACTAAAAATAAACGTGGCTATACCATTGATGTAAACAACAGTACACAGTGGAATGGTGGTTTCATTGCGCTCCCTAAATACCAGGATGAATATGGTGCAGGTGAATATGGTAAATATGCATTTGGCGATGGCCAGGGTGGGGGTGTAAACGACTATGACTACGACATATGGGGCCCTAAGCTGGATGGCCGTATGCTGCCACAGTATGATGGTGAATATGATGCAAACACTACTTATACTACCAACTTCGAAGATGGTACATCTTTTCAGGGTCATATCAAACCAACTGCCTGGACGGCGCGTGGTAAGGATAACCTGAAACGCTTTTTGCAAACTGGTATCCTGAACAGCACCAGCGTGGCACTCAGCTCTTCTACCGACAAAGCTGACCTGCGTTTCTCTATGGGTAACAGTTACCAGAAAGGCATCGTACCCAATACACAACTGAACAACTTCAATGCTTCTGCCAGCATTGGGTATAAATTTACAAAGCGTTTCTCCATCCAGACCTATATCAACTACAGCCGCCAGTCTACGCCGAACATTCCGGATGTAAACTATGGTCCTAACAGTATCATCTACAATATGATCCTGTGGGGTGGTGCGGATTGGAGCGTAGACGATATGCGTGATTACTGGCAGCCAGGTAAAGTAGGTGTACAGCAGAAATACGCTGAATACCATGGTTCATGAGTTACGAGTGGCTGAGAGGTCACTACGTAAATAACGTAAATGGTTATGCAGCGTTGAACTATAATGTTAATAACAACATTGATCTGACTTTACGTCCTAGCATAACTACTTACAACTTTACCAATACAGAGAAACTGCCTTATTCTGCTACAGTATACGACAGACCTGAGCATAAAGGTGACTACCGTGTGGATAACCGTTCTCTTTTCGAATCGAACGTAGAGTTTCAGGCTAAGTACCATAGAAACGCTATCCTTGGTTTCCTCGATGTACAGGGCATGTTTGGTGGTAATGCCAGAACTTTCCGTTTCAATTCAGAGTATACTACTACCAACTATTTGAATGTACCTGGTGTATATTCATTTTCTAACTCACTTAACTCTGTACAGGCAGCTTCTTATAATGCTGAAATGTTGGTGCTGAGTGGTTATTATTCACTGGATCTGGGTTACAAATCTTATGTGACTGCCAACATTACCGGCCGTTTCGATAAGTCTTCCACACTACCGGCTGAAAACAATACTTATTTCTATCCTTCGTTCAACCTGGCTACTGTGATCTCTGATTATGTGAAGTTACCAAAAGGTATTTCTTTCCTGAAAGTACGTGGTTCATTTGCCAGCAGTAAGTCGGGTGGTACTGATACCTATTTTGCGCCAAATGTATCTAACCTGGCAGGTGGTGGTTATGGATATACTTACTATTCTCCATACGATGGTCCGGGATACGATTTCTCACAGACTTACACCCTGCAGCCTTACTATAGCAATCAAAACAGCGCTTCCTATACCAATACACTGGTGGGTAACAATATCAGAACTGCTGAAAGAAAAGCTTACGAAGCAGGTCTGGATGTACGTTTCCTCGAAAACAGGCTGAGCCTGGATGTAACCCGTTACCGTTACAGAGACGACCTGATTTATACAGCGGATGTTTCTGAATCAACAGGTTATTCACAGTTAATCAAGAACCAGGGTAAGACACAGAATGACGGTTGGGAAGTAACATTGGGTGGTTCTCCTATCCGCAACAAGACTGGTCTGAACTGGGATGTGAATGTAAACTGGTTCAAATTCGTACGCAAATGGATTGATAACCCAAGTGGTGACAACTGGGTACATAGCGGTACCCGTACTGACCTGGTGTATGACAATGCATTCGTTCGAACTTCTGGTGGCCAGTTAGTCATCGACCAGTCATCTGGTTTGCTGCTGCGTTATACTGACCTGGGTGTAAACGCCAAGAAAGTGTTTGGTCACTCAGATCCTGACTGGCAGTGGGGGATTACCAATACTTTCAGCTACAAGAACTTCTCTTTCCGCTTCAGATTCGATGGTATGGTAGGTGGTGTGGTACACGACTACGTACGTCAGAAATCCCTGCAGGGTGGCCGTCATATCGAAAGTACACAGGGTAAATTTGGTGAAGCACGCCCTGACGACGCACTTGGATCTACTGGTTTCTCTTATGTGGGTGAAGGTGTAAACCTAACGGGTGGAACCATTTCGTTGGATCCGATCACAGGTAAGATCACTAATGAAGATGAATTGACTGTATCTAAAAATGCGACAAAGACATCTGTACAGCAGTATGTAACCAGGATGGCTTCTATTCATGACCTGAACAATATCAAGAAGACCTATGCCAAGCTGAGAGAAGTAACGCTTACTTACCGCCTGCCTGCCGACCTTTTTGGTAAGCGGACTGTGTTCCAGAATGCATCCGTGTCTTTGGTAGGTCGTAACCTGTTGTACTTCTTCCCGAGTCGTTACAAGGATATGGACGTTGACCAGTACACACAGGATAGTGGTTCCGGTCTGCAGACGCCTACGACTCGCAGTTATGGTGTGAACCTGAATATTACCTTTTAATACCCAAACACAATGAGAAGATATCAATATATATTAATCATCGCATTGAGTTGTCTGATGATGGCAGCTTGTAATAAAAAGATTGAAGAACTACAGGCCAATCCGAACGAGCCGGGTAGTGTGACGGCAGAGTTACTGCTGGGCGCTGTATTGACTGATATGTCGGGTACGCAGGATGATGGTGCACTGGAAGACTATGGATCATGGGGCGCCGTACATCGCTGGAACCAGTACTATTGCCGTAACTATGAATATTATGGTGATAACCAGTATGGCTGGTCAAGTGGTAGCTTTGACAGCTACATCGTATTGAAAAACGTAGTACAGATGGAGAAAGAAGCTGCTACCCGTGGTGCAGATTCAATCAATCCTTATGAGTCGATTGGTAAATTTGTACGTGCATACTACTATTACAATATGACCTCCATGATGGGTGATATTCCTTTGGATGGTGCAGTGCAGGGTACGGATAATCTTACCCCGGCTTATGCTTCACAGAAAGATGTATTTACCTTTGTGCTGAATACATTGGATACTGTAAATAACCACCTGACTACACTGATTAATGCTGGTGATAATACTATCGACGGTTCTACACAGGATATCTATTATGCAGGTGATCTGACCAAATGGCGCAAGCTGGCAAATACCTTCAAGCTCCGTGTGCTGATCAGTCTGAGTAATAAGACGTCTGACGATGAACTGAATGTGATATCTCAGTTTGCCACTATTATCAATAATCCTTCAACTTATCCGATCTTCACCAGTGTAGATGATGATTTCAAATTCACTTATGTAGAAACCTATAATGTTTATCCACAGAGTCCAAACAACTTTGGATCTGATGCACAGCGTTACAACATGGCGAATACATATGTGCATAACCTCACTGATCTGAACGATGCACGTGTGTTCATCACCTGTGAGCCGGCATGGAATATCATTGCTACAAAAGGTTACAGCGCGGTAGACTATCGTTCATTTGTAGGTGCGAGCACAGGTGAATCCATTGCGAACATGTATTCTGATGCCATCGCTGGTAACCTTTCCCTGATCAATCGTAAGCATTATTATGATACTTACACTGGTGAGCCGGATGTATTGGTAGGTTACAAAGAAATGTGTTTCAACATTGCAGAGGCGATCAACAGAGGCTGGATCAGTGGTGATGCGGAGACCTGGTATAATACAGGTATTACAGAGTCTATGAAGTTCTATGGTATTACCGCTTCACAGACCAGTTATACAGCTTATTTCCTGAAGTTTGGTAGTTCACTGGGTGATTATACCTCTTATGCCTTTACGTTCAATTTAAGTACATATTTAGCCCAGTCTTCCGTGAAGTATGCAGGTGCTGATGCAGGATTGACACAGATCCTGACACAGAAGTACATTGCCATGTTCCAGAACTCCGGCTGGGAGGCTTATTTTAACTATCGCAGAACAGGAGTACCTGTTTTTGATGAAGGAACTGGTATCGGGAATAATGGGGTGATTCCAAAGAGATGGGGGTATCCAAGTTCGGAACAGAACCTGAATGCAGCGAACTGGAAAGCAGCGTTGAGCAATCAGGGATTTAGCAGTGATGATATCAATGGATCAATGTGGTTACTCAAGTAAATAAATAAAAGCCGGACCTGAACAGGTCCGGCTTGTTATTGCTGCTTTTTATAGCGGTATAGATGGCTATACATAAGTTAGTTCATCACTTATCCCACCACACTTTCGTCATCAACGAATTACTACCCTGCCTTGCAATCGCCTCCTGGTAATTCGTTGCATTGCTCGCCGCCTCTGATGCAGGATACAACATCCTCCTTGGAATCTGTCCACCAGTTGCATTCCCTACATAATTCACCGGCGTTAATTCCGGATATCCACTCCTCCTCCAGTTAGCCCACACTTCATACCAATCCAGCATACTTGCGGCCCAATACTGCGTATTAATTTGGTTGTAGCCATCAGCATCATTATATGGATGTGCTGTCAGGTAAGTTTGAATAGTCGTACTGTTGATGGCCGCTGACGCATCGTACTGCGCCAGCTGACCCATTGCAGCGCTCACCCCATTGGCATAATGTGTCGCGGCATTTGCTCCCACATTCCAGCCTCTTTTAGCAGCTTCTGCCAACAGCAGTTCTACCTGTGCATAAGTAATTAAAAAAGTAGGTCCATCCAGTTTCAGAAATACGTTCTTATTCAGTACTGAATACTTTTTCAGATCACCGGGATAATTCGGCGCTTTCGTAATATCTGTAGCACTTGATGCTCCGTTTGTATCAAACCCATTCGGCATACCCAGCTGATCTGCCGCTGCCGTACTACCTGTAGCAGGCACTGTACCGATGTATGCAAGACGTGGATCATTGTTATTGCGTAGAAAATCAATGAAAGTTGTGCCTAAACTTGCTTCACCTGCATTGCCGATTGCATTCCACTCACCAGAGAGGATGTTACTGTTTCTGTTCACAGTGGTTCTGCCACCTGCTGCATCGTGCAGGATATAGGCATTCTCACTATTGTCAGCTATCACACCACCGGCATAAGCTTTCTCTACTACCTGTTGTGCAGTGGCTACATCTGCCTTTGTAAGGCGCATCCCTATTCTCAGCATGAGTGAATAAGCCAGTTTTTGCCAGTTCTTTACCACTACTGTTGCAGTGGAACTACCTCCTTTATTGTAAATGAGGTCGCCCTGTCCAGGTATGGCTTTCGTGGCATCCAAGGCTTTGGCCGCTTCGTCCAGTTCTGTCACCATATTCGTATAGATGTCCTGCTGCGCATCGTACTTAGGTGCATAGTTCTGGTCACTATAACCTTCACCTGCTTCAGAATAAGGAATATCTCCATACACGTCTGTCAGGCGCTGGAAGATCATTACCCTGGCAATACGCGCCATGTTATACTGGTTGCTATAGTATGTATCATCCTTCGTGAGGCGTATTACATCCGTGATGTATTTCACCTGGTCGGTGTATGCCTTATCAAACAAGGCATTGGACCATGCATCATTCTGCATATACTTATCACCTGCATACCAGGATACGTTTGACAACTGTTGCATCATCATCGCACAATAGATGATGTTCACACGCCAGGTATCATAACTGTAATCACTGTTACCAGTATATTCCAGCAGTGCACGGGTAAAGTTGTACTCAGGTACACCGGTGTTCTCACTGGATTTATTCTTATCTGTATTAATGCTTTCAAAGTTCTTGGTACAAGCTGGCAACAGCATGATAGCAGAAAAAGAAAAAGCAATTATCTTTTTATATAGAGCGTTCATTGCAGCTGGTTTTAGAATTTAACATTCAGGTTAACGCCAAAGGATTTGCTAGTAGGCAGACCGGCATATTCAAGACCCTGCGCATTACTATTGCTATAGTTGGATTCAGGGTCAATATTAGGTGTAGACTTCTTGAAGTAGAACAGGTTGCGTCCTACCAGCGATACACTCACACCATGCAGTTTGTTGTGCAGGGCGCTGGTGCTGAAGTCGTATGTAAGGCTTACAGAACGGAACTTGATGAAGTCTGTCTTATATACATGCAGGGCTGAGATCGTTGCCAGCTGGCTATAATAAGTCTGTGCACTGATGTTGGTGGTTACCGGTGCACCGGAATCATCTACACCTGTTACAGTAACTCCCGTCTCACGACCTGGCAATGTTTCTTTCTGCAGCCCATATCCGTAAGCGTTCGCATTTGTACCTGAGTAAATATGACCACCTGATTTGAAGTCGATGAGGAAGGAGAGATGGAATTGCTTATAAGCCAGATCATTGCTCCATCCACCGCTGAAAGGCGCTACACCTGTACCTGCACTCACCAGTGCATCTGTTCGTTGTGGCAGACCTGAAGCATTCACCACCAGGTTGCCTTTCGCATCTTTCTTATAATCGTACACCATGATCTGCGCATATGGTTTACCTACCACATGTTCTATGAAGGCAGCTTCTGTGCGGGATTCCCCGTTTTCTACCACCATTTCATTCTGACCGGGTGCCAGCTGAATCACCTTGTTTTGGTTATGGGCAAAGTTGAATGTTGTGGTCCATGTCAATGCACCGGATTTTATTGGCGTACCACCAATCATTAACTCAATACCCTGGTTCTGCAGTTCACCCACATTCACGAGTGCGCTGGAATACCCAGACCCTAATGATACGGTCGCAGTCACGATATCGTTCGTTGCTTTCTTGTTATAATAACTGAAGTCACCAAACACACGGTTGTTGAACAACTTGAATTCAGCACCCACTTCCAGTTCTTTTACTTTCAGTGGTTTCAGCGCCTTGTTAGGAATTTTGTTGTCAATGTCACCGATCGGAGCGCCGTTGATGGTGCTACCCAGCGTGCTGTAGTACAATGCCGTTTTATATTCATCCGCATCACCACCTACCTGTGCAAAACCTGCGCGGAGTTTACCGAAGTTGAGCCAGTTTGCTTTTACATTTTCAGAGAAAACATAAGAGATAGTAGCAGATGGATAATTGTAGGAGTTGTTTGCCGCTGGCAGGGTACTGCTCCAGTCATTACGATCTGTCAGGTTCAGGTAGAGGAAATTGCTGTAAGCCAATTCCAGCGCACCATACACAGAGTGTACTTCTTTTTTGTATTCAACGATAGTGCTGTTCTTCGTACCTGCAGTAGATGGATTGTACACGAATGGGAAAGCGAAGTTAGACGCTGTCACATCGTTGACCTTATCATTTTTTTGCAGGAGGTTTGCACCGGCATTCAGGTTCATGCTCAGGTTGCGGGTGATGTTTTTATTCACCCCAATCAGCACGTCTGCATTCATTTCGTTGAACTGTCTGTTACGCTCCAGGTCTAAGCTACCCTTAGGGCGGTAAGCGGTACCAGTCGGCGTAATAGAGGTGGCATTGAAACTGAAGAAGTCATTTGCCACACGACCCTGTATGTACAACCAGGAAGTAGGCGCATAGCGTAAACTGGTCATACCAATCACGCGGTCCTTCTTCGTATTGTTAATAAAGCGGTAGGCGGCAAAGTAAGGATTGGTGCTGAACAGGTCACTGCTAAACACGGTTTCGTTGCCCTGTGCATCATAGCCTGGTGCCAGATAAGACGCTTTCACATTCGCTGGCAGGAAGGCGATGGCATAGTTACCATTGCCAGGTGCATCACTCAGGTTAGAACGATTGTTGGTCAATTCTTTGGCGTATGTGATGTTGGTTTGTCCGCTCCATTTGTCAGACATTTTGTAATTGAGGTCCAGGTTCACGTTGTCGCGGATGTACTGTGTATTCGGATAGATACCGTTGCTACGCAGGTCTCCGAGAGCTACGCGATAGGTGGTTTTATCATTACCACCAGCTACAGAAATGGTGTTGCTGAGCGTATTTCCTGTTTTATAGAAATCTTTTAAGTGGTTACCTTGTTTGGAGTAAGGGTGTGTCAGTCCATCGAAGAGAGTCACTGCAGAGCCATCCAGTTTGGTACCCCAACTGGAAAGACCACTGTTCAGGGCAGACTGTTTATCGGTAGGATGTGCCCCCTGAATACCCTGTCCGTATACATCCTGAAAATCGAGGAAGTCGTTCACTTTATCCACCGTGATATTGCTGTTCAGTTCTACTGCCAGCTGACCGGCTTTACCTGATTTGGTAGTGATGAGGATCACACCGTTTACACCACGCTGGCCATAGAGGGCAGAGGCAGCAGCGCCTTTCAGGATGGTCATATCTTCGATGTCATCAGGGTTGATGCTGGATATACCATCGCCAAGGTCAGCGCCACCCCACATGGTAGCAGAACCGAGGTTCGCATTGTTCATGGGGATACCATCTATTACATAGAGCGGCTGGTTGTTGCCACTCAAAGAGGAGTTACCTCTGATGGTCACGCGTGATGAGCCACCTGGACCTGTGGAAGGAGGGGTGCTGTTCACACCGGCTACGCGTCCTTCCAGTGCATTGGCCACGCTGATTTCGCGGGCTTTGGTCATATCTGCACCTTGTACTTTGGATACGGCATAACCCTGACTACGGGCTTCTCTTCGTATACCAAGTGCAGTTACTACCAGTTCATTAAGACCTTTTACAGTTTCTTCCAGAACAATGCTGACGGTAGTTTCAGCACCTACAGTGATTTCCTTAGAGGTAAAGCCAACGTAAGAAAATACCAGTACATCGCCTGTCCCTGCGGCAATGCGGTAAGTGCCGCTGACATCTGTTTTAGTACCCCTGTTACTATTTTTGAGCGTTACGGTCACACCAGGCAAAGGGTTGCCCTGAACGTCACGCACAATACCCGTAATGTCTCTTTGTTGCCTTGCAGCATAAGTTGAAAGAGAAGGAGCTGCAACGGCGGTCTGTATGCCGGTTGCGAGCATGAGGCCCAGCACAATGCCTGTGGCACTGCATGCTTTTGTCAAGCGTAGTGTACGTTTCATAGATACTGCCTTTAAAAATTGACCTAAATGGATGTTGTTTCCCATAGGAATGCCAGAGGATGTAGTACATCCTGGCAATTCCAACGTAACTGTTAGTGAATTTTGATTGTCGATTTTAGATTCTGGTTGATAAGCAGTATAACATAATCTTTTCAGCTATGGGCCCGTGTAGCAGAAATAAAATAATGTGATACAATGCGCCGTTAACTGCGCATTTCACCTATACCATTGCGATGTTTTACTAACATGTTCAATACGTGCTGCCCTGATTCCCCCTTAGTGTCTACAGGAATTTTTTCAGGTGCATAATGAGGTGTCGTGTGGAAATTAAAATAGTACCATCGTGTGAGAAAAAAATATTTTGATCTGGCTGCGGCCTTTTTTTCTGAAAGTGGTTTTCATTCCCCGTTGGTGAATTCCCTCTTTCATGAAGGTTTTTATAAAAGTAAATTTATGGCAGATCCCACCATAATCTTGTTCCTCCATTATCTGCTCCCTTCAATGTTGCTACCGCTCTGTTCACCCCCGCCTGATTCGTGGTATATTCAAATTGTATAAAAGGTATCCTTCTTATAAACGTTTCCGTCGGTATCTTTCCACTACTATTATTTACCACAATGGGAAATAACTTCGGATACCCCGTACGCCGAAACTCGGACCACGCCTCCTGTCCATCAGGAAACATAGCAATCCATTTCTGTGTAATGATCCTTTCCAGTTTACAGGACGTCGTTGCATTGGGGGCCCACTGAATAGTAATTTTACTTAAAGGAGAGTCAACATTATTCAATGCATTTTGAGGGTCAACATAAGCCTTAGGTACGTAAGTACTATTGTGGATATATTCATTATAAGCTGCTGTAATTCCATATTGCTGGAAAGACATATACACACCCTGTTCATAATTGTCCTGTACATCGCCAGCACCTTTCCATCCATACAAGGCGGCTTCTGCTTTTAAAAAATAAGCTTCTGCTGCTGTTAATAACTGAATATGCGATGGCAGCAATGCCAGCTTTGAAAAGCCTATATACACGTCTTTACCGGGAATAGCAATCCCATTCCTGATGCCATGATAAACAGAATCCTTTGCTTCTGTAGAATTGAAATAATATGGCAACCGGGGATCATGATACCCTGTCAATATAGATTCCATTGGCGCACCCATCCTGATATCATTCCAGGAATTACAAATCACATTCACCGGGTGCGTAGCCGGACTGATATCAATATTGAAATTATCTGCCACTGTACTGATCAATCCATAAGGGTGAGAGAGGGCTGCTTCACCTTCTTCCTGTGCCTTGACAGGATCTACTTTGGAAATACGGATCGCCAGCCGCAAGCGCAATGTATTTGCGAGTTTCACCCACTTCTTATAATCCCCTTTATATGACAGATCGAAGTCGGCAAACCGCCTTGTACCTGTACTATCTGCAAAATTGGAGAGCGTTGTAATGGCAGAATCCAAATCGTGAAAGAAGGCTGTATAAGCATCCTGCTGAGAATCGTAATCAATACTATGATCGTCATTGATCATAGCATAATGTGTATAGATCACCGGTCCATAGATATCACTGATGCGGTGCATGGCAATCACTTTCAATAGCTGTGCCCATGCATAAAAGTCTATATACTTCCCCCGTGCATTGTCCATCACAAATTTGCAGTTAGGCATTACGCTGCCATAAGCAGTGAGCCATGCATCGTCATTCCAGCTATCCAGCAGGTCATATGTCATATTGTTCCTGTTGTCCTGAAAGGGATTAGGTGTCATCATGTATCCTGAGAATACATCACCCATCAGGTTCTGCTGTAATTGCGCCACACTTACATCACTGCTGGATAATATATTCAGCATGGATTGGGTAAGCGGATCGCCCAGTAGTTTAAAATCTCCTTTCAGCTCATCGTCATACAGGTCATAAGGATTCGTATTGATCTCTTCAAAATTTCGTGTGCAGGCAGTATGCAGCAGAACCACCATACACACCAGAATCATGTTACGCATAGAATCGTTTTAAAATGCGGCCTTCACATGTATGCCAATACTTCTTGTAGCCGATACCCCAAATACATCTATGCCCTGCAAACCATTTCCACTGCTCATTGCCACTTCCGGATCAAAGGGGGCTTTCAGTTTAAAGAAGCACAGGTTTTTTCCCAACAATCCTATTTGCAGGCGGTTGATGTACTTATTTTTGACAGGTACTTCATAAGTCAATGACAGTTCTCTTAATCTTATATTGGTAGCATCATACATATACATTTCTCCGATGCCGGCTCTGCCTCCGATGGTGGAGAAGAACTTACGGGCATCGTATGGTACGGTGAGAGGCACTCCATTTTCGTACACCGCATTCAGCGCCACACCACCGTTGTCTCTGGCTTTGGCACTACGTTCACTTACTCCGTAATTGTCCAGCACAGAGCTGGTCACACTCATCACTTCGCCTCCAAAGCGGCCGTCTATGAGACAGCTGAGTGTAAAGTGTCTGTATTCGAGGGTATTGCTCCAACCGGTGATCAGGCGTGGATTGGGGTTGCCTACTTTTTTGAATACATTTCTCGTCACGAGGTTGCCCTGATCATCTATCACATACTGACCTTTCTCGTTTTTATACAGTTCTTTGTTGGTATAAATATCACCCCAGCTGCCACCTTCTTTGATAAAGGAGCCATACATGTTGGTATTGAAGTCAGTGAGGATATAGTAGTTGTCAGGGCCAGCACCGGGAATGGTATTGCTGCTTAGCTGCTTTACCCTGTTACAGTTTACTGTACAGTTGATGGTCGTAGACCAGCGGATATTACTATGTTGTACAGGCACTATGGTAAGCGTGGCCTCCACACCTTTGTTCTGGATGTTTCCAAGGTTCAGATAGTAGTAGAGATAACCGGAACCGGAAGGTGCACGCACTTCCATGTATTGTTGATAGTTATTGTTCTTATACCAGGTAAAGTCAAGGCTGATCCTGTCTTTCAGTAATCTGATCTCCGTACCGGCTTCCAGCGAACGGTTATCTTCCGGTTTCAGGTAAATACCGGGATAAGGTGTACGTGTATTGAAATTCACTCTTGATACACCAGCAGTGGTTTGTAAGATAAACCTTGCAGGCCGGGAGGAATAAGGAGCAATGTCATTCCCTGCCTTTGCATACGAAAGCCGTACCTTCGCGAAGCTGATGATAGCAGGTAGTTTTACCAGTTCACTGATAATGGTACTGATACCTGAGGAATAATAAAAGTAACCTTTGTCTTTGATAGGAGTAAAAGCAAATGTGCTGCTCCAGTCATTACGCCCTGTAAGGTCTAAAAAGATGCTGTTTTTAAAGTGCACCTGTGCACTCCCAAACAGCGCCTGTAGTTGTTTTCGTTCTACACTTTGCTGTGCATCCAGTGCATTGGATGCAATGTTTTTTACAGAGAATTTATTGGCTACGATCAATCCTTCCGCCGCTGTGGCATTCGTGCTGATCAGGCTTCTGTCGTGTGCCCTGATATCGGTGATGCTGGCACCCAGCATGCCTTGTAGTTTCCAGGAAGGGGATACCTGTCTGGCAGCGGTCAGCATCATATCTGCATAGAACTGTTTGTTACTTTCTTTTTCAAGGGTATACCTGCCATTGGGTGGAGAGAGCACCTGTTGGGTACCTGCATAGGCTTTCATTTCGTATTGGTCGTCGCTCTTATCAAAGTTAGTTCTGCCCTGTAATGAGAGCCAGTCATTGAAACGGTACCTGGCGGAGAGAGAAGCCAGTCCTCTGTGGCGGTTATCTTCCCGCTCATCTCTTTTCTGGATCCAATAGGGGTTCTGCTGATCATCCTGTCCGGTCCATCCCAGGCTGTTGTTGATATTCCACCAGTTCTGCATATACATGTTCCTGCTATTGTCAAAGTACTGGTACTCTTTGTAACTATTGAAATCCAGTCCTCGTGGAAATGTGTATAAACCAGTAAGCGGGTTAAAATATAAACCACTTGAGGGCCTGTTTACAGCGTATTGTACCAGGTAAGAGATATTTGCATCAATATGCAGTTTATTCTTGAGCAGGTCGCTGGTGACGCGCATATTGAAGCTATGTTTTTGTAGTCTGTTGATGGGCATGATGCCCCTGTTCATGGTATTAGAATACGATATGTAATACTGTGTTTTTTCAATCCCGCCACTGATAGATAATCCATTCATAGAAGTCCGTCCAGTGTTGAAGAATGGTTTCACATGGTCTTTGGCATGAATAGGTGCACCCCAGCTATCGGCAGAACCGGCTTGCTTTTCATCAGTATAAGGAGGTGTAGTTTGTGCATAGCGATATTGCAGGGCGGGCAGGAGTAAAGGTATTTCGGCCGTAAGGTCAGAAGATACTTCAATATGCCCTTTGCCTGAATGACCTTTTTTAGTCGTAATCATGATCACGCCATTCGCTGCCTGGCTACCATACAAGGCTGCCGCGGAGGCGCTTTTTAATACACTGATGCTTTCAATATCATCGGGGTTCAGGTTCGAGATCCCATCACCGCCATCACGGCCACCATTGCCAGTGATACCCGATGATTCACCCCAGATGTCAGTAGGTTGAGAAGGGGTGAAGTTAGCCATTGGTACGCCATCGATGATATACAAAGGTTGATTCTCGCGGGTAGATTTATTCCCTCTCAATACTACTCTTGCAGAGCCGCCAATACCAGAAGCACTTCTGTTGACCATCACACCGGCTATTCTGCCTGAGAGGTTATTGATCACATTGGCATCTTTTACGGTAGAGATATCATCGCTGTTGAGTAAGCCGGTAGAGTAGGGGAGTTCTTTATTGTTTTTAGGAATACCCAGTGCGGTCACGATGAGTTCATTCAGGCCTTTGATATTTTCAGTAAGTGTGATATCGAGTGTGGTAGTCGCTACGGGCACCATTATTTCTCTGTTGATATAACCTACAGAGCGGAAGATGAGCACGTCGCTCAAACCGGTATTAATTGCGTAATACCCTGCATCATCCGTCTTCACACCTCTTGTGGTGTTTTTAATTATGACGGTCACACCGGGTAGTGGTGAACCATGCAAAGACAGCACTCTGCCACTGATTTCCTTTTGCAATGCAAGGGGGTTATGCAGCTGTATATTTTCTGGTACAGCGCTTACAATCACATTCTCACCTCTGAGTGTAAATTGAAAACCAGTCAATGCAGACAGCTGGTCCAGTGCCTGTGTAAGGGTAAGATTGTTACAATTGAAAGAAACGGGTTTATCCACATCAACGGTGGCTTTATCATAGTGGAAACTAATGTGTTGCCTGGTGGCAATGGCATCCATAATTTCCGTGACGGGTTTGTTGTGAAGTGAAATGCTGATCTGGGCAATAGCTTTCCTGCCTGGTAATAGTGATATTAACAGGAATATTACGACAATACATACTTTCATTAAGTATGATCTTCCCTTCATTTCAGCCCCGGTGATTTTAACATAGTAAAGCAGCAATAAACATTTATGGGGCTACCCAAATACTACATGCAGGAATGCTCTGGGGAGCGAATTATAAAATAGCTGGGGGTCCTCCGTTTTACGGGAGGAACCTTTGTGATAGTACCAAAACGTGTTAGATGTTAAAGGGCCGTTACATGTGTATACGGCCACCTGATTGTAGTGCCGGGGCTAACCCCATAAATTATTTCTTATTTTTTAAAATTACAGTGTCGCGCGCTATCGACCAGGACAGTGATTCAGTCAGACAGATTGTTTCCAGCACATTTTGCAGGGTTTCCTGCCGGAAGCTACCGGTATAGGTCCATGCTTTTTTGTCGCTTTGGTTGATGACGGTTACGGCAAAGGTGTTTTCAATGGCATTGCGCACTTGTTCATACGAGGCATCTTTGAAGACCAGGGTACCTTGTTGCCATCCGGTGGCTTCCGGGGTGCTAAAGGTCGTTCTGGTCACTTTCAGGCTTTGCAGGTCATAACTCAACTGTTCACTGGATTCAAGTACTACAGGCTTAGTGCCGGTGGCGGATACCTTTACTTTGCCACTTAGCAGGGCCACGGTGATTTTCTGTTCGTTGCGGTAAGCGCGTATATTGAAAGAGGTGCCCAGCGCTGTTGTACTGAGACCTCCGCTGTGTACGGTGAAATGGTGTGCGGGGTCGGGGGCTACGTCAAAGAAGGCTTCTCCGTCTTCGAGGTAGAGGTCGCGACTTTCGCTGAAGTGTATGGGATATCTGAGGCGGCTGCCGGCATTGAGCACGACGGTGCTGCCATCTTCCAGTTTCAGGTGTTCGGTTTTACCTTTTACGGTAGTGACGATATAGCATCCGTTGATAATTTCTTTATGGTTGTCAACTTTGGCCATAGCGGCATTGTCCGCAGGTATTGCGGAGCGGGTATAGTGCTGGAAAAACCAGCTGGCGGCAGCTACCAGCATAGTGATAGCGGCTGCGGCATAATACCACGGGCGCAATGAGCGCCGGCGGGGCACGTTGATATTTTTGTGCAGTGCAGCTTGTACATCTGCGAGGTCCTGCTGGATGACAGTTTCTGGAATGTGCGAAACAGGCTGTTGTATCCCTTCAAACCACTCTTCTATCAACTGTTTTTCCCCGGCTGTGGACTGTCCTTCGTTATAACGTTCCAGTATGTGCTTTATCTGATCAAGGTTCACAGCGTTGTAATTTAAAATAATGTCCTAATGTATCAATGTTTGTCCCTAACGTTAGTGATGCTCTTAATGGTGTCGTTTCAAGTTGCAACAAGTACCATCAATTGTAAAAAAAAGCGGCGGTCAGCAGCAGCAAAACGATGTCTGTCTGGGCATGGTTGGTACGCAGGATTTTTAATGCCTTGGTAATCTGGTTTTTAACCGTTTGCTGAGACAGTCCAAGGCGTATGGCTATCTGTTCCACCGTTTGGTGTTCTACCCTGCTCAGGATGAAGATCTCCTTCATTCGTTCAGGGAGTTGGTTGATGGTTTCAAACACATCTTCTGTACGTGTTTTGCTATCCAGTAGTTCTGTGATACTACCGGGTTGCACATCAAAGTGTTCGATGAGTTGTTGCAGGTATTTGCGGTAAGTATTGTTCTTGCGGTAAATGTCTATGATCTTATGTCGGGCCGACTGGTAGAGGTACGATTTCAACGATTCGTTGACGCTCAGCGTGTGTCTTCTTTCCCAGAGGGAGGTAAAGAGTTCCTGTAATACATCCTTGCCTGCTTCGGCAGGTTCAATCTTGCTCAGGATATAGAGGTATAAGGGCTGGCTATAACGTGCGTAGATAGCGTTGAAGGCCATTATGTTATCTTCCTGAAGCAATGAAAGTAATTGGGTGTCTGAGTAATTACTATACATGGATTACAGTCGTGACATAGATTTGGTTAAGGTTCTCAACAAGCGTATATATGAAGGGAAATTACCACATTTATTGATAATACCAAAAAGCAAAAGAAAGCATTTTCCATTCAATGTCAATTCCCCAAAAACAAACGCTTCTGCCATAGACAGAAGCGTTTGTTTTTGGAAGCGGGGCCTGTGGCAGGCTTAAATGCCTGAAGCAGTAAGCGCTTATTTAAGCCTCCTTCAATCGCAATTCATTCTTATACTCTTTAGGTGTTTTACCTACTATTTCCTTAAAAAACCTGTTAAAATTCGACAAATTCTTAAAGCCACACGAATAAGCAATCTCCGCTATTGACCAATCCTCTTCTGTCAATCTCTTACACGCATGCCCAATTCTCACCTCATTCAAAAACTGCACAAACGACTTCTTTGTTCTGTTCTTAAAGAACCGGCAAAAAGACTGCGGAGACAAATTCGTAATACTTGCCACATCCTGCAAAGAGATCTCCTTGCTGAAGTTACTCATTACATATTTGAATACTTCATCAATTTTATGATTATCCTTCGCATTGAAAGCATGTGAATAACCTGTACTTGCCAGGTATTGTACATCCTTTGTCTCTGTCAATACTTTCAGGATACTCAGCAATGAAATGATCCTTTCCAGTCCTTCTTTCTTTGGTAGCTGCAGGATCTGATCTTTCAACAGATCATAGGTAGGGCCTATAATCTTCATTCCACGTTGTGCACGATGAAATAAGTCAGTCAATGCCTTTGTCTCAGGCAATCCATAGAACTTATCCCCGAAAATGTCTTTCGGAAAATAAATTACCACAGATCTTGCTTTCAGCGCTTCGTTGTTCTTGTAGTAGCTTTCATCATTGTACCATACATGTGGAATGTGTGGTCCCAGAAACACCATATCTCCTACATCAAAACTCTCAATGCTGTCGCCTACAATTCTTTTACCGTTGCTCTCCGTAACGTATACCAGCTCACATTCCGGGTGAAAATGGAATGGAGTATTGAAATAAGGATCACTTCTCTCAATGATGGTGATCTGATTGTCGGCAAACGCCCCCACTTTAATCAGAATGGGTTTCATGTAGTATAAGTTTAAGCTGTTTTTATTCTAGCTCCGTTGTGATGATGATTCGTCTTCTAGCCCCAGACGGGACATTATCTTCCCGAAACAATTCAATTTATATAGTAATATTCCATGACTGTGTCCCAAATGGATATGCAGTCTTCTATACATTCCCCCTGACAAAACTTTTCCTGTGAAAGTGCCAAATTATCAAATTTTGGTTAAAAAAACATCATTTTTTAGTAAATATCATTTATTTCCTGTTGAAACGCCCATCCGGGCGGGTTAACGGGGGATGATACGTATCATTCGTTCCCGGACAGTCTCTGCTGGAATTAATTTGGTCGTTTGCTACTAAGATTATAATTTTCTAAAGAATCAAACCAAATCTGAATCACGTGAAAGGAATATCGATTAAAGATATCGCCCAGCAGGCCGGCGTTTCTCCAACCACCGTTTCTTTCGTTCTCAATGGTAAAGGAAAAGAAAAAAGAATAAGCGAACAGGTAAGCAAACGTATTTTGAAGATTGCCGGCAAGCTAAAGTATAAACCTAACCAACTGGCACGTGGTTTACGCACTGGTAAAACCAAAACAATCGGGTTAATCGTAGAAGACATTGCCAATAATTTCTTTGCCAACGTAGCGAAAGTAGTAGAAGACGAAGCCGACAAGTACGGCTACAAAGTACTCTTCGGCAGCACCGAAGACAATGAAGAAAAGGCCCGTGGCCTGTTGGAGGTGCTCCGATACCGCCAGGTAGACGGGTATATCATTACGCCCACCCTCAACCTGGACAAGGACATTGCCTCCCTGGCAAAGCCCGTCGTACTCATGGACCGTTATTTTCCGAACGTCAAAGACTTGTCTTATGTGGTAGTAGACAACTTCCAGGGGGCTGTCACTGCGGTCGATCATCTGGTGGCAAAGGGCTATAAGCATATTGGAATCATTACCACTACCTCGCACCAGATACAGATGCAACAGCGTTTGGAAGGCTTTACAGCTGCCCTGAAGAAACATGGCCTGCCATCGGGTAAGAATGTGATCAAACGGCTGCCTTTTGACCTGGATAGGCCCGGGTATACTCAGGAGATCACCAAATACCTGCAGAACAACCGGGAACTGGATGCCGTGTTCTTTGCCACCAACTACCTCGGTATTTGTGGTATAGAAAGCATTCGCTCCCTCGGATTGCAGATAGGTAGTGAGCTGGGTATGGTGAGTTTCGATGACCACGACATATTCCGTCTGCTAAGTCCGGCAGTAACCTGCGTAGCCCAGCCGGTAGAAGAGATAGGGAGAATGCTGATCAGGATCCTGATGGCGGAACTGGATGAAACAGCAGAAGGGCCGCAACAGGTAGTACTGCCACTGGAACTGAGAGAACGTGAATCGTCCATGCCGGATAAGCAGTTAACGAAGGCATGATGTAATCGTTTACCTAATTTTTTTACATTTTATAATCGCTTTTGCCGCAAGCAGAAGCGATTTTTTTAGCCCTAAATATTACCGCCCATACAAATATAATTTGCTCATAATGAAAACTTTCTATAAGTTGCAAAAAATGACCTATGCCGGGAAACTGTGAAAATGCCTAGAACCCATAATCTGCTTTTTTATAACAGGAAATCATTATACCATGAAAAGAGCGAAATATCTTCTATCATCGCATTACGGATAAATTTCCATTATTAAATTTTCGTAAAGTCTTGGGGCATGAATGGAATTCATATTACGATTTCTTCAATTTGAGTGTATTTCTCCGATAGTATTTTCTCGTGGAGGTGTGCTAATTTACCGAAGTTAACAGATAATGAAAGATTCGATAAAAAAATGTTAAATCTTTTTTGTTTCTAAGAATTATTTGGGTAGTTTGGCGCTGTCAAGTAAAAGAATGTAGAGAAAAACTATGGCATTTTGGAAGAGTGGCTTGTACTGAGGGACAAAGCGGTGAAAATAACACCAGTTAAAGAAGAGAGTTAAAATGTCCTATACCGACAATAAAGTTAAATAAAACGTAAACGGTGACCACCGGAGTGTACTAAAAAACGATTACAATTCCAGGTAAAGGTACCCAAGACTAAAAGAGAAAATAACATCACATTCAGGGAACAATAGGCTTGTAAGCTTCTTAAAAAAAGGAGCAGGTCTATGCCATGCGTATCTGTATGTAATTACACTTGTGACTAAACACTTATCATACTTAAAATCTAACTAAAAGAAAGCTATGCGAAGATCTCTATTAGTAAGCACACTGCTTCTTTTGTTCTGCTGCTTTACTGCTTTGGCACAGAACAAAAAAGTCGTGTCCGGGACTGTTAAAGATGACAAAGGACAGGCTCTTCCAGGAGTTACCATCCTGGAAAAGGGCACTAAGAACGGAGCAATGACTGCTCCGGATGGTTCCTTTAAAATCTCTGTTGCTCCTGAAGGAACTCTGGTTGTTTCCTTTTTAGGTTACGCTACTCAGGAAATTCCGGTAAGTGGCCAATCGACAATTAATGTTGCCCTTGCTACTGACAACAAAAATCTGGGCGAAGTGGTGGTAACCGCGATGGGTATTAAAAGAGAAGCCCGTTCCCTGGGTTACTCTGTAAGTACTGTAAGCGCAAAAGACATCTCTCAAACTGGTTCTCCTAGTTTCGCTTCTGCCCTGTACGGTAAAGCTGCCGGTGTAAAGGTAGTTGCTGCTCCAGGTGGTGCCAGCTCTGGTGTATCTATCCAGGTGAGAGGTATCACCTCTGTATCTGGTAACTCTCAGCCACTGTATGTTGTGGATGGTGTGCCTATCAGAAACATGGCTGATCCTACCAAATCAAGCTTCAACACTACTAACAACCGTATCGATGGTAACGGTGCACTGGATATCAACCCTGAAGATATCGAGAGCCTGACTGTACTGAAAGGTGCTTCTGCATCTGCACTGTATGGTTCTGAAGCTACCAACGGTGTAGTTGTAATCACTACCAAGAAAGGTACCAAATCAAGAGGTATAGGTGTTGATCTGAACTATATTTACACTGCTGAGATGCTGCAGAACAGCCCTGACTATCAGAACGAATATGGTCCTGGTTATGCAGAAGCTTACAACTTATCTTCCGGTGCAAATGCTGAAGGTTGGATTACTGACACTGATGGTTCTCTTCGTCCTTTCTACAGAGCGTATGAGTCTTTCGGTCCTAAATTCGATGGCAGAAGTGTTAAATATTGGGATGGTTCTACCCGTCCATATTCAGCGAACAAGAATAACTATAAGGATTTCTTCCAGACTGGTTACAACTCTCAGTTCAACGCTGCTGTTGCTAACGCAAACGAATTTGCTTCTTACCGTTTCTCTTATACCCGTACGGATTATAAAGCTATCACCCCAGGATCTAACCTGAACAAGAATAACTTTAACCTGAACGCTACGCTGAAACTGCACAAGAAAGTAACTTTAGACATCATTTCTACTTTCAATAACAACTACACTCATAACCGTCCTACTACGCTGAGCGATGTATTGAATTCTTACGGTGGTTTCTTCAGCCGTATGGATGATATGAATACATACTTCAACAAGTACCAGACTTCTCATGGTTATAAGTATGTAACCTCTACTAACTCCAGCTACGATCAGAGCGAGAAACTGCTTTATCCGATCAGAGCTACTCAGCTGATGGACTATATGTGGACACAGCTGAAAAACGACTACGATGAAAACCAAAACCGTTTCATCAACAGCGTAACTTTAAACTATTCTATACTGGATAATCTGAAGTTCCGTGGTCGTATTGGTAATGACTACACTGGCTGGAAAGCTGAAAATAAAGAACATAATACCCAGCCTACTTATGTAGGTACCAGTGGTAAATATGGTATCGAACAGAGAACAAACAGCCTCCTGTACGGAGATGCGTTGTTGACTTACAATTCTAAGATTGGTAAGAACTGGGATCTGGGTGTATCCGGTGGTTTCACTGCCAGAAAACAAAACTTCCAGTATCAGCAGAGCACTACCACTGTAGGTTTGGCCAGTGAAAACTGGTTCTCTCTGAACAACTCTGCAGGTACTCTGTATACAGTATCTAATCGTGGTGAGCAGATCGACGTTGCTGGTTTCGGTATCCTTAACGTAAGCTACAAAGGTTGGTTATACCTCGAAGCAACAGGTCGTTCTGAAAGGACTTCTACCCTGGCTCCAGGCAGAAATAGCTATACTTACCCTTCTGCAAACGCAGGTTTCGTATTCTCTGATGTAATCAAATTACCATCCTGGTGGAACTACGGTAAACTGAGAGCTTCTTACGGTTTAACCGGTAACCACCCAACCCTGTTCGTAGCACCAGTTGCTTACAGCCAGTATGGTGTTTCCCTGAATGGTCAATACCTGGTATATCAACAAGCTCAGGGTAGCAGCTTCGGTAACGATAAGCTGGAATCTGAGCAGAAGAGAGAGTTTGAATTTGGTCTGGAAACAAGAATCATTGGCGGTAAAGTTGGTGTAGATCTGACTTACTACAATAACAAAGTAAAGCAACAGATCCTTGAGATCACTACTCCTCAGACAGCAGGTGCTACTTCCCAGTACATCAACGCTGGTGACCTGGCAAACTTCGGTTTTGAAGGTGCAATCAACGCCACTCCGGTTCAAACTAAAGACTTCCGTTGGGATACCCGTCTGAACGTTGCAGTGAACCGTAACAAACTGGTTAGCCTGCCTTCTACATTACCTAACATCACTAACGATCTGGAAAGTGGTTATGTAATCGCAAGATCAGAAGTAGGTGATCCCCTGGGTAACATCTACGTTCACCCACACAACATGGATGCAAACGGTAACTACAAAGTAGACGGTAACGGTCTGTATACTTACAATACCGATGCTTACATCAAGGTTGGTAACATGATGCCTAAGGTTGTAGGAGGTTTCTCAAACACTTTCTCTTACAAAGCATTCTCACTGGATGTGACCCTGGATTACCGTTTAGGTGGTAAACTGGTATCCATTCCTTCTTACTATGCAGTTGGTGCTGGTATGTACAAGAGCACTCTCAAATATAGAGATGCAGCTCATGGCGGTATTGGTTATAATGTGGTTGGTGATGAAAGCAGCTTTCCTCCTAATTATGTGGCAACTGCCGTTGGTGAAACCGCAACCCGTTACAATGGTCTGATCCTGGATGGTGTCACTGATGATAACGGTACTAAAAATACAAAAGTAACTTCCGCTGGTATCTATTATGATGCACAGTACGGATGGCATTCTGGTGACTACTCTCAGGCAGTATTCAACAACAGCTATATCAAAGTGCGTGAAGTTGCACTGACTTACAACATGCCTAAGAGCATCATTAACAAATTACATTTCCAGGGTCTGCAGGTAGCACTGATCGGCCGTAACCTGTTCTACGTTTACAAATCCCTGCCTTATGGCCTGGATCCGGAAGTTGCAACTGGCTCACGCTGGATTGATCAGGGTATGAACAGTGGTGGTATGGCTCCTACAAGAAGCCTTGGTGCTAGCGTTCGTGCTCGCTTCTAATGTATTTATTTGCTCAATGACGAAACAAAGAAAACTAATGAAAAAACTTCTTATAAACGCAGCTCTTCTGGTCTTACTGGCAGGTTCTTTTAGCTCCTGTAAGAAAAAGATCGATGAAGACTACCAAAACCCGGAACTGACTACCTCAGGTAACATAGGTAAGCTGTTTGCCGGTATGTTCTTCAACAAAAGAATTCACCCTTCATACTGGGATTATTATACTATTCTTCAGTCTTATAGCGGTGCTTTCTCTGGTATCGTTCCTGCTGTACAAAGCAGTACCATGTATGTAACTACCTCCAGCTATACTGATGGTAAATGGACTGACTTCTATAACGGTTCTACCGGTACTGACTATAACTATAATGGTCCTGGTATCCTGAACAACTATCGTGAGATGCAGTCTACTTACAATGCACTGTCTGCAACTGACCAGGCAGCACAGGATATTTACATGAACCTGGCTAAGGTAATTGTAGCAGATCAGGCAGCTCAGATGGTTGACATGTGGGGCGATATTCCTTTTTCAAAGGCAAACTCCCTGAACACTTCTACCCGTGCTATCGAGTATGCTGCATATGACGATGCTGCTGCACTGTACGATACACTGATCAATAACCTGGATCAGGTGAATACCTTCCTGACTACTGCATCTGTAGTAGCTACAGAAAGCGGTAACCTGAAACTGTATGACAGAATTTACAGCGGTGACCTCACCCTGTGGCGTCGTTATGCAAACTCTCTGCGTCTGCGTCTTCTTATGCGTATTTCTAACGTAAGCGAAGCTAAAGCACAGGCAGCAGTTACTACTATGCTGAACAATCCCAGCACTTATCCGCTGATCACAACAAACGATCAGGATGCATTATTGTGGGAAAGCCCAACCAACCTGGTTAGTGACCTGTGGAGTGCATTCTCCAGCTTCCCTTACGCTCCTCAGTATCTGCTGGAAGATGTATTGGTTGCTAACAATGACCCTCGTACCAAAGTAATGTTCGATCCGGATTCTACTAATGGTTACAAAGGTTTCCCTTACAATGGAACTTCTAACGATTTTTCCAATGGTGGGTATGCATCTTACGATTCTGCTACCTTCTTCTATAACTACAACCTGCCAGGTGTACTGTTCACAGCTGCTGAAGCTAGCTTCCTGCAAGCTGAAGCTTACGAAAGATGGGGCCTGGGTACTGCAGCTACTGCATACACAGAAGGTCTCGATCTGTCTGTTGAATACTTCTACATGCTGAACAAAAAAGTTAGCGACCGTTCTACCCAGTACAAATGGGCTATACAGGTTGTAAATACTGATACTGTAGCACTGTGGAAAGCAGCTAGCGCTGTTGCTTACAGTGGTACTACTACTGAAAAACTGGAGAAAATCTATACTCAGAAATGGGTGAACTTCTTCATCATGCAGGCAAACCAGGCATGGGCTGAATACAGAAGAACAGGTTATCCTGCTATTCAACTGCCAGTTTCAAACGGTATTCAGGCTAATCCTCCTGTACGTTTCCTGTATCCTTCAAACGAGTCACTGTATAACACTGCTAACTACAGCGCTGTACAGTCTAAGGATACCCGCAACACTAAAATCTTCTGGGACGTTAACTAATAACGTTTAGATAATTTATAGAAAAGGCCCCGGCATTTATGCCGGGGCCTTTTGTTTTTAACTAAAAAGTCAAAATATTATACATTTGAGAAAAAATTATCTATTTTAGGTAATTAAGTATGAAACGCCTATTCCTATTCCTTTTGATTGTACTGTCCTTTGCTGCCAGCGCGCAGCGCATTACCTGGTACCAGCATATCGCACCCATTGTTCATACTAACTGCACACCCTGTCATCGCCCGGAAGAAGCCGGCCCTTTTTCTCTTATCTCTTACGAAGATGTAGCCAAGCGCGCCGCGATGGTGAAGAAAGTAACACAAAGCAGGTACATGCCACCATGGAAAGCAGATCCACATTATGTAAGCTATGCCAATGAACGCCGCCTCACCGACGAAGAAATTGCCATGATCGCTGACTGGGCAGATCACCAGATGCCAATAGGGAAAAATGATAATCGCAAACCAGACACTATTACTTTTTCTAAAGTTTCGCGCCTGCCAGATCTTGAGCTTACTATGAAACAAGCCTTCGTAGTCAAAGGAGATAATGTAGAACGTTTCATTGTTTATAAGATCCCATTTGAACTACCTGACTCTATGAATGTGGAAGCCATCCGCTTCATCACAAACAACCGCAAACTGATCCACCACGCGAATTATGAAATAGATGATGTGCCAGAGCTGGATCTATACAACACTGTTGATTACATCAACCTCACGGAAGATGATCGTAATAAATATACACAGTACGTACCCTACCGCAAGCGCATGATCTATTACGGAGGCTGGATTCCAGGCGCCTTGTATGAATCGTATCCTTCCGGTATCGGCTGGCGGATGCCCAGGAGAGGAGTGATCCTGCTCACCCTGCACTTTGCCCCTGTAGGTAAGGAAGAGAAAAGCATCAGCGGGGTACAGTTATACTTCACAAAGAATGAAGTAAAGAGAGACATTCGTGCTGTGAGCATCGGCTCCGGTGGTGTAGGAGAGAAGGATATTGATCCGTTCTTTTATATCCCTGCCAATGCAGTGAAGACATTCAAGGTGAAAGTAAAAGTGCCCGAAGATCAGTCATTGCTATACGTTTGGCCACATATGCACTACCTGGGAAAGATCTTCAGGGCATATAGTGTAACGCCTGCGAATGATACGATACGCTTAGTGTCTATTCCTGACTGGAATGTAGCATGGCAGGAAATGTACTGGTTCCCTACATTGAAGAAACTACCGAAAGGATCTACTATTTATGTAGAAGGGACGTATGATAACACTGCTGAAAACCCCGCTAATCCGAATAATCCTCCTCAACTCATTTATAGTAGTGGCGATATGAAATCGACTGATGAGATGATGACGCTGGTGATGATTTATTTGCCTTATGAAAAGGGGGATGAGAAGATGGAAATTAAGCGATAGTCCTGCGGGTTTTTCGCAAGCCCGCTGCAGGTGAAAACCTGCCGTTAGGCATATTTAAAACCGCAATGACATATATCACTGAAATAAATAATAGATATAATGTAATTTACCACTGTCAACCAACGAGTCGTTATGTCAAGACTACTACTCCTGTCATTGCTAATAACTATGCAGTCGATAGGGCATCCACATGGTACTTCCTTTACTGAGCGATTAAAGGACTATACAGGCAAAGCTTATGACATCAGGCCACAGGGAAAGATTGTTGTGTATCTGTTTCTCTCACCTGAATGTCCATTGTGCAGAAACTATGCACCTATCGTACAACAGCTGTCAGAAAAATACAAAGGCGTACAATTCTACGGCATCATCAGTGGCCGCACCTTTACCAAAGGGCAGATCGGCGCTTATGTAAAAGATTTCAATCTCACCTTCCCCGTCCTCATAGATACGGATAAGGAAGTTGCCAATTCACTGAAAGCAACTGTCACGCCCGAAGCGCTGCTGGTAGGAAGTGATGGCAAAGAATATTATCGTGGTTTGATAGATGACTGGATCACAGGTCTTGGTACCAAGCGTGCAAAAACTACGCAGCTATACCTGGATCAGTCTATCCAGAATCTGGTGGCAGGTGTGCCCACTGTTACAAAGACCACACCGATAGGTTGTCTGATCAGTAATTATTAAAGTATGCGTGTTGTCGTTGCGATAACCCTGATGTTATCGTTATTTATTTGCGGAAAGGGGAGGGCACAGGATATCACCTGGTATAAACACATTGCGCCCATCATTCACAACAATTGTACACCTTGTCACAGAACAGGCGAGGCAGCGCCTTTTCCCCTTGTTACATATGAGGATGTAGCAAAACGTGCTTCCATGATTCAACGGGTTACGGAAGCGAGGTATATGCCACCCTGGAAACCAGATCCGCACTATGTACAATATGCGAATGAAAGACGATTGTCTGATGAAGAGATTTCCATGATCGCCAACTGGGCTACTCATGATATGCCTAAAGGCAATGCGGGGGATGCAAAAGACAAACAGAACTTTGTGCCCGGTACCGTATACAATCGTCCACCTGATCTGGTGTTGAAGATGAAGGAGAGTTATCGCCTGGAAGGGGATAACCAAGACCATTACATCGTATACAAAATACCTTTTGAGCTGGCAGATTCTATGAATGTGGAAGGAGTAGAATTCATCACCAATAACCGTAAGGTGATCCATCATGCCAACTATGAGATAGATGATGTACCAGGCATGGATATATATAATACAGCGGACTTTGTGGATTATACCAATGAAAAGGTAAAGTACTTTGAAAACTATGTATCCTATCGTAAGCGGATCATGTACTTTGGTGGCTGGATACCGGGTGCTTCTATGGAGTCTTATCCGGAACATATTGGTTGGGTAATGCCAAAGAGAGGGGTGATATTACTGACAGTGCATTATGCACCGTTAGGCAAAGCAGAAGATGTGCTTAGTGGTATACAGATCTGGACGACAAAATCAAATATTACCAGGCGGATCAAAAACGAGAGCCTGGGATCTGGTAGTGAGTCGCAAAAACAGATACAGCCTTTCTTTTATCTGCCTCCTGATGTAGTGCGTACTTTTTCGTTGGATGTAAAGATAGAGGAGGATAGGTCATTGCTGTATGTATGGCCGCATATGCATTTGCTTGGGCAGGTGTTTAAAGCCTATGCCATCAAGCCAGACAAAGACACGATCCCGTTAGTATATATACCTGTGTGGGATTTTAACTGGCAGGAGATCTATTGGTTTCCAAAGATGGTGAAGATTCCGAAAGGATCGACTATTCACATAGAAGCCACTTATGATAACACGATCAATAATCCTTACAATCCAAACTTGCCACCAGCATTGGTCATGGAAAATATGAACACAAAGGATGAGATGATGACATTGGTAATAGTAACGCTTCCTTATAAAGACGGCGACGAAAATATCTCTTTGAAATAAAGCCGAAAACAACTCTTTAATAATAAAGCCGGCCGCAGGCCAAGACCTAAAAAAAACGCTTTTACCGAAGGTAAAAGCGTTTTTTTGCGCCTACAGCAAATGTTTTATCTCGCTTAACTTCAGCAACGCCTCCACCGGCGTCAGCCTGTTAATATCCACATTCTCCAACATATCTCTTATCGTCTTGAACGTATCACTATGCGTATCAAAAATACTCAATTGCACCTTCTGTGCAGGTCCGCCCAAACTCTTCACCTGCTCCTGCACTGGCCCATCAATCTGCTTCTCCTCCAAATGCGCTAATACCTCATTCGCTCTTTCAATCAACTTAGGCGGCATTCCCGCCATTCTTGCCACATGAATACCAAAGCTATGTCTGCTACCCCCCGGCGCCAGCTTCCTCAAAAATATCACCTTATTCCCCGATTCCTTATTCGTAATGTGAAAATTCTTGATGCGCGCATGCTTATTCTCCAACTCATTCAGCTCGTGATAGTGTGTGGCAAACAACGTCTTGGGTTTAGCCGATGTCATATCATGCAGATACTCCACAATACT
Source organism: [Flexibacter] sp. ATCC 35208 (assembly GCF_001975825.1). Lineage (GTDB taxonomy): Bacteria > Bacteroidota > Bacteroidia > Chitinophagales > Chitinophagaceae > Chitinophaga. The sequence goes on from NZ_MTKN01000004.1 coordinate 180,504, forward strand.
CCATGCAATTGAAATACCATCATACGTACTGGTACCACGCCCGATCTCATCCAGTATCACCAGACTACGCGGTGTAATATTGTTAATAATACTCGCCGTTTCATTCATCTCTACCATGAAAGTAGACTCACCACCACTCAGGTTATCCGAAGCGCCCACACGTGTAAAGATCTTATCTGTCAATCCGATCTCCGCCGCTGCTGCAGGTACAAAACTCCCCATATGCGCCATCAGCGTAATCAATGCCGTCTGCCGTAACAATGCAGACTTACCACTCATGTTCGGACCCGTCAGAATAATAATCTGCTGGGTCTCTTTATCCAGCGTGATATCATTCGCTACATAACTCTCACCCGGTGGCAATCCTCTTTCAATCACAGGATGTCGTCCTTCACGAATATCAAGATTGTAACCATCCGTAATACCCGGACGACGATATTTAAACTGTACCGCATTGTTCGCAAAACTCAGCAGACAATCCAGCTTCGCTATCACCTGTGCATTCTGTTGTATCGGCCGGATATAAGGTTGCAATGCAGACAATAGTTCTTCGAACAACTGTGCTTCCAGTGCGAGGATCTTTTCTTCCGCCCCCGTAATCTTCTCTTCGTATTCCTTCAGCTCAGGTGTAATATATCGTTCTGCATTCGCCAGCGTTTGCTTACGGATCCAGGTTTCAGGTACTTTATTCTTATGTGCATTCGTCACTTCCAGGTAGTAGCCGAATACGTTGTTGAATGCAATCTTCAGACTAGGGATGCCCGTGATTTCAGATTCCTTCTGTTGGATCTGTAACAGGTAATCTTTTCCGGAGCGTGCAATTTTACGCAGGTTATCCAGTTCGGTATGAATACCCATCTGTATCACTTCGCCTTTGCTCACGAGGATCGGTGGTGTCTCCGTTACTTCGCGCAGAATTCTGTCCAGGATTTCGTTACATCCATCCATGGTCATGGCCAGTTTTGCCAGGTATGGATGTGGTACTTTTTCCAGCAGGGTCTTCACGGCACATACCTGTTGCAGTGCTTTGGCGAGGGACATCACCTCTCTTGGGTTGATCTTCTTCAAAGGGATCTTGGACACCAGTCTTTCCAGGTCACCGGTTTGTTTCAGGTGGTGGACCAGGTTTTTTGCAAGATCTGTTTCTTTGATAAAGTACTCTACCACATCCAGTCTTTCATTGATCTGGTTAATATCGCGGAGGGGGAATATGAGCCAGCGTTTCAGCAGGCGGGCGCCCATTGGGCTTACAGTAGTATCAATGGTGGTGAGCAGGGTATTCCCGTTTTCCACACTGCTACCTAACAATTCCAGGTTACGGATCGTAAACCTGTCCATCCAGAGGAAGTCATCCTGTTCGATGCGCTGAATGTTAGTAATGTGTTGCAGGTGAGGATGTTCGGTATCCCGCAGGTAATGCAGGGCAGCGCCTGCGGCAATGATGGCATCATTGAGACCATCTACTCCAAAGCCTTTCAGACTATGTGTCTCAAACTGCCTGAGGAGTATTTCATGTGCATAAGTGGCAGTAAAGATCCACTCATCCATGGTGTATGTGTAAAACTTAGTGCCAAAGTGCTGGCGGAAATTCTTTTGTTGTTGCTTGGCGTAGAGTACTTCAGCAGGTTTAAAGCTTTGCAGCAGTTTATCGGCATACTCGATGGTGCCCTGTGCAACAAAGAATTCCCCTGTGGAGATATCCAGAAACGCAACGCCGGCATGATCATCCTGGAGGTGTACAGCTGCCAGAAAGTTGTTGTTGGCATTTTCGAGGATCTTGTCATTCACAGCAACTCCGGGCGTCACCATTTCGGTTACGCCGCGTTTTACAATACCTTTTACAGTTTTGGGATCTTCCAGCTGATCGCATACGGCCACGCGGTAGCCTGCTTTGACCAGTTTGTGGAGGTAGGTGTCCAGAGAGTGGTGTGGAAAACCAGCTAAGTCTACATAAGAGGCAGAGCCGTTAGCTCTTTTGGTCAGAACAATCCCCAATACTTTGGAGGCAATGACTGCGTCTTCATTAAAAGTTTCATAAAAATCGCCCACGCGGAACAAAAGCACGGCATCCGGGTAACGGGTCTTAATTGCCTTGTGCTGTTGCATTAGTGGGGTTTCTTCCGATTTGCTTTTCGCCATTCGGCAAAAATATAGAAAATGTGGTTTATTTAGCAATTGCTATAACTTTGCGCTATGCGAAAACTGAGCATGGACGAACTAGGCCGCAAAACGATCGAAGAATTCAAGGCCGCCGAAAAAACACCACTGGTATTAGTCATGGACAATATCCGGAGCATGCACAATGTAGGCTCCGTATTCAGAACGGCCGATGCCTTTCTGATTCAAGGCATTATACTCTGTGGGTATACGCCTGTTCCCCCTCACCGCGATATTCAGAAAACCGCCCTGGGTGCTACCGAAACGGTGCACTGGCAATATTATGCCACCACTACCGAAGCTGTAGCTGCTTTAAAAGAAGGGGGATACCGCGTACTGGCCATTGAGCAGGCGGAAAGCAGTGTGATGCTGGACCAGTTCCAGCCTGGTGGCGATCAGCCCCTGGCACTGGTATTTGGCAATGAAGTGTCTGGTGTGGATGGAGAAGTGATGAAGCAGGTGGACGGATGTATTGAAATTCCGCAGCTTGGGATGAAACACTCATTGAATATATCTGTTAGCACAGGTATCGTAGTTTGGGATATCTTTGTAAAGTTAAAAAAGTAACAGGAGATGATTACGACTGTAAATAAATACCTCTCGCTTGTAAAATTCAGCCACACCATATTCGCCATGCCGTTTGCGCTGACGGGCTTCTTTATCGCCACTGCCAGGGCAGGGTACTCTTTCAGCTGGCAGCTGTTCGTATTGGTGGTATTATGTATGGTCTTTGCCAGAAGTGCGGCCATGGCCTTTAACCGCTGGCTGGATGTGGATATCGATAAGATCAACCCACGTACTGCTAAACGCGAGATTCCTGCTGGTGTGATTACGAAGAACAACGCCCTGTTGTTCATCATTTTGAACTGTGGCGCATTTATCCTCACTACTTACTTTATTAATATGATCTGCTTTATCCTGTCACCGGTCGCACTGATCGTAGTGTTGGGATATAGTTATACCAAGCGCTTTACGGCGCTGTGCCATTTGGTACTGGGCTTAGGATTGTCACTGGCGCCAATAGGAGCGTACCTGTCTGTAACAGGGCAGTTTGCGGCATTGCCGGTATTGCTGTCCTGCCTGGTGCTGTGCTGGGTATCTGGTTTTGACATCATTTATTCCCTGCAGGATGAAGATTTTGACCGTTCTCAGGCCCTGAATTCTGTGCCTACCTGGTTAGGAAAGGCAGGCGCCCTGCATTTCTCTGAAGGATTGCATGTAGTAGCGGGTGCACTGGCTATTACGATTGGGTTAATGGGGCAGTTCCATTGGTTATATGCCATTGGAGCGGCAGTATTCATCATCATGCTGATCTCTCAGCACCTGCTGGTAAAACCCAATGACCTGAGTAAGGTGAATATCGCTTTCATGACCACAAATGGTATTGCAAGTGTAGTATTCGCAATATTTGCAATTGCTGACATGTTATTTTTAGCATAATGGGGAGAATACTGGCAATAGATTATGGAAAGAAGCGGACCGGACTGGCAGTGACAGATCCCCTGCAGATAATAGCAACGGGTCTTACTACAGTACCGTCTCAAACGCTGATTCCTTACCTGAAAAAATACTTCGAAACCGAACAGGTAGAACTTATTCTGATAGGTGAACCAAAGAACCTGGATGGAAGCGAAACAGATGCGACGGCTTTAGCAGCAGAATGTGTACGTATTTTGAAAAAGAACTTCCCAAATATGCCGCTAAAGCAGATAGATGAGCGGTTTACTTCTAAAATGGCCTTTCAGACCATGATAGATAGTGGGTTGAAGAAAAAAGACAGACAGAACAAGGGATTGGTCGATGAGATCAGTGCCACCATTATATTACAGGAATACCTGCGTTCAAAATAAACATTCCATTTGGGCATTTGCCTGAACAAAAAATCGCTTTTGCCTATGGCCAAAGCGATTTTTTTGTCATTTTCGTAACTTCGCATTTTTAAAACAATACCATAGAATGATTTTACCAATCGTTGCCTACGGCCATCCGGTCCTCCGTAAAATGTGTGAAGATATCACACCAGATTACCCAGAATTAGACAAGCTGATCGCTAATATGTGGGAAACCATGTACGCGTCCAGTGGTGTAGGCCTCGCAGCACCTCAGATTAACAGGCCCATCCGCCTTTTCGTAATAGATAGCGAACAAATTATCAATAACCTGGAAGAAGATGAAAAAGACGAATACCCTGGCGATGCCGGTGTAAAACGCGTTTTCATCAATGCGCATATCGTAGCTACCAGTGGTGAAGAATGGCCTTACAACGAAGGTTGCCTCAGCATCCCTAAAGTAAGAGAAGACGTTTACCGTCCTGAAACTGTGACCATCCGCTATGTGGACGAACACTTCCAGCCTCACGAAGATACCTTTACCGGCGTCACAGCCCGCGTTATATTCCATGAGTACGACCATATCGATGGTAAGTTATTCATCGATCATCTCAAGCCACTTAAGCGTAGAATGATTAAAAGCAAGCTGGACGATATCTCCAAAGGAAAAATCAAGGTTGATTACAAGATGATATTTCACAAATAAAACGTGTGAAAATTTTGTAATGTTAAAAATCCCTATTATTTTAGTGCCTGCAAACTAATCAACTATATTTGGGAGCAGCACTTACATATACTGAAGCCGAACTGGTAACTGGATTAAAAGCCAGAAACGAAAAGTTTTTCGGTTACTTATATGATCATTATTCACCGGCATTATATGGTATCGCCCTCAAAGTAGTGGTTGATGAAACGCTTGCCGGCGATGTGTTGCAGGAAATCTTTCTCAAGATCTGGAGAGGTATAGACCGTTACGATACAGAAAAAGGTCGTCTGTTCACCTGGATGGTGAACATAGCCCGCAATACAGCTATCGATACCCTCCGCTCCAAAGGCCACAAGCTGGGCCAGAAAGTTCAGGAAATAGGAAACAATTCCCACATAGTCGATCAACTGGCGGTACACCCGTCTGTTGATCATTTGGGATTGGCTAAAGTGGTGGAACAGTTGAACAAGGAACAGCGTGTTATCATTGATCTGGCTTATTATAAAGGTTGTACCCAGGATGAGATCTCCAAAATACTGGATATCCCACTTGGTACAGTCAAAACCAGAATGCGAAATGCGATCATACAATTGCGGAATATACTAAAACAGATGTAAGCAAGTGGATGTTCAACGTTACATATCATCCGGAATTATTGAAAACCATGTGATCGGTTTAGTCTCCGAAGCGGAAAACCGCGAAATGGAGGCCGCGATCCAACAGCATCCTGAAGTAAAGGCTGCTGTAGATGCTGTGCAGCTGGATATGGAGAAGTACGTGATGATGTATGCGAAAAGGCCACCCGTTGATCTGAAAAAGCAAATCCTCAATAAATTAAAACAGGATACCGTTGCCAATGAGCCGGATATTCCCGTGGCCCAACCCGTTGCAGGCGAAGAGGAAATTCCTGTAATCGACTACGCCCCTAAAAAAACAGTTTCTCCTTTAAGAATATGGCAATATGGTGCCGCTGCCGCATTTATCCTGCTTGTAGCCAGTGCTGTCATGAACATTGCTTATTATACCAAATACAACGATTCCCGGAATCAGTACGCCAGCCTTCAAAGTAGTCAGTCCGCTTTTACTGTCGAAAAGGACTCCCTGACGGCACAATTGCACCATGCCCAGGAAGAACTGACGATGATGAAAGATCCTGCATTTAAATGGATTAAAATGTTGGGAACGCCCAGGCATACCGGAAATGTAGCCACTATTTGCTGGGATCCCGAATCAAAAGCAACTTTTATTCTCGCACAAAAACTGCCAGAACCTCCGCCTGACATGCAATATCAGCTATGGGCCATTGTAAATGGTAAATGTATAGACGCTGGTGTGTTCGCTACCGGCGATCTGTCAGCCTCCATGCAAAAGGTAAAAGACGTTGTCAATGCACAGGCATTTGCCGTAACCCTCGAAAAGAAAGGCGGTAGCCCAACTCCTACACTAGACCAGATGTTTGTAGCTGGCAAGGTAGCTGGATGATATGAAAAAGTATCTTACTCTCTCATTTTCAATTATTCCGTAATAATTGCTATATTTCCTTTATTATTGCATTCCTTTTAACCATTAATTATTATTTGTATTCATTGTAATCACACGCAGCTGTACCGGATCACGGGTACTTTTTTCTGTAGCGTTTACGGCTATGATGTGGGAGCACACGTGAAAAGTAATTTTTAACATAATTCTTTAATTGTTTTGGAATCCGCGTTCACATATACGGAATCTGAGCTGATTCAGGGCTTAAAGGCTAAAGACCAAAAGGTATTTAGCTACCTGTATGACCGTTACTCACCGGCCTTATACGGCGTGGCGCTGAAAGTGCTCAACGACGAAAGCAATGCGAGTGATTGTTTGCAGGAAGTGTTTTTGAAAATCTGGCGAAACATTGATCGTTACGACGAAGGTAAAGGTCGTTTGTTTACCTGGATGCTCAATATTACACGTAATACAGCCATTGACACGCTTCGTTCTAAGGCACATAAAATGGATCAGAAAATCCAGGACATCGGAGACGACGTACATCTATATACTGGCAACTTAGCCGTACACCCTTCCGTTGACCATCTCGGACTCTCTAAGGTTCTGGAAAAACTGACAAAAGAGCAACGTATCATCATTGATTTGGCATACTACAAAGGATGCACACAGGAAGAAATTTCCAGGGTGCTGGAGATCCCTTTGGGTACGGTGAAAACAAGGATGCGGAACGCGATCATTCAATTAAGAAACCTGTTAAAATTAGTTTAAGAAGTGGGTTCAAAAAGTTACATATCTTCTGGGATTATTGAAGCTTATGTCAGCGGACTGGCTTCCTCCAGTGAAAGGGAGGAACTGGAACTTGCAATAGCACAATACCCCGAGGTTGCGGCAGAGTACCAAAGCTGCCAGCAGGATATGGAGCAATATATAATCTATCAATCAGTCACGCCACCTGCCAATTTAAAAGAGAGATTATTTACACAGCTCGATACCGAAGAAACTGCACGTGCAAACGGTACTTACGTCGATGAAGACAATATATCGGAAACACCCGTACGCAGAATACTCGTAAGCAGCACATGGCGTTGGGTAGCTGCTGCTTCAATCCTTTTACTCATAGGTAGTGCATTTTTAAATTATAACCAGTATACACAGTACAATGGTTTACAACAGCGATACGAAGCAATGGCTGCGGCTAATACTTCTGTAGCTGCCGAAACCAATGTATACCGTACCCGACTGGAACAGGCAGAACAAGATCTGCACATTGTACAGGATCCTTCCATGAAGACAGTGAAGATGCCGGGTACCAAATCGTTCCCGACAGCACTCGCTACCATATACTGGAACCAGGCTTCTAAAGAAGTCTTCGTAATGGTAAACAACCTTCCACAACCTTCTTCTGAAAAGCAATACCAGCTATGGGCCATTGTAGACGGTAAACCCGTAGACATGGGCGTGTTTGAAACCGGTACCGAAGCCAAAATTATCCAAAAAATGAAATCTATTGGCAATGCAGAGATGTTTGCCGTAACCTTGGAGAAAAAAGGTGGTAGTCCGGAACCAACTTTAGATCAGATGTACGTAGCCGGTAAGATATAATCCCACGGTATTTCGTAATTTTGCAGCATGCGATCATTGTTGTTATTCATTGTTGCTTTTTTTATCAGTAACATTTCAATTGCCCAGGATACGGCCAACTATAGGGGGATGACCGTCAATCTTGACGAAGTAGTGGTTCAGGCCAAACGGGTGGGCTTTGATGTTAATAGCTTCATCAGGCGGGTAGAGACAGATACTACCTTCTACAGAGCATTTCGGAACCTTCATTTATTGGGCTATTCGGCCGACAATGATATTCGCATATATGGGAAGAAAGGAAAGGTAGATGCTTTCCTGAAAAGTCAGACCGTGCAAACCATGCAGGGAACCTGCCGTACTATGAAAGTACTCCACGAAGAGACGGGTGGCGATTTTTATACCTCCAAAGGAGATTATAAGTACTATACTGCTGAACTGTATGCAAACTTCTTCTTTACCAAAGGTACCGTGTGTGCCAAAGCCAACGGGGAATCGATAGAATCCTCCAAAGGGAACCTCGCCAAACACAAAGCCCAGCTCAAACAATTGATTTTCAATCCTGGTCAGCCTATCAAGGGCGTACCTATCGTAGGCGGTAAGGTCGCCATATTTGATCCGGAAGTGATGCGGTTGTACGATTTCTCTATTACCTCAGAGGAATTCAATGGAGTACCCTGCTGGGTGTTTTCTGCGACAGCGAAAAAGAACCTGGGGTATTTTGATAAGAATGATATCGTGATCAATGAGCTGATCACTTACTTCTCCAAAGAAAGCTTTGACATTGTCAACAGGAAATATTCACTTTCTTATAAAACGCTGGTATTTGATTTCAATGTGAAGATGAATGTGCAGCTGGTGAAGAGAGAAAATCTGTTGACGCCGATTTTAGTGACCTACGAAGGTACATGGGATGTGCCTTTCAGAAAGAGAGAGACGGCGATATTTATAGCGAAGTTTCACGAGTTTACCAGATAAAATAAATAAAGACATTATAAATAAAGCCCCGTTCCTCGGAACGGGGCTTTATTTATTTTAATGTATGACTGTGATAGCGCCTGTTTTTCTAATGTGTTCTCCTGTTTTCTGCACCGTATACTCCATCACCCACACATATGTTCCGACTGGTACCCTTGTTCCGTTCCTGGTACCTGTCCAGCCAATATCCGGATCTGTGGTATAGTAGATCTGCGCACCCCATCTATCATATACACTAATCGAAAACGACTGCAGGGGGCACCTGTATTTCGGTCGGAATAGATCATTGTTCCCATCTCCATTCGGACTAAAACCACTTGGTAACCATACCTGACATTCACAATCCTTAAACCCTACTTCCACAGAATCGATCGCTGTACCACAGGTATTTTGCGCCACGACGGCATAGATGCCGGCGGTATTTACTTTGTAGAGCGCTACTGTACTACTGTCCTGCCACTTATAGTTATTGCCCGCACCTTTTGGATACAGGGTATAAATCTCTCCGTTGCATAGCACCGTGTCTCTACCCAGGCTTACGCGCAGGGTATCTTCGATCTGTACATGAATCGTATCGCTGGATACACATCTGCCTATCTGTGCACGCACATAATAGTAACCGGTTTTGGTTACATAATAGGTGGCCTGCTTACTGGTATCCTGCCAGCGGTAGGTACCGGTGCCGAAATCGGCAGTCAATACAAGCTTTTCACCCTTACAGATAATGGTATCATTACCGAGGTTTACATTGCGCAGGGCATTGTAACGTACCCGGATGGTATCGATCACATTACAGGTGTTATTAATTGTAGCATAGCACCACAAATCTATCGGGCGGCTGGCAGACACAGTGGGGGTGGTAGCACCAGTGCTCCACAGGTAAGCTGTTGCCCCGGAAGTACTGCCATTGATAATCACTGTTTCGTCAGGGCATAATAAAGTATCCGGACCCAGTGAGTATGGATGCTCAGTGCCAGCAAATGAGATAGTGATACTGTCGCTAAAAATACCGCAACCCTTGGCGTTGGCATTCACGATATACATGAATGGCGCACGGGCGGTGTCGCTATGAACAACGATATCCGGTGTGGTTTCTCCCGTATTCCAGGAGAAAGTACAGTTCTGGGCGGTGGCATCCAGTTGCAGGTATTCGTTGAGGCAAAGCACCACGTCGTTCCCGAGTTCTATTTCCGGTTCAGGGGTATAGAATACGTTCATGGAATCAGGTACCAGGCAACCATTGATCTTTACCTTGTACGTCTGCATGGTATCTACCACTATGCTCTGACCGGTGGAGCTGTCCTGCCACAGGTAGGAGGCGCCGGCTACATAAGGAGCGGTCAGGGTAATAGTAGTGCCTTCGCAAAGGGTAGAGTCGGTAGGACCAAAGTCGTAAGGTACGGGTGCCACGATGGTGACCGTATTGGTAGAAATGTCTTCCACACCACTCCGGTAAGCCACCAGGGTGATGGTATAGTCGCCAAGGGTGCTGTAAAGGTGAACACCGTTGATAGCTTTGGAAGAATCGTACTTGCCGGATGCTGGATCGCCATAATACCATTTGACGGAGTCGATGCCGTCACGGTCTGCGGTAGCAATGATAAAACGAATACTATCGTTTTGGCAGGTTGAGTTGAAGGTAAAAGGCGTAGACGCCTGCGCGGTGGTTGAACCGAGTAAAACGAGTAAAACCACGATAATTAGATATAGGTTTCTCATGCTTGGGACATGGGTAAGGCATAAAATTAACAGAAATTCATGATATATGGTATTTTTTTAATGAAAACGTAAACTTCATTCCATATTAATCAGGCATCCCGCCTGGCGGGATGCCTGATTAACAACTAATCTTCCAGCGGTCTTGCAGAGATATATCTTCTCCATTTTTCTAACACCGCCTTAAAATCTTCCGGCATTGGACTTTCAAAATGGACAGGCTTGCGGGTACGTGGGTGTATAAAGCCTAAAGTCTGGGCATGCAGGGCATGTCTTGGCATTAGCTCAAAGCAGTTCTCCACAAATTGCTTGTATTTATTGAAAACGGTGCCTTTCAGAATACGGTTACCGCCATAAGTATCGTCGTTGAACAGGGAATGCCCGATATGCTGCATGTGCACCCTGATCTGGTGGGTACGACCCGTTTCCAGCCGGCATTCAATGAGTGTGACATAATTAAAGCGCTCCAGCACCTTGTAGTGGGTGATGGCGTCTTTGCCATATTCTCCTTCAGGATATGCATCCATGATCTTTCTAAAACGTTGGTGGCGACCTACGTGTGCTTCAACCGTTCCTTCATCTTCTTCAAAATCTCCCCATACGAGGGCAATGTACCGGCGCTGTACTGTGTGGTCAAAGAATTGCTTGGCCAGGTCGTTCATCGCCTTTTCTGATTTGGCAATCACGAGCAGACCGCTGGTATTCTTATCAATACGGTGTACGAGGCCAAAACGGGGAATTTCAGGCTCCGTGACCTCAGTGTTCTGACCACCCAGGTACCAGGCCAGACCGTTTACCAGGGTACCGGTATAGTTACCACAACCCGGATGTACCACCATCCCTGGCTGCTTGTTGACGATCATAATGTCTTCATCCTCAAATACGATGTTCAGGTCCAGCTGTTCTGGTATTACATCTGTATTCTCAGGATTCTTGCTCGTCATTACCACGATCTTGTCGAAGGCTTTGACTTTATAGTTGGACTTGACGGGTTTATCATTGACAATGACCCAACCTGATTCGCAGGCCTGCTGAATTTTGTTGCGGGTAGCACCTTCTACCCGGTTCATCAGGAATTTATCGATACGAAGAGGCTCTTGTCCCTTGTCGGCAACAATATTGACACGCTCATACAGCTCTTCACTGCCTTCGCCGCTTTCCAGCTCATCATCCAGTTCAATCAGATCTTCGGTCATGTAGTTCAAAAATTTCTGCAAAGGTATGTCATTTTGACCTTTTCATTAGTATGACCATAGGGCCATCTTATACCTGACCTGTTAATAACCCGTAGATATCCCGTACATATCCCGCCTCTTTATAGATGCGGGTTATTGGCGGCTTACAGGCGGGTTATATACGGCTTATAGGCGGGATATCTCCCTGAGAGCGCTATAGTAGTGCTATAGCGCGGATGGCGCTTCGGAATGGCCGTGGGTAGTGAGTTGTAGCCAGGGCCTGATTTCATTTCCGGAAGGCAACATTTTCAGTAACTTTGCCCGGTTATGACCAACAGAACCATTCATATCCAGGACCTGGGCGTAATTGAGTATCAACCAGCCTGGGATTTCCAGGAGCAGTTGCTACAGGAGAACGTAAGAATCAAACAGGCAAGAGGCAGGGGAGAGCTCCCCGCCGATGGCGTAGTAGAAACAACGAATCACTTCCTCTTTTGTGAACATCCCCCTGTATACACTCTCGGCAAGAGCGGGCATATGGAAAACCTGCTGCTCAATGAAGAACAGCTGGCGGACAAGGGGATTACTTTTGTACCCACCAACAGGGGAGGGGATATCACCTACCATGGCCCCGGGCAGGTAGTAGGGTATCCGATCCTGGACCTCGAACACTTTTTCACCGATATAGGCAAATACCTTCGTTTACTGGAAGAAGTTGTGATCCGTACCCTGGCGGACTATGGCATCAAAGGAGACCGTTCTCCGGGAGAGACGGGTGTATGGCTGGATCCTGAAGATCCTAAAAAAGCCCGCAAGATCTGTGCGATGGGAGTGCGTTGCAGCCGCTGGGTGACCATGCATGGTTTTGCCCTGAATGTGAATACAGACCTGAATTACTTCAGCAATATTATTCCCTGCGGAATTGTGGATAAGAAAGTAGCTGCCATGCAGGAAGAGCTGGGCAGGGAAATTCCCCTGGCAGAGGTGAAGGAGAAATTATTAAAACATTTTGCCGAAGTCTTTGACGCGGTGATCGCATAAAAAGGAGGCCGTATCGTAAGTAAGATACGGCCTCCTTTTATTCGGGTACCTAATGGAGATAGGTAGTCCTTTAAGCACTTCAGAGGAGGTTTATTTATTTATTTTGATACACGCTCTTTAAATTTGGATAACCTCTTTTAGTTTCTATAGCTGAGTGGGATGAACACATTCCACTTTTCCAGCACTTTTCCGTCTTCTACAATTTCAAAATTGAACCAACCGGCATGGAGGAAGATGGCTTTTTCCAGGATGAGGAAAGGCTCTTTTACCTCCTTGATGTCGAACAGGAAGCTTCCATCCGGTTCAAAAAACTTGATTACATATCTTTTATTGGGTGCTTCAGGCAGTTTGATATTCACATTGCCATCAGCAGTAGTATAAATGTAATTGGAAGGATGCCATACGATCTTCTCTTCTTTTGGCGCTTCTTTTTCCTTTTCCTTTACCGGGGCAGCTCCTTTGTCGGTCACTACGGGTGGCGGTGCGGTGGAGGTCGCTACACCTGCAGCTTTGGCTGCGGCAATAGCGGCTTTTACATCGGCGGCGGTCAGTTTTTCCCTGTCATCGATGGTGGAGTCCGGTACAGCCAGGACTACCTTGGTAAAGAAGTAACGGCCGTTGTTGAAGATGATCAACATACGGTAATAGTTGGAGCCTGGTAAAGGTTTTCCATCGTCGTATGCACACCGGATATCGCCGGGATTGGCGATATAACCAATGGTATTAAAGTTCAGGACGCTGTCCAGCGAACGCTGAACGCCGATCGACTTCACGTCTCTGAAACCCGATATAAATTCAAGACGGTTCTTCCCTGTTTGAATCAGGGCCGAAAATTCCGGAAATACCGGGAGTGGTTTTTGTTGAACCTGTTGAGCCTGTACTGAAAATACTAATGCTGATAGTGCTAATACTGTGACAATAAAAATTCGCGACAACTGCTTCATAAATTCCTGATTCCTATAACTACAATTAGCTTCAAATATAGTAAACGCCTTTTTAAATATTCGTTAATATAGTAATATACCGGGCAGAAGGAGAAAGATATTTTTTTTAGTAGTGTAATAACCCTGGTTTGAGTGAAAGGTTGCCCTGTAATCCGCCTGAATGGATCAATAAAACCCTGCTTCCCGGGGGATATATACCACTTTCTATGTCTTTTTTAAATCCCTGTACCAATTTGCCTGTATAAACTACATCCAATGGTATTTTAGTTTCATTATAAAAATGATTCATGCATTCTGTCAGTGCCGGTGTGACCTTTGCATACCCGCCACCATGGTGTTCATGAACCAATTCCCACTGGGGTGCACTGCGATATTTCAGCAATGCTTTTACCTCTTCTGAAAGATAGTGCGCCCCTTTTAAAACCACGTACCCTTTTAGTTGCTGGGGTGGTTCCGCACTATTAATCAACCCTGCCAGCGTAGTACCAGTCCCTACTGCACAAATAATGTGGGTAAAGCCGGAAACATCGTGCATGGATAAGATCTCTTCACACCCTTCCGCCCCTGCCGCATTATGTCCTCCTTCAGGTACAAAATAAGCATCCTGAAAGACCTCTTTCCAATCAATTGAATCTTTCTGTTTATACACTTCTCTTGTCACAAAATGCAACTGCATACCCTGTTGCTTTGCCAGTGCTAAAGTATGACTTAACATGGGCGCCGCTTCTCCCCGCACTACTGCCGTACACCGCATACCCAACAATCTGCATGCTGCCGCTGTGGCCGCCAGATGATTGGAGTATGCACCTCCAAAAGTTACAATATGATCCTTTCCATCCGCCTTAGCAGCCGCAATATTACATTGCAGCTTGAACCATTTATTACCTGATACTTCACTGTGTAATAGGTCTAAACGCAACATGGCTGCCTGTATTGTACCGGGCAGCCATGTTGGTGTGATATTTTGTAACTGAATATTACGATAGTCAAACATTAATAAAACAGGCTATTGCGCAAATTTAATGCTTGTGCGCCTTTTGACAGCAATACATTTATCCAGCCAATTTCACCAGTATTAAAATATTGTATCCTGATTTTATGATATCCCTTCTTTAATCCGATCACGCCTACTTTTTCTGTCGTACCATGTACACCATCATTATCTGCTACTACTTCATCATCGATGTATAAAACCGATCCGTCGTCAGAGAGCAGGTTGAATGTATACATTGCATCCGCATCTACTTTTACATAACCTGTGTAAGTGATTCCGAAATCTTTCTTTGTGGTAAGGAAAGGGCGTAAATCCAGACCAGCAATCGTACCTGCACTATCACCTTTTTCAGGTAGCTCTTTTGCAGTTTTGGGTACATTCTTATACACTGCTGAGAAACGTAATCCGTTATTTGCAGGTTTTACATTCGCAGCTTCTCTGTAAGGCTTACGTGTATAAGTCGTGCTATATACATTGCTCTTACGACCACCAGGTGTTACTTCTATATACTTCAATACAACCGTTCCATTCTCAGGTACACTGATGGTGAATGGTTGTGCATAGCGTTTGCTGTTAATAGCTGGTCCACTACCATCGATGGTGTAAAATATGGCGGCGCCTTTCACGCCGGGAGTAAGTGTCACCGTCGTAGTTGGTACCGCAATCAACGTATCTTTCAGCTGTGCCGGTTCAGGTATTCTGAAGTTTACACCCTGCTTGTCAATAGCTGCCAGTACGGTTGGTGCTTTCTTCTGAAAGCGTTTCCAGTCACGCTTAGCAGCAGGAGACCAGGCTACTTCAGACAATGCTAATGCCCTGGGCCAGGCCATGTAATCTACATAAGTCTGATCAGGCATATATTCTGTCCATATATTTGCCTGCACACCTTTGATATATTTCTGCTCTTCTGCATTCAAAGAAGGTGGCAATGGCTCGTAGTTATACACTGTGTTTAGTGAAAGATAATTACCAATTCTGCCTGGCTCTGTCGCCTCAGGGCTTTGGTAGTAATCGAGGTATAGGTAAGTATTAGGAGACATGATCACCTCATGTTTTTCCTTTGCGGCTGCAATACCACCCGCTTCGCCACGCCAGCTCATAACAGTTGCATTTGGTGCTAAGCCACCTTCCAGGATTTCATCCCAGCCAATGATGTTGCGACCTTTGCTATTTACAAACTTTTCCATTCGTTGTATGAAATAACTCTGCAAAGCATGTTCATCTTTCAATCCCAGTTTCTGCATGAGTGCCTGTACCTGTGGCGATTCTTTCCAGCGATCTTTCGGACATTCGTCACCGCCTATATGAATATACTTACCTGGGAAGAGGTCCATTACTTCTGTAAGTACATCCTGCAGGAAAGTGAATACAGAATCATTTGCAGGATTCAGTACTTCTTTCGAAATACCAAAGGTGGTCATGGTCTCATATTGCTTGCCATAACCAAAGCTGGGAAACGCTGCCAGTACTGCCTGTGAGTGGCCTGGCATTTCTATTTCAGGAATGATGGTGATATGTCTGTCTGCAGCATACTTTACGATATCCCTGATTTCATTCTGTGTATAAAATCCACCGTATGGTTTACCATCATAAGTATTGCTGCGTGCAGCATGACCTACTACGGTTTCTTTTCTTTGAGAAGCGATCTTAGTCAGCTGTGGATATTTTTTGATTTCAATACGCCATCCCTGATCTTCTGTGAGGTGCCAGTGGAAGCGGTTGAACTTATACTGTGCCATCACATCGATGAACTTTTTTACATAATCAGGTGGGAAGAAATGACGGCCTACATCCAGCATCAGACCACGATAGGCGAAGCGGGGCGCATCGGAAATTTCCACACCAGGTATATGGATCGCTGCGTTTTTTTCAGCAGGTAATAACTGTTGTAAAGTTTGCAGGCCATAGAACAAACCTGCTGCATCACCTTTCAGTGCAATGGTACCATTGTTTACAAAGAGAGTATAGGCCTCTGGTGCACCGGTTGTTTCTTTGATGTCGATAACGGCGGTGGACTTTACTTTCGGCACTGGTTTATCAGTCACTTCTACTTTAAACCCATAAGCACTTTGCAAAAAAGCGTTGAGCAAACCGGCGGTAGTTTTGGCGGCAGTACCTTCATAATGGATCAGTGCATTTTCATTCAACACAAAACTACCCGGTACACTTTGCAGTGACTTCGGCTCCGGGATGATCATGATGTCAGCTGTTTTCTTTTGAGCAGTACCATAAAGGCACAGCAGCGCTGATAGAGTTGACAGGATTAGTTTTTTCATATGCTAAGCTGTTTTGCTTTTACGACTTTGGCCTCGGGCAAAAGATATAGAAGCTGTGATGGCCTGCGGCCGGCATTAAAAATTAATCGTTATTCGTCAGGAAACCTCCTTTACCCCTGTACAGCTTTACAGGCTTGTCCAATTGCAGGGCTAATACAGTCATGTATTTATCCTGAACATTTTCTGGTACGTCAATATACACAAGACCGGGCACACTGCTCCATGAAATTTTACCAACGATTTTATGAGATAGTTGAACGTCTGTTCCTACCACCTGAATATTCCTGATATTGTTCATAAGGCCTTTTACCATTACAGATCCGCTCATCCTGCCCGGGAGGAAGAGGTAGAGGGTTGTAGAATCTTTAGAGAGGGTAGTAGGACCATAGAAGTGACCTTGTGGTATACCACCGACGGTATTGAAGATAGCTGGTGCGTGTTTTTTGTTCCATGCACCCAGTTCTTTCAGTACGTTTACTTCTTCAGGAGGAATGTGACCAGCGGCATCAGGGCCGATATCCAGCAGGAGGTTACCACCATTACTGATTGCATCTGCAAAGATGGTGATGATTTCATAAGGTGTTTTCCAGCTGGTATCGTCAGGGTGATAGCCCCAGTTGCTATTGATAGTCATACAGAGTTCCCACCAGTTGTAGTGAGGGCGGGTGACCGGGAAGTTTTGTTCTGGTGTTTCGTAATCACCATATCCCTGCAGGCGGCCATTGATAATCGTGTTAGGATTATGGGTGGTGAGCATGGTCCGCATTTTAGGTGCTTCCCATTCAGCAGCGCTGTGTTCCCAGTCGCCATCGAACCACCAGAGGTCAGGGTTGAACTGGGTCATTACTTCTTTAAGTTGTCCTTCGTAGAAGTTGCGGAAGCGTTGCCAGCGCACAGTATCTTTAGCGGCATTATAGCGGGAACTGTCTTTCAAAAAGCCGGGATAGTCGGGATAACTCCAGTCGATCAACGAAAAGTAAGCACCGCATTTAATGCCTTCTTTACGCAGGGCGGCATAGAAGGGGGTGAGTACATCTCTTTTGGCGGGTGTACTGTTCACCGCATCCAGCTTACTTAATTTGCTGTCCCACAGTGCTACCCCATCATGGTGCTTGGTGGTGATCACCGCATAGCGGGCGCCGGACTCTTTGATGAGCGATGCCCATGCAACAGGGTCATAACTTGAAGCAGTAAAGCCTTTTAGTTGTGACATATAGTCCTGATATGATATTTTTTTATTGTGGAATGACCAGGATTCGTCGACCCCATTTACGGAATATATACCCCAGTGAATAAAGATTCCGAGCTTCGCATCGGAGAACCATTGCATCTTTTGAGCGATTTCCGAAGGAGGAACATGTTGTTGGGCAAAGGCGTTGGCACATGACGCAAAGGCAATAGCAGCCTGCAAAAAGATTCTTTTCATTGGCAGATAAAAATTGATAATAATAATGTAACAGTCCGGGTTGGTATAGTGTTTGCTGGTTTGATACCACCTACAGGACTAATATTACAGGTAACTCTAATGGCTAGAGCTACGAAAGTAGAAACACCTATGTTATTGAAAAAGAAAGCGTGAAAATAGTTTTAATCAGTAAATTTAGTCCCTGGATTTTCGCCAATTACAATAAAAAATTAATTAAAACAATCTAGTAAAGATGCAACCCACTTTATTGATTCTGGCAGCCGGTATGGCGAGCCGTTATGGTAGTTTGAAACAAATACAGCAGTTTGGCCCTAGCGGTGAGACTATTATCGACTACTCAATTTATGACGCGATCAGAGCAGGTTTTGGTAAGATTGTGTTTATTATCAGGAAGGATTTTGAAGCGGAATTCAGAGAGATTTTTGAACCTAAACTGAAGGGTCGCGTACAGACTGATTACGTATATCAGGAGATGGATGCTTTCCTGGATGGATATCCGGTACCAGCGGATCGTACTAAGCCGTGGGGTACTGCGCATGCTGTATTGTGTGCTAAAAACGCGATCAACGAACCATTTGCAGTGATCAACGCAGATGACTTTTATGGTCGTGATTCGTTTGAGAAAATGGCGAAATTTCTCGAAAACTCCTGCAAACCTGATGTATATAGCGTAGTGGGTTATCAGCTGAACAAGACCATTTCTGAGCATGGTTCCGTATCCCGTGGGGTATGTGCCGCTGATAGCAATGGCAACCTGGCTGAGATCAACGAGCGTACCAAGGTATATAAGGATGGCGATAAGATCGTATACGAAAATGCTGATGGCAGCAAGCACGAACTGGCACCTGAAACACCGGTATCCATGAATTTCTGGGGTTTCCACCAGAATGTATTTGAGAATAGCCAGAAGCTGTTCAAGGAATTCCTGGAGAAAGATGGTGATAAGCCGAAGTCTGAATTCTTTATTCCGATTGTAGTGGACAACTTCATTCAGAACAAACTGGGTGTGGTTAATGTATTACCTACAGGTGCACAGTGGTTCGGTGTTACATACAAGGAAGATGCACCAGGCGTACAGGCTAGTTTATCAGCACTGGTTGAGTCAGGAGAATATCCAACTAACCTGTGGAAATAAAACTACCATCTGGTGTTAATTGATGTCAGTCGTTATACAATAATTCTACTGATTCTATTAAAAACGTACAAAGAAAAGGGGTTAAATTTCAATATTTTCAAAAAGGGAAGATTTGTTTGCGAAATCACTAAATTTTTTGATTGTATTGTTTTTTACTTCAATCACCAATACTTTTGTACAGTTAAACATCAAAGTATTCCTCCAATGTGGGTAAATAAAGACAATAACAAGATTAATCACATCGTAGCTCAGCTCAACTGGGCTATTACGCTCGTTGTGATCGTCGTTGTCATTATTAGCCACCAGTATGGAGGATAGGTAACTGTGTACAACCAAATCAATATACAGCCTTCCTCCACCAGAGGGAGGCTTTTTTTATGCCTGTTATTTCACTAGATTTCTAATATCTGAATTATATGTATAGCTATTACAACGAGAACACCATCATTTACGTGGACGGGGAGTATAAGAAAGCCACCGAAGCCAAAATCGACCTGTTTGGTCAGTCATTACATTATGGATACGCCGTATTCGAAGGTATCAGAGCTTATAAGACTGCTAGTGGAGAAGTGAAGATCTTCAAGGCAGAAGAGCACTTCGATCGTTTCCGTCGCAGCTGTGAGTTAATTCATATGCCTTACAACTACACCAACGAAGAGTTAATCACCGCTTGTTACAAGGTGCTGGAACTGAACAATATGCAGGAAGCATACATTCGTCCGCTGGCTTATTGCCCACCAAACATGACCCTGAAAGCTGCATCAGAAATGAACGTGATGATCTGTGCATGGGAATGGGGTGCTTACCTGGGTGAAAAGCTGCTGAAAGTAATGACATCTTCATATCAGCGTCCAAATCCAAAGGCATTCAAGATTGAATCCAAATCGGCAGGTTTGTACATCAACTCGATCCTGGCTTCTCAGGAAGCTAAGTCAAAAGGCTTTGACGAGGCACTGTTGCTGGATCTGGAAGGCTATGTAGCTGAAGGCCCTGGTGCTAATATCTTCTTCGAAAAAGATGGTAAGCTCGTAACCCCACCTCCAGGTGCTATTCTACCTGGTATCACCCGTGCTACAGTGATTGAACTGTGTCAGGAGCTGAACATTCCGTTAGAACAAAGACTGTTCACTACCGACGAACTGAAGCAGGCTGACGCTGCATTCTTCTGTGGTACTGCTGCTGAACTAATCGGCATCGAATCACTGGATGGTCAGAGTTTTGGTAAGCCATGGGCTTCATCTCTGGGTAAGCTGCTGCAGCAGGCTTATAAAGCTAAGGTGCTGGAGAAGGAATTTGATCGTTCTTCAGTGAAAGTGGCGTAAGGGATTAAGGTGTTCAGAATATATAACTGAATCATTTTCAGGATCTTTTCTGGAATAGAGGTTGTATTTTGTATATAATTTAGAAATAAGAACATACCGGGTGCATTATTGCCTGGTAAACCCAATGAACACTGCTTCGCTTTGATATTCAATAGGTGAGTGGTCCGATGGCGGACAGCCGTCAGACCACTCCCATTTTAAAGGATCAGCGTACGTATTAGAAGATTTTTTTAATAGTTGGATTTTGGATTTTTGAGTCCAATTTATTCAATACCATAGCGGTTTTGAGACGAAAATGGACACGCTTGAAATCCGGTTGGACCCCTAAATGTCGGTTTGGAACTTGGCGCATATAGCCGCTTCTTTGTATCCTGCTTAACATGATATTCAACATTTGGGAACCGGTTGAATGAACAACACCGGAACCCAGACAAACATTTACTGAAAGATGGAATTGAACAAGTACAGCAAAACGCTCACTCAGGACCCTACACAGCCTGCGACCCAGGCACAGTTGTATGGTATAGGTTTAACAGATGAGGACCTGAAGAAAGCACAGGTGGGCATTGCCAGCATGGGATATGATGGCAACACCTGTAATATGCACCTGAATGAACTGGCACAGGAGGTCAAAAAAGGGGTCTGGGCTAATGATTTGGTCGGCCTTACCTTTCATACCATAGGCGTCAGCGATGGTATGACCAATGGTACACCAGGTATGCGTTACTCGCTGGTCAGCCGTGATCTGATTGCTGATTCCATCGAAACTGTAGTAGGTGGCCAATATTATGATGGCCTCATCACTGTTCCTGGTTGTGACAAAAACATGCCAGGCTCCCTGATAGCAATGGGTCGTTTAAACCGTCCTGCTATCATGGTATATGGTGGTTCTACCTCTCCTGGTCATTATAAAGGACAGGATTTGAACATCATTTCCGCTTTTGAAGCACTTGGCCAGAAAATGGCGGGTAATATGAACGACGAGGATTATAAAGGTATCATCATGAACTCCTGCCCTGGTGCCGGTGCGTGTGGTGGTATGTATACAGCTAATACCATGAGCTCCGCTATCGAAGCAATGGGTATGAGCCTTCCTTACAGTTCTTCTACTCCAGCTCAGAGCGAAGCAAAACGCGAAGAATGTAGAGTAGCAGGCCAGTATATTCGTCTGCTGCTCGAAAGAGATATCAAGCCAAAGGACATTATGACCTTCAAGGCTTTTGAAAACGCTGCTGTAGTGATTATGGCCATGGGTGGTAGTACCAATGCCGTGCTGCATATGATCGCTATTGCAAAAGCAGTTGGTGTGAAGTTTAACATCAACGACTTCCAGCGTATCAGCGACAGCACTCCACTGATCGCCGATCTGAAACCAAGCGGTAAATACCTGATGGAAGACCTGCACAAAATTGGCGGCGTTCCATTGGTAATGAAATACCTGCTGAAAGCTGGTCTGCTCCATGGCGATTGTCTGACCGTAACTGGCAAGACCATTGCTGAAAACCTGGAAAGCGTACCAGACCTGGATTTCGAAAGCCAGAGCATCATCGTTCCGGTAGAAAAACCACTGAAAGAATCCGGTCACATCCAGATCCTGTATGGTAACCTGGCAGAACTGGGTTCCGTAGCTAAGATTACTGGTAAAGAAGGTGAGTTCTTCCGTGGTACCGCAAGGGTATTCGATGGTGAATATGAACTGATAGCAGGTATCACCAGTGGCCGTGTAAAGAGCGGCGACGTAGTGGTGATCCGCAACGTAGGGCCGAAAGGTGCACCAGGTATGCCTGAAATGCTGAAACCTACCTCCGCCATTATGGGTGTAGGTCTTGGTAAGAGCGTAGCACTGATCACCGATGGCCGTTTTTCCGGCGGTACCCACGGTTTCGTGGTAGGTCATATTACCCCTGAAGCGGTAGAAGGTGGCCTGATCGGATTGGTTGAGGACAACGATATGATCGAAATTGACGCAAAACACAACACCATTAAGCTGGAAGTAAGCGATGAAGAAATCGCTGCACGCCGCGCCAAATGGGTAAAACCTGCCCTGAAGGTAACTAGTGGGGTATTATATAAATACGCAAAACTTGTTTCAAATGCAACAGAAGGATGTGTTACCGATGAAGCCTGAGCCGGCTAATCAGCCAGCAGCGGCTACTGAGGAAAAACTACATATTACCGGTTCCGAAGCCGTAATCCGCTCGCTGATTGCAGAAGATGTGAAAACCATTTTCGGCTATCCAGGTGGGGCCATTATGCCCATTTATGATGCCCTATACGATTTTCAGGATGAGGTCCATCATATATTAGTACGCCACGAACAGGGTGCTACTCATGCTGCGCAGGGGTATGCCCGTACCTCTGGTAAGGTGGGGGTGGTATTTGCTACTTCCGGCCCCGGTGCTACCAACCTGGTAACTGGTCTGGCAGATGCTTATATGGATTCTACTCCAATGGTATGTATCACAGGTCAGGTGGCTGCTCACCTGCTGGGTACCGATGCCTTCCAGGAAACTGACGTGATCGGGATTACCAT
Source organism: [Flexibacter] sp. ATCC 35208 (assembly GCF_001975825.1). Classification (GTDB taxonomy): domain Bacteria; phylum Bacteroidota; class Bacteroidia; order Chitinophagales; family Chitinophagaceae; genus Chitinophaga. Next base: position 203,796 of record NZ_MTKN01000004.1, read on the forward strand.
TCCTATTACTAAATGGAATATCCAGGTAACCCGTGCTGAAGATATCCCGGGAGCTATCGCCAAAGCATTTTACATTGCTGCCAGTGGTCGTCCGGGTCCTGTACTGGTAGATATTACCAAGAATGCACAGGTTGCCAAGTTCGATTTTGAATATAGCAAGTGTGAATATATCCGTAGTTATCACCCTGTTCCAAAGCTGAACATCGAAGCGGTGAAATCTGCTGCTGCCCTGATCAACGAAGCTGAGCGACCTTACATCCTGTGTGGACATGGGGTACTGCTCGCTGGCGCTGAAAAGGAACTGATCGCCCTGTCTGAAAAAGCAGGTATTCCGATCGCTTCCACCTTGTTAGGTCTCTCTGCTGTTCCGGTAGATCATCCTAACTATGTGGGTTTCCTGGGTATGCATGGTAACTATGCACCTAATATCAAAACCGACGAGTGTGATGTAGTCATTGCTGTAGGTATGCGCTTTGATGACCGCGTAACCGGGGATGTTACCAGATATGTAAAACAGGCAAAGGTTATCCACATCGAAATTGATGCTGCTGAGATCAACAAGATCATCACTGCAACAGTAGGTGTACATGCCGATGCTAAAACTGCGCTAAAAGCCTTGTTGCCATTGGTGAAAGAAGCAAAACACGATGAGTGGATTGCTGGCTTCAAAGAGGCAGACAAGCAGGAACAGGAGAAGGTAAACCGTGGTGAACTGTACCCTACAGAAGGTGCCCTGAAAATGGCGGAAGTAGTACGTATCATCTCTGAACGTACAGGAGGTAAAGCAGTACTGGTTACAGACGTAGGTCAGCACCAGATGATTGCCAGCCGTTACTACCGCTTCAAGGATCCAAATACCAATATCACCAGTGGTGGTATGGGTACCATGGGTTTCTCACTGCCAGCTGCTATGGGTGCTAAGATGGGTGCTCAGGAAAAAGAAGTAGTAGCTGTGATTGGGGATGGTTGTTTCCAGATGACCTTACAGGAGTTAGGCACGATTTACCAGTCACAGATTGGTGTGAAGATCGTGATCCTGAACAACAACTTCCTGGGTATGGTGCGTCAGTGGCAGCAGCTGTTCCATGACAAGCGTTATTCTTCCACCGAAATGACTAACCCTGACTTCGTACAGATTGCGAAAGGGTTTTACATTCCGGGCAAGAAGGTAACTGACCGTGCTGATATTGTGGCGGCCGTTGATGAAATGATCTCCCACGATGGTGCTTACCTGCTGGAGGTAGTCGTAGAGAAGGAAGACAACGTATTCCCGATGGTACCAGCTGGTGCTCCAATTGCTCATATCAGGCTCGAGTAGTAAACCTTTTTAACAACGAAGAATTTTTATGCAAAAAGAATATACAATCACGGTATATACAGAAGACAGGATCGGTATCACGAACCGTATCACTGTTATCTTTACGCGCCGTCGAATCAATATCACCAGCCTCACAACCGCACCAACGGAGATTGAGGGTGTTTACAAGTTCATCATCACTGTACTGTCAGAAAGATCGCTACTGGATAAAGTAGTTGGTCAGATCGAGCGACTGGTGGAAATTCACCGTGCATTTGTACATGAAGAGGATGAAGTGGTATACCAGGAGCTGGCACTGTATAAGATCTCAACCAAAGCATTGAAGAATGGCAGCATCGAAAAGCTGATCCGTGAAAATGCGGCAAGGATCCTGACCATTACAGACGAATACTTTGTATTGGAGAAGACCGGTCACCAGGAGGAGCTGATAGCGCTACAGGCGAAACTGGCACCTTATGGACTGATAGAGTATTCCAAGAGCGGTCGCGTGGCGATCGTGAAATGGAGTCGTCGTTTCCATGATCATTTGAAAAATCTGTCCGAACAAGAGACAGATGATCTGGCCGAAGTGGATTATACACACGGACAGCCAGGTTCACATCAGGCAGAGAGTATCTAATAACTATAATAAAATTCATTAGGGCTGACCGTATGGTCAGCCCTAGTTCTTATCTCAATCACATGTCCCAGGTATTAACAAGTGTTAATCCGCTCAATATTCTCGATGCAGCGGTGAAGTTGAAACCAGTGGTGAACAGAACACCGCTGACCTATAGTCCAACATTGTCACGCAGGTACAATGCCGATATTTATCTGAAAAGAGAAGACATGCAGATTGTACGCTCGTATAAGCTGCGTGGTGCATATAACAAGATCAGTAGTCTGGACAAAGATCAGCTGGCCAAAGGTGTAACATGTGCCAGCGCGGGTAACCATGCGCAGGGTGTTGCATATGCCTGTCGTCAGCTGGATATTAAAGGTGTCATCTTCATGCCGATCATTACCCCGAAGCAGAAGGTGAACCAGGTAAACATGTTTGGCGGAGATAATATTGAGATCAGACTGGTGGGAGATACATTTGATGATTGTTCTACCGAAGCGCAGGCGTATACAAAAGCGCACGGTATGACATTCGTTGCTCCTTTTGACGACCCCAAGATCATAGAAGGACAAGGTACAGTAGCTGTAGAGGTACTGGAAGACCAGTCTCATATTGATTATATCTTTGTGCCCATCGGTGGTGGCGGACTCGCTGCCGGTACAGGTACTTATTTTAAAACATACAGTCCGCATACCAAGGTGATCGGGGTAGAACCAAAAGGTGCTGCGTCTATGACTGCTGCACTGGAAAAGGGGGAACCTGTAACGCTGGGCGAAATTGAGCGCTTTGTAGACGGTGCTGCCGTGAAGAGAGTAGGTACGCTGAATTTCGAAATCTGTAAAGATGTGCTGGATAAAATGCACACCGTAGCAGAAGGTAAGGTTTGTACTACCATACTGAAATTGTACAATGAAGATGCGATCGTAGTGGAGCCGGCTGGCGCCCTGTCTATCGCCGCACTGGACGATTTTGCTAAAGAGATCGAAGGCAAGAAAGTAGTATGTATAGTAAGTGGTGGTAACAATGACATCGATCGCATGCAGGAGATCAAAGAAAGGTCTTTACTGTATGAAGGGCTGAAACATTACTTTATCATCCGCTTTATACAGCGCCCGGGAGCCCTGAAAGAGTTTGTGAACCATGTGCTGGGACCTGATGATGATATCACAAGATTTGAATTTATCCAAAAGCATAATAAAGAAATGGGTCCTGCACTGATAGGTGTGGAACTAAAAAAGAAAGAGGATTATGATATCCTGGTGGCCAATTTTTCGAAGTACGGTATTCATTATACTGCACTGAATGAAGATGATGACTTATTTGGTTACTTAGTGTAAGGTGTTGCAATATATCTGGTAACAAGAAATTAACCTCCTGTATTACGCAGGAGGTTTTATTTTGCCCCTTTTAATTACATTTAGATAAATAATTCCGGAAGATGAGCAATCTCATGCGCGCAGCCCTGCTGCGGGAATTTGGCCCTGCCAGTAACCTGACTATCGAAAGAATACCCGTACCCCTGCCAGCGGCAGGTCAGTTACTTATAAAAGTACGCGCCGCAGGTATTAATCCTGTTGATTATAAAACCCGTAATGGGAAAGGCATAGCTGCCAAAGAACTGGCACTCCCTGCTGTACTTGGCTGGGATATAGCCGGTGAGGTGGTGAGCCTGGGTGATGGTGTAAGCCGTTTTGACAGAAATGAACGTGTGTTTGGAATGAGCAATTTTCCACATGCGGGGAATGCGTATGCAGAATACGCGATTGTGCAGGAAGATGAATTTGCCCTGATACCCGCTTCGGTGAGTAATGAGGTAGCAGCAGCTACCCCGTTGGCGGCACTCACAGCCTGGGAGGCATTGTTTGACCATGGCCAGCTGGCCGGGGGGCAAAAAGTATTGATCCATGCAGCAGCGGGTGGCGTTGGCCATATTGCAGTACAACTGGCTAAATGGAAAGGTGCTTATGTAGTAGGTACAGCTTCGCAGCAGCATCATGGTCTGCTGAATGAACTGGGAGTGGATCTGCCGCTGGATTATAACACACAGGATTTTACTGTTATAGCAAAGGATATGGATGTGGTGCTGGATGGTATAGGTGGTGAAAACTCACTTCGTTCTATAGATGTATTGAACCCCGGGGGCGTATTGGTATGCCTGCCTTCGATGTATAAAGATGATCCGGCGATCCTGGAGAAAGCTGCTTCCAAAGGAGTGATGGTGAAATGGATGATGGTAACCCCATCTGGTGAAAGAATGGAGCAACTGGCCGATCTGCTGGCGGTGGGTGATCTGAAAGTAAAAGTTGATCAGACTTTTCCACTGGAAGATGTGGGGAAAGCACATGAAGCTGTGGAAACGGGTCATGTAACCGGCAAAGTCGTGCTGGTGATCTAAAAGATATATTATGCTCAGCTACTGGGAAAAACAATCCCTTCTTCAATACGATTACATTATTGCCGGCAGTGGTATCGTGGGTTTGTCCACGGCTATCAGTCTGCGCGAAGCGCAGCCGCAGGTTCGTGTGCTTGTATTGGAGAAGGGAGTATTGCCTACAGGGGCGAGTACAAAGAATGCGGGGTTTGCCTGTATAGGGAGTTTGACGGAGTTGCTGGCAGATTTGCGACAATTGCCTGCTGCTGAAGTATTGGCATTGTTGGAGTTGCGTTGGCAGGGGTTACATGCCTTGCGGCATCGTGTGGGTGATCAGCATATGGATTACAGGGAGAATGGGAGTTATGAGCTGATAGGAGAGAAGGAGTTACCTGCACTGTCGGAAATTGATGGCATGAATGACTTGTTGCGGCCTTTGTTGGGGGGAGATGCGTTTACGTTGGTTTCCAGTGATTTCGGATTTAATAAATCGTATGTAAAGGCTTTGATCAGGAATAATTTTGAGGGGGAGTTACATACGGGGAAGATGATGCGCCGGTTGATAGACCTGGCGCTTTTTTATGGGGTAGAGATTAAGACGGGGTGTACGATTTCAGGTATTTCGGAGTCTGATGGTGGTGTATATGTGTCAGTGGGGGAGTATTCCTTTATGGCGGGTAGGGTAGGAATCTGTACAAATGCATTTACCCGTGAGCTGATCCCTGACCTGGATGTAGTGCCCGGCAGGGGGCAGGTATTAATAACCGATCCTATACCAGGATTACCTTTTAAAGGTATCTACCATATGGACGAGGGGTATTATTACTTCAGGGAGCTGGAAGGCCGTGTACTATTCGGGGGAGGTCGTAATATGGACTTTGCCGGGGAGGCTACCACTGTTTTTGAATTGAATGCCCAAATTCATACAGAACTGGAAAACCGTTTACGCCATATTATTTTGCCGGGTTTTTCGTTTAATATTGCTGACCGTTGGGCTGGCATTATGGCTTTTGGCCAGAACCGGCAGCCGGTTATCCGCCGTCATTCACCCCGAATCGCGCTGGGCGTAAGAATGGGCGGCATGGGCGTCGCAATTGGAACCGCTATCGGGGCACAATTAGCCGATATCCTTATAAAAGAATGATCACGATCAAGTCCGCCACTGAAATAATTTTTAAATGTAAATTTTACGTTTAATAAAAATGTTACTATATTGACCAACAATTATTTTATACCACGTTGATTTTATGCAAAAGAGTTTACAATTCCTCGATTATGTTGTCTTTTTGGTGTATTTCGCGATAGTTGCCGGTTACGGTATATATATCTACCAGAAAAAGAAACGAAAAACTACTGACTCCAAAGACTTTTTCCTGGCAGAAGGATCCCTTACATGGTGGGCCATTGGTGCTTCCCTGATCGCTTCCAACATCTCTGCGGAGCAGTTTATTGGTATGGCCGGTTCCGGTTTTAATATAGGTCTGGCGATTTCCACTTACGAATGGATGGCTGCTGCTACCCTGATTATCGTAGCGGTATTTTTCCTCCCTATTTACCTGAAAAACAAGATTTATACCATGCCGCAGTTCCTGCTGCGCAGGTATAACCAGACAGTGAGTACCATTATGGCGGTATTCTGGTTGCTGCTGTATGTAGTGGTGAACCTGACCTCCATCCTGTACCTGGGAGCACTGGCAATCAATACTATTTCAGGGATTGACTTTAATGTTTGTATGATATTGCTGGCCGTCTTTGCCGTGTTTATCACGCTGGGTGGTATGAAAGTAATTGGTTATACAGACGTGATCCAGGTATTCTTCCTGATCCTGGGTGGTCTGGCTACAACTTACCTGGCCCTGAACCTGGTATCTGAGCATTTCGGCACAACTGGTGTGCTCAAAGGTTTCCACCTGATGACAGAACATGCTGGTGATCACTTCCATATGATCCTGGACAAAAAAGATCCTCACTACCTGGATCTGCCTGGATTATCTATCCTGGTAGGTGGTATGTGGATTGTAAACTTAAACTATTGGGGTTGTAACCAATATATTACACAGCGTGCATTGGGTGCTGATCTGAAAACAGCGCGTTCTGGTCTGCTCTTCGCAGGTTTCCTGAAACTCCTGATGCCACTGATCGTGGTAATTCCTGGTATCGCTGCTTATGTATTGCATAGCCGCGGTCTATTCCAGGCAGAAATGGTGAAGGGTGGTGAACTCAATCCTGACAATGCTTATCCGGTGTTAATGAACCTGTTGCCAATTGGTATGAAGGGGCTGGCTTTTGCTGCGCTGACAGCTGCGGTAGTTGCTTCCCTGGCTGGTAAAGCAAACAGTATTTCTACCATCTTCACACTGGATATCTATAAAGAACACTTTGCGAAAAATGCGGATGAAAAGCATGTGGTACGAACAGGTAAAATCGTGGTAGTTGTTGCGATGATCCTGGCGATTATCATTTCTCCATTCCTGGGTATTGATAAGAAAGGTGGTTTCCAGTTTATACAGGAATACACTGGTTTCGTATCACCGGGTATCTTTGCGATGTTCCTGCTGGGATTCTTCTGGAAACGTACGACTTCAGGTGCAGCGCTGTTTGCAATGATCGGTGGTTTTACACTGTCTATCATCCTGAAGTTCCTGCCAGGTTGGGCGGATCTTTCTGCTTTGAATAGCATCGGTTTCTCCGTACCGGCAGCAAACGGTATCTATGAAATTCCGTTCCTGGATCGTATGGGTATTGTATTCGTGGTGTGTGTGATTGGTATGATCCTGATTTCACTGGTAGCTCCTGCTAAGGTGAAAGTGGCGGGTGCAGAAATGGTAGATGAGTCTAAAGGTCTGGAAGTGGATGCTTCTATGTTCAGGACTTCTATGCCATTTGCCATCACAGCGATTTTGATCTGTGGTATCCTGGTAGCATTATATACCATTTTCTGGTAAGAGATATTTGACAAAGCTGGCTAACAACATCCTGTTTAGCCAGCTTTCTTTTTTTATAAACCTGCAAGCGTTATGAGGTATACGATTGGTTATGATATAGGATCGTCTTCAGTAAAGGCGGCCCTGCTGGATACTGATACAGGAAAATGTGTGGCTACGGCTATCAGCCCTGCCCAGGAAATGCCCATGCATGCGCCGGTGGCGGGATGGGCAGAACAGGATCCTGAGATGTGGTGGCAGGAAGTTCAAAATGCAACGAAAAAGTTACAACAAATTCACCCTTTTGATGGATCGGCTGTAGCTGGTATAGGCATTGCCTATCAGATGCATGGGCTGGTATGTGTGGATAAGGATCAGCAGGTTTTGCGTCCTGCAATAATCTGGTGCGACAGCAGGGCAGTTGAAATAGGGAATACAGCTTTTGAAAAACTGGGCCCTAACTGGTGTCTGCAATATCTCTTAAACTCTCCCGGAAATTTTACAGCTTCTAAATTACGTTGGGTACAGGAGTATGAACCTGCCATTTATGAGCGCATTGACAAAGTGATGCTCCCTGGCGATTTCATTGCTATGCGCCTCACGGGTGATGCAGCTACGACTATTTCTGGTTTGTCTGAAGGGATCTTCTGGGATTTTAGCCAGCACCAGGTATCGCCGGTGTTGCTGAAACATTATGGTATCAGTGAGAAGCTGTTGTCAGATGTGGTTCCTACTTTTGGATTACAGGGCAAGGTGACTGCGCAGGCAGCGTCGTTGCTGGGATTGGCGGCAGGTACACCGGTCACTTACCGTGCGGGTGACCAACCGAATAATGCTTTTTCCCTGAATGTATTACAACCTGGTGAAGCTGCGACTACAGCAGGTACTTCGGGTGTGGTATATGCAGTACATGATCATATTGCATTTGATGCACAGAGCAGGGTAAATACTTTCATACATGTGAATGATACAGCCACTGCACATCGTAATGGCGTACTTATGTGTTTGAATGGTACGGGTATTCTGAATAGCTGGATGCGACAACTGGTAGGCAAACCATCTTACGAAGAGATGAATGCACTGGCAGCAGTAGCACCTGTAGGTTCACGTGGATTGAAGATTTATCCGTTTGGCAATGGTGCAGAACGTATTCTTGCTAACAAGGAGATTGGTGCGGAGTTCAAAGGACTCAACTTCAATATTCATGGCAGGGAACATATGCTGCGTGCCACACAGGAAGGGATTGTATTTGCACTGAAATACGGGATGGATATTATGCAGGATATGGGATTGAATATTTCACGGGTGAGAGCCGGTCATGCGAATATGTTCCTGAGTCCATTATTCAGAGAGATATTTGCAAATACGGCTGATGTGGTGATTGAGTTGTACAATACAGATGGTGCGCAGGGCGCTGCAAGAGCAGCGGGTGTGGGCGCTGGATTGTATGCAGTGGAGGATGCATTTAAGGGGATGGAGTGTCTGGCTACAATAGAGCCGGAGGCGAATAATCCATATAAGGGTATTTATGAAGAGTGGCTGCAGGGATTGAAATTTTAACACACACACACACATAACACGTTAGGATCAAAAAAAACACTTACAATGAGCATTACAATTGGAAACAAGGAATACTTCAAAGGCATTGGGAAAATCGCCTATGAAGGTCCTCAGTCAAACAACCCATTTGCTTACAAATGGTATGATGAGAACAGAAAGATCGGTGGTAAAACCATGAAGGAACTCTTCCGGTTTGCGGTGTCTTACTGGCATACCTTCTGCGGAACTGGTGGCGACCCATTCGGTCCGGGCACCAAACAATTCCCATGGCTTACAGCGCCAGATGCTGTGCAGAGTGCAAAAGACAAAATGGATGCAGCGTTTGAATTCATCACCAAACTAGGTCTTCCTTACTACTGCTTCCACGATGTAGACCTGGTAGACGAAGGTGCAAACATTGCTGAATACGAAAGCCGCATGCAGGCAATCGTAGCGTATGCAAAAGAAAAACAAAAAGCCAGCGGCGTAAAACTGCTCTGGGGTACTGCGAATGTATTCAGCAACCCCCGCTATATGAACGGTGCCAGCACCAACCCTGACTTTTCTGTAGTTGCGTATGCAGGTACCCAGGTAAAGAACTCCCTGGATGCGACCATCGCACTGGATGGTGAAAACTATGTATTCTGGGGTGGTCGTGAAGGCTATATGACCCTGCTGAACACTGATATGAAGCGTGAGCAGGACCACCTGGCAAAATTCCTTGGCATGGCGCGTGACTATGCACGCAAACAAGGTTTCAAAGGTACGTTCTTCATCGAACCTAAACCTTGTGAGCCTACCAAACACCAGTACGATTACGATTCAGCTACGGTGATCGGTTTCCTCCGTCACTATGGTCTGGACAAGGATTTTAAACTGAACATTGAAGTAAATCATGCTACACTGGCAGGCCATACCTTCCAGCATGAACTGCAGGTAGCAGTTGATGGTGGTTTCCTGGGTAGCATTGATGCGAACCGTGGTGATACACAAAATGGTTGGGATACTGACCAGTTCCCAATGAACCTGAATGACCTGATCGAAGCGATGCTGGTGATATTACCAGCGGGTGGATTTGCAGGTGGTGGTGTGAACTTCGATGCGAAAGCACGTCGTAACTCTACAGATCTGGAAGACATTTTCCATGCACACATTGGTGGCATCGATTCATTTGCACGTGCAGCGATTGTAGCTGAAAAGATCCTGGAACAGTCTGCTTACAAACAATTCCGTAAAGACCGTTATGCATCATTTGATACCGGTAAAGGAAAGGAATTTGAAGATGGTAAACTGACATTGGAAGATCTGCGCAGCATTGCAATTGCGAATGGCGAGCCAAAGATGATCAGTGGCAGACAGGAATGGTTAGAAAATATCATCAATCAGTATATCTAAATTTAACTGATTATATAGAAGGGCCGCTACATTGTAGCGGCCTTTTTTGTGTAACTTGGTATTGTATACAATTCTACACTATGTTTTCCATTCAATCATATCATCAGTCGGGCTTTGATATTATCGCTCTTATCGACGGCGACACTGGTACACGGGCAGAGATCATTCCGGCACACAGCGCATTGCTGCATGCCTTTAAAATACCGTATGGAGAAAATTTCCTGAACATCATCGATAGTTATGAAAGTCTGGACGACTACAAGTTGAACCTGCCGGAATACTATAAGAGTGCCAAGCTAAGTCCTTTCGCTTGTCGCATTCCTTCCGGCACCTATCGCTGGGAAGAACAGGATTACACTATTGTGAAAACACTCAGTTCCGGCAATGCCATTCATGGTCTGCTCTTCGATGTACCGTTTGAGGTAGTGAGCCAGAAAGCTGATGAAAAAGGTGCGGTGCTGACATTGCGCCATACTTATACTGGGAATGATGCAGGATATCCGTTCCCCTATGACTGTGAGGTGAAGTATCACCTGGAACCCGGTCAGCAGCTACGTATTTCAACTTTTATCCTGAACAATGCAGACAGGCCTATTCCTGTTATGGACGGTTGGCATCCTTATTTTAGTACAGGTACCCCGGTCGATGAGCTGGAATTGCAGTTTGCTTCGGAACAAATAGTAGAATTTAATGCGCAACTGATACCAACCGGCAATGTGTTGCCTTACGACAGGTTCCTTGAAGCCCAAAGTTTGGCAGGCATACCGCTGGACAACAGTTTTGTGTTGGATTTCAGCAGGCATAGTGCCCTGGCTACATTGCGGGATCCGCGGAAACGGGTATTGATCCATTTTTACCCGGAACCATGTTATCCAATCCTACAGATCTATATCCCTAATCACCGCAACAGTATTGCGATTGAGCACCTCACCGGTGCCCCGAATGCCTTTAATAACGGCATGGGGCTGGTGACGCTGGAACCCGGCGAAGAACGGGTATTCAGCACAGCCATCACAGCTATAGCATATTAGTAACTTGTCTCCTCTGGCATAGTCTTTGAATTTTGTAAAGCATTGTTTCACCCTAAAAAGTTAATGTTATGGATACTTTACAAATTAAAGGTGCCTGGAATGAGATTAAGGGCAAGATTAAACAGCAATACGCAGATCTGACGGACGATGATTTGCTGTATGAAGAAGGACAGGAAGATCGGTTGATTGGTAAAATTCAGCAAAAGCTGGGCAAGAGCAGGGACGAAGTTATTAAAATGCTAAAATCTGTGTAAAATGGGAAGTCTGTTGTATATCATTGCAGTAATACTTATTATCGGTTGGTTGTTAGGCTTCTTTGTATATTCCGCAGGTGGGTTAATCCACATTCTGTTGGTAATAGCGATTATAGCCATTCTTTTACAGGTGATAAGAGGTGGCAGTTGAGTGATCTTTCGCTTACTGTGACAAAATAATCATGTAAAATCCTCCTGGCTACGGGGGGATTTTTAGTTTTTTTAAGGAACTTGGTGGAATAAACAGAACCGATATATGAAACAATTGCCCTTATTGCTCCTGCTGGTACTTTGCAGTCTACTGGCAGAAAAGAGCCAGGCACAGGTTACCCTCACCGGTACGATTATAGACAAGGAGAATGGATTAGTACTGCCATACGCAAGTATTACAAACAAGACAACCGGGCGAAGGTCTTATTCTGATAAGGGCGGTTTTTATAAGATTTCAGCGAGGAAGGGAGACATGGTGGTATTTACTTTTCTTGGGTACAATCCTGATAGCCTGTTAGTCAGTGCCGACGATGGGATCGTGACGAGGGAGATTCACCTGGTAGTAGAGAGCCGGCAATTGCATGGGGTAGAGGTGACCACGAAGTTCACACCTTATCAGCTGGACTCCATCAACAGGCGGGATCAGTTCGGGTATATACTGGATAATCCTAACAAGCCATTGGCAGGTGGGAGTACACCGGTAGGCGCAGGGATCGTATTTAGTCCATTCACCCGGTATTCAAGAAGGGAGAAACAGAAGCGTGAGTTCAAGAAGATTTATGCCAAGGCTGAAAAAGACAAATACATCGATTCAAGGTATACTCCATTATTTGTGAGCAGGGTGACCACATTAAAAGGAGATAGCCTGAGACTGTTTATGATGGAGAATTATCCGGATTACGATACGCTGAGAATGATGCCGACAGAGGATCTGATGTATTGGATTACGGATAAGTATAAAGCGTGGAAGAAGTAGTGAAAAAGAAAAATCAACAAAAAATTTGAAAAGGTTTTTTGCTTAAAAAAACGCATTAAATAAGAACTGCCACCCTGAATTCAGAGTGGCAGTTTTGGTTGCAGAGGCCAATAGAAAAAATATTTTATCAGTTGTAGACTTTCACCATATATACGAAATCTTCCAGCTTTTTGATCTGTTCTACGCGGGTCAGATTCTCAAGGCGATTCTTGTGATTCCATTTACCCATCTTCTCTTTCGGCATTTCTTCCAGCAGGCGCTTCAGCTGTGCTGATTTCACTGCAAAAGCAATCCCGTCAGCAGTTGTTTGTTTGCCGGTTACAATACCTACTACATCACCTTTTGCATCCATGAGTGGTGCACCACTGTTGCCTGGGTTTACAGGTATAGATACCTGGTAAGCGGCAGAGTCTCCATTGAAACCAGTTTGTGCACTGATATAACCTTCTCCATAAACAATCTCGTCACGTGGATAGCCCAGTGTAAAGACTTTCTCGCCACGCAGGGCTTTCTGGAATTTTACGGAATAAGGAATAGGCTGGCTTCTGAAGGAGCTATCAGTGATCTTTAAGATCGCCAGATCGCTGGAGATGTCTTCGAATACGCTGGTAGCTTTGTAAGCTTCTCCTTTGGTATTCTGGATATAGATAGAATCAGCCCCTGCTACCACATGGTAGTTAGTGACCACATATCCATTGTCGGTAATGGCAAAACCAGTGCCTCCGTAAGTGCCGGGGTTAGCCGGTACCCGCTTCTTATTATTAATATCGTTGATGAGGGCGTTCTGAGAGCGCTGGATATTGTTCAGCACCCGTCTTACATCCTCATATTGTGCGGTAGTTTTTTGTCTGTTTGCTTTCTGGATAAGGGCGATCGTGCTCAGCGAGGTAACGAGGGCGATACAGGCAGCGGCCGCAACGTTAGTGAGCAACCTTCTGCGGAAAGGGATGACCCTGGCCGGAGCAGGAGTGGCTGCATCACGCAGTATGTCCATATCGAGGGAGGCATGGATATGATCCATTTTCTCCTGCAGCGCCAACCTGCGGCCGTAACTTTCCAGCTGTGCCGTAATGTGCTGATGGGCTTTCAACTGCTCATTTACTACCGGGTTGGACTGACACAGCGTTTCGAATACAGCTTTTTCCTGCATATTCATATCGCCTTCCAGATAGCGTTCAATATCACGTATTAGATTTGTATCATTCATCGCCTGTAAACCACTTTGCGGGTCCTGTAGGGGCCCTATAATTTATATTTATCAAAAAAGAGTTTCTTTAATCGCATCAGGCACTTATACTTCTGATTCTTTGCATTTTCCGCGTTTGTGTACCCGAATTTCTCTGCTATATCTGCCATGGAGAGTTTCCTGATATAATAATCTTCCAGGATAGTCTTGCAGGGTTCTCCCATGTTACCCAAAGATTGCTCCATGATGCGGAACTGTTCGTCCTTTTTATCATGGTCTTCCATATGGTTGTCTGCCGGTATTACTGCTTCCAGTTCCTCCGGCAGGGAGAGCTGCCAGCTGCCCGACTGGAGTTTTTTGAGCCAGAGGTGGCGGCAGATGGCGTATAAATAGGTCTTGAGCTTACTATAGAGATCAAATTCACTTGTCTGTGCTTTCTCATATAGTACGATCATAGCCTCCTGGAAAAGATCTTTTGCATCATCCTCAGAACCTTTATGCTGTAAAACCATTCTTAATACGGCCGGAAAATTTTCCACGTAGATGGTAGACAGCGCTTTATCGTCATTCCGGGTAAGTCCCAGTAATAATTCCCGATCCCTTTCTATGTTCAGATTATGCTTCACTTATTAATACTATTATATCGCTTTGGTAACCCAAAGTAGGGGAAAAAAAATAAGTTTTCAGCCAGGTGATAGATGCAGACTGCCATCTTTTTTCATATAAACTTATAATTTATATAATTAAAAACCTTGCCTATGGCTGGTTTTATTTAAAAAATAGATTTTTTGAAAAATATTTCTGAAAAGCTGGGTTACCTTTCTTTCATCCTGGTATAAAGAAGAAACAATATTTCAAAAAACCTAAAAAATAAAAAAATGAAGAACGCACTGAAAATTGGTTTCTTAGCATTAGCACTGGGTGTATTTGTAACTGCATGTGGCGGTGGCGCAAGCGAAACTGCTACTGATTCTACAGCTGCAGCTACACAGGCTATCGATTCAGTAGCAAACGCTGCTAACGATTCTATCACTGCTAAGGCTGATTCAGGCAAGGTTGCAGTTGATTCTATCGCTACTGCTGCTAAAGATTCAGTTAAGCACTAATCTTATTCCGCAAGCAATAAAGCTTTTTATATGCCGCTCTGCAACCGCAGGGCGGTTTTTTTTACCTATAGGGGTAGTGGAGCCATCATTTTTGAATAAATCATTGAATTTCCGGCCTTTTATTAAATAGAATATAATTTTTCATAAAAGTGCTTGGACAATTCAAATCCTGATGTATTTTTGTCGTGCAATTCAAGCAAATTATGATACAGCAAACAACCTTTGGTTACTTTTATGGTTTCTACTTTTTCTGGTACCAGAATTAGGGAGGTCGTTTGTAGTACTTAAACATAAAAAGAAACTAACAAAAAGGCCTCCCGATAAGGGAGGCCTTCTTTTTTTCAAATAACTCGATATATGTTACGCCGTTTCAGTCTTTACTTCTTTTACTTTTTTTACTTTTTCTTTTACGTCGTAAAGGCCGGGACTCTCTTGTAAAAAATGCACTAAACATATAACTGCACTTTAAAGGGTCCCGGCTCAACCGGGGCCCTTTTTCATTTTATCCGGTAGTTGTTGTAGCAACTATCAAATACAAACAAATCAAATTAAAGATGCACATCGCAATTCAGGGATTCGAAGGGTGTTTTCACCAAATAGCGGCACAAGGATACTATGGAAAGGATATAACGATCGAATGTTGTGCTTCATTCGCGGAATTGATTAAAAAAGTAAAAACGCAGGTAGCCGATGCAGGTGTGATGGCCATCGAAAACTCGATTGCCGGAAGTATACTTCCAAACTACACCCTGCTGAAAAACTCGAACCTGCATGTAATCGGAGAAGTATACCTGCATATCAAACAACATTTGATGGCGCTGCCCGGTACGCCATTGGAAGATATCAGAGAAGTACACAGTCATCATATGGCGCTGTTGCAGTGTACTGACTTCCTGGATAAATATCCGCAAATGAAACTGGTGGAAACTGAAGATACCGCCCTGAGTGCAAAACATGTGGCTACCAAGAAACTGAAAACAACAGCTGCCATCGCGGGCAAACTGGCAGCTGAAATTTATGGTCTGGAAATCATTGCACCCAACATCCATACCATCAAAAACAACTATACCCGCTTTCTGGTTATTTCTCCAAATGGTGTAGAACCTGCGGCAGATTCCAACAAAGCATCTGTATATTTCCAGACATCTCACGAATCTGGTAGTCTGGCAAAGGTGCTGACACAGGTAGCAAGTACAGGTATTAACCTGAGCAAACTGCAGTCTTTCCCAATGCCAACCAAAGAGTGGAACTATTATTTCCACGCCGATTTCGAATTCGAAGATCTGGCTACTTTCCAGAAAGGCATCAGCAAAATCACACCGCTGACTGAACATCTGAAAGTGCTCGGTATCTACAAAAAAGGCAAAACATTATAATCGAAGTTGTTTAGTCTTTATT
>NZ_MTKN01000041.1 GCF_001975825.1 [Flexibacter] sp. ATCC 35208
TAAACAACTTCTATAATAACTTAACACTCACTTTAAACTGACTTCCTAATTTTGTGCGTCAATTTATATGATGCGTTCCAATTCTGAAAATACTGCTGCAATTTTCGACAGGATCTTTAAAGAGACCTGGTCGGGCACTGTTGCATATCTTATAAAAATAAGTAATAATAATGAACTAGCCGAAGATCTGGCGCAGGAAGCCTACCTGAAAGCCTGGCAAAAATTCCACCTGCTTCCTGAAGAAGAAACTGAGATAGCACGTTATATCCTTGTCATCGCCCGTAATTGTTTTCTTGATCATCTGAAAGTTGCGCTTCGGGAACGTAAACAGCACGATGCGTATAAGGTGAGTTTCCCTGAATCCGGACATTTCTCTCCGGCTATGACTGTTATAGAAGCTAAAGAACAGCAGCAAATCGTTAATCATACCATTAATAATCACGAAGAAACGGTTCGCCGTTATTACCTGCTTAATCGCGAGTACGGATTGACTTACAAGGAGATCGCCCTGCAGGAAGGGGTGTCTGAAAAAACTGTAGAACGGTATATAGGTAGAGTACTTCGCTCGCTTCGTTCACGTCTGGCTACTATCTTTTTTACCTGGTAAGGGGTTTCATTCCCGTTGGGAGCATCTTCCGTCATGAATTTTTATCTGGTAACAATTCCTTAACCTACTTTCCTGTCGGTGCCCATTTTAATTCGCCGTTCTTATATAAAACGACGTCTCTTAAATGAATATTTCCGACATCAGACACAGACTGGCAGACTATCAGGCAGGCAGATTGGACGCCGCCGGTAAGAAGGAATTGCAGCAGGCATTAGAAGGTCTGTCTGAACAGGAATTGTCGGAACTATTTCCCGTAGATGCATTTGTAAATAATATAGCACATCAGTTGCCCGAGGCAGAAATTGATACAGCACTGACTCGCTTCCGGCATAACAGGAAACCGGCTGTAAAACTGGCTTCATTAAAAGTAAAACCTGTTTTGTTGAAAAATGTCAGCCGTTACGCCGCCATCTTTGTGTTATTATTGGGGAGTAGTTTTTTAATACGCAAAGGGGTATTAAACTGGGAGCAAAAAGCAGAGCGCCGCTTTAGGACAATGCGTATAGCAGATGGTAATCACGGGTCCATCACCTTGTCTGATGGGAGTCGGGTGACTATTAATGGCGGATCCACCTTGTATTTTCCGGAAGAATTTGAAGATAGCGCACGTATAGTATATGTAGAAGAAGGAGAGGCTTATTTTGAAATTGCCAAAGACGCCAAACGACCATTCTATGTAAGGTCACTACAACTCAATGTAAAGGTATTAGGGACGTCTTTTACCGTCAGGGATTATAAAGATGAACAGACTGCCATCGTAAACGTAAATAGCGGTAAAATCGGCTTAAAAGGACTCGTTTTGAGCGCCGGTATGGGATTGACCGCAGATAAGAGAAACGGGACATTTATAAAAGAGGAAATTGACACTGCCACTACAACCGCCTGGATCAGGGGAGAATTAATTTTCCAGGATGCAGGTTTACAACAGGTCTTACAGGTATTACAGCATAAGTACGCTGTTCACTTTGATGTGAAGGATGCCACCTTATTTAAAAGGAAATACACTGCCACATTCCGGAATAATACGATCGAAAACATCATGCAGCAGTTAAAATTGATGAGCAGTTTCCAGTACACAATTACAGACAATCAAATAGTTATCAGGTAAAAAAGCACCCTGCGGTAACAGGGCGCCAAAATTCAGTACAAGCTAAATTTTAAAATGAATGGACAAATGTACAAAAAAGCGGGGATGCCCGTTAGGGATTTCCTACCCCAAACTTTCTGTATGGGTATTATTCTTCTTTGTAGCATGGCTGCCCAACATCAATGCACAAACCATTGAAAAGAAGCTGGACCTCACGGTGAGCAACCAGCCTCTGAAAGATGTATTTCAGTACATCCAGAAAAATAGCCGTTATCTCATAAATTATAGTCCTAATGATGTAGATGCTAATGTACGGGTCAGCATTAAGATCTATGATGCCACAGCAAAGGAAATTTTGCATGTTGCCCTGGCAAATACGGGTTATGTATTCACGCAAACCGGCAATACATTTATCGTAACCCGCAAACCCGAGGACATTGTGATCCGGGGGCGTATTTCAGACGAGCGGGGGGAACCGCTGGTGGGGGTGAATGTGCGTATTAAAAGCGGTAATATCGGCACTATTTCCGGTACGGATGGTAACTACTTCCTGAAGGTACCCGGTAATAATCCTACACTCGTATTTTCCTTTATAGGTTATATCACCCGTCAGGTAGCGGTAAATGAATCACAGAAACTGGACCTGCAAATGGCCCCTGATGCCAAAGCACTGAATGAAGTGGTGGTAACAACGGCATTAGGTATTAAAAGAGAAGAAAAAGGGCTTGGTTATGCCACCACAGTGGTTAAAGGTGAACAGCTGACTAACGCCTTGTCTAATAACTGGACAGACGCCCTTTCCGGAAAAGTAGCAGGTCTTAACCTGGTTCGTTCCAATGCGGGACCTACAGGCTCTAACAAAATCATTCTTCGTGGTGAGAACAACCTGAATGGCGACAACGAAGCCCTCATCGTAGTAGATGGCGTGGTGATCAACAATGGTAGCGGACGCCGTACAGGTATAGATGGTGAAACACCCTATGGTACAGGTTCTGACAACATGCCTGCCGACTATGGCACAGGTTTGAACGACCTGAACGCTGAAGATATTGAATCGGTTACCGTGCTGAAAGGCCCCGGTGCTGCAGCGCTCTATGGTCAGCGTGGTGCAAATGGTGCGGTGATCATCACCACCAAAGCTGGTACGCCCCACAAAAGAGGGTTAGGTGTTACTTTCAATAGCAACGAATCGCTGGAACAGGTAAACCGTTGGCCGGAGTTGCAATATGAATATGGACAAGGTCTGGATGGTGCCGCTTATTATTCCTACGGTACATCTGCAGATGGCGCCAGCACCAGTGGTACCAGCTCTGCTTATGGCCCAAAGTTCGACGGACAGATGTTCTTTCAATATGATCCGGTTACGCAAAAGGTAGGCACAGAAAGAACGCTGTGGAGACCTTATACAAATCAGTTACAGAAATTCTTTCAGACCGGAAAGACTTTTACGAACAGCATTAGTGTAGATGGTGGTACGGACAAAACCACTGCGCGCTTTTCATTCACAAACGTGAACAACGACTGGATCGTGCCAAACACGGGTTACAAACGTAACACCGTTGCCATGTCTGTGAATTCAAAGATCAGTGACAAACTAACCATCTCTTCCAAAGTTAACTATACAAATAAAGGGAGTGATAACCTGCCCGGTTCAGGTTATGGTAACCAATCGCTGATGTACTGGTACATCTTCTGGCAACCCAATGCAAATATCGACTGGTTGCGTGACTACTGGGTGAAAGGCCAGGAGGGTCGTGCTATTAAGTACCCTTTTAGCTCTTATCCTGAAAACCCGTTTGCCGTAGCGAATGAGTTCATCAACAAAACAAACCGTAACGGCATTACGGGGAATGTGCAGGCTACTTACAACTTCACCAAAGAACTGAGTTTACTGGTGAGAACATCCATTGACTTTGCTTATGACCAGCGTGCGCAGGAACGTCCGTATGATGCAGGTGCGAAACTACCAAAGGGAAGTTATCGTACACAGAATATCTTTTCTATGGAAGCAAGTAGTGACTTCCTGTTGAAATACAGCAAGCGCATAAATGAAGATATTGAATTCTCTGCTACAGCTGGTGGAAGCACCCTGACAAATAATTATAACAAAGATGAAACCCGTGCGGATTCACTGACATTCCCGGGTATCTTTACTTTCTCCAATGCAGCGGGTCCTTTGGTGACTATGCCCTACAGAAGTAAATATGCCATCAATAGTTTTTATGGTATGGTGACGGGTAGTTTCAGGGATTATTTATTTCTGGATCTTACCGGCAGACAGGATTGGACCAGTACGCTGGCTACACCTGACCGTACGACTAACTCCGGGTTCTTTTATCCTGCTGCCAACCTGAGTTTTGTAGCATCGGAAGTATTGCATATGCCCAAGGCGATCAACTTTGCAAAGGTACGCTTTTCTGCATCCAGCGTAGGTAGTGGTGGTACAACTGCTTACCTCACTTCGTACAATTATTTATCTGCGGGTAGTTTGTATAATGGTGGTTTGTCAGCGCCAGATCTGCTGACGAATCCGAACCTGAAGCCACTGCGTACCATTACCTATGAAGTAGGAGCGAATGTACAGTTCCTGAATAACAGATTCGGTATTGATGTAGCGGTGTACAGAGGGAATACAAAAGACCAGCACTTAAAGCGGGTGGTAGACCGTGCATCTGGTTATACACAGGTATTGATCAATGCGGGGGATGTGAGAAATGAAGGGATAGAAATCGCCCTTAACACAACACCTGTTAGTGTGAAGAATGGATTTTCGTGGAGTTCCAATGTGGTATTCTCTGCGAACCGTAACCGTATTATGAGTCTGGCCGATAGCTCTGTCGTATTGAGAACAGGCCCTGTAGGCGGTGGTCAGATCGTGGCGAAAGTAGGTGGTAGCATGGGCGACCTGTATGGTCGTGGTTATCAGCGTGCGCCGGATGGTCAGGTTATTTATGATGCCAGCACGGGAGTAGCACTGTTGACAGAAGATGTAAAATATCTTGGCAACATTCTGCCAAAAGCAAAGATCGGCTGGACGAACGATTTCAGGTATAAGGGTTTCAATCTGCACCTGCTTTTTGATGCACAATATGGTGGCGTATCGCACTCGCTTACACACTATAAAATGGCAGAGCAGGGTAAACTGAAGGAGACGCTGCCGGGCCGTTACAACGGCATCGTCGGTAATGGTGTAGTGGCGACCACTGATGGTAAATATCGTAAGAACGATGTGATCGCAACTGATATAGACGAATACTACCGTTCACACTATGGTGTAGACAATGCAGAAGGTAGTGTGTTTCGTACAGACTTTATCAAATTCAGAGAAGCACGTATAGACTATACATTCAGCAAGGGGTTGGTAAAAAGGTTGGGATTCCAGCGCGCCACAGTAGGTGTGTATGGTCGTGATCTGTTCATCTGGTCACCATGGCCGATGTTTGATCCTGAATTTGGTACCCTCTATGGTTCCGACATACTGCAGGGCTTTGAGATCGGTCAGTTCCCATCCACACGTACCCTCGGTTTTAATCTGGTAATTGGACTTTAATATTCGACATGATGAAGCAATTTACATACATACTTTTACTGGGTATCATTTTGAGTTCCTGTGCGAAAAATTTTCAGGAGACGAATACGAACCCGAATGGTACGCCTGAAGCTTTGCCATCGCAATTGATGGCCCCGGCACTGGTGAATACCCTTACATACAACATGCTGCGTAACCGCAACTTTAACAATGAGCTGATGCAGGTGACGGTGAACATGAGTGATGCAGAAGGTCAGGTGTTCCGTTACGACTTTCGTTCAACCTGGTCAGATTATCTGTACAATGGTCTCTATTCTGAGTTGACCAACTTCAAGGATATGTATACCATATCCAGTGATGAGCTGAACTACAATAAATCTTATATGGGGATCTCGCTCATTTGTCAGTCATGGATCTATTCCATACTTACAGATACTTATGGGGATATTCCTTATTTCCAGTCTAACCTTGCAAAAGACAGCCTGATCTATGAGCCTCGCTTTGATGCGCAGAAGGATATTTATCTCGATATCTTCAAAAAACTGGATACAGCCAATACGTTGCTGAGTGCGGGTACGGCTATTACAGGTTCTAGTGATCCGGTGTACAATGGGGATGTAGCAAAGTGGAGGAAGTTTGGTAACTCACTTTACCTGCGTTTGTTATTGCGTGTGTCAGCAAAGTCGGATTCAGCAATTCTGAAAATTAAGGATATCGTGGAGACGAATAAAAGTAGCTATCCTATTATGACCAGCAATGATGAATCTGCGATATTGCGATGGACGGGTGTGGGGCCTTATTCATCACCTTATCTGGCAGTGAGGGAGCAGGATTTCCGTTCACCGGGTATCGCGAGTTTCTTTATTGATAATCTTTCTCAGTGGAATGATCCACGTATTGATATACCTACTTATGGTACGGGAGGTTTTAACAGATGGGGGATCGCGCCTTATTCCGGTTCTTATCAGGGTGTACCAAGTGGTTATTCACCGGGTGAGAATCCTGTGAAGAAATGTTATTTCTATTCCAATACATCGGCTGTTTCTCTCATGACAGAACCGATGACGGGGATGATGATGAACTATGCAGAGTTGGAATTTATACTGGCAGAAGCGGCGGCGAAAGGATGGATCAGTGGTTCGGCAGAGACGTTTTATAATACAGGTGCGCTCAACAGCATTACACAGTGGATTCCTACCTGGCCTACATCCATCACCACCTGGCTGGCAGCGGCAGATATCGAGTGGCTGAATGATGAAACGCTGGATCAGAAGATGGAGAAAATACATAAGCAAAAGTATTATGCGTTGTTCCTGACGGATATGCAGCAGTGGTTTGAGTATCGTCGTACAGGGCATCCTGAATTACCAAAGGGTGCAGGGTTGCGGAATAATGGTGTGATGCCAGCCAGAATGACTTACCCGGTGTATGTGCAGTCTACCAATCCGACGAACTACAAGCTGGCGATAGCCAGTCAGGGACCAGATGAAATCAGTACACAGGTATGGTGGCAGAAACCGTAACAATAAAATCATTTTACAATGAAGAAATTCTTAGTATACTTACCACTCATATTATTCATTTGGGGTTGTGAAAAAAGTGAGACCTATCCCGGTGGAACCATCAGCCCTTATATTTCGATATACGATATCAGGAATCTGTATAAGTCAAAACCCGTTACACTCAGCAAAGAAAACATGCTTGGCTCTACGAGTATAGCAGCGATGGTCGTATCAGATCATAGCGGAGGCAATTTGCCAGCCGGACTGCTGATTGTGCAGGATGCGCGGCGTTTGTCAAAGCTGAGAGGGATCGCGATTCAATTGGGGGATGTAGCGAATAGTTATGTGCCGGGAGATTCTGTGTTGATCGATGTGCAGGGGGCAGTATTGGAAAAAACAGATGGCATGTTGGAACTGACCGGGGTATCACTGACGAAAATGAGGAAGATCTCTTCCGGGAATACGATTCCGGTAAACCGTGTTACGACTGCGGCAATATTGGCGAATCCGGGTGATTTTGAAAGTACATTGGCGGTAATTGTAAAAGGTGGGTTCGATCCATTGCCTGCAAAAGGAGATGTATTGAAAGGCGATAAAGTATTGAATGATGGTTTTGGAAATTTGTTGTTACGTACAGCAGATACCAGTGCGTTTGCGAATATCACTGCGCCGGTGAGCGCCAACTTCTATGGTATTGTGTTTATAGGTGCGGATAATACGCCTGTGTTCCGTATGCGCACTGCTGCTGATGTCACTGTATTGAGTTCAGAAATTTCTATAGCACCCGTGTTGATCACTGGTTTTATGTCAGATGCAAGTGGTGCGGATGGTAATTATGAATATGTGCAGATGATGGCGACGAGGGATATTGACTTTGCAGCTACGCCATTTGCGCTCGTGGTGACGAACAATGCCAATGCCAGCACGCCTACAGGTTATCCATCCAGGGGATGGGCGACAGGTGAAAAGCGTTCTTACAAGTTTAATCTTTATGCTGGTAAGGCAGCGAAAGGAACGTTCTTTTATGTAGGAGGTATCGGGAAAAAAATTAATGGGTCCAAATCTACAGATATCAGTAGTGCTAACTGGGTACGTACATTTGACTATACGACTAAGGGTGGAGATGGATTTGGTACAGCGACGACAGGTTTGATGGCGAATAGTGGGAATGCATTTGGGATGGCGGTATTCCAGGATACATTGGTAACGGTAGATTCAAAACCGGTAGATGTGATGTGGGTGTCGACGGGTGGTAGTTTGTATACAGCTGGGCCACCGGCGAAAGGTTATCGCATTGCGAATACCGATTTTTATGATATAATCAATCCGATCACGCTGGAAGAACAGCCATTTTATCGTCAGGGGTCTAATACATTGGCGCTGTCGTATAATACGGCGGATTTGGGGATATTTAATATGCTGGGTGGAGTGTATAATGTATCGTTGGGTAAGTGGGTACAGGCAAGGGCGCAGAATAATAAACAACTTAGTACAACATCGGTGATAACGGATATAGAAGGTGATGGCGCAACGACGCTTAAATAAGGCTCAGCGATAACTGATATAGAAAGTAATGGTATAAAAACATCAGCGATAACCGATATAGAAGGTGATGGCGCAACAACACTTAAATAAGATGTATGCTTAACAGAAGAAACTTTTTAAAGAATGTAGGTGTGACCGGTTCATTGTTAGCTTTGCCGGCGGCGATAGTGAATGCAAGGCCTTTGCTGCGGGAGAACAATATTGATCTTTCTACTGTATCGCTCAGGGGCAAGGTTCTTTGTGAGGGGAAAGGCGTGGCAGGTGTTCCGGTGACAGATGGGATTAATATTACGCTGACAGATAAAAATGGTGGGTATGAGCTGCAATCCAATGGTACGGCGGAGTTTGTGTACATGAGTGTACCACGTGGGTATGCGTTTCCGGAGGAGCGGGGCATCGCATCTTTTTATCAGGCTATTCCAAAGAACAAGCCTTCCTTTACGGCTGATTTCAAATTGGAGAAGTTGAAGGTGGATGATACAAAACACACCTTTATGGTTTGGGCGGATCCGCAGATGAAGTCGCAGAAAGATGTAGATCAGTTGTTGAAAGAGTCTGTGCCTGATTTGCAGGGGGTGATTAAATCTTATCCTAAGGATACGTTGATACATGGTATTGGTTGTGGTGATCTGGTATGGGATGAGTTTGAGTTGTATCATGGTTATCGCAGGGCGGTGGAGTTGTGTGGAATTCCTTTCTTTAATGTGATTGGGAATCATGATATGGATAATGAGGCGAGGACGGATGATGGTTCGGCTAATACATTTAAGTCTCATTTCGGGCCTACTTATTATTCATATAACAGGGGAGAGATCCATTACATTGTGTTGGATGATGTGTTCTTTTTGGGGGAAGCTAAAAATTACATTGGTTATCTGACAGAGAACCAATTACAATGGCTGGATCAGGATCTGGCGCAGGTGAAGGCTGGGAGTATGATCGTATTGAGTTTGCATATACCGACTTATACCGGACAGGCAAGGAGAGAGGGGAAGAAGGATGAACCGGGAGGTGGTACGGTGGCGAACAGGAAGAAGTTGTACAAGATGTTTGCGCCTTATAAGGTGCACATAATGAGTGGGCATACGCATTTTAATGATAATTGGGAAGAAGGGAATATCATGGAGCATAATCATGGAACGGTGTGTGGGGCCTGGTGGACGGGGCCAATTTGTAGTGATGGAACGCCGGCAGGGTATGGGATCTATGATGTGGATGGGACAGATATAAAGTGGGTGTATAAAGGGACGGGGTTACCAAAGGAGAAGCAGTTGCGTATCTATGAAAAGGGGCGGGTGCAGGCTTCGCCTGATGAGGTGGCGGTGAATGTATGGAATTGGGATAAGAAGTGGAAGGTGGAGTGGTTTGAGGATGGGGTCAGTAAGGGGGAGATGGAGAGGCGGGTGGCATATGATCCATGGGCGGTGGAGTTGTATTTGGGGCC
Source organism: [Flexibacter] sp. ATCC 35208 (assembly GCF_001975825.1). Classification (GTDB taxonomy): domain Bacteria; phylum Bacteroidota; class Bacteroidia; order Chitinophagales; family Chitinophagaceae; genus Chitinophaga. The sequence continues at coordinate 9,715 of NZ_MTKN01000041.1, forward strand.
GGAGTTGCCGAAGAAACATAAGTTTGTAGAGCCTTCATTGACGGATCATCTGTTTTTTGCGAAGCCGTCCGTGGGGGTGAAGAAAATAATGGTGAGGGCGACGGATAGGTTTGGGAATGTTTATGTGGAGAGTATTTAGTTAGGTTGTAGGCGGGTGTCGGGCTCGTTATCTTATTGGCTTTCGGCGGGCGATAAGCCCGCCGAAAGCCGCTTGCAGGCGGTCAGGAATTTTCCCTTCGGCAAAATTCCTGACCGCCTGCTTTTTATCCCATATTACATGGAACGCTTTACTTCCTGAACAGGTAAGCCCGGAACGGGTTATTTAGTATGCGTAACTTCCGGAACCGGCAATCCTGCTACCGGCAGCAAATCCTCTTTATGAATGAATAACGAAATAGAGTGTCCCTGCACCTGCACCTTATTCCCAGCCACATACGTATTTTGATCTTCCGTCTTCCATACACTGGTATCCAGGATCCGCTGCCACTTCTTCGCATACTTTTCTGTAGGCAACGCAAATTCAATCGCAGCATGGTGTGCATTGAAAATAACATAAAAAGAATCATCCACCATCTTTTCACCCACCTCATTCACACATCTCAACCCTTTTCCATTCAAGTAAATAGCAATTGATTTCGCATAATATTCTTTCCAATGATCCTCCTGCATCTCCGCACCATCCGGCAGGAACCATCCAATATCTTCCACTCCCTTAATAGGAATTCCCTGAAACCATCCCGGCCTAGCAAAAACAGAATGACTCTTCCGCAACTTAATGATATTCCTCGTAAACTCCCGTAATTGCGGATCCTGTTTCTCCCAATCCAACCATGAAATTTCATTATCCTGACAATAAGCATTGTTATTCCCATGTTGCGTATTCCCCGATTCATCACCCGCTACAAGCATAGGCACACCCTGTGAAAGGAATAAGGTTGTAATAAAATTGCGCTTGATCTGTGCACGGATATTATTGATGCCTTCATCATTGGTGTCACCTTCAGCCCCCCAGTTAAAAGAGTAATTATCATTCGCTCCATCCCTGTTGTCTTCACCATTACTTTCATTATGCTTGCCATTATAAGAGACAAGGTCATGCAGGGTAAAACCATCATGGGCGGTAATGAAGTTGATACTAGCCGTTGGTCTGCGATAATCCGCCTCATACAAATCCGGACTTCCTGTAAACCGAAGGGCAAACTCAGCCAGCATACTATCATCACCTTTCCAGTATCCCCTGATACAATCCCTATATAGACCATTCCATTCCGCCCATCCAGGAGGGAATTTTCCTACCTGATAGCCACCTTCTCCCACATCCCAGGGTTCAGCAATCAACTTCACCTGACTGATCACCGGATCCTGGTAAATGATTTCAAAGAAAGCACTCAAGCTGTTCACCTCATGTAGTTCCCGTGCTAATGCTGCCGCCAGGTCGAAACGGAATCCGTCAATATGCATCTGTTCTACCCAATAACGAAGACTATCCATGATCAGGCGCAGTACATTGGGCAACTGTGCATTCAGTGTATTGCCTGTGCCGGTAAAATCCATGTAGTACCGTTTATCTTCAGTAAGCCGGTAATAACTACAATTATCCACTCCTCTGAAGCTCAGTGTCGGTCCCATATGGTTACCTTCGGCAGTATGGTTGTAAACGACATCCAGGAATACTTCAATACCTGCTTTATGAAGGGCTTTGACCATTTCCTTGAACTCGGTTACCTGCTGGCCTTCGATACCGGAAGAAGAATACCGCGCATCAGGGGCAAAATACCCAATGGTATTATAGCCCCAGTAGTTAGTCAATCCTTTCTCAACCAGGTGTCTGTCGGCTACAAAGTGATGTACCGGCATTAATTCAACCGCCGTTACCCCTAGCTTTTTGAGGTAGTCGATTGTAACCGGATGGCCGATGGCCGCATATGTTCCGCGGATCTCTTCAGGAATGTCCGGATGCATTTTTGTAAAGCCCTTTACATGCATCTCATAGATGATGGTGGCATTGTAGGGGATTTTTGGAAATTTATCGTCTTCCCAATCAAAGGCATCATCGACCACTACCGATTTCGGAATATATGGAGCGCTGTCAGCGTCGCTGAAACTCAGGTCTTCTTCCGGACTGCCTATTTGGTAGCCAAAGAGGGAGTCGTGCCAGTTGATAGTGCCTGATATGGCTTTGGCGTATGGATCTAAGAGTAATTTATTTTCATTGAAACGGCTACCTTCCTGTGGAGTGTATGGGCCATTTACACGGTAACCGTACAGTTGGCCGGGCTTCAGGCCGGATACATGCACGTGCCATACCTGATGAAACCGCTCAGTCATTTTGATTCTTTGCGATTCTTTTGGGTCTGAGGGGCTGTTGAACAGGCAAAGGTCTACACTGGTTGCATAGTCGGCGTAGATGGCGAAATTCACGCCTTTATCATCAGGGGTTGCGCCTAATGGATATGGACTACCAGGGGTAATGTGGACTGGTAGATGGAGGGTTTGTGGACTGTTCTTCATTAATTTCCAGAGCAATTAGTTATAGGGCATAGGGTGGTAAAATTCATGCCATTACAATCGTTATTCATATAAAAACTGGCAATTATTGCAGAAAAATGATCTTCGTCTGGTCGTGCCCAGGTATTCTTTATTAAATGCTATATGGCAGCGGGGGCAGGTTTTGCGGGTGTGGGCGAGCCAGTGTTGTTTTAGTACAGAAGTTTTTTTCCATTCCAGGAAATCGAAGCTGTACTGACGGGCTTCCTGTACCAGTTCTTTCTTCTTTTTAAGGGGCAATTTCCCCACTTTGCTGAGTGGGTGGATGTGGGTACGGAATAGGACTTCGTTTTTAATAATATTGCCGGAGCCGGCAAAGATGTCCTGGTTGAGGAGGGCATCGCATGCTAACATGTCAGGGAATTTTTTGAGTTGTTTCAATACCTTTTCAGCGTTCCATTGGTCGCTGAGCAAATCGATTTCCCAGTCGTAGACTTCATTAAGTGGTTGGTCGATGATGATGACGGAGCAGGTGTAGAAGTTCAATTCGTCATTTGTAAAGGTGAGGCGGAGGGTGGGGTTTGCTGGTTTGCGGTTGTTGATAAGATAGGTGCCGAAGAGGAGGAGGTGGATGCGGATGGTGAAGGTGTTGAAGCAGATGAGGAGATGTTTTCCCCAGGATTTGATGGCGGTGATTTTTTTGTTTTTAAGTTTTGATAGGTCAATTTTCGCGTAGCCGGAGGCGGCGAGGATTTTTTTCCCTTTGAAGTGGGAGATGGCTTTTTTCAGGATGACGATGGAGGGGCCTTCGGGCATGGATTAAAAAGGTTTAAGGGTTGGGAATTTCTATAAGAAAGACATTTTCTATAAGATCTGTCAGATGAATTTTTGTAGTTTTTTTAATACCTGTTGCATATTGATTCCTTTTCCTAATACTCCTTTCAGTAAATCCCCTGTTTCAGCAATTCTATCAGGCATATTGAAGATATCAAAGTGTTTAATTGTTAATCCTTTTTTGACCTCTTCCCATTTTAGTGGGGCAGATACGGTGGCGCCTGGTTTGGGTCTTAAAGAGTAGGCAACAGCCATGGTTTGGATTTGCCTGTTTTGAAGGAAATCTAAGTAGATTTTTCCTTTTCGCTTATTAGGAGAGCGTTCAATACTTGTAATGTCAGGTAGTCTTTTATTGATGACCTGGACGATGAGTTCTGCAAGCATACGGGATTGATCAAATGTATACTTTGCGCCAAGAGGAATGAGGATGTGCATGCCGGTAGAGCCGGAGGTTTTGATGTAGGAATCAGCGCCTATATCATCGAGTAATTTTTTTATTTCGAGTGCGGTTTGAATGACTTCATTGAAGTCATTGGTGTCTGGATCGAGGTCGATGAGACAGTAGTCTGGATTGTCTGGTTTTTGAATGCGGCTATGCCATGGGTTGAGTTCAATGCAACCAAGGTTGGCCATATAAAGTAGACTGGCTTTGTCTTTGCAGACAAGGAAGTTTTTTGTTTCGCCATCTGATTCGCTGACGTAGGGGAAGGTTTGGATCCAGTCGGCGACTTTGTCTTCTACATTTTTTTGATAGAAGTGGAAGCCTTTGATACCGTCGGGAAATCTGTTGAGGGATTGCGGGCGGTCGATGAGGTAGGGGAGAATGGTATCGGAGATGGTTGCGTAGTAGTTGAGCATGTCTCGTTTGGTGATGTTTTCATCTGGCCAGTAGAGTTTGTCAAGGTTGGTGAATTTTAGGAGTTTCCCGTCTATTTTGATTTCGACTTCGTTTTGATCCTCCGGAAGGAGGGGGGGAGTGGGCTTTTTTTTTGAAGTTGGTTTGGGAGTTGATTTTTTAGGAGAGGTGGAAGGCTTAGAGGTGGCCTTGGGGACAGGTGGTGTTGCTTTTGAGGCAGCAGCTTTCTTAGCGGAGGTCTTTCCAGCGGTAGCTTTTTTAGTAGTAGCTTTTGGGGGTGTTGCTTTTTTCGCTGTCAAATTTTCTACTACTTTTTCGGGTTTAGCTGTCTTTTTCACTGTCTTTGTTTTTTTATCAGAAACTGGTGCCGCCACTACTTTTTCCTTCTTCTCCTTCTTCGCACTTTTATCTTCTCTCAAACCAAGAAAAATCGGTTGTCTTAAAATGCCTTCTCTTGTCTCCTCGGCAAATTTCACTTCACATACCAACTCAGGCTTTATCCAGGTAGCCGGCATATTGGTTTTTGGTTTTATTTTAAAGGGAAATTCGTTTGTTATCAAAGGTTGGAATTTTTCATACAATTCTTTCAGTGACTTCGTATCAAATCCTCCTCCTGTATGACCTATATAATTCAATACGCCATTCTTATACTTTCCTAATATCAACGCACCAAAATGTTTCCGGCTATTCCGGCCGGCGGTATAGCCACAGATGATCGCTTCCGTCTGCAAATTGTTTTTAATTTTTAGCCAACTATCCGTGCGGCGGCCTAAAGAATAGGTACTATCCGCATCTTTAGCCATTACGCCTTCCAGTCCTTTTTTCAAAGCGGCTTTAAAGAATGCGGTGCCCTGACCATTTTCTCCTGTGATGTGTTCACTGTACCGTATCAGTTTATTATTCTGTGGTAATACCTGTTGTAATATTTCCTTTCTTTCCAGTAAAGGTAGTTGTGTGATATCCTTGCCATCATACCATAGCAGGTCAAAGACATAATAAGCAAGTTGTACGGATTTGCCCGTCTTCAGGTAATTTTGTAGCGCCTGGAAATCAGGGTTACCGTTTTTATTCAATGCAACTATTTCGCCATCGATAATAGCTTTTGTATTCCATTCTTTTAGGGCATCAGCAATCACGTCAAACTTTTCGTTGAAGGAAAGTTGGTTCCTGGAGAGGATGTTTACATTGCCTTTGTTTATATAGCTGATAGCCCTGTAGCCATCCCATTTGATTTCATAGAGCCAGTCTTTTTTATCAAATGGTTTTTCAGTGAGGGTGGCCAGCATGGGTTTTATTTCTTTGGGCATGGGGGCTTTTTTGCCCTTTGAAAGGAGGGTAGAGAAGTCGTATGCAGGATGAGTAGCGATTTCGTTAAGGGGAGGATGAGTGGCAAGATCTTTCGCCGTAGGCTGAGGGGCAGATTTTTTAACGCGAGGATGAGTGGTAACCATCTCCGGGTCTTTCTCCACCTGCTTAAGTGTCCTGCCGGATAAAACCGATTTCTCTTTCTTTGTCACATCCGCTGTTGCGGCATATTCATCCTTTATCTTCATTAGTAACCATGAATTCTCCCCTCTGCCGTGTGTTTTCACCAAGGCAAATTCCCCTTTCAGCTTTTCTCCCTGCAAAATAAAATGAAGCTTTCCGTTTTCGATGGCATGTAACAACTCCTTTTCCCACCCCTTTTTATTGAGTCCGCTTATCTGCGGAACATAGGTCCCCTCATCCCAGACAATCACCGTACCTGCGCCGTAGTTGCCGGCTGGGATCACACCTTCAAAATCTTTATAATCATAAGGATGATCCTCTACCATCATGGCGAGTCTTTTCACTTTCGGATCCATTGAAGGCCCTTTTGGCACCGCCCAGCTTTTAAGTACACCCTTCATTTCCAGTCTGAAATCATAATGCAAATGCGAAGCATCGTGCTTCTGAATTACAAAATGCAATTCCTTATTATCACTCTTGCCACCTGTAGGTTCAGGTGTCTTTGTAAAAGTTCTTTTTTGCCTGTACTTAGCTAAGCTCATAGCGATCAAATTTTAACTGGGCCATCATGGTGTCTCCTTACATGGAAATTAACGCATCACTTTAACTGGAATCCTCGTTTCTTATTAACCGGACATCAATAATGTCCCATTAACTGGGGCATCATGGTGTCTCCTTACATGGAAATTAACGTTTCTCCTTACCGGACATCATCGTTTCTCTTTAACTGGTAATTGCAATTCCTCCGTTCGGATGCAATATTTCCCCGGAAATAAAGGCCGCATCTTCGGAAGCCAGAAAAATATAACAAGGTGCAATGTCTGCAGGGTGAGCGGCATGTCCGAAAAGGGCATCTTTCCCATAGTCAGGGTCGGCTATGTCATAGACAGATGAATCCCATATTGCGCCTGGCGCCACTCCATTCACCCTGATCCCTTTTTTAATTAATTGGGAAGACAAGACCCTGGTAAAGTCGATAATGGCTTCCTGGGTTGAAGTATTGATAATACTGCTCCCTATTGCCAGGTGTGGGATGGCATGATTGACGAGATAATATTGCGGAACAAGATTTTCCTGTGCTGCATTGTTTACAAGGATATCGATCTTTCCAAACCTGCTAATCGTTTTATCGACAGCTAGTTTGCAACCATCTTCACTTGTTACATTACAGGAAAGTAAAAGTGCTTGTTTGCCATATTCCCTGATCATGTCTGCTGTCTCTCTGGCCTGGCTGCCATCATCATTGAAAAGGATAGCAACTTCCGCGCCTTCTTTGGCAAACTGTACGGCAATGGCACGGCCAAGGCCAGTATCTCCGCCCTCTATCAGCGCGACTTTGCCGAGAAGACGGTGGCATCCATCTTTTGCAGTGTCGTATAAGATGGAAGGAAAGATGGTTGTTTCCGGTTCGCCTTCTGTTTCGTAATCTCCACAAGGCATTTCACGAATATATTTATATCGGTAATTTTGGGTGATTGTTTCCATAACTCAGTTGTTTTAGGTTTTTTCAATAAAGTAATTTAGTTTTCAAATAAGCGGCTGTGACTGGTAAGTATTTTCGTCTTTGTCTTACTAACTTCCAGAATTATGCCATTGTGGGGGAAGGCTTTATTTATAACCTTTTAAAAACGTTAAATTCGCTGATAATATGCCAATAGATTATATTTTAGAAATGATAGAGGAGCTGGGAAGAGCCATGAGGGCAATTATAGCTCGGAGAAAGGATCAGCCTGCAAAGGCGTTGGAGGAGATTAAAGCTGCGTTTAGTGGGACGAAGTTTGGGAGCAAGGCCTTTTTTGATGGTTTAAGTGCAGAGGAGTTAGCGGTTTTTCTGAGGGAGAAGGAGGTGGATTATAGAGCAGTGGATTATATGGTGGATATACTTTTGGAGGAGGCGGAGATTAATAGGGATCAGGTGTTGGAGCAGTTGGCAATGGAGGCTCCTAATGCTGAAGAGGGGGATGCAAATCATGAAATCCGATTAGTGGTGGATAGCCCACAGCAACTGCTATTACTTGCAAAAATACAGGTGCTGATTGATTACACTTCAGCAGTGGAAGCATCGTTAAAAATATACTCTTTGAAAAGAGGGCCGCAAAAAGAAAGGTTGAAAGGCTTATCCTCATAAGGGATGAATGAGTAGTATTATCAACGTCCTGAATATTGGCGACAACTGATCGATCACTTCTTTTAATATTCCTGCCAGCTCTTTCTGCGTCATTGCCTTTGTCGCATTTCCATTATCCATTATCTCATTTTCCTCCTCCATAAGGTCAGCGGATACAAATTCCAGGTGCCGTCTTTCCAGGTACTTCAGACAAGTCTTATATGCTATCCCGCCTATCCATGTATTTAACTTGGACTGATACCTGAACTCTTTCAATGACAGATATACCTTCAATACACCTCCTGCACCAGACCCTTCCGAACATGCGCCTCTGTGATCATTTTATACATGATCTGGGCTACAAGTCCTTCTGATTGTTTAATGATCACTCCAAAGGCCTGCTTATTACCATTCAAAACCTGTTGTATCAGTTCCTGATCTGTCAATTGTTGTCCTTGTTTGTATATATTAGTCCCGTTTTAGTGAAAAAGGTTGCACTTTCCGACTACTTTTTTCAAACTTTTTTCCGGGTACGCTTTCTGACTCTCTAAACGGATACCTCCGCCGCATCTATCAAATCGTGAGAAAATACTAATATTCTGTGAAAGTGTACCAGTAAGTCCTGTCACATTCCCCAACTTTGTAAATATTGCTATGGCATTATCATTGCCATGTTAATGCTAAAAAATCAAGTATTATGAGCAAGATTATAGGCATTATCGCAGGGAGTCTGCGCAAAGAATCTTTTTCAAAGAAGATTGCCAGTGGATTACTTCCCATGGCTCCGGCGGGGTTTGAGTTTAAAATCATCGCCATTGATGAGCTGCCCATTTATAATCAGGATTTTGATGATCATCAAAACGTGCCGGGTTCCTATGTTGCTTTCAGAAATGCGATACAATCTGTGGATGGGGTCATTTTTGTGACACCTGAGCATAACAGGTCTATACCTGCGGCTTTGAAAAATGCGCTGGATGTAGGGTCAAGACCATATGGGAAAAGTGTGTGGAATGGCAAGCCCGGTGCTGTGTTTAGTAATTCCCCTGGTAATATTGGTGGGTTTGGGGCAAATCATCATTTAAGGCAAAGTCTTGTATTTCTTAATATTCCTGTGATGCAACAGCCAGAGGTGTATATTCAGAAATCTAATGAGCTGTTTGATGATAAGGGGGACCTGAAAGAAGGGGATACTAAAGAGTTTATTGCAAAGGCGGTGAAAGCGTATATAGATTGGTTTAATAAAAACGCTTAGAAAAATTCTTTCCATCAGGTACCGAATAAAACATTCATGAAAGAGGGAATTCTCCAACGGGGAATGAAAACCATTTTTATAAAAAGGGGATGTCTCGAAACTTCGAGACGCCCCCTTTTTATAAAAACTATTTCTTCAACTTATCTGCCGCAGGTACCCACCTCACTTTCAAATCCGGATCCTTCATATCCATATCAACCGGAAACATCGGATGCGTTATATGCTTATATCCTAGCCGTTCCAAATTCTGATCTACACCACCCGGTGTCAGCGCCAGCAGCCAATCTGCACGCATATTATACAATTCAGGTTCCAGATAGCCAATCTTCACCACCACAATATCTGCTTTACGGGGATTCAATCCTAACCGTGTAAAATCTTTCTCTTTGTGATAAGGTTTCCGCTTCTGTGTCACGATCACGTGCACACTCCCTACCTTTACCACGACTTCTACAACAGCATCTTTATCACCATATTTAATTGACTCAATCGTACCGGACAGCTTCACAGGACCTGCAAAACGCGCATCCACCTTTGCACCTGCTTCAGCTTCTATATGCTTTCCTACACCCAGTTCTATGGCTTTCTTTACAAAATCGGGGCCAGGGATACTTGCATAAATCAATGTAGGCCCATTCTCTGATTTAAACTCAGATCGTGCCAGTATCTGCGTCAATGTCCAGGTTACATCGCCTGCACCACCCGCAGTTGGATTATCACCAGAATCACTAATATAGAAAGGATGTTTATCACTTTTCACGGCAGCATCCAGCGCTTCCTGCAAGGTGGCAGTCGGTGCTACAAATTCAAATTGTTTGCGCACATCCCAAAAGCTTTTTGCCAGTTTTTCGGCGGCAATGGTTACATTTTCCTTGTCATCACCTGTTACCATTACGACTGCATGATTGCGTGGTTCATCTGCCCATGCATACCCGATCCAGATTGCAGCATCAATTACACCGGGTTGTCTGGAAGCCGGATCTACCTGCGCATACAAACTCTTACCGGGTTCTATTCGGGTAGATGTTTTTTCGCCCGGCAATAAGATTGGCACTGGAATCCAGGCTTTGTAGGCGGGTTTCCCTTTACCACTTTTCAGGCGTTCTACGAGATTACGTATTGCTCTTTCCTTTGTATCCAGTGCATCTTCGTGAGGTGCCATGCGATAACAGGTAATGAGATCTGTATTTTCCGCCAGTCGCCAGCTTACATTTCCATGCAGGTCCATAGAGGTACTGATCAGCGTTTTCGTACCCACTACTTTGCGGATGCGTACTATAAAATCACCTTCCGGATCTTCCATGCCCACTACACTCATCGCTCCATGAATATCGAAATACAATCCATCGTAAGGGAGGTGTTTCTTCAATGAATCCAGTGTTTTTCTAACCAGCGACTCATATGCCTCTTTGGTCACCGCGCCACCCGGCAATGCATGGCCCGTAATTGTCGGGAACCACATAGCAGCCTTTCGCAGGGGCGAATCTGCCGACATAAATGGATACGTCTTAAATACCTCATTGCCATACTGCGCCTTGAAAGCCGCTTCGTCTGACGTGGCAGGAGAGAAAGTGCTGGACTCGATAGCGAGACCTGCGATAGCTATACGGGGCAGCTTATTCTGCGCAATGGCGCCACCCATAAGGCAATAACTTGCCATTAGAAAAAACACACGTTTCATAAAATTCACTTTTTAGCATAGATTCATTGAAAAATAATCAAAAAGCGATAGGTTTTTTAAAAAAATGTGTGAATGGTAGGTGATTTCAGATAGCTAACTCATATAAGTCTGCATATCTTTTTATTAATAATTTTATAAATCGCTTTAGGTATACTTCATTCAGGAAAGTATTGGACCAGTCCTCATATCGCTGGCACTGAATGCCCAGGTAGAAGAAATACATACTTATACCGAAGGCCGGGATCAATGCCTTTTCCTCTTCTGAGATGGGGGTAATGGAAGAATAACCGTCCAGGAAAGCAGCTACCTTTTCTTTGCACACCTCCATATTTTCTCTTTCTGTACTATGTACCTGCAGGATGTAATAGGCCAGATCATAACAGAGCATGCCATTGCCACAAAAGTCAAAGTCGAAAATGGTAAACCCATCGTTAGTAATATTCATGTTGTCAAACCATAGGTCCATGTGCACGGCACCATTTCTCACGCTGGAGTGATCGATGGTGGCGTATAGCTTTAATAAGTAGTCCTGCGCCTGCTGCATCCATTGCATTTCTTCTGTCTCCAATGGGAGATAACCTTTCAGTCTTTCAAATGAATCGACTACCATGACAGAGGGAGTATAGTCTACTCTATCCAGTTTGAAATTTTCGGTTACCTGGTGAAGACGTGCTATTGCAACACCCATTTTGTAATGTAGGGCTGTCGGGTACTGTAAAAGCTTTTCTCCATGGGCATAGGAAAACAGCACGCCATACCGCAACCCTTCCGGCGCATGCAGTAGCTGTACATAGTCGTTGTCAAAATCTGCAATAGGATAGGAGACCGGCATAGCATGTGTGCGCAATAGATTTAACAAACGTATCTCTTCTGCAATATCCTTTTTCGTACGCCAGTTGATGCAATATATCCTAAAGATGTACTTATTGTCACCATCGGTCACGAGATAACTGTGATTTACGCCAGCTTTCAGCAATCTGCAGGTCGTATCACGACTCAAATTATACTTCACCTGAAATAAAGGGACCAGGTATTGGGCCGACAAAATAGAACTAACTACTGGAAAATGTGTCATGGTATGAATGGGTTTAAACGGGGCCAGCAAAAGTATATAAAAATCACGTATTTTAGCGCCCTACACAAAACAATAACATGACTTCCAAAATACCGGTAACCATCATTACGGGGTTCTTAGGCTCCGGAAAAACTACATTGATCCGCAACCTGATTCAGAACGCCAATGGTCGTCGACTTGCAGTAATTGTCAATGAATTTGGTGAAATGGGCATCGACGGAGACCTTATCAAATCCTGCTGCTCCAATGAAGAAGACGTACTTGAACTGAACAACGGTTGCCTGTGTTGTACCGTGCAGGAAGAGTTCCTGCCAGTGATGCTGCAATTGATGGATAGAAAAGATACGATCGATCATATCATCATCGAAACTTCAGGTCTTGCACTGCCCAAACCGCTGCTGCATGCATTTAACTGGCCTGACCTGAAATCACAGATCACTGTAGATGCAGTTGTCACTGTGGTAGACCTGGTAGGTCAGGCGACCGGCGAAATCTGTGACCGTGAACGTGTACAGGCACAGCGTGAGGCCGATGACTCCCTGGATCATGAAACACCGATCGAAGAACTTTTCGAAGACCAGCTCTCCTGTGCTGACCTCGTTGTATTAACTAAGAAAGATCTGCTGGAAGGATTACAGTTTGATGAAGTAACAGGTATTATAAGCAGCAAACTTCGTCCGAATGTGAAGATGGTGACTGCCAACAATGGCGACCTGTCTGCCGACGTACTGTTAGGCGTGCAGGCTGCTGCAGAAAACGACCTGGAAAGCCGTCACTCTCATCACGAGGAAGATCATGCCAATGGCCTGGATCACCATCACGATGATGATATCGACTCGATCGTGGTAACTGTAACTGCACCGCATACCCCGGAATCACTGGTAGCTGCGCTGAAAGAAATGGTGGCAGAGCATGAGATCTACCGAATCAAAGGGTTTATCGATATTCCCAATAAGCCTATGCGCATGGTATTGCAGGGCGTATCTCACCGTTTTGATCATTATTTTGATCGTAAATGGAAGGAGGGCGAAGTCCGCAAAACCAGTCTGGTATTCATCGGCGATGAACTGATGGAAAAAGACCTGTCCGCACTGTTACACGAAAAGTTAAACTAATATGCACCTGATCCCAACAATCCCCGGTGGGTGGAATCCCAACGGGGATGGGGTCTTCCACATACAGCAATCAATAGGAGACGTCGTATTCCTCTCTGCTGCCGATACGGAGATCCATTCACTGAGCAATGCTTATAGGGAGTTACACCAAACCCACACACAGCTCCCGTCCCTGCGAATTGCCAACCTGGTATACCTGAAGCAGGAACTGACCATCGATAAATATGTAGAGGAGGTGATCAGCCATGCAAAGCTGGTGATCTGTCGCCTGTTAGGTGGCAGGAATTACTACCCGTATTTGTTTGAAGCTATCAGCATTGCCTGTGAACAGCAAAGTATTCCCGTACTCTTCCTGCCGGGTTATGACGCGCCGGATGTAGAATTGCTGAATAGTTCCACTGTGGATGTGAAGATTGCTGATACCTTATGGAAATACTGTTGTGCCGGTGGAAAGCATAACCTGAAGAATGGGTTGGCTTATATATTTCATCATTGCTTTAATAAAGATTTACAATTCGCACCTCCTCAAAAAATTGCGGATCTGTTTTTATTTCATCCGGAGAAGGGAATGATCCCGCCGGGGGATTATATAGCAGATGTAGCCATCCTTGTTTACCAAACGCATTATCTGGCGGATAATCTGGCGCCGGTGTATTATTTAATAAAGGCGTTGGCGGTTAAAGGGCTGAAGCCTGTGATTGCTTTTGTGAGCAATCTTCGTGATCAGCATAGTTTACAGGAACTTGAATCTTTATTGAAAGGAAAGGTAAAAGTGTTGATCAACACGACCAGCTTTTCAATTAAATCTTTGGATAAGGATGAAAGTTTCTTATTTGATAATCTTGATGTACCTGTTATACAGGGCATCTTTGCTGCCTGTACAAAAGAGGTATGGGAGCAGAATCTATTTGGTCTGACACCAGTAGATGTGGCGATGAATATTGCATTGCCGGAGATAGATGGTCGCATTATTACGACGGCTATTTCTTTTAAATCTTCTATGGGCAAGGACGTGTTGACGGATTCAGATATTCTGCAATATAGTACGCATGAGGAAGGGTGTGATTTTGTGGTGGCTTTTGCAAATAATTGGATACAGCTTGGTAAGAAGGAACAAAAAGATAAACATATTGCCCTTATTATGCCGAACTATCCAAATAAGGATAGTCGTTTGGCAAATGGGGTAGGATTAGATACACCTGCGAGTATTGTGGAGATCCTGCATGCGTTGAAAACAGCAGGGTATGATACGGGAGATTATATTCCTGCTAACAGCGGGGAGTTGATCGGGCTGATCACGCATTATGTTACGAATGATACGGATACTACGCTTTATCGTCCTTATCAGATTAGTATAGACAAGGATCGGTTTCAGGAATATTTTGAGCAGTTATCACCATTGCTTAAAGAGAAGATCCTTCAGCAATGGGGGCCTTCACAGGAAGAGGATTTTATTATTCCCGGGTGTTTGTTGGGGAATGTCTTCGTGAGTATTCAGCCTGCGCGCGGTTATAATCAGGATGAGAAGGCTATTTACCACTCGCCTGATTTACCGCCTACTTATAGATACCTTGCTTATTACTGTTGGGTGAATGAGGTGTTCAAAGCAGATGCTTTGATTCATTGTGGTAAGCATGGAAACCTGGAATGGTTGCCGGGAAAGAGTGTGGCATTGAGCAAGGAGAGTTGTTTCCCGGCTGTATTGTTAAGTCCTGTTCCGCATTTCTATCCGTTCATAGTGAATGATCCGGGGGAAGGAACGCAGGCAAAGCGCAGGACACATGCTATTATTATAGATCACCTGATTCCGCCCATGACGAGAGCGGAGAATTATGGTACGTTGACTAAGCTGGAACATTTGATTGATGAATATTATGAAGCGTTTAGTGTGGATCCGAAGCGTACGGCGGTGATTCGTGCGCAGATCACACAGTTGGTGAAGGAGGCGGATCTGGAAACAGATCTGCAGGCAGCGGTTTCTGATATGGATACGTTGTTGTTGAAGCTGGATGGGTATTTGTGTGAATTGAAAGAGGCGCAGATCCGGGATGGATTGCATATTTTGGGGAAGGCACCAGTGGATGAGCAGCTGATTGATTTGCTGATAGCATTGCATAGGGTGCCTGTGGCGGGGCAGAAGGGGATTACGCAGGTGCCGGCTGAGGAGATGGGGTTAGGATTTGATCCTTTGGGAGGGGATTATGAGATGGCTTTTAAAAGTGAGCATTTGTTGTTTAGGGGGTGTAGGAACAGGGGGGATGCAGTGGAGGTGTTGGAGGGGGTTGTGAAAGAGATGCTGAAGGGTATGGGGATGTTGGATGGGGAAGGTCTTTTGAAAGGTGAGAGGATGCTGAGTGGTCATCATATCCTGCAAGGCGAAGACTTCCATCTTCCAGCGACCAAAGCTTATTGTCACAATATCCTTACTCATACTTTACCAAAGATTCAACGTACTACGGAGGAAATCACCAACCTCTTACACGGTTTAGACGCTGGTTATGTTCCCAGTGGTAGCTCCGGCGCACCTACACGTGGTCGTATGGATGTATTGCCAACAGGAAGAAATTTCTATTCTGTAGATGTCCGGGCTATACCCACACAGGCCGCTTACACACTGGGGGTAAAAAGCGCGAACCTTATCATCAGTCGTTATATGCAGGAGCAGGGGGATTATCCTGAATCTATAGGGCTTTCTGTATGGGGTACCAGTACCATGCGTACAGGTGGAGATGACATTGCACAGGCACTGGCTCTTATGGGGGTACAACCCGTATGGCAGGCGGCTAACAGGCGGGTGTCTGATTTTGAGATCATTCCGCTTATTCAATTGAGAAGGCCACGTATCGATGTCATGCTACGTATTTCAGGGTTTTTCAGGGATGCATTTCCGGATGTGATCTCATTGTTGAATGCAGTGGTAGAAAAGGTGGCTTTACTGGATGAACCGTTGGAACAGAATCCTATCCGCAAACGCTATCTCGCTGAAAAGCAGGAATGGCTCAATAAGGGATTGGATGAAACCAAGGCACATAAAAGATCTCTTTTCAGGGTTTTTGGTTCGAAGCCAGGTGCTTATGGCGCAGGGTTGCAGGCAGTGATAGATGAAAAGAACTGGCAGACGAGGGAAGACCTTGCTAAAATTTATATCAATTGGAGTGGGTATGCTTATGGTGCTGACCGCACAGGTGAATCTGCGCATGAGGTATTTGAAAAGCGTTTATCTGATCTGCAAATCGTGATGCATAATCAGGATAACAGGGAGCATGATATTCTCGATTCGGATGATTATTACCAGTTCCAGGGAGGCTTAGCAAATGCGGTGGAAACTATCAAAGGAGAGCAACCTTCTATTTATTTTGGAGACCATGCACGTCCGGATTCGCCGCGTATAAAGAGTTTAAAAGAAGAGTTGCTGAAAGTATATCGTTCAAGGGTGGTGAATCCGAAGTGGATTGCTGGTGTGAAGCGACATGGTTATAAGGGGGCATTTGAGATGGCAGCTACTATGGATTATCTCTTTGCTTATGATGCGACGACTAATATGGTAGATGATTTTATGTATGAAGGGATTACCCAGGAATACCTGTTCAATGAAGAGAATCGTCAGTTCATCGAACAGGCAAATCCGTGGGCTTTGAAGGATATGACAGAACGTATGTTGGAAGCTATTCAACGGGGAATGTGGCAGGCGCCAAAACCGGAGACGCTGGAAAAGCTGCAAAGTATATTTGTGGATATGGAGTAGATCATTACTGCCTTGTACAGCTCCGCATTTGTGACGTCAGGGCATAAATCATTATGCCTTGTACAGCTTTACTTTTGTGACGTCAGGGCGTAGAGCATTACAGGCTTGTACATCTTTGCTTTAGCGAGATGAAGGCAACAATCATTCCGGCTGTTTCTTTCTTTTGTAAAGAAACAGCTGCCATTTTTCCTCAGCTACCCCTGTCTTGTCCATCTCTGCTCTTGCGAGAATGAAGAACAGATCAGATAGTCTGTTTACATACGCGGGTATATAATCTTCAATGGTATCTACTTTCATCAGCGATACCAGTCGTCTTTCGCCTCTTCTCAATTGTGTTCTTACTACATGGCACAAAGCAGAAATCTCATTGCCACCTGGTAGTAAGAAGTAATCAGATTTTGATGTCATGGCAGCTTCCAGTTCATCAATCCATTCTTCACAAAAGGCTGCACCGTCTTCCGGCTTTGGATTCGGGTTTTCCTTTTTACAGTCAGATGGACGGGCCAGATGCGACATCATGTTCATCATGTCTTTCTGGATCTTATGTAAGCGGGGTTGCCATTCGTGTTCTGGTCCCAGTTTGGCTCTTAACAGGCCGATGGTAGAATTTACTTCATCCAGTGTACCATAGCTTTCTACTCTTACATCGTCTTTATCTACACGGCTTCCGCCGAATAAGGCGGTTGTACCCCGGTCTCCTTTTTTTGTATAGATCTTCATAATAAGTTGAATGTATAGATTCCTCCGTAATTAATTTTTTCTGACATGATTTTGTTCAGTGGCCGGGCTTCCAGCAGATGTCGTGCTGCACGGATTACGCCTGCATGGGTTACAATAACGATGCGATCCGCGAAGGGAATTGTTTTTAAAAAAGCATCTAGTCTTGCTACCAGTTGTTGTAATGATTCACCTCCCGGAGGGCCTGAAGTTATGTAATTAGCTCCCCAGTGATCCATCAATTTACGATCAATTTCATCCCATTTTATTCCTTCCCATTCACCAAAATTCAATTCCATCAGTCGTTCATCCGAGACAAAGTTTGCTGAAAGGGTTTGAGCTAATAACTGACATCTTTGTAAAGGACTGGTATATATTTTGTCGAAACGACCCAGGCCAGTGATGATCTCATTATGCAGTGTTTCATATCCTGCCGGCAAAGGTACATCCAGCTGCCCATAACAAATTCCAGCTTCAATCGCTGGCTGTACATGTCTTACAAAGCATAATTCCATATTGCAAGTAAACACAGGTAAAAAATAAGCTCATTCAATTGTTGAGTAGCACCCAGGCAATCACCTGTATACCCATCTATCCACTTCTGGAAATACCATCCTAAATATAATGTCATCGTAGCACAAGGTATTACACTGATCCATGCAGCTTCCACACCGAGTATAGCCAGTGGTACGAATCCGATAACCGTAGCAAATACCAAAGCGCCGATACTGACCGGGGTGATCACGGCACCTACTTTACTAGTTCCATCCAGGCGGGCATACTCCAAAAAACGCATCAGAAACAACGGTGTTACCCTGCTGATTGTATGCCCACATACATAGATCAAAAAGAACTGATCTGGCAGCAACGTCCCTAGCTTCGCGAGTACGAATATTTTTAATCCAATACTACATACCAGCGCCATCACACCATAAGCTCCTGTTCGGGGATCCTTCATAATCTCCAGGATCTTTTCTTTTGTCCAGCCACCTCCGAAGCCATCAGCCACATCTGCCAGTCCGTCTTCATGAAAGCCACCTGTCATCAGTAGCGTGGCTACAATCGAGAGTACAGCTGCTACATACGGATCTTTGAATAGCAAATGCCCCAGATAATATGCAGTGGCGCCAGTTGCACCTACCAGTATTCCTATCAGTGGCAAATACCTGGCGGCACTTTGTAGCCCGACAGTGATGTTATGTCCCGCCGGCAGACGGGTGAAAAACATTAAAGCGGCCCTGAAGTACAGGATCTCCCTTTTGATCATGTTAGTCTTTATTTGTTACACCCGCAGATGCAAAGCTGGCCATTTCATTCAGGAATGCTACGGCTGACTGTACCAGAGGATATGCTACAGCTGCACCGGTGCCTTCACCCAAACGCATACCCAGTTGCAATAACGGATCTGCTTTTAAATAAGTTAATAATTGCTGATGTCCCTGTTCGTTTGATTGATGTGCAAATACACAATAATCCAATATTGCAGGATGTAATGCAGCTGCTACCAGCAAGGCGGCTGTTGTAATAAAGCCATCTATCAGAACAACCATTTTCAATTCAGCGGCTTTCAGCATGGCACCGCAGATCATGGCTACTTCGAAGCCACCAAAGGTTCTTAATATTTCCAGCGGAGATTTGTCAGCCGGTGTTTGTGTACGCAGAGCTTCGCCCAGGATTGTTTTCTTCTTTTCTAATCCTTTATCATCCAGACCTGTACCTCTGCCTATGCATTGTTCCAGTGGCAGGTTACATAAAAGACTCATCAGCAATGCTGCAGCAGAAGTATTGCCGATGCCCATTTCTCCAAATCCGATTACATTACAACCTTCCGCATGTAATTGCGCAACCAGTGATGCCGCACGGCTAATCGCGGTGTTACATTCTTCTACACTCATGGCAGGTGCATGGAGATAGCTTTGTGTACCTGGTGCTACTTTTAAGTCAATCAGGGCAGGATGGGGGGGAAATGTATAATTCACACCGGCATCAACTACTTTGATGGCGATCTGGTGCTGGCGGGCAAATACATTGATACCTGCTCCGCCCTGCAGGAAGTTGTATACCATCTGCCAGGTTACTTCCTGGGGATATGGGCTTACGCCTTCTTTTGCAATGCCATGGTCACCTGCGAATACAACGATGGTAGGTTTTGTTAATGTTGGCGAGAGGGTGTTTTGAATTTTCCCTATCTGTAAGGCGAGTTTTTCAAGTTTGCCTAAGGAGCCTAATGGTTTGGTTTTTAAATTGATCTTTTCGGTGAGGGCAGCGTCAAGGCTGCGGTCAAGTGGTGTAATGTTAAATTCGGTCATGTCTGATTAATTATAATGGGTAGTTCTGATATTGTCAGGGTTGCCTTGGCAGTTTTATTACTAAGGTGGTGGTTCTGATATTATCAGGTTTTCCTTGTCTGTTCTGTTATTGAGGTGGTAGTTCTGATATTATCAGGGTTGGCTTGACAGTTTTGTTACTGTGAAGGTGGTTCTGATATTATCAGGGTTGCCAGTTTTATTTAACTGTAATAGGTAGTCCTGATACCATCAGAGTTGCCTTATCCGCTTTTTGTGCGATATATTGATTCATCCATCCCTGCAGGTCAACGAACTTCCTGCCGATTTCAGTCTCTGCGTGAACGCCCATACCGATTTCGTTGGATATGATGATGAGATTAAATTCCTGTGCAGCAAATAGGTCAAATTCTGCTTTGGCCTCTCTTAGTGCGATGTCTATGTTATAATGTGCATCGGTGAAGAAGTTGGTCAGCCACAGGGTGACGCAGTCAAAAACCACGGTTCTGTTGGGCAGTGATAGTTTACTTACTTCTTTTTCTTCTTCTATATTTTCCCATTGATGATCCCGTTCCTGTTTATGCAGCTCAATCCTTGCCTGGTGTTCTGTATCCCAGATGCGGCTGGTGGCCAGGTAAACAGGGTTTGGGGACAGCTGCGAGGCAGTCTGCATAGCAAATTTTGTTTTGCCGGACCTTTGTCCGCCAGAAATGTAATGGATCATCTGTTATAAGTTTAAGTAAGTAGTACTGATACCTTTTGCCAGTTCATGCATTCTGCCAGTTTGAAAATGGACCACTTCTTATAAGTTTAAGTAAGTAGCACCGATACCTTTTGCCAGTTCAGCAGCCTTACCCAGTTTCACAAAACCGCTTTCAATATTGACAACAGTGGTTGCCGATAAAGTCCGGAGGTGTTGTTTGAAATACAGGGCCGATTCCTGCAAACTTCCGCCGGTATTGATCTTTCCATCTGTGAAGATGTAAAGTTGTGTCTTATCGGATGTTTTCATTTGTTGTATTAGTTGTAACCCTGCTTTCAGATTGGTTTTGCCGCCTGACCGTAATTGGGCGATACTTTCGATAAAACTGGTCGTGTCTGTTGTATAATGTGATACCAGTTGTGCATCGCCCTGTGTAAGGGCTACTGCGCCATATCGCAGCCGTTTGTGTTGATGCTGCGCAATGGTTTGAGCAATGACTCCTTTGATATAAGCGATCTGCCTGTCTTTGATCATGGAGCCGCTGCTGTCAATCAAAAATAGCAAGGACAGGGCGGCTTTGGAAGCTTTACGCTGGTATATTATTTCAGGTTGGCCAGTGAGTAAGTAATTTTTCACTGTGCCTAGCAGATCGCGTGTTCGATGATCATTGCCGATGACCGGAGTGGACATTACAGGCATTGGCAGGCCTCTTTTACGGCCTTTCGGACCGCTTTTGAGGTTCAACCTCTTTTCAGTGCCAGCTGCCTGTAAAAGGTAATTATTTAAATCGTTCTGACCTTTTTCGGCTCACCCTCCTTATCGCCCGAAGGCTTACTTTCGCGGGAAGAGCTTTGAGAGGGCGGTGTTTGACGTGAACGATGGGAGAGGACAAAGTTTTGTACTACACGCACATCATCTTCTCTTATTGTATTTTGTCCATGAAACGCGGCATGTGCCCTGGCTGCTTTCATCAATAATATATCTGCACGCATCCCTTCCACCTGGTGCTGGATACAAAGGTCAGTTACTACATCATAGATCTTTGTTGGAATCGCAACAGCGGGTAAAAAATTCTGAGCGGCTACGATCTGCGCTTCAAGCATCTTTTCATGTTCACAATATTCTTTAACAAACTTTGCTGCGTCTGTATCAAAAGCTACCCTGCGTTGTACAATTTCCATGCGCAATGCTTTATCTGTAGGTGTACTGATATGTACACTCAGTCCAAACCGATCTAACAACTGTGGACGAAGATTCCCTTCTTCCGGGTTCATGGTGCCTACCAGGCAAAAGCGGCTTTCCATCCACTGAGAGATGGTATCTCTTTCCAGATAATAGCCACCGCTTGCCGCAGCATCCAGTAATACATCCATGAGATAATCACTCAGGAGGTTCACTTCGTCTATATAGAGTATTCCATGATGTGCTGCTGCCAGCAAACCGGGTTGTATTTCCAGCCGCTTTTCGTTCAGGAGTACATCCAGTTTTACGGTGCCCAGTACACGATCTTCTGTTGCACCTATTGGCAGGTTTACAAAAGGAACATCCTGCAGGAGATGGCTTAGCCCTCTTACAGTGGTGGTTTTACCAGTGCCTTTGTCACCCAGTGCGAGTACGCCTCCCAATCCGGGATCGATCATACACAGTGTCAGCGCCAGTTTAAAATCTTCCTGTCCGCAGATAGCAGTAAAAGGATACGTGATCATACAAAACAATTATATACCCATACACAGCCTACTCCAATCGAGAAGAGGCCGACGATCGCGTTCATTGATTTGAACGCCACCTGATTTCTTTCAATAAAACGGGATACGGAAAATGCCAGTACACAACTATATGTGGTCATGGCAATAACGATTCCCAAACTTTGCAATACGATGATCCACATGGCCGTACCTGCATCTTTTGATGCCAGGATGAGGGCGATGGCACAGGCGCCACCCGTACCTGCAAGGCCATGTAGCATGCCTACCCAAAAGCTACGGCTCAGGGGATTCATGGCGATCTCCTTCCCTTGTTTACCATGAATATGCAGGGCATTGTTCAGGTGGTCGTGTTCTGCAAATTCCTTGTGGGTAGCCATCAGTTTCTTTAACTGGTGGTTGCGGCGGATGGCGGAAATTCCCAGCCATATCATGACGGGGCCTACCGCCATTTCTGCATAGCCGGATATATTTACGGGCAAAGCCGATTTCAGTAATAAAGCAAAAAAGCTGAAGAGGATCAAAGAAACCGAGTGTCCTAATGCCCATTGGGAAGATCGCCAGATGAGTTTGCGGAGACTTAGTTTGTTGTTCGCTTTTTCAGATGCTAATACTGAAACGGCGGCCATATGGTCCGGTTCAAAAGAATGTTGTACTCCTAATAAAATAGAATCTGTTAATAAAAATCCAATCATATTATATTATCATTCGCATCAATCAATAGTATTTCCAAACCTCGCTAGCAGCTAATTATATTGTCATTCGCATCAATCAATAATATTTCCAGTCTTACGGCAGGGATGATCGCTTTACATACCGCATAGCAGTGTTCTGCCAATGCTTTGTAGAAAGGTTCTTCCGCATTAAAAGGAAACAATTCTGTTAGTCTCCGTGCCAGGTTCAGATCCAGAATAGGCTGACATTGTTCCGGAGGATACCCGCACCCCATAGCCAATTCATTTATGAATTGTTTATCCCAGCTGGATTTACCACTATGTGTGTCTAGCTCTCCCTGTGCCAGTTTACAGGCCTTACCAAGCATAATCCCCATCTTCACTTTCCGAAGGGGCGTGGTTTTTATTTTATTCAATGTTTCACCAATCCAGTTACCATATTGCACAAAGGCAAACTCAGGCAGATGCGCGAAGCGCTTTCTTAATATATTTTCAGAGCGACCTCCTGAATTGATCACTACGGTATCGCAACCATTGGCAATTGATACATCGATGCCCTGGGTAATACTGGCGATATAAGCGGAGGCACTGAATGGTTTTACAATTCCCGTGGTACCTAATATAGATATACCGCCAATAATACCGATACGTGCATTCAACGTCTTCTTTGCGATCTCTTCTCCATTCACCACGAATACCTGTATGTCAACGCCTTGTGTGAGCTGGTACTGATGCCGGATAAAATTCACGGCATCCTGCATCATTTTTCTTGGAACGGGATTGATCGCAGGCTCGCCAACACCGATGGCCAGACCGGGTAATGTGACTACACCTACACCTTCGCCTCTTAGAAAAACGATATCGTCACCTGTATTTAATGAAACCCTGCTTCCGATGGTAGCTCCATGTGTTGCATCCGGATCATCGCCACCGTCTTTGATCGTGGTGCAGGTTGCATTCAGGTTGTTAAAAGAACAGGTTACTTTGAATAATACCTTTTGACCCAGTGGCAATGTGATCTCAATTTCTTCAACAGGTGTCTGAGTCAACAGCGCTGTAAGGGCTGCCTTGGTACAGGCAGTCGCACAGGCGCCGGTGGTATATCCTGTTCTTAGAGACATGCTCCATAGACTTTTAAATGATCCAATAAATCATCCTCATTTACGGATATAAAGCCTGCCGGCATAACAGGTCTGGAAATGATAAAAATGGGAATATTAGCTGCCAGTGCTTCATTGATCTTGACAGATAATAAACCTGATTCTCCACTTTCTTTTGTCAGTATACCTGTAATATTGTGAAAAGCAATCAGTGCCGCTTCATTGCCCGGCATTTCCATGATCAGGTTTTCTTTCGGAAAACCTGCTGCCAAGGCCTGTTCCAGTGAACTATTCCTTGGCAGGATCCTGAAGAGTGTTTCATTATGCTGCCAATATCTGTATAGTTGACTGATTGTCTGTACACCTGTCAATGCTAATAGTTTTTTTACAGGATGTATGGACAGGTAGTCCATTGCTGCATTATAACTATCAAAATAATGCACCAGCGGATGTACTGTACGCGCCGGATATTCTCTTTCAAAGCGTAGAACAGGCAAGCCTGCTTCCGCAATTGTCTGGTGTAATACAGTTGCAAACGGATGACTGGCATGTACTATTACCCGTACACTTTGTTCTTTACAGAAAGCCTGTAATGCAGCAGGGGTGAGCGCGCCATGCCTGTATGTACCATAGGTCTGCGATGGTATTTCGAGTTCCGATTTGGTGGAATAGCAATAGGGTAAGCCTGCCTGTTCCAGCAGGGCCATCGTTTTTCTTCCTTCTGTCGTTCCACCAAATACAAGTATCATGATTATACTTTTAATGTTTTACCTGTTCTGAATGTGTGTTTCCATTCAGGACTATATAAATGTGACCTGTTTTTTCTTGCACCAATTGCATCACCAACAATGACCAGGGTAGTGAGGGTCAGTTTATTATCCCTGATAATCTGGGCAAGATCTTTTAACTGACCGGTAAATACTGCTTCGTCTTTCCATGTTACTCTGTACAAAACTGCCACCGGTGTTTCAGGTGCGTAATGTTCCAGTAGTTGTGCCTGTACTGATTTAGCAATAGTCGCACTCAGGAAGATACACATGGTCGCTTTATGCTTTGCCATCTCATTCAGTTTCTCATTTTCCGGTAATGGGGTTTTGCCGGCACCGCGTGTTAAGATGATGCTTTGCACGACTTCCGGGATGGTAAACTCAGATTTCAGATAAGCTGCTGCCGCCTGGAACGAGGAGATACCCGGTACGATGGAGTAGTCCATGCCTTTCTCATCAAAGATGGTCATCTGCTCCTGTATCGCGCCATATATGGAAGGATCGCCGGATTGTAAACGTACGATCAGATGTCCTTTCGCATAATGTGTTTCCATGAGACTGATTTGATCTTCCAGCGTCATGCTAGCGGAGTTACGTACCACTGCGCCTGTTTTCGCATAATGGGTGAGTTCTTCCGGAACCAGGCTACCTGCATATAAGATCAGGTCCGCAGTCTCTAATAACTGTTTTCCTTTGATACTGATCAATTCAGCATCTCCCGGTCCTGCACCTACGATCACCACCTCTGCTTTGCGCACTGCACTTTTATCAATGGCAATAGCCAGTGTATGTTTTTTGCCGGAGGCTACTGTTATCTTTTGCTTTTCGAGAAATAAACCGGTATTACCGGAGAGCAACATGGCAGCAGCTTCAGATACACTGTGCACGCCTAATTTAGACAGAACTACTTCAGATGCATTTGGAACTACCTGTGTATTTAATTCATCCGCAGTAAAGGTGATAAAGGGTACACTTAATGTTTGTGCTAAGGCGATGAAAGCAGTTTCGTCTCCTTTGATATCAATAGAGCCGATTGCTTTTAAAGCGGATAAAGCCAGTCCCTGTATCTGAAACTGCTCATGGAGTGAAGCTTCCAGCAGGTCAGTTTCAATATCTCTTGAACATCCCATACCTATATTCAATACGGGGACATGGTAGTGAAATACCGGAATGGGGGCCTCATAGTTTTTATAAGTTACCGCAATCAGTAATTCATATTTCGAAAAGTCGATCTCCTCAAAAGCGTAATAAATATCGGCAAAGGCCGGCTTTGTTCTTTCCAGATACTGTGTGCCTTTATCTTTAATATCTAATAAAACTGCTGTGGGTTTGTTATTGACAAATAAAGCAATCAATGCATTATTTGGAGTTGCTTTCCAATTAAACTGCGCGGCCAATGTATCCAGTGCCCATAACTGTTGCAGGTCACTACTGGTCGTGATCACGGCCTGTCCTGCCGTAGCAAGTGCGAGTTTCGTGGCTAATGCATTTGCGCCACCTTCATGCCCGGATACTACTGCCTGCACATAATACCCATGGTCGTCCATATTGATGATTGCAGGGTCTGTATGTTTGTTCTGTAAATAGGGTGCAATACTTCTTACACAAATACCTAATGCGCCAATGAATACCAGGGTGTCGAAGTTGTCGTAATTGGTCTGTAAGAAATCTGCAATAGCAGGGATGGAGGTTACCTGCTCATGTGTGCGCGTACTTACCACTACAGCATGAGGAAATTCCTGTCTGATGCGCAAGCCTAATTCCACGCCTCTGTCTGTACTGGCTATGATCGCTGTTTTGTTCATGTTTATATTTTTTCTGCCGTGAGGACAGTAATCGGATTATGATCGTCAATTGTAATATCTACAGGGGGATGCAGGTGATAGCCTAAGGTCGTTATAGCCTGCGTAAATTGCTCCCTGCTGTCGGGTTTGACCGCATTCATGACAATGCGGGCGCCTTTTTGTATATGCAAATGCAAGCGATGGATTAAAGTGTCTAACCTATTTCCATGGCCTCCAATAAATATCGCATCGGGTAGGGGATAGACAGATAAGTCCTGCTCGAAAATATCACCCATCACCTTTATGATTCCAGGTACTCCAAATTTGCAGGCATTTATATCCAGCAATGCATCACATTCTTCTCTCTTTTCAAAAGCGACTACCTGTAAATGAGGGAAATTATTCTTTGCTTCAATGGCTACTGAGCCGGTACAAAAACCGATATCCCATAATACACTTCGCTGAAACAAATCCAGTTGGGTCAAACTCAATAGCCTTATCGGCATCTTGGTGATCATGTTTGGCCTGTTCGGTAGTCCTTCGAATAATGCATCTGGTATGCCTGAATATTTTTTGCGTGGCGTAGATTGTATTAATAATACACAATTCAAGGTGTGAAATAAACTGTTTGTGGCTTCTGATAATGAGTGTCTTGTGATTTTTTCCTCCACACCTTCCAACCCTTCACCTATTATCATTGTGTAGTTGTTATACCCAAATGATAAAAGTCTTTTTGCTATAGCACCAGGTGTTTTTACTCCATCTGTCAATACTCCGATCAGCTTTTCTCTTTTGATCAGTGCTGTATCCAATTCATCCCATCCACGCCCGTGAACAGATGTGTTATACATTCCGGCATAAGCGATATTGCATTTCTGACATAATAACTGTAGGCTGTTAAAATAAGGATAGACCTTCATAGCTGCCAGTGGATCATACTTCCGGATGCTATTTGCAAATCCATAAAATAAAGGATCGCCTGAAGCAAAGATCACTATAGTGCCATCCAGCTGGCGAAACTGTTGTATCAAGCCGGGAACGTCACCTGTAATATTGATCCATTCATATTTCTCAGGCAGGTATTGCTGTATCCGTTCATGGTGTCGTTTGCCTCCCGAAAAATACCGGTGTTGTGGTAATAGGGTCTGCACTTCATCTGGTAAGGTGAAGTGTGCTTGATCTGAAATACCTATGACCACGTATTTATTCATAAGAGAATGCTGCATTTACGATACTTGCTGCCACATTACTACCTCCCTTGCGACCTTTTATTATCACATAAGGTATATGCTTCATCGCCTGCAATTTCAATTTTGACTCCACCACATTCACAAAACCTACCGGTGCACCAATGATGCCTGCAGGTTTAAAGCCCGCATTTCCCAAATGATCACATAACTCAAACAAAGCCGTCGGTGCATTTCCTACTACAAACAATGCCTCCGGGTGCTTCTCTATCGCCAGCCGCATCCCGGCCTGGCTTCTTGTCAAACCTTTCTGTGCCGCGAGTTCAAGTACGCCTTCTGCATTTAAATAACAATGTACCTGAGACTGATATTTCTCCAGAAAAGAACGGGTAATACCAGATTGCACCATTGTCACATCCGTTACAATTGTACCGCCTTGTTGCAGGTATTCCTGCCAGCGGTCAATGGCATTATCGTTAGAATGATATAAATCTTCATATTCGAAATCAGCCGTTGTGTGTATACAACGCATTACCGCCCACTTATCGGCAGGTGATAAATCAGTACGTTGCATTTGTGCGGCGATCTGTCTGAAACTTTCGTCCTGGATCTCCTGTCCGCTCTGTGGCTTTCTATCTAAATAACCACGTGGCGTAACTAAGAAGTTTTTGAACTGGTATGTCTGGGAATTACCCACCATCACCAGCGAGAACATATCTACAGCTGCTACAGGTAGTTCTTTTAGTGTGGTAATGAGGATGTTTTCTTCCGGGCGTGTTACCTGGCGTATAATTGCCACAGGTGTATCCGGCGAACGATGTTCTAAAAAGATCTCTTTAAAGCGTTCCAGTTGCCAGAAGCGTTTTTTGCTTCTTGGATTATATAATGAGGTGACGAAGTCACCAAAGGCCGCAGCTTTGATACGTTGCTCTATGGTGGTCCATGGTGTCATTAAATCTGATAGGGAAATGCAGCAGAAATCATGGCCCAGTGGCGCGCCTAGTTTACCTGCAGCGGCTATGAATGCACTGATACCCGGAATAGTCTGTAATGCAATCTCTTTTTCCGGGTGTTTGCCTGCGTACTGGTATACCAGCGATGCCATAGCATAAATCCCTGCATCACCAGAGCTGATCACGACTATATGCTTACCGGGGGCACAGCTATCTACTGCCAGTACTGCACGTGCTTCTTCTTCAGTGAGGTCTTTGCCAATACATTCGCAGGTGGGTTTTAGTAAATGACTGATGAACTGGAAATAGTAACTATATCCAATCACGATATCTGCATCTGATAATACCTGTTGTGCGACTGGCAAAATGTAATCAGCGCCGCCGGGACCTATGCCCACTACACTTAATCTCATAATTTCTTTAGAATAATCAGCGAAAAATAGGGCAGTTCTCTCTCTTTAATAGCCTGTATATCTGTTGTGATAAACTGATCCGGTGTACCCAGTCTTTCGCAATACATCATCCGCAATGCCCTGTTGTGCATCACCGGCAACAATGTTTTGATCACACTCCGCACTTTAATCAGTACTACTGTATCAAAAGAATCTAATAAATGATCCAATTGTTTAGCATCCTGCATGCGTGGCAAAATGGCTATCTTCTCATTCAGTACACCTAATGGAAATTGGTGAACTGCCGCTCCATTCAGGAAAGAAGGTACTCCTGCAATGATCTCCACATCCAACTTATATTGCTGAATATGCTCCATCAGGTAAGCAAATGTGCTGTAAAAGGAAATATCCCCTTCGCTGACAAACGCTGCCTGTAATCCCATCTGGTAGTCCTCCCACATCTGCAGGAACGTATTTGCATATGTGCCTGCTACCTCGCTTCTGTCGTTACTCATTTTCAGGAACATGCCCCTGAATTTGCTCTCATCCAGTTGATGATATTGCAATATTCCCAGTGAGTAACTGATGGTACTGCCATCCTCGAGCAAAGAGCCCGGATAATAAATTCTATCTACCTGCTGCAACACCTGCAGGCCCTTAACGGTTATCAATAAAGGATCGCCGGGGCCAAGAGATACACCATAAATTTTACCTTGTTTTGCCATAACTCAGATCCCCAATATCTTTTTAAATTTGCTGATCACCTTATTCCCCGATTCAATCTTCTCATCCTCTTCAAACAAGATCCCTTTCACAGCCAGATGGTGCCCCACCTGCTCTTTGCCCACCTCCTCCTCAAATCCAATTATCTGAGTTCTATACTTACAAAGCTGGCAATTCATCTCTGGTCTTCCAACTTCTACCTCTCTGATCCGTTCATCGATCGTCTCTAATAATAGGTCATCACATTCGAAACCGGAAGTATATAGTATTGTTTTATCAGTCTGTGCTTTGTATTCGTCCAGCTGCGTATATATCTTTTTCAATAACACGCCTGTAAACAAAAATACCGGCACCGAGATGATCCTCTTATAGGGCAAGAGATTCACCAGGGGCAAGGCTTCCTGCAGCAAAGGCTTTGTCACTCCGATATAGGCCGTCGTTGCAAAGCCAAATCCCATTCCTTCCCACAGCATCCGGGTCATTTTCGCCACATCAGCATTGGCATCCGGATCGGAAGTTCCTCTGCCAACTACAAGCAGACAGGTATCAGAAAGATCTCCCGTACCACCTGCTTCCCGTATAAGTTTCTGTGCGAGTTTTAAAATAGACGGCGTAATGCCTATATGCCTGCCTAGCCGTATCGTCAATCCTTCATACTGGCTTTGCAGGGTATTCATCTCATAAGGAATATCATTCTTGGCATGCGCGCCGGCAAAGAGAATAGCCGGAATTGCCAGGATTTCGCGCACTCCTGCCAGATACATGCGTTCTACCGCCGCTGCATATACGGGATGTGAAAATTCCAGGAAGCCATAATCGACCATATAGTCCGGGTATCGCTCTTTAAGCAAAGCGACCAGCTCTTTAAATCCCCGTACTCCTTCCGGGTCCCTGCTGCCATGTCCGCATATTAATATCCCTTTCATAATAATGCCAGTGGGTTAGGATGTTTGAATGTATAACGCAGGCGGTGCTTGATCTTATCAGAATTGATAATCTTAAAACACAATGGTTTGCCTTCGGCAAAGGTAGGAACTTCCAGCCCTGCTTTTTCAGCTGCCAATGTATAGTAAACTTTGCGGGTCGGGTGTTCATCGGCAGCAGCATGAAAAATATCTCCCCAAACCTCCTGTTCAATGAGCGCACTGATCAGTCCTAAGCAATCGTCCTGGTGGATCACATTGATAGGGGCATCTCCGTTTTCCACATCTTTTTTGCCCGCCAGGAAGCGCGCCGGCATACGGTCGTACCCGATCAAACCTCCTAATCTAAGTATAGTAGTGGTAAATTTCGTTTGTGAAAGGAGCAGGTTCTCTGCCTGCAACAGGGCTTGTCCGCTACCTTTGGTCGGGGGTACTATGTCCTTTTCCGTAATTTCCCTGTTCAGGTCAGGGTATACGGAGGTGGAGCTGATAAGCAGCACGTGTTTGACAGGGCTTACCTCAATTGCCTGAATCAGTAGGGCAATCTGGGCAGGGTGATAAGTGGCAATATCCGGTCTGCGACCGGGTGGGAAATTGATGATCAGGATATCGCTATCCAGGAATGCCTGCAGGTCATTACAGTCAATGGCCTGGTCGGTGATGGTGACCTGGTAGGGGAGTACCCCTTTTTCAGACAGTGTTTCCAGCTTTTCTTCACTGGTCACAGACCCCTTAACCTGGTATCCCTGCTGAACAAAAAGTTCGGCTAATGGTAAGCCGAGCCAGCCACAGCCTAAGATGCTGATGGATCTGTTCTTTGTATACTCATTCTGTTCCATTGTCTGATTTACTGAATTTGTGCCTCAAATATAAATCAGCATACAATGAAATGATGATACTTACGAAAATTATTCCCACAATATTGTTCTGTGTGTCGCTCAATTCCAGGGAAGTATTCCATGTACTGAGTATTTTATAGATGGGAATTGCGAAACACATGATTGTGATCAGTACATTTAATTTGAACCGGTGGTTTTGGATCTTCTTCTGGTCGAAGGTCTTGAGTAGTTTGCTGAGCAACATGGAATCGCAGGTGCCTGTGAGGATTAATCCCAGGGAGAACACTACGCCACCCAGGATTGCGTAGATCCATTGGTTTGATACTGCTACAGCATAACCAAAGGCTGCAATCTGCGAAGAGGTATCGAAGATGAACCCGAAGATGATGCCTGTGAGTATTACTGTGAACGGATTCAGGCTTTTGTTGAATGCATTCGGGATTAATTTCTGTCGGATACCGGCCATTTGTACCTGACCTCTCTTCAAATAGATAAGGTTAGAAATACCCATAAAGAACAGCATCAGCGAGGCAGTCCATTCAACCACGATATCCAGCAATGGTGGGATATTGAAATTGTTCTTCAGTATACAAAGGAATAATGCAATGGCGGTGACCATAATGCCATGTCCAAATGTAAAGAGGGTACCTACCCATTTGCTCCATGTACTTTTGTGCATGTGGAGGCGGTAAGTATAACCATCGATCACTGTAATGTGGTCCGGGTCAAGTCCGTGGCGAAGGCCAAGGACAGCCAATACGATAAATCCTGAAATATCGGTTCCCATAATTTAAAAATATACGCGCAAACTTCCTTTTATAAACAAGGGTATGCCTGGTGTGATGTGAAAATCATAAACAGGTTCCGCCTCACCTTTCAATCCTGATTCGTCGTAAAACTATGCCTCAGCCTATTGTGTATTGAACAGGTTCTCTGTGTATGAGTCCGGGCATGGATCAATGTGTATTCTCCGGGAGCAAGGTAGGCAAGGGTATATTCACCATTTTCGTTGGTGACGATGCTGTGGTTTATTCTGCTTTCGCTGCGCTAAACGTTACAGGCTGTAACACCAAGGCATCTGGTTCCGGGAAGCAAAGTTGTGGTTTCAGTAAAGTGTTTTGTAAGAGATGCTGAGTCGCAATATCACGTGCAATCTCAGGGTTTACGCCACCATACCAGGCACCTTCGGGGTGAATGAATATAATTGGTCCGCTGGTACATTGACCCATACATTTAGTGCGAACAGTATGAATTTCATCATCCATGCCATGTTTGGTGAGGTGTGCCCTCAAAGCTAAAGTGTTTTCGTCTGCACCGCCTTTAGCACAGGTTCCACCATTGCAAATAAAAACCATCTTCTGAACCTTGGTCAGATCTTTAATAGCCATACCTTTTAAAACATTTAATGCAGTTAATTACCCGTTAACGATTAAACAAGCAGACAGGAGAAAAAGCGGCAAGAGCAAACGCAGTGTATGTTGTTTGCAATCCCTGTACTTTTTTCCCGAAAGCATTGGATAAGTAGTTATAGTTTTTGGCAGGTCTTCTGACTTGTTCCACTTTTAACGCCTTCCCGTTCCGGTAGGAACAGTGGCTTTGCAGATGTTAAAAGCGATTGATGGAACTTACAGCAGCGGGAACTGTTCTGGATTTACACCAGATTCCCTTTTAATTTTATCCGCCTGGGAGGCGTATAAAAACCATAAACCGGGGTAAAAGTAGTAAATAAAATTAACTTTCCGGCAGTTAAGGACAATAAACCCACCTTATGAAGTATAACTATATGGATAGTGAAGGGAAGAGTGAGCTGGCGGACGATTTAGATTCGTTAGGGGAGGGGATAAAAACTGGTCTTTGATACCAGGTTTCAGAGTTCCGCTTTTATTGTTATGAATAGAATGCTTTAAATAATATTATCAGCACCACCATCAGGAAAGTTACTGATTGATTTATAAACATCACTTTTCGTAATTCTTCATGTTGAATTTCCCGTTGGTGCTCACCGATATAAGGCTTCTCTACCACCACGCCATGATACACATTCGGCCCGCCGAACCTGCAATTCATAATCCCAGCCAGCGCCGCCTCCGGGTAACCTGAATTGGGACTGGCGTGCTTGTGACCGTATTTAAATATATACTGCCATCCCCGTTTACTGAAGGAGACCAGCACCATCAAAAACGCCGTCACCCTTGCGGGTATATAGTTTGCCACATCATCCAGTCTGGCGGCAAACCGGCCAAAATATAAATAGCGCTCGCTTTTATACCCAATCATAGAGTCCAGCGTATTGATCATCTTGTACAGCATCATAGCAGGTACACCACCTACTGCATAAAAGAGCAGGGGGGCAATCACTCCGTCACTAAGGTTCTCTGACAAGGTCTCCAATACCGCTATCCGGATCTGGTTCTCCTGCAGCTTTGAAGTATCCCTGCCTACGATCCAGGCAAGGCGTTTTCTGCCTGCTTCCAGCCCCTGGTGGCATAAGGCGTCATAAACGGCTGCGCCCTCCTGTAAAAGGCTCTTATTGGCCAAACCGTAAAAAACAAAAATACTGTTGAAAATATACCTCGCCCAGAGCGGCAGTATTTCCTGCATGGAATAGAAGAAAGCATACACCCCGAGGCACAATACCACGGTTAATACAGCTCCTTTTAGAATACGTCTGGATCCATTATTGAGTCTCTTTTCACCAAATGCGATCAGATTGCCAAACAACCGCACCGGATGCGGCAACCACCCTGGATCGCCCAGGAGCAAATCCAACACATACCCCACCACCAAAGGAATCCATATTATTTTTCCATCCATGCATTGATACCTTTAATCAATAGAGCATTTTTTTCGGGCGTCTGTGTCGCCACCCTGAAATGTTTCGGACTGAGACTTTTGAAATTGCTGGCATCCCTGATGAGTAAGCTATGCTCTTCTACCAGATATGCCTTTAGATCAGCAGCAGTACCATTTATTAACTCACATAAAAAGAAGTTCGTCTGAGTAGGCATGACTTTCACATGAATACTCAATGCCGCCATTAAGTTAGCCGTATCCTGCAATAAATCTACTGCATTAAATGTCAGTTGTTCTTTATGCGCCACAATATACAAGCCCGCTTCAATGGCCAGTGCATTCACTGACCAGGGCATTTTTGAGACTGTTATTTTAGCGATCGTATCAGTGCTACTTAATAAATACCCTAGCCTCAAACCCGGTATTGCATAAGTTTTGGTGAGTGATTTGATGATAATTAAATTCGGTAAGTCATCCAGTGAGTTAACCAGCGATTTTCTTTCATGGGTAAAGTCTACATATGCTTCATCGATCACAAACGTGATTGTAGTATTGTTTAGCAGCAATGCCTGTAGAAAGTCAACTGATAACAAAGCCCCGGTAGGATTATTAGGATTACCTAAAAATACCAGCTCTGTCGCAAATGTAGTATCCTGTTTTAGAGAAGACCATTCAAGATGCGATACTGAAATATCATTCACCCTGCAGGCATCTTCATACTCTGCAAATGCAGGAATGACAACCGTTGCCGATTGGCCTCTCCATGCATGGGCTACCAGATAAAAAGCTTCAGTTGCGCCATTTGTGGCTAAGACTTGTGACGGCGTAATCTCATGCCATTGTGCCAATGCTTCCTGCAAACTTTGTGCGTTTGCTTCCGGATAATTTTTTAATCTGAAAAGTTGTGTGCTCAGGTGATGTACCAAACCAATGGAAAGTCCTTTGTAATACACGTTAGAACTAAAATCAGCAAGAATTTCCCGGGAATACAGATACCTGTCATCTCCATGACCTAATATCATTGTTCACTTTTTAATTGACTGTAAATGTAGGCAATATCGACATGTTCGCGCAGATGTTGTGCCAGTTTATCGTACTGCTCATGTTTATAATTGTTGTAATCAAAGGGGGCGGCAGCTTCCAGCCTGAAAGGGGAAAGCAGGTCGTCCACGACTACAGGGTTATCCAAAATGCCATGGATATAGGTGCCCCAGCAGCGGTCGTTCAATATATACCCATCACCGTGGCCATGGGGCATCGTATTCAATGGGGTGTTGCTTGAGGTAATCCCCATATGAATCTCATATCCTTCACAGATAGCGGCACTATTTTTATATTGAAAGGTGCATTGTTGTGTGGTCTTTACTTCAGTAAGTACTGTTGTTACTGGTAGCAACCCCAGCCCGGGCATATAAGAAACAGTACCTTCCACACCTACAGGATCTTCCACACTATGCCCCATCATCTGGTAACCACCACAGATACCAATCACAGTCTTGCCGTCTTTGAATGCCTGTGTGATGGCTGTTGCCACACCATTATTTTTGATATCCACCAGGTCTGCAATGGTATTTTTACTACCGGGTATAATCACAATGTCTGCCTGTGCAATTTCAGCCGCGTTATTGCTATAATACAGGTGTACGCGCTCATCTTTTTCGAGTACGGTAAAGTCTGTGAAGTTGGACAAACGGTTTAGTAAAACTACTACTACATTGACTTTGCCACTACCTGCCTGTTGTTGCTTACGAGCCAGTGCCACAGAGTCTTCTTCCTCTACGTAGATATCCCTTCGATAAGGGATGATACCAACTACAGGAACACCACACAGCTCTTCCAGCAAGGTTTTTCCGGTTTCAAAAAGACGGGCATCGCCACGGAATTTATTGACGATGATGCCTTTCAGCAATGCTTTTTCTTCAGGAGGTAAAAGTGCGATTGTGCCATATACACTCCCAAAGA
The DNA here is from genome assembly GCF_001975825.1 of [Flexibacter] sp. ATCC 35208. GTDB lineage: Bacteria > Bacteroidota > Bacteroidia > Chitinophagales > Chitinophagaceae > Chitinophaga. Next base: position 45,860 of record NZ_MTKN01000041.1, read on the forward strand.
TGCCGCCTTTGTCAATGTCTGCAACGAGGTATACATCTGCCCTTGCATGCAGTGCCATCCGCATATTTGTAATATCCCTGTGTTTCAGGTTTAGTTCACTGATACTACCTGCACCTTCCATTACTACAGGGCTATACTGGGCCAGCAACCTGTCAAAGGCTGCTTTGGCAGCATTCAACAATTCCTGTTTATTATTCCCCATGAAGTAATCATAGGCCGACTGGCTCCCCACAGGTTTACCCATCAATACAACCTGCGAGGTCTTGTCATTCGTAGGTTTCAGCAATACAGGGTTCATATCTGCACTACAGGGCAGCCCACAGGCTTCTGCCTGTACTGCTTGCGCTCGGCCTATTTCAAGTCCGTCAGGAGTAACGAAGCTGTTGAGTGACATGTTCTGTGCCTTAAACGGAGCTGGTTGGTAACCATCCTGTTTGAAGATGCGGCAGAAACCGGTATTTATAAAGCTTTTCCCGACGTCTGAAGCGGTACCTACAAACATGATGGGTTTTAATTGCTGCATAGCGTTGGGCGTATAGATAATTTTACAAATGTACTATCTTTGACCAAATGAAGAAGCCTCAGTTTTTAATCGCAGCACCATCCAGCCATTCAGGCAAGACCACACTCACTTTGGGGTTGTTGCGGGCATTGCATAACAGGGGCTTGCAGGTCCAGCCTTTTAAATGCGGCCCTGATTATATCGATACAACCCATCATACCCGGGCAGCCCGCAGGCAGAGCATCAATCTGGATACGTTTATGATGAGTGAGGCACATGTGCAGGATCTGTATAGTCACTACAGCGATGATGCAGATGTGGTAGTCACAGAAGGTGTGATGGGGTTGTATGACGGAGCAGTGAAATGGGAGGGGAGTAGTGCGGCGATTGCATTGTTGCTGGATATACCTGTGATACTGGTGGTGAATGCAAAGGCAATGGCGTATTCAGTGGCGCCGTTGTTGTATGGGTTGAAGAATTTTAATACGGATGTAAAGATTGCCGGGGTTATTTTCAATTTTGTCAATACGGAGAGTCATTATCAGTTTCTGAAGGATGCGTGCGGGGATGTGGGTATTATGCCATTGGGGTATATTCCTGTGAATGAAGAGATAAAGATTCCTTCCAGACATCTGGGGTTGGCATTGTCAGGTGAAAATGATTATGAGGCGATTGTAGAGCTGGCAGCTGCTCATGTAAGTAAGTCGGTGGATATTGATGGGTTATTGGCTTTGACGGAGAAAAACAGACCTTCGACAGAGACAAGGCATTCTTTTTTTCAAAAGAAATTTAAGATCGCTGTAGCCCGGGACGAAGCATTTAATTTTATCTATGCAGAGAATATCCGTCAGTTTGGAGATGTGACCTATTTTAGTCCAATACATGATACATCTTTACCTGAAGCAGATCTGCTCTACCTCGCCGGAGGCTATCCTGAATTATATTTATCCGCCTTACAGCAGAACCTCGCCATGCGAAAAGCTATTCGCGACTATTGCGAAAACGGCGGACGTGTGATTGCAGAATGTGGGGGGATGATGTACCTGGGCAACGTTATTACAGATCAGGAAGGCACCCGCCACGACATGTGTGGTGTACTGGACCTTGAGACCAGCATGGTTGATAGTCGCTTATCACTAGGTTATCGCAAAGTAAAAATTGAAGATGCGGTTTTGAAAGGGCACGAATTCCATTACTCACACGCCACATCAAATCTCATCACCATCGGCGAAGTACAGAATGCCCGTGGTAAAGCCGTACTAACACCTATTTACAGACAACAAAATGTGCTCGCCTCCTACATTCATTTTTACTGGGGTGAAGACGTCGCAATACTTTTATCATTATGGAACAAGTAAAGCTTTTTATGATCCTTGCAGGATGCAAGCCTGCAGGCAGACACACAGAACAGCATGATGTATTCTTTGGTGTCGCTACTTCACTGAAGGAGGTAATACCTGCGCTGGAAGCCTTCTGGCCGGAAGCAAAAGGGAATCTTCACCTTGATGCTTTCAGAGAAGTGACGCTTGTAGATGATATGCAGGTAAAGGTGATACCCCGTACAGAAAAAGAAGCTGGTGGTACACAACTTTACTTCATCAACCTTGGTGGATACAAAGAAAATGAAATGGAGGAATACCATTACAAATTGCTCTCCACTGGTAAAGAAAAGAACGAAGCGCTTCGAAAAGCAAAAGCTACTGCGTTTTTCAAGCATACCACATTCCCCGGTGCTACATCACACATCGATGACAAGTATGGTGTAGATATCGATGATTTTGCATTGATAGAAGAAATACTCCCTGCTACTATCAGAGCACAATATGCTTTGGAGTTAAAACCTGCTGGTCCAGCTGCAAAGCCAGATCGGGTACACCTGGGATATTTTAAACTGGATCGCATACTGAAAGGAGAATATACTTCCGAATAACCCCTCTTCAATTATTTTTCAGCTTTTAAATCCAGCTGAATATATTTCCCGTATCTGAATATGTAGCAAAACTACATCGTCAGATACGGAAGCTGGTTTCTATAATTTACACATTATTTTATGATAAGGAAAGCTCTGAAAATCCTGCCATGGGCGGGAGGTATACTCGCGTGCCTGGTACTCGTACTGGCAGTACACATTTACCTTGTAACCCGGCCAAAGCCAGCGGATGCGCATACACGAATCATGGCCAGAATGGACATTCAGCAATCACTTACGGCCCAGGAAGGAGAACAGGTACAGGCCTGGCTCTATGCACAGCCCGGCGTAGATCACGTATTGGTGAATGCAGGAACACGTATCGCTATATTTACTTATTCTCCATTGCTGGCGGATGCCAACGACATCATCAGCAGGTGTGGTCAGTCACTACATTATACGGCTACACGATTTGTACCCAGCGCTGCTGATATGCAGAAAGGCTGTCCGGCTATGGCACAGTCATTCACCGGAAAAATTATGAACTTATTCATAAGTAAAAAATAGAAAATGAAAAGTAACGCAGCACTGTTATTATTAGCTGGTATCTTTGGCACAGGCCTGTTCCTCACCTCGTGCAAGAAAGATTCAGATAAAACGGAAACAACAAAAACATTGTATGATTCGCTCGGAGGATCCACTATGGTGAATGATCCTGCCAATTCTGGTACTATGATTCAACAGGGTCGTCTTGGCATTCGTTCTGTATTAGACAGTACCATCTTCGTGATTGCAGCAGATACTGCTATCAATGGATTTTTCCAAACTCTGCTGGCAGAAGTTACCGCCGGCAATACCAGCGGTTTTGAAGCACTTAGCAAGAACCTCACTGACTTTGTATGTGTAGGTACAGGTTCTACCAGTTATACATATGGTGGTAAAAGTATGACAGCAGCACACGATCCGGCACAGAATTCCCGCATGAATGGGAAGGCTGCCAATGATGATTTCGATGCATTTGTTGCAGACCTCGTAATAGGTGCAAAGAAAAATGGCTTGTCTGATCAGTTGATCGGAAGGGTAGGTGCACTCGTAGAAACGCTGCGTACACAGGTCGTACAAAAATAATCTGTTTAAAAAAAGAACAGGTGTCTCAACATATGTTGGGACATTTGTCGTTAGGGTCTTACCGCTCGCAGCATTTCTCTTTTTCCCGGCGGGCCTGCTAATTTTTCTACATTGAAACCCGCGGCCAGCATAGCTCTTCTTACATCTCCTTTACTACAATAGGTAACCAGTATTCCTCCCGGTTCTAATAAGCTATATAATTTTTCAAAGACAGCGACCGACCATAATTCCGGTTGGGCTGCAGGTGCAAAGGCATCGTAATAAATTAAATGAAAGGTTTGGACAAAAGGAGCTACATCTAATAAAGATGCATGGGCTTTGTGCAGGGTAAACTTTTCAGAAATTTTTACATCTTTATTCCAGGGGTATTGATGTAGATCGGCACCATAATTTAATCCTTCTACTTCCTGTGCTGTCAAGGGAAATTGTTCTACAGCGTAGTAATATACAGGTGTAGTAGCATACTGTAAAGTGAGCAAAGCATTCAATCCTGTACCAAATCCCATTTCAAAGATGCGAATGGCAGGTGCCTGTATAGCATGTAAACCCGAATGGATAAATACATGCATACTTTCCTGTATCGCACCGTGTGTGCTATGATATGTTACGTTCATGTCCGGAATAGCTATTGTATGGGAGCCATCAGCCGTGACCAGTAATTCCCTTTTCATATCACAAAGGAACTTAAAAACAACTTAAAAACCTCCCCCTGCTATGTCCCCGCATCCAAACAAGGTAACTTTAAGAACATCCCCATAATAACCAGAAAACCCGATCACGCATGAAACACACCTATGTTGGCGGTCTGATACTCATCAGCGCCCTCTTCTTTGCTGCATGCGGCAAAGAAACGACCAAATCTGCTCCGGACGCGCCCCCCGTTTCTACCACTACCGTTGCCACTGACAACTCAGCCCAGGCAGGTATGGTACTAACTCCCGGCGGTTGGCGCCCAGCTGACAAAGTTAGCAAAATCGAACAAGGACAACACCTGGATGTACAGGGTGGCCGTTTAAGAGCCATCGACGATGCCACAGGCAAAGTCGCCAAAGACTTTGGCGCTATCCATGCCGATGCCGGCGCATTTCCTGATTACCCTGGTAATGTCAACAGCGCTGCTCCTTTAGCGCGGAAAGTAAAACCCCTCAGCTCCGGTTGGATTGCTTACACTTACTGGAGTAACCCGGTGTCTACACCGATTTCTTATTTTTCTACCACCTGGACGGTACCACCTGCACCTTCCACTTCCAATGGGCAGACCATCTTTATGTTCAATGGTCTCCAAAATAGTTCCTACATCCTGCAACCCGTTTTACAATGGGGGCCTTCTGCAGCAGGTGGTGGTAACTACTGGGCCATTGCCAACTGGTATGTAGATGGTTCCAGCGGAACTGCTATCTTCAGTAACCTTGTGAGGGTGAGTGCCGGTACGAGCCTCACTGGTATCATGACCCTCACCGGCAGCAGTGGCAGCACCTATAGCTACACATCTGCTTTCACCGGCTATTCTTCTATCAATCTTTCAGTGAGTAATATCCAAAAGCTCTATTGGGCAGCTGAGTCACTGGAAGTATACTATCCTGTAGTATGTACTGATTATCCGAATACAACGAAGACCACCTTCAGTAATATTCAGATACAGTTACAGGGTGGTACGCAATCAGCATTGTCCTGGACAGTGGCGAATGCGGTGACGGATTGCGGACAACATGCGAGTGTGGTAACGAATGGTACCCCGAATGGGGTGGTAGATATCTACTATTGAAAAAAAGCAAATGTAAAAAAGCGCATCTGTCTTCTGGCAGGTGCGCTTTTTTATTTTAGTAAGTACAGCAGGGGCAATAGCTCTGCCACCTGCACCAGGCGTTCATCAATTACAGGTCTGCCGCTATGGTGGATTATGAACGGGAAAGGGGATTCGATCATACTGGAGAAAGGACAGTGAAAAACATGGAGGCAATGTCATACAACGCGGCTGTTTAATTGTTTATATTTGTTATAGCTAATAATATTATGAAGAAAGATAATAGCAAAGCAGCCGCAGGAGTAAAAGAAATTGCAAGGCTTGCACAGGTATCTATAGCAACGGTAGACAGGGTAATTCACAACAGGGAAGGAGTATCTGAGAAGACAAAGGCCTTGATCCGGGAGATCATGAAAAGGCTGAATTACCAGCCCAATGTACTGGCGCGGCGCCTGGCACTGGCCAGCAGGGGAAATCTGCGGCTGGCCACGCTATTGCCTGTCACCTCGCCAGAGACAGCTTTCTGGGAAGCACCCAAGGAAGGGATTGACCAGGCCGAAAATGAAATCAGGCAGTATGGAATAAAGGTAGAGCGGCTTTTCTTTGACCAGAACGATGAAGCCACTTTTAAAAAACAGGTAAAAAAAATCATACGCTCGGCCCCGGATGGCATCCTGCTAACACCCACATTTTCTGATACTGCCTTACAGCTCATTGATTACTGCAAGGAGTCCGGTATTCCTTATGTGCTGATCAATACAGATATTCCCGGCTTTAACGCCATGTGCTATATTGGGCCTGAAAACTTTCATAGTGGCTACGTAGCCGCTCAGCTTGCAAGTTATGGCATCCGGGAAGGGCAGAAGATTGTTATTACGAAAATCGCGCAGGAAATAGATACCAACTATTCCATATTGAGAAAGGAAGAAGGCTTCAGGGCGTATTTCAAAGACAATCAGCTGCCTTATGAGCTGATTACATTCGATTCTAAGGATACGGATTATGAAATAGTGGCCCGCCATCTGACAAAGCTCCTTAAAAAAGATAATGCCATCGGCGCTATTTTCGTCACTAACTCCAGGGTATCACTGGTTGCCCGTTGCCTTGAAAAGGCTGGCCTTAAACACCTGATCCTGCTGGGATATGATTTTATTCCAGATAATGTAAGCTATCTCCAGTCTGGAACTATTGATTTTCTTATCTGTGAGAAGCCGCGTGAGCAAGGGTACAGAGGTATCATCACTTTGTTCCAGCACCTTGTTTATGACCAACCCGTAGAGCCTGAGTACCTTATGCCAATTGAGATTGTTACAAAAGAAAATTGCCGGTACTATCGGAATTAAACACACACACAATGTTTCGTAGCCAGCACTTGATCCTTTTATTGTCAGGATTCATGCTCCTTTGCCTGCCTGGTAGTGCGCAGGAGCTTTATCCCAATAAGGCCTATGCAGGTACTTTACCCACCCTTTCAGGTGCCTTATTGCAAAGGCAGGCTGCTGATGGCAGCATCTGGTGTGAACAGGCACCACTACAGATCAGTTGCTGTTGTTATTGCTGTCTTATCAGAAGCTGGCATTAACGCCCACACAGCAACAGCAATGGCGCACCGGCATGACAGCCACCGCTGACTACCTCTATTAAACAAGGATGACCGTTATGCCACCGCGGCCCTGCGGAACCTGGCCTTTATCCGGCAGAATATCCTGAAAGACAGCTTGCTGGGATACGGCCCACAGCATATAGCAGTCTTAAATACCCCGCCCTGTGTATATCCCACTTTTGCAAAAGCTAAAAACCTGGTGCTGGCTTATGAGTTGGAAACAAAAAAATGTGGCATTATAAGGCGATTCCTGCTGATGAAGCCAGTTTGATGATGTTTGCCCACACTTGATGTGATTGAGGTCAAAACGGCCTGCTTTATGGCCACAATCACTGTGTACCGCTACAAAGACCAGGCAGCAAAGGGAAATAGATGTTCTGTCCTGATGGGGGAAAGGTGAGTCACCTGTGGGCCTCAGGCTGCGGGTTCATGGGCGCTTCAAGCCCCACCATCTACACCCGTCCTGAGCATATGAGCTTTCCGGAAGCCTGGGGCGTTTTGCCACTAACACCACGGATTGAATATACTGACAGCACAGGGTATTTTACCAACATGTTTGAGTTCGACAGCCGTTTATCTGCAAACCAGACCTGGCCACGCACCTACGAAGTGACCGTATCTGGTGAGATGAAAGATAAGGAATGGCTCACAAGAGGCGTAGGCTATAAGATCCGTTATTTATTGGACGACAGCTTCCTTCAAAAAAAATTACAGTTATCGGCCATGACGCCCTGCCACCGGTCAGGATTATTGAACCAATTATCCGGGACAACAGCATGAAAATTACAATGGTAGATAGCCAAACGGAATTGCTTAGTACAGGTACACATCAATGGGCGCTCAGCATCACCTCAGGCAATGACAGCTGGATAGTAGCAAGGTACCGGACGCCTTATCCCGCATTGAAAGCATACCCTCTGGAGTTGATTTTACAGCCTTCGGAAGATCAGCGGATTCGTAGTGTTACCTATAGGCTTATCGTTTGATAAATTATCTCATTCAAAAAAATAATAAAAAAACGGGTACGTACCCGTAAATTTATTATCTTAGTTAAACGATAGCAGTTTTTGTTACATCACATGTAAAATGAGAAACTCATGATAAGGCATTGCATATGGCTTTGGTGCTTATTATTTACTATTGAAGCCCGCAGCCAATGGTTCGACATAACCAGCTATGGAGCCATCGGAGACAGCACCACTGATAATACAGCTGCTATTCAAAAAGCAGTGGATGCTTGTGCTGCCAAGGGAGGAAAGGTGTATTTTCCAGCAGGGAAATACCTGAGTGCAACCGTTTATCTGAAAAGTAATGTCACCTTATATATAGCAGGAGGAGCAACCATCCTGGGACAAAAGGATACAAAATTATACCCGCATCAGCAGGCCGGTATTAGATTTTATGGAGATGAATGGGCACAGCAGGCGCTCTTCTTCTGCAAAGACCAGGAAAACGTGCACATTGAAGGGAATGGTATCATAGATGGACAGGGCGCAGCATTTGTGACCAATACCCTAAAGAAGCCGGACCGATACCGCAATCGTCCATACCTTCTGTGGTTCATCGGGTGTAAAAATATCTCTGTGCGGGACATTACACTACGTAATTCAGCCTTCTGGATGCAACACTACCTTGACTGTGACGATGTAAAGATCCAGGATATAAGAATCTGGAACCATTCCAACAAGAATAATGATATGATGGATATTGATGGCTGTCGTAATGTAATCATATCAGGCATCAACGGGGATAGCGATGATGATGGAATTACGATTAAGAGCACATCACCACGTATTTCGGAAAATATTACTATCAGCAATTGTGTCATTAGCAGCCACTGCAATGCGCTGAAGTTTGGTACAGAATCCACCGGTGGTTTCAGGAATATCGCCGTCACCAATTGTGTGATACGGCCATCTGCGCAATTAATTACCATTTACGGCAAACCTGCAGGAAACAGCGGCATTTCACTGGAAATGGCCGATGGTGGCATCATGGAAAATGTATCCATAAATAATATAGTAATAGATGGGCCACAAGTGCCGTTGTTCATTCGCCTGTGCAACAGGGGCCGGAAATATAAGGAAGGCGGCGCAACACCAGCTCCCGGAATAATAAGAAATATACATTTGTCAGATATTCATGCTACAGGTGCCGACGTTACAGGATGCTCCATCACAGGTATTGCAGGTACACCCTTGCAGGCGCTCTCTCTATCTCATATTACTATCGAAACAGCTGGTGGTGGCAAAGCCTCTGGCCAGCCAGTGCCGGAACTGGAAAAGGATTATCCTGAAGCTACCATGTTTGGCGTATTACCAGCTTATGGCCTGTTTATAAGATATGCAAAGGATATAAGATTATCTGATATTACATTCCGTGCTAAAGAAAAGGACAGCAGGCCAGGCCTGGTGATCAGCCATACACAACAATTTGCCTGCACTGATCTGGATGTAGCAGGAATAAGCATACAGGATAGCAGCAATGGTTTTACACAGGAGAAAGGTGCAAAAAAGAAATTAATTGAATAATTACGGGTACGTTACCGGAAAAATTCTTATATTGTAGTAGAGGTATTTCATTTTCATGTAAATGTTCGTTTAAACACACTATAGGTAAGTAGGAGCTAATTTATCAGGGGGGACAATTCTTTTATTCCAGTGGATATACATAAACTATGACAGCTTATAGAAATCTATTTCTATTAATGGGGATGTTTTTGCCCATGGTATTCACGCACGCAGCTGTTCTACCGGTAATTCCTTATCCGCAGTTTGTAAAGGAGGGGAAAGACAATGTCAGCATGCCTGTAAAGTTACTGCTGACTGGAAAGGACAGTGCTATGCAGGCACGTCTCCTTCGCCACTGGCAACTGCCGGCAGCATCCGGTCCGCAGGAAGCCATTAGCCTATATATCATTAGTGGTAATGCAACTATCAATGCGCTTGTCCGGCGTTATGCTCAAAATAATATTGAGAAAATAGGAAAAGAAGGATATATACTAGTCATCAATCACCAACATCGGTTCATAGCTGCCAACGATGAAGTTGGACTGTTTTACGGTTTACAAACGCTCAGACAGCTTACAGGGGCACACTGGAAAACAGCAGTCACCATTATTGACTGGCCTGATTTTCCAGCCCGGGTAGTGTTTGACGACATCAGCCGCGGTCCCATATCGACAGTCGATTATATAAAAAAGCAAATTCAACGCCTGGCAGAGTTAAAGGTCAATTATCTCTCGTTTTATATAGAACATGTAGTACAGCCATTATCTCATCCGGATTTTGCCCCGGCAGATGGAAAGCTGACTATCCGGCAAATCCGTGAACTAAGCGATTATGCAGCAGATTATCACATGCAGCTGGTAGGAAATTTTCAGTCGTTCGGCCACTTTGAGAAGATCCTCGCATTACCTCAATACAGGCATATGGGAGAATCAGCTATGCTCATCTCACCACTTGACGACAGTGCACGCATATTCCTGAAGGATGTAATTGGAGAGCTGTGCGATGCCTTCAGCGCGCCCTGGTTTAATGTAAACTGTGACGAAACATTTGGAATTGATAAAGGACGATCAGCAAAATATGTTGACAGCGTAGGCATCCCGAAGTTTTATGCCGGCTTTCTCCAATTACTATATGATGTCGTGAAACAACATGGTAAAAAAATGATGATGTGGGGAGATATGGCCTTAAAGCATACGGAAATTCTGGACCTCCTCCCCAGAGACATCATGTACCTCTCATGGGAATATGGAGACCAGGCGAACTTTGATCAGTGGATAAAACCTTTTGCCCGGCGGGGATTACAGTATATGGTATGCCCGGGTATTGTCAACTCTTACCGCATGTTTCCTGATATGATCATGGCGAAAAAAAACATAGGCGGATTTATTAAACAGGGCAGGGAGAGCGGTGCCGCTGGTGTGTTTACTACGGTGTGGGATGATGGCGGCACCTACCTTTTTGATGCAGACTGGTATGGGGTTTACCTTGCTGCAGACAAAAGCTGGAATACGGGTGCTGATGGGTTTGATCTCCGCTTTGAAAACGTTGCATATGGTACGTATAATGGTAACTATGTAAATGCTCTTTTTACGCTGATGCAGCTGCGTGAACAGCCAGTTACCTATAACCTGAATGATCAGCTGTGGAAACAACAGATTGTACCTGACAGCGGCAAACAAATGATCCTGAATAATAACAGTATAGCCGAGGCATTACATATTGTGAGAATAGCCACTAGCCTAAGCCACCGGGCAGTGCCTGCGCTTCATCCGGAAGATCTTGCAGCGATGCAGCTGGTCATCCATCAGTATGAGCTGATGCTGCGAACCAGGCAGGTTATGGTAGATCCTGATATGAGCACAGACAGTCTCGTAGCAGCCTACAAGGCTACTGCCGAAACCTTCAGGAAGCTATGGTTGAATGAAAATCAACCTTACTGGCTGGATACGGTGTTACACTCCTGGTCGCAAAAGGTGAAGGAATTACAGGAGCTGCCAGCCCGTAGAAAGGATATCATACCAACAACCTCCTTTTACTTTACCAATTGGCTGCTGTGCGGTAACCTGCCGTCAATAGATGGAATGGATAAAGCGTTGCAACCTTCGCCTGGCGATGTATACATTTATGATGGTAATAAGTATCGCTGGCAGAAGTTTGCAGCCACAAATGGAGGGATTATCGACCTGGAAGAAAAATACCTGCCATCTGTTGTATATGCCTATTGCCAGCTACAAACAGACAGCGCCCGGGTAGTAGATGCATGGCTGACAGCCGGAGACAGCACGGTGTTGTATTGTAATGGCCATGAAGTAAAAACTGTGCAAAACCCGGTGCAGCTACCTTTACACACAGGCATAAACCACATCCTCATCCGGAGCACTGGAAATCGCCGCAGGTTTACCTTCCGGCTGCGGGATGACCTTGTAATCACTAATCATAAGCACAAATACCAGATAAATTCAAAAACCAACCGTTATGAAGTGGATTAAAACAGCTTTAATGTGCCTGCTTACGATATCAGCCCCGGCGCAGCTGAAAAAGGAAGATGTCGTCAGGGCCATCGATCAGACTGCCCGCTATGTGGCAGATGTATTGATCGATTCCGCAGGTAAGTCCCGCTGTGATTATAATGTGCTGGAAGGAAAATGGTATCCCTACGAAGTGCCCTGGCATACTGGACAGGCTGTAAATGCACTGCTGGCGGCTTATAAGGTAACAGGCAATATACATTATCTGGATGCGGCGAAAAGAGGCGGCAATTACTGGATCAACATGGAAATAAAGGACGATCCCAAACTGAATGGCATGGTGCGCGCTATCCATGGCGATGTGCTGGGACAGGACTATTATGTATTTGCTACTGTTTCCGATGGTACGCCAGGTATCTATGAGTTGTCAAGGGTCACCAAAGATCCTACATATGCAAAAGTGGCTACCGGTGCAGCAAAATGGATGCTGAAAAACATGTATTACCCGCAGATGGGCGTGTGCTACGACCTGATAGATGTAAAAACAGGGGAGGTGGTGAAAGAGAACAGCCCTTTCTGGAAAGGCAAAAAGAAGCAAGAGCTGTATGACGTATCAAGGCCAAACACAGAGGGATCCCTGTTCAAGGATGCATATGAGTTTTCAGGAGATACAGCCTTTCGCAATGCATTCATCCTCCTTTGCAACAGCCTGATCGAAAAGCAGGGGCCTGAAGGCTTGTGGATGCGGTTTACACCCAATTCAATGGAAGCACATTCCTTTCATCCCCGTTTTTCTTTATGGTATGCTGAATCGCTGATAGAAGCGTTTTATCTCACAAAGGATAAAAAATACCTGGAGGCAGCTGCCCGCACAGCGCGTCTTTTTGCAAACACCCAAACGGAAGAAGGAACCATCTATTATGATAACTATACAAACGGACGGACGCCAGATAAAGGTTCAGCCACCGGTTCGGCAGTATCGCTTGCCGGCATTGTCTGGATCAAGCTGGCAGAACAGGGATACACAGAGTTTAATGAGAATATAGAAAAGTCGGCAGTATGGCTTATGAAAAACAGGTTCGCCGAAAATCATCCGGATCCAAACCTCCGGGGGGCCGTACTGGAAACGCGCACAAGATTTAAGAAAGGGAAAATATGGCTCACAAACAGGGATATCGGAACTTCATTTGCAGTCCGGTTTCTTTCGGATTATCTGAATTATAAGTTTAAGTAGGGTCTATTAATTATTCAACCAAAATTATCTCTACATGAAAGCAGGTATTCACCTGTTACGGACGCTCTTTTTCTTTACAGCGTCACTGATATGCCTTGTATCGGATGTAACAGCACAACAGTCGCCGGGCAACATTAAAGGCCTGATTACAGATACGGAAGGTAATGCCCTGCCGGGAGCTTCCGTGAAAATTAAAGGAACTACAAAAGGGGTGTCTACCGGTACCGCCGGCACCTTTGAGTTGCAAGGTGTGAAAGAAGGCTCCTATACCCTTCAGATCAACTATATGGGGTACGCCCCGATGGAAACAGAGGTGAAGGTAAAAGGTGGCAGCACAGTAGTGAAGGATATAAAGATGTCGTCAAATGTTCACAGCCTTTCCACGATCCAGGTATCGAGTGTAATGGAAGGCCAGCAGAAAGCGCTGAACCAGCAGCGGAATGCCGACAACATTAAGCAGGTAGTCTCTGCTGACGTGATGGGCCGTTTTCCTGATCTGAACGTGGCCGAATCTATGCAACGCCTGCCGGGTGTCACCATTGGCCGCAATACCAGTGGAGAGGGCGCCACAGTACAGCTGAGGGGTACGCCGGGGAACTTTACCAACATCAATGTAAATGGCGAGCAGATCATGGGCTCTTCTGAGGATGGTGAACGTAATGCTACCCTGGATCTCATCCCTGTCAATGTGCTTTCTTCCATGGAAGTGATCAAAACGCTCACCCCGGACCTGGACGGAGACGCTATCGCGGGGGTCGTGAATATGAAATCTCCTACCGCCATCTCACTTAAACCCAGGCTTGCCCTTGATGCAGGACTTGGCTACAACCAACTGAGAAGTAAATCCAATGGGATTGGCAACATTTCGTACGGCCAGCGTTTCTTCCAGAACGAGAACAATCCAAACGGAAAGCTTGGCGTGATACTCACTGGCAGCTATTACCGCACTACTAACGGTTATGATGAAGTAAATGCACAGGTATGGGAGCTAAAGGACTTCGGAGATGGGAAAGACTCTATCTATTTCCCTACTGATATCAGGTATCTCTACACGGAAAATCAGCGAACAAGGGTAGGAGCTTCTGCTACTATCGACTATAACTTTTCTCCGGTAACTAACCTTGTGCTGAACGTGATGTACAGCGACAGGGATAATAACATGACGAGATACAGGAAACGTACTCGCATGCAGACAAAGAATACCTCTGTTGATGCAGACGGCAATTATGTGACCAGTAAGGGTCGCTCATACAACGAAATAAAAGATGCATCAGAAGATAATGGGAACCTGAATTTTAATCTCCAGGGTGAAACCCAGATCGGAAGAGTAAAGCTGGATGGAGGTGCCTTCTATAGCATCTCTAAACTGAAAAGCAGGAACAACACATTTAACTTTATTACAGGAAATATACCTCTGACCATCAGTAAACTGAACGAAGATTATCTGATGGCTACAGGTACTGACTGGCGGAATGATGCTTCCCTTTTTACCTACAACACCATTGAACGTGATTACTTTAATATTGAAGGCAAAAATTTTGTTGCTAAAATCAATGCCACTGTGCCCTATAAAATAGGTAACAACTCCGCCATTTTTAAAGCAGGCGTGAAGGTGAAGTCCATGCACAATAAGCGGTATAAGCTGCCCAATACTCTGGTAGCTAACTTTAGCGGAGATGCCGCAGATGGTAAGCTCACTAACTTCGCCGGCTTGACTAATGTTGATGATGAGCTGCTGGACGGAAATTTTGACTTTGGTCTGGGTGTCGATAAAACCTCCACCATCAACTACTTTAACAAGCATTACGCTGCCAACGATGGCACCTTTACCACTGATGAATCCAGTACACGAGTAAGCAAAGACGCATATTTTTATGATGCAGTAGAAACCATAACAGCAGGATATCTCATGAACCGGATCCAGTTCAACCGGTTCATGTTACTGGGCGGCCTTCGTGTAGAACGCACAGACGTAGACTATAAAGGCAACATCATTACCCAGGACGAGGATGAACAGTGGGCTTCCACCACCCTGGCAAAGAAGACAAACAGCTATGTGCGGTTTCTGCCTAACATCCAGGGTAAATATGATCTTACAAAGTCATCTCTGATCCGTGGTGGTGTGACCTTTGGCTATTCCCGTCCGAATTTCGCAGACCTCGTGCCTGGCCGTATCATCAATATCCTCAGCGAAACCGTGACCGATGGTAATCCTGAGCTAAAGCCGGCATTCTCTACCAATGTAGACCTGATGGCAGAAAAATACCTGTCTAACCTGGGTATCCTTTCCGGGGGCATCTTCTATAAGAAGATCGACAAGTTCCAATACAACAGCGTGATCAACCTGGACGGAGATGAATTTGACGGGGCAGATCAATATACAGGCTGGAGATATTACCAGACGCTGAATGGTAACTCTGCTAATGTATACGGACTGGAGTTGAATGCACAGGCAAATATGACCTTCCTGCCAGGATTCCTGAAAGGATTCACCATTTTCGCTAACTATACTTACAGCCACTCTGATGCTGATGCACAGTTCCGCAAGAACCTGCGTCTGCCTGGTCAGGCCACCCACAGTGCCAACGGATCGCTGGCATATTCTTTAAAGGGCTTCACTATCCAGGGTAATCTTAACTACAACGGATCTTACGTCGTAAGCCTGGGTGATGATGCGGATAAAGATGTGATCAGGGATGCACGTGTGCAGGTGGATGCCAATGCATCTTACCAACTCAGTAAATACTTTACTGTATACGTGGAGGCACAAAATCTTACAAATGCTCCCCAGCGCTCTTATTTCGGTAACAAGCAGCGCATTTACGAAAAGCAATTTTATTCCTATTGGGGACGTGCCGGTCTCAAATTCAGATTTTAAACAAGGTGGAAAAATAAAATAAGCATGACAGCAATTACAGCAGGACAGTTAGCCGTTAATATTTATGAAAATCGTCAGGCGCTTGGACAAGCTGCAGCTACGATGGCCGCACAGCAGATAAAAGAGCTGTTGCAGCAGCAGCCTGTAGTCAATATCATCTTTGCCGCAGCCGGTTCGCAACTGGAGTTTCTGGCTGCTTTGATCAGGGAAGACCTCGAATGGAACAGGGTTCAGGCATTTCATATGGACGAATACACGGGTCTGCCGGATGGACATCCACAGCTGTTCAGTAATTTCCTGAGAGAAAGGATTTTCGGCAAAGTGTCGTTTAAAAATATTTTTTACATTAACGGACAGGCCACTGACATTCATATTGAATGTAGCAGGTATGCGGCTTTGCTGAAAACGAATCCTGTAGATATCACCTTCATGGGCATTGGTGAAAATGCCCACCTGGCCTTTAACGATCCGCATGTGGCTTTGTTTAACGACAGCAAGCTGGTGAAAATAGTAGACCTGGACGAAGCCTGCAAGCAGCAGCAGGTAAACGAAGGTTGCTTTCCACAAGCCGCTGATGTACCTCCATATGCTTATACACTCACCATTCCTGCTCTGCTCAACGCGAAGTATATTTATTGTATGGTGCCAGGAGCAACAAAGGCACAGGCCGTATATTATACACTAAAAAATGATATCTCAGAAAAATACCCTTCAACCATCTTAAGGAAACATGAAAACACAATCATGTTCCTTGACAAGGAAAGTGCCGCACTGATCATCTAAATCCAACTTTATGCATCCGTTACATCCGCCTACAGCTGAGGAGATTACAAAGCAGAGTTGGTGAAGACTTTCCGTCAGGATATCAAACCGCTTGAAATCATCCAGCCGCAAGGTCCCAGCTTAATGGTAAATGGTTATGAGGTGAGTTGGCAAAACCAAATAAGTTAAATTATAAGTCATGAGAAATTATCGCTGGGTCATTTGCAGCATGCTGTTTTTTGCAACCACAATCAATTACCTGGACAGGCAGGTAGTCGGCTATCTGAAACCCATACTTGAAAAGCAATTTAACTGGACAGAAACTGACTATAGCCATATTGTAATGGCTTTTACCGCTTCCTATGCCATCGGACTGCTAGTATTCGGCCGCATTATCGATAAGATTGGCAGCAAGATGGGATATACCATCTCCATCGCAGTATGGAGCCTGGCAGCCATTTTACATGCCGTAGTAAAATCTACATTTGGATTTGGTATAATCAGGGCATTCCTGGGCCTTGGAGAATCCGGTAACTTCCCGTCTGCTATTAAAACTGTCGTAGAATGGTTTCCTAAACAGGAAAGAGCCATGGCAACGGGAATCTTTGATTCCGGCTCCAATATCGGTGCAGTAGCAGCACCGCTGATTATTCCCTGGTTGCTGGGAACCTTTGGCTGGCAGGCTGCATTTATCATTACCGGTAGCCTGGGAGGCTTATGGCTCATTGGCTGGGTGCTTATCTACGACAAACCAGAAAATCATAAAAAAGTATCTGCAGCCGAACTGGCGCTGATAAAAAGCGATAACGAGCCTTTGGTGAATGGGACCGTGTCGTGGAGCTGGTTATTTGGCCTGAAGCAGACCTGGGTATTCATCATCGGAAAGTTTTTTACTGACCCGATCTGGTACTTTTTTATGTACTGGCTGCCGTCATATTTTTCCAGTGCTTTTCATCTGGACCTGAAGAAACCTTCTCCTCCGCTGATCATCATATATACTGCAGCTACCCTGGGTGCGCTGGGAGGTGGTTACCTTTCTTCCTTCCTCATTAAAAGAGGCTGGCCGGTGTATAAGGCCCGTAAGATGGCCCTCCTGATATCTGCACTTGTGGTATTGCCAATCTTTGCTTCCCGTTATACTGAGAACATCTGGATAGTAGTAAGTCTCATTAGTCTTTCCATCGCAGGGAATGCTGCCTGGAGCGCCAATATCTATACGGTGGTATCCGACATTTTGCCCTCGGGAGCAGTCAGCTCCGTAATAGGCATAGGCGGCATGGCGGGAGCCATAGGCGGCGTGCTTTTCCCAATTGCTATAGGATTAGTATTGGACCATTACAAGGCCTTAAACCAAATCAAAGCCGGCTACAATATTATTTTCATTTACTGCAGCCTATCTTTCCTGTTGGCCTGGTTCCTGATCCATTTTTTATTACCTAAGATGACGCCTGTTACTAAGGTCTCATAAAACAAATCCAAAGGAGCTATCATTATTATCACTGTTTTGGGCCAGATGCTTATCGCTTTGAGGGAACCAGGAAATGTAGTTGTAAGCCGATAAGACAGGATTATTTGGATGATGTAGTATGGGAACAACAGGTAGTGCAACTGGAAAATCCTTCCCTTATACAGAGAGAAATTGAGAAGCGGGTAGAGAAGGCAAAGAAAACAAGCCCGTTGCTGGTTCAGAAAGCTGCTATCCTGAAACAAAGGGCAAAACAGGGACAATCAATAAATAAAATGAGTTACTGACTCTACAAATAAAGTTACATTAAGCCAAATTATTAAATTTTTTTCCCATTACGATTAAAACTTTTCCTTTTTGCGTAAATGCTTACGCCTTTGTGTGGGTTAGTTTTGCGGGCCAAAACCAAGGACATATAAACTGGACCTTTTATGAACCAAAACGTCACCCGTTACACTTTTACCACAACGCTGCTTTTTACACTACTACTTAGTTCCCTTTGGAACATCGCCAAAGCTGACGAGTTCCTCTCCGCTATAAGGGGGAAAGTTATAACTTCCGATGGTCAGCCTGCCCCTTACGTAACCGTACAGGTCAAAGGTACCGGGAGAGGAATTGTAACAGATCAAAATGGAGAATTCATTTTCAAAAAGATAAAACCTGGTACATATACATTGCAGGTTTCCCTGATCGGATATGAATCCGTAGAGCAGACGGTAACTGTAGAAGAGGATAAGGTCGCTCATGCAACCATCCAGCTCAGTGCTACCAACCAGCAAATGAAAGAGGTGGTAATCGTGGGCGATGGAAACAAATACAAGGTAGATGCGCCATCTACCTCCCTCCGAATTGCTACCCCTATCAAAGATGTGCCGCAAAGCATCGAAGTACTTACCCATGAAGTATTGCAGGATCAGCAGATCTTTGATATGCAGGAAGATGTATCCAGGAATATCTCTGGCGCTATGCGAATCGGTCACTGGGATATTTATACAAAAATTCAGGCCCGTGGCTCTCAGCTCTCTGCTTTCAGAAATGGTATGAACGTAGTAAGTAGCCCATGGAGCCCGCTTACCGAAGACATGAGCATGGTAGACCGTATCGAAATTGTGAAAGGTCCTGCGGGCTTTATGCTTTCCAGCGGGGAACCTTCCGGTTTCTATAACGTAGTGACCAAGAAGCCTACTGGTTTAAGCAATAATAATGAAATTGCCCTGACCGTAGGTAGTTTCAATACTTACCGTGGTACGTTGGATCTGGATGGCAAGCTCTCCAAAAACGGCCGTCTGCTGTACCGCCTGAATGTAATGGGTACACAGCGTGATTCCTGGCGTAATTATGAATTCAATAACCGTTACTCTATTGCACCGGTATTGAAATACCTGATTGACGACAGGACATCGGTAACATTGGAATATAACCGTCAGTTTGTGCAGGAGCAGGTAATTGGCAGCAACTATGCCTTTTCCCGCAAAGGGTATGCTGATCTGCCTATCAACTTTACCACTGCCGATCCGAAACTGGATCCTACTAAGATCACAGATCAGAGTCTGACGGGTACTTTCGAGCACAACTTCAATAACAACTGGAAATTTACCGCACAGTTGGCCTACCTGCAATATGACCAGAGAGGTCAGAGCATGTGGCCTTCTTATTTCTCTTCTTTCAATGATAGTCTTTTGCAAAGGAATATCGGCATCTGGGATGCATTGGCCATCAACCGTACCGGCCAGTTCTTTGTAAATGGTAAATTTAAAACCGGTCCTGTGACCCACACCGTACTAGGTGGTCTGGATATGAAACGTAGCCAGTACTGGGCTGACTGGAATCAATCACAGTCCCTGGGTGATACTACCTTCAACATTTATAAACCAACTTACAGCAACGTGACACAGCCTACCTGGGATCGTTCTCAAAACATCCGTGTAAGAGGTGTAGAATACGACTATGGTTATACCACGGAATACCTGCAGGATGAACTGGGTTTCCTGAACAATACCCTGCGACTGACAATTGCCGGCCGCTATACTACCAATATCTACAATAACCCTTACTCCACTACTAAAAATGAAAGTAAGTTCACTCCACGTGTAGGTGTAAGTTACTCTGTAAACAGTAGTCTGAGTGCTTACTTCGTGTACGATGAAGTGTTTATGCAGAATGGTGGTACTGATTGGGAAGGTAAAACTTTCAAACCGCTCACCGGTTCTAACCTGGAACTTGGTGTGAAGAAAGAGTGGTTCGGCGGTCGCCTTAGCACCAACGTAGCTATCTACCAGATCGTAAAGAACAATGTTCTGGCTACAGATCTGGAACATGAATCACCTACCGCTGGTTTCATCTATAGCCGTACTAACGGACAGCAGAAAATAAAAGGTGTGGAAGTGGATGTAAAGGGTGAGCTGGCGCGTGGTCTGAGCGTAGTGGCCAACTATGCTTACACCGATGGTCAGGTCACTAAAGACTCTTATGCCAGCCTGGTGGGTAACTACATCTCCGGTACAGCGAAGCATATCCAGAATAGCTGGGTTACTTACCGTGTGCCAGCAGGTATGCTGAATGGTCTGCGCATCTTTGCCGGTTACCAGTGGCAGATAGGTCGGATTGCTGGTCAGGTATATGATAAGTCTGAAAACTTCCTGCCAGATTACTTCAGACTGGATGGTGGTGTTGGTTACAACATCAACAAATTCAGCTTTAACGTGAATGTAAATAATGTACTGAATAAATACCTGTACACAGGAGCACCTTCTTACGACAATAACGGCAACCATATTTATTACTGGCAGGCCGAAGCCGGAAGAAATTTACGCGTGTCTACAAGTTATCGTTTCTAAGAATCATTTTCAATGGCTAAGGTGTGCAATGGCACGCCTTAGTCTTCTATTTAAAGCAAACTTATGACCTTTAAACAGATCACTGGCAAATTACATTTATGGCTCGGGCTTTGTTCCGGGCTTGTTGTTTTAATACTGGGCATCACCGGTTGTTTGTATGCTTTTATTGAAGAGATAAAACCGCTGGCCTATCATAACCGCATGTATGTCACCGTTCCGCCCAATGCAGCTCGTTTGCCTCTGGCCACTTTACAGGCCAATGCACAAAAGGCTATCGGTGCAGATAAACCATTGCAGGTAGCGGAGGTATTGACAGCAGCGGATCGTACGGTCTATTTCCGTACTGTGAAGGTGAACGAAAAGAAGATCTTTTACAACGGTTACCTCGAATATTTTTACAAGGTATACGTGAACCCCTATACGGGAGCAGTTGTAAAAGTAGAAAATACGAAATGGGAATTCTTTAACCTGGTTATTACCCTTCATGTCAACCTGTTTATGGGGCCTGTAGTAGGGGATAAGATCATTTCGTGGAGTGTGGTAATTTTCGTCGTGATGCTCATCTCAGGACTTATACTCTGGTGGCCGAAGAACAAGAGTGCCATGAAACAACGGGTATGGTTCAAATGGAAGAAGGATACCAAGTGGAAGCGCAAGAACTACGACCTGCACAACATTGCCGGTTTTTATGCCATGTTCATCTTACTGGTGATTGCGCTGACAGGTCTTGTATGGAGTTTTGAATGGTTTAATAAAGCTGTTCAATGGACAGCCAATGGTGGCAAAACTGTGGCGGAGTTGCCTGCAGTTACCTCTGACACACTTGACCTTCGCCCATATTCCATGGATAGAATTTTACATACAGCCCTGCAACAGGATCCTGCTGCCACCTCTCTGTTCGTGACTATACCTAAAAATAATAAAGCGGCGGTTTCCGTATATGCCCGGAACGCCCGCAGGCCTTATTTTACCAGTACCAGTACATTCTATGACCAGCATAGTGGTAAACTGCTGAGAAGAAGTGAATTCAGTACCCGGAACAATGGAGAAAAGGTGCTCTCATTTAACTATGATTTGCATGTGGGCAGCATATTAGGTCTGCCCGGAAAAATGCTGGCATTCTTTGCCTCCCTCATTGCTGCTTCTCTGCCCGTGACCGGTGTATATATCTGGTGGGGCAGAAAAAATAAAAAGACGACAAAAAATAAAAAACAGGCATCACGCAAACCAGTAGTCAGCGTACCTGTGTAAACTACTTATTATTATGATTTTTGTTAACTTATACCCTTACTATTAAGGGCGGCACTGCTGTATACAGACTATTTTCCCGTCATATCTTTATCGGTTCAATAAGGTCATTATTTAACGTAACCAAAATAATGAACAAGACAGACACAATCCGTATCCTACTGGCGGATGCACAGCCTGTATATAGAGAAGGGATCAGAAGTCTGCTCGTTAATCAGGAGAACCCTTATGTAATACAGGAAGCGGGGAACACAGACGAGTTCAAACACGTGTTACAAACATACTATCCTGATATATTGATCCTCGATTATAACCCGGCATTCTTCAGTCCCGATGTAGTAAGCGCTGTGCCCGCCCTGATTCCCTCGTGTAAAGTAATCATTATCTCCAGTCAGCAGACGAAAGCGCACATACTTCGCTCACTGGAACTGAATGTATACTGCTATCTCACTAAAGAATGTGAAAAGCAGGAATTGCAGGAAGCCATTACCGGCGCTTTGCAGGGGCGAAAAAAATATGCACCGTTTATTGTAGATCTACTACTGGATGATAGACGCAATACCTCTTTTAGTACTACTATCCTGACTGGTAAAGAGACTGCTATCATTCAGCAGATTGCCTCAGGCAAAGCCAACAAAGAGATTGCCGCAGCTTTAAATTTAAGTCCGCACACGGTACATACACATAGAAAGAATATAATGAAAAAATTGAATGTCCATTCGGCAGTCGGGCTTGCAAGTTTTGCAATAGAGAATGGTCTCGTTACATAATTTGTGGGCCGCAGGCTACCACCCCGTAAGGAGGGTGTAAATAAATGAAACTCCTACGAATCGCATAAAATGGAATCTGGCTCCATCCGGTATCCGAATTAAAGAGGGTGTACTCTAACTTTTGAGTTCACTCTCTTTTTTGTGAGATGATATACCCTTCATAGGGTAGAGTGTTACCATTTGTGTCTACCCTCTTTTTACCCTGAACAGGCGATTGTCATTCTATTATGGTATACCTAGTTTTACATCAATGAAAAACTGCCCTTAACCCATCAACAATTACTATTTTATGAATACTGAAAAGGTTTACGACTTCGCGGCTATCGGTGCAGGTCCCTTCAATATCAGCCTCGCTGCTATGACACAACCGATTAAAGCACTTAATGGCATTTTTCTGGATCAGCGCGAAGGTTTCAACTGGCACCCTGGCATGCTGCTCCAGGACACAACATTACAAGTCCCTTTTATGGCGGATCTTGTCACCATGGCAGATCCTACCAGTCCGTTCAGTTTCCTGAACTACCTGAAAGAAGAAGGACGTATCTATTCTTTTTACATCAGGGAGAATTTTAAAATACTGCGCCATGAGTATAACAAGTACTGCCAATGGGCGGTGAAAAAGTTAGATAATCTGCATTGGAACACAAGGGTAGATGATATTGTATGGGATGATAACAGACAGCACTATACGCTTACCTGCAATAACGGAGTTATTCAAGCAAAAAGGTTGGTGTTGGGTACCGGCACTGTTCCGTATGTACCTGTTATGTGCAGGGAGCATATGAAAAATGCCATCCATTCATCTTCCTATCTTGAAAATAAAAATAGCTTACAAAGTAAGCGTAGTATTACAATTGTAGGCAGTGGACAGAGTGCTGCGGAGATCTATTATGATCTGTTGGGAGATATTGACACCTACGGATACCAATTGCATTGGATCACCCGTTCTCCCCGGTTTTTCCCGCTTGAATACAGTAAGCTTACACTGGAAATGACCTCTCCTGAATACGTCGATTACTTTCATGCATTGCCGATGGAAAAGAGAGACCAGCTGAGCCGCAACCAGCGGCATTTGTACAAAGGGATTAATAACGATCTCATTGGCAATATCTTCGATCTGCTGTATACAAAAAGACTCCAACACGATATTACCGTATCACTACGTACAAATTCCGCGTTGAAGAAGGTCGCTTATGATGATGGCTTCACACTGGACTTTTATCAGGAAGAAGTGGAAAAGCATTACAGGCATCATACAGAAGGCCTGATTCTATGCACTGGTTATCACTACAGCATGCCGGCTTTCTTAAATAATATCAAAGATAGGATCGCCTTTGATGAAAAAGGCCGGTTCGATGTAAACCGTAACTACAGTATTGGGCAAAATATCTATGTACAAAATGCCGAGTTGCATACCCATGGACTATCTACACCAGATCTGGGGATGGGCTGTTACCGCAATGCCATCCTGATCCGCGAGATGACCGGTAAGGACTACTATGCGATAGAGCAGCGAATTGCCTTCCAGCAATTTATGGTTACCGATGAAGAACAAATCTTACAAAACATACCCGAACTGATTTAAGTATGAAGGTGAGGAATTTCCTGATCATCATGACGCTGGTGGCGGTGGTGAGTGACTATTTATTGCATCCTTTTTACCCTCATTTCTTCAAATCCCAGTTTGGGATCACTGATCCGAAAGCTGTGGGTTTTTATTTCAGTACGGTATGTGCGACAGTGATGATCGCATTCCCTATGTGGGCATGGATTTCAAAAGGTAAGTCGGAACTGCGTATTCTTGTATACACACAGCTGGTAGCTGGTGCATTGGCCGCCAGTTGTTTCTTTATCACGAACTATGTACACTTCTGGATCGTTTCCTTATCGATTATCGTCTTTAAAGGAAGCTACCTGTTGGTGTATCCTTTTATCCTGCGCATTACAAAGAAAGAAGAACATACCAATATCATCGGACTGCTTGCTGTGATCATTCATTGTGGCAGTGTACTCGGTGCGGTGTTTGGAGGTATGGTGATCGACTGGCTGTCACCGGCATGGATTTTTATAGGCATGGCAGCAGGTGATCTTATACAGGCCGGTATGAGTTTTTATTTGCTGCAAACCTCTGGCTCCGATGAAGTGCCGCCAGTGGAAAATCCACAAAAGATTAAAACCAGTATCTGGCCACAAGGCATGGTATTGAAACTAGGGATTATTACAATGATTCTTTATTTCAGTGATTTCATCATCCGGCCATTTTTTGTGCGGTACTGGGAGAGCCTTACAAATAGTAATAGTACAATTTTGTCAGGCACGGTATACGCCATGCCAGCCGTGGTGGCTATGATTGGCCTCTATGTAAATAAGAAACGGCAGGGGCAGCGCAATGTATACCAGGGTATTATCTCTGCATTGTTGTTTGGACTGGCAGGTTTGTTATTACAGGGGTATCCGTTGGCAGGCGCTGTATTTATTGGTCGCTGTATTTATGGCTGGTCTTTCTTTCAGGCGGCCGTCCGCTTCGATGCATTGCTCTTTCATGTGAGCGATCCTGTAGCGTATGCTATTGAATATAGTAAGATCCATTTCTTTCAGAATATGGGCGTGTTGATAGCCAGCACAATGGCAGGGGTACTGGTAGATCAGTTTAGTCTGCGCATGCCCTTTATGGTAGCCCTTTCAGGGTTCGCCGTTGTAACCGCCCTTTATTATTATGTAATCAGAACACAGACTACCCAAACGTCAAAATTGATAGTATGAAACAAGCCGCACATGTAGTTTCCAATTTACAACCCCTGTTATGGGCTCGTGCCAACCAGTTGCACGTATGTAAGATCATTAGTGAGTTTGCTCATGAGCTCTTGCTTGCACCCATTTTGCAATATGAAGAGAAAGGATGGGGGCATTATAATTTGATAAGTGAAGATATCGTTTATAGTTTTCGTGCCAGGATACTGAGCCTGCAGCACTGGTATATAGACAAAGATTCGCTGAAGAAATTCAGGAACGGTGAACAAGTAGCTTTAGACAGTCTGCACTTTATACTGGAATTCAAAGACCTGTTGAATATCTCTACAGAACAATTGCCCAGTTATCTTGAGGAGATCACCAGTACTTTATACGGCAGTACTTATATGATGGCCAATCATACACTGAGTGCAGCAGATCTGGTCAATGCAGACTACCAGACAATCGAACACGCCATGTCCAGCGGGCATCCCTGCTTTGTAGCTAATAATGGCCGCATCGGATTTGATGCGGCAGATTACAAGGCCTATGCGCCGGAAGCAGATGCAAAAATCCGGCTGATCTGGTTAGCAGGACATAAGAGCCGTGCTGCCTATGCTGCGGTAGATAGCCTGCCTTACCAGTTATTAATGGAAAAAGAACTAGGCGAACGTACGCTGGAGACTTTCAACAAAGTCCTGAAAGAGAAAGGCGTAGACCCTGCTGATTACTTTTTTATTCCCGTACACCCATGGCAGTGGTACAATAAATTAGCAATTGTATTTGCACCTGATATCGCTAATAACTTACTTGTTTGTCTGGGTGAAGGACCGGATGATTTCAGTGCACAACAATCCATTCGTACCTTTTATAATCTTAGTCATCCGGATAAGCATTATACCAAGACCGCCATTGGCGTGCTCAATATGGGGTTTGTAAGAGGGCTTACCCCATATTACATGGATAGTACGCCACCTATTACAGAGTGGATTAAGTCAGCCATTGCCGGAGATCCTTATATTCAAAAATTAGGGTTTACATTATTATGTGAAGTAGCAACAGTCGGTTACCGCAACTTCTATTATGAGCCATTTGGAAAAATGAGTTCTTATAATAAAATGCTGGCTGCTCTGTGGCGTGAAAGCCCGGCCACTGTGTTACAACCGGGTCAAAGACTCATGACAATGGCTGGATTACTACATATCGATTTCAATGGTAACTCCTTATTACACGAGTTGATCAAAGCAGCTGGTCTCTCTACCACAGACTGGTTAAGAAAGTACTTGCAGAGTTATCTCACGCCTTTGTTGCATTGTTTCTATGAGCATGACCTGGTATTCATGCCACATGGAGAGAACCTGATATTGGTATTGGAAAACCATGTACCTGTCAAGGCCATCATGAAAGACATCACAGAGGAGATAGGGGTATTTAGTTACAAAGAAGAGATCCCTGAAAAGGGTAGAAGGATTTGTGTGGAAGTGCCGGAAGAGTTACGTGCATTGAGTATCCTCACCGATGTGTTTGATTGTTTCTTCCGTTTTGTGGCGCAGATACTGGTAGAACATTGTGACTATGCAGAAGATAAATTCTGGCAGCTGGTGGCAGCTACCATTCATGCATATCAGGAAGAACATCCGGAACATGCAGAGAAGTTTGAACAGTATGACCTGTTTGCAGAAGAATTCATTTTGTCTTGTCTGAACAGACTGCAATTAAGAAATAATAAGCAAATGGTAGATCTGGCCGATCCGGCGGGTAGTTTGCAGTTGGCCGGTATGTTAAAGAATCCGGTAGCTGTATTCAAAAAAGCAAATGCCTCCCTGTTGAATGTATGATGACGAAAGGTGAAATGATTACGGATATCATCCGTAATCGCAGGAGTATTTTTGCGGATTATTATATAGATAAGCCTGTTCCCAAACCGGTTATAGAAGAAGTATTGACAAATGCCATTTGGGCGCCAAATTATAAAATGACCCAGCCCTGGCGGTTTATTGTATTGCAGGGCGCACAGCTGATACAGTTCGGATCGTATCTGGCGGATTACTACAGCGCACAGTATGAACGGTTATTACATTATCCTGCCAGAGCAGGTTGTGTGATCGTGATCATCATGAAGCGGAGTACGAAAGTAATCATAGAAGAGTGGGAAGAACTGGCAGCGGTGGCCTGTGCCGTACAGAACATGGCGCTGACCTGCACCGCCTATGATATAGGTGGATATTGGGATAGCTGCACTGCCTGTATAGAATATGCCGCGCGATTTGAACTGGCACCGAATGAAAGATGCCTGGGATTTTTTTACATGGGTTATTATGATATGGCCGAATATACTTCCAGTAAACGGCGGACAGGGATTGAGAAAAAAGTGACCTGGTTAACATGAATACATATCTCCCCATCTTACTTGGAAAACTACAAGGCGTTTTTGGCTATGTGGTCCTTGGCCTTGTCGTTGTAGAATGGCTCTTACTGGTCATCAGTAAAAAAATGGAAAGCAACAGAGAAGGCTGGGTGAATGTATTATCCTATGTATTAGATAGCATTCCTTATTTCTTCCTGGGCAAGGTGGTGATCTTTGGCACTATGATGTGGTTGTACCAATATAGGATCACCACACTGAGCGATGCCTGGTACATATGGATCTTCACTTATCTGGTGTATGATTTTATGTTTTGGCTGGTACACCTGTTGGGCCATCAGGTACGCTTCTTCTGGTGCATACATGGTGTGCACCATACGGCTGAAGAAATGAAACTGACGGTGGCTGTGCGGGGTTCCTTCCTGGGATTCCTGCATATCCCACTCACGATTATCTGGCTACCCATTTTAGGTTTTGATCCATTCATGATATTTATCTGTGAGTCTATTGCCAGACTATATGGTTTGTATGAACATGTCAATGATCACTTTGACCGCTTTGTCGGGAAACAACGATTCCTTGAATTCCTGTTTATCACACCATCCGTACACAGGGTACATCATGCTAAAAATTATATCTACCTGGATCGCAATTATGGTGAGACCTTTTCCATATGGGATAAATTATTTCGTACGTTTCAGACAGAACTGGATGATATAAAACCAGTGTATGGCATCCTGAGTGAAAAGATTAACCCCAAAAGCCTCTGGCAGGTACAACTACTACTCTGGCGGGATCTATGGATGGATATCCGGTCCGCACCCCGTCTTATTGATAAAATACGCTATGTTCTCAAACCTCCGGGATGGAATCATATAGACGGTGGCAAAATGGCTGCTGCATACAGGGATGAAGCCTGGAAGGAATATCAATATCCACTTTCTAAAAAGAAAAAATATGGAACCCATTACAGCGAACATACCATTGATGGAACCCATGCATGATGTGTTGCTCTCCGTAACACGTGCCTATCCGCCAATGGCCCCACTCATCATAGACATTACACCACGAGAACGTGCTGCGCTGACAAAACTGGGCGATATGCTGGCATTGGCATTTGGCAGTTATGAAAATCCGGCATTCATCGCAGAGTTGCATTTATATGCATTTCAGTTATTGCCGGAAAGGATTTCACGTATCCTCTGCAGTTTCGGTACTGACTTCTCGGCTTCCCAATATGGGGCGATTGTACTGAGAGGGTTGGTGAATGTAGATCAGGATCAGCTGGGTCCTACACCGCCTTCTTATAAACAGATGGATTATACGAAGATCAATCGTTATGGTTTTATCTGTGCTTTGTTGCATGGAGCGGTACCTTCCAAGCCTGTACAGTACTATGCCCAGCGTAAGGGAGGCGGATTATTGCATGCGATCATTCCTGATGAGAAAATGAATTTTACACAGACAGGGTCCGGGTCAAGAACGGATCTGTTTGTGCATACGGAAGATGCTTTTCTCTTTAATGCGGCGGATTTTTTGAGCTTTTTGTTTTTGAGGAATGAAGAGAATGTACCGAGTTCCTTGTATAGTATTCGCTCGCATGGATTGCTGGGAGAGGAGATGGATGCATTGTTCCAATCTATTTATAAATGTCCGAAGGATGCGAATTATGATGCTGATGTGGCGAAGGGAGAAGAAGTGACTACCCCTGTTTTGTATGGAAACAGGGAGAATCCTTTCATTCGCTTTGATGCGGCAGAACAAATTTATAATGAAGCGGCTGGGCAGACCCCGGAGGCAATGGCTTACCTGAAGCATTTCTGGGAGGAGGCGCGGAAGCTGATATACAATGATTATATACCAGAGTCAGGTGATCTCATTTTTGTGAACAATCATTTGTGTGCCCATGGCAGAAATGCATTTGTGGCGGGATATCGGAAAGAGAATGATATGATGGTAAAGTGTGAGCGGCGAATGATGTTGAGAATGATGAGTAAGACCAGTCTCATTGGCATCAGGGGAGTAACACATGCGGACGATCCTTATTTAATAATGGAAGAACATTATGGCAGTCTATTTAAATAAATCAAACATGAATCAACCAACCCTGGTTGCTGCACCTGTAAAGGATCTCTTTTATGAGGGGGCAGCGGCGGAATACAATGCTGCTATCACGGCTGCTGCAGAGCGGGTGACGGCTTTTCTGGAAAACAATAAGCGACCATTTAGCGGGATAAAGCCCGCGGCTTTGCTGGCGCAGTTCAGGGAAGTGGATTTTGATACCCCGCTTCCTGATTATGAGCGTTTGTTTGAAGAGGTGGATCGGTTGTATATACAGCATGCCACGGCCTTTCATTTGCCTAAGTATATTGCACACCTGAATTGTCCGGTAGTAATACCGGCCCTGGCGGCAGAGGTGATTATCAGTGCGATCAATAGTAGCCAGGATACCTACGATCAGAGTGCGGGTGGAACATTTATGGAGAGGAAACTGATTGATTGGACGGGTGCGCAGATCGGGTATGATGAACAGTGTGATGGCGTGTTTACAGCTGGTGGGTCCCAGAGTAATATGATGGGGTTGTTGCTGGCGAGGGATTATTATGCGCTGAACTTCCTGCATCATAATATTAAGCTGGATGGGCATCCGGTAGAAGCCAACCGGTTCAGGATATTTGTGTCGGAGAAGGCACATTTTAGTAATCAGAAGAATGCTTCGCTGATGGGGTTGGGAGAGCAGGCGGTGATAAAAGTGGCGACTGATGAACGATTCAGGATGGATGTGGGTGCGCTGGAAGCAGCGATTCAAAAAGAAAAAGAATTGGGGAATATTCCAATAGCAGTGATAGCGACGGCAGGTACCACGGATTTCGGAAATGTAGATCCGTTATCGGGTATAGCGGGAGTGGCAAAGCGGAATCAGTTGTGGTATCATGTGGATGCGGCTTATGGTTGTGGATTGTTATTGACGGATAAGTATCGTTATTTGTTGGATGGGATTGAGTTGGCGGATTCGGTGACGATTGATTATCATAAGTCGTTTTTTCAGCCGATCAGTTCGAGCGCATTTATAGTGAAAAATAGGGTACACCTGAATATTATCAGGCATCATGCAGATTATCTGAATCCGAAGGAGCAGGATTATGATGCACTGCCTGCACAGATCAATAAATCGGTGACGCAGAGTACCAGGCGGTTTGATGCATTGAAGTTATGGTTTACTTTGAGGCTTATGGGTAGGCAGCAGTTGGGTGCGTATACGGATACGATTATAGAAACGGCAGAAGAGGCGGCTTGTTTGATAGAGGAGCAGGAGGATTTTCAGTTGTTGAGTCATAGTGATTTGGGGGTGTTGGTATTTAGGTATTATCCGGCTGGCTTAAATGTATCGCCCTGTGAATTGAATAAAAAGATAAAAGAGCGGTTGTTTTTTAGCGGGGAAGTATTGATAGCGAGTACGAAAGTTGATGGACGGTTTTATCTGAAGTTTACTATTTTGAATCCTTTGACTACGATTGAGGATATCAAAGAGATATTAAAAGCAATCAGAGACATTTGATATATTGGGGCTGACCAAAAAGGTCGGCCCTTCTCTTTGTAGATAAAGGGCCGATTAGTAATTTTAGATACGACTCAAAAATTACCATGGCCAAAGCTAAGACTAAACAAGTATTCAAACAATACGCTCCCGGGCAAAATTTATTATTGCCGCCTAATCTGGATGAACTCGTTGACAAACATCATCTTGTACGTGTTGTAAATGAAGTTGTTGAT
>NZ_MTKN01000380.1 GCF_001975825.1 [Flexibacter] sp. ATCC 35208
GGTCCAATCGCTTAAATTAAAACTTTCTGTTGGAATAACCCTTTACTCATATGAATAAGTGTCGTGTAACCGTAAAGTTTCGCGTACTCACCGACAAAACCCAATGCGGCTTAACGGTTACACACACTTACATAAAAAAGAAGCTTACGTGAAAACGTAAGCTTCTTTCTATATCTTATATAAAGTGAAACGCTAATCTCTTCATCTGTGACCTAGATTATAAAATTACAGCTTCGAATATATACATTATATCCCTACTCACTACATCTCTCGGGTTTCACATCGTATGGGGCTAAAAAAGG
>NZ_MTKN01000381.1 GCF_001975825.1 [Flexibacter] sp. ATCC 35208
GCTGTTTATCAAAAAGAAGAAACGACATTTAAAGTATGGGCCCCAACTGCAAGGCTTGCGAAAGTAAGAATTTATGAGAGCGATAAAGAATATACCGATCATGAAATGTACAGGGGAGAAAACGGAGTTTGGATTCAAACATTACAAGGTGATTTAGACGGAGCACGCTATACATTTCTTGTTTGTATTAATTTAATATGGAACGAAGCTGTGGATCCTTATGCAAAGTCGGTGACGGTAAATGGAAAACATGGTGTTGTTATCAATTTAGAAAAAACGAATGTAACAAGACGAGAGGGATT
>NZ_MTKN01000042.1 GCF_001975825.1 [Flexibacter] sp. ATCC 35208
CTATTTTCAAAGAAAAAAGGATATTTTTAGCTACCATGATGAAAAAACTATATTTAACCCTTGCTGGCTGTATCTATATCGCAGCAACTATTTCTGCCCAAACTACCGGTTTGCAGGAGCAATTACCCCTGTTAATGCACCGTGATCATATTCCCGGCCTGTCGGCTGCCTATATCTATCACGGCAAGGTAACCTGGGTGCAACATTTCGGTACCGCCGACGAAACTACCCATTCCCCTGTAACAGACAGTACCCTGTTTGAAGCAGCCTCACTTACAAAAGTCGTGACTGCCTATGCCGCCATGCAACTCATTTCCGAAGGGAAACTTAATCCTGACAAACCGCTCAATGAATACCTGGGTAATAACTACGATATCGGAAACGACCCCCGTATCCACAAGATCACCGCCCGCAGGGTGTTGTCACATAGCGCCGGTTTGCCTAACTGGCGCCCCAATAAAGATTCATCCCTGCCGATCAATTTTACCCCCGGCGATCACTTTAGCTATTCAGGAGAAGGGTTCGTATACCTCGCCATAGTCATGGAAAAGATCACAGGAATGCCCTACGAACAATTGATCAATAAAAGGGTCTTCCTCCCATTAGGGATGAAACATAGCCATCTTACCTATCTCCCTACTATTAAATCATATGCCAGAAGACATGACTGGATGGGAAACCCCACCTGGCTACCTGATTATACCAATATTAATGCTGCTGCCAGTCTGCGTACCACCGCAAAGGACTACGCTACCTTCCTGGCTGCTATACTGAATACACCCAAAGGCATGTTTCAGACACAGATTCATGTAGATACCGCAAAGGCTCCTCAACTCAGCTGGGGATTAGGTGTAGGACTGGATAGTGTTGCCGCGACACGGTATTGCTGGCATTGGGGGGATCAGGGCGATTCAAGGGCCTTCTTTTGTGGAGATATCAGTAAAAAGGATGGCATCGTATTTTTAACCAATAGTGCCAACGGCTTATCTATCGTACCCGATGTATTGGAGGTTGTATTTGGACCGCAGCAACTGGATATCAATAAATTTGTTGCGTATGGAAAATTCGAGCCTACTGCGCTAACTTTAATACAGACTATTCAAAAAGACGGTGCTGGAAAGGCGCTCATTGATAGCAAAATCGATGAAGACCATCTCAATACCATCGGCTATTATTTTTTAAACAAAAAGGATTATACGAACGCCATCGGCGTGTTTGCAAAAGCTACTACCGACCATCCGGATTCTTACAATGCGTGGGATAGTCTGGCAGAAGCATATATGAACCAGGGCAACAAAGAAAAGGCGATCGAATATTATGAAAAATCATTGGTGCTGAATCCGCAGAATAATAATGCGGTGGAGAAACTAAAAGAATTGAGGAAGTGATCACTTCCTCAATTGCGTAGGTGGAAACCC
The DNA here is from genome assembly GCF_001975825.1 of [Flexibacter] sp. ATCC 35208. Classification (GTDB taxonomy): domain Bacteria; phylum Bacteroidota; class Bacteroidia; order Chitinophagales; family Chitinophagaceae; genus Chitinophaga. The sequence goes on from NZ_MTKN01000042.1 coordinate 1,419, forward strand.
AAATAACTTCTTGAAAGCATAACTTATTATACCTCGCGAGATGATTCCTGCGGACAATACAATACTGTCCGGGCAATAGCGTATAGCTTTTATGCCCATCATATCCTTCCATCTTTCCCTTCAGTAAATAAATAAAAATATGTTCTGCAATAAATGCTTCCGGTGAAATATGAGGACCAATGTAGCAGGACCTGATCTGATCGATTTTCATGAGCATGACCAAATTTACTGAATTGCACTATATTTAATCAGGCTTTCTGCCGCTGCTAACACAGCAGTTTCATTACTCCGTGGAGCCCAGCCTAAAACCTTTATCGCCTTTTGATTGCTGGCATTGCGGTTGACTCCCAATAACGGCGCTATTGCTTTTGCCTTTTGATTACCCAAAAGCGCAGCGAGTTTTACTTTCCAGTCAGCCAATGGTTTTGTAGATATTTTAACTCCCACAGCAGGCATTTTATTTTTTATATACTGGGCTATCTGCAGCAGACTCATAGTGCCACCTGCTAATGCCAGGAACCTTTCTCCATTGGCCTGATACAGTGACTTGCTACGAATCCTGTGCCACCGGTGACGAGTAACTGTTGCATTGTTTTTTTTATACAAATGTCAGGTGTATTTTAGTTGGTAGCTTTGTTGAGAAGTCATTTTTTGGAAAAAAAGAAGGTGTATCATAAATAAAAGAAACGCCTGAGAAACGGATAAAATAGAATCTGGCCCCATCAGGTCTCCGAATTAAAAGAGGGTGTATCTGACTTGTGATACACCCCCCTTTTTCATAACTATTTCTTCACAATCGTTTTTGTCGTTCGTGTACCATTTGCATCAATGGTTATCATATAAGCACCCTTCGGTAATGCAGATATATTCAACGTTTCTCCTGATTGCACCAGTCTTGCCGGCATCACCTGTCTGCCCAGTAAATCAAAGATCGTCACCTTGGCCTGTGCCGCATTAAATTGCAGGTGAACATCATTAGATGTAGGATTTGGATAAATGAGCACCTTCGTAGGCGTAGTTGCCAGTTGTAGCGCAGCTACGCGTGCTGTACTAGTCAAACCGGTTGTATACAACTGATTGGTTGGAATAATCTCTTTTACCTGTGAGCTACTTGACCATGACAGCTTTGCATTTGCACCGCCATAGTCTTCAAAGTATTCCATCTTAAAATCGTACTGCTGACCAGCCGTCAACGCAATCGTGCCACTATATTCAATATCCCAGTCATTAATCCATTTGTCAATCACCAGCTGGTTATTGATCCACAAACGTCTGCCATTATCACTGGTGATATAGAAAGTATATGTACCCGTGTAACGTGGCTCGATCTTACCCGTCCAGCGAATAGAGGTGTGGTCGATTGTAAGTCCGGGAGCAGGTGCCCCTTCACCCCAGTCGAAATTAATATTCGGATCAATCCGGGATATTTTCAGGGTATCGAAGTTCATACCATTGTAATAGTTACCTGTGAGGCCATTGCCATTACCTACAGTGGCACCTTGGTACAATTGCCACCTGGATGACAACTGGCCGGTATCTGCTCTTTGCACCAATCTTGCTTCCGCAGCAGTACTTTCATTTTCAATGGAGATCACTTTTCCACTTAATACATTGATGAATTTGTAATACCCACTATCTGCAGCGATCGCAATGAATTGCTGATTCGTGGCATGTTGATCTGTATATTGCCAGATGTATGCATTGTCTGCCGTGCTGGAATTTGCCACATCCAGTACTTTGGCGCTGTGATACGCAGTGAGGGAGTAGATACCATCACCCATATGTTTGAAAGTAAAAGTCTGGTTCGCCGCTCCGGTAGGTGTCCATAATTGCAGACTCGCACCATTGCCTGTGCCACCAAGACCACCACGTACATCCATGTAGTAGTTGCTTTTTACGTTTCTTAAAGTATAAGAACCTGCCAGGTTAGGGTCACCGTTAGCACGTACCCGTAATGAACTGAGTTTATCATCCCAGCTGTTCAGGAAAGCTGTATCACGGGTCAGCACAAGACTGTCTCCACCAAATTCGTCATTCCAATAGAGCACTGCCTGGTAACCTTTGGCAATCTTTACAGAAGTGACTTCGTCATTGTTGATCCCCTTTAACTTCAGACCGGATAATTTATACGCACCGATATTAAACCCTGCATGGAAGCCCGCGTAATTCAGGTCCTGGTACAAGGTAACCGGTCCTGAGCTGGTATCAGGTCTGCTGAATAATTGCGCGGCCGGAACGATCTGTTTAGACTGTGAAGCGCTTTCCCAGGAGAGATGACAGAAGGCATCACCAACACCTTCTCCATATTGCAATTCAATATTGTATTTCTGACCCGCTGTGAGCGCAATAGTGCCAGTGCGGGTATAAGCACCCTGTGTTTCGTAATCGTTGATGAGGGTTTGTCCATTTACAATGAGCTTCACTCCATCATCGGAATAACAGGAGAAGGTATACGTTTCAGAATACAAAGGTTGAATTTGTCCAGACCATTTTACAGAGAAATTATTATATCCCAGGTATTGATTGTTGGGAGAAAGATTCGCCCAGTCAGCATCTATGTTTTGGTTAAAAAGCCTATACCTGAGCGTATCCTGGTGATAACCGCTGTAGAAGTCCGCACGCAATCCATTTCCTTGTCCAACATTCAATCCTTTGATATTCTTGCGGATGAGCCACACGAATTCATCAGGAGCTACTACACGTACATTACTGTTCAGCCGGTTGATACAATCAATGACATCATCTACACTTCTATCCCATACGTGTACAGAGATCAGGCTATAGCCATCCTGTGAGTTGATATTCGTGGATGCTGCATTGAGGGTATTGGCCAGCGAAGCGGGAGAGGACAAGGTGCCCCACAGGGTATATCTGCCACCGATAGACGGTTTATCTTTGTACCAGTCTATTTGTCCGGCTCTGCCTGTGTAGTTGGCGCCGTAGCTATAGTAAAAAAGTGCATCGATATTATCCTGCTTCAGGTAAGGAGTAGGATCGTTATCACTGTCATCTGCATCGATGATGTTCACGATACGGAGGTCCGCCTGTTTCATGTATTTATTGAGCAGGTTACACTCTGTAGTGAGGTCGGCATCCGGCACACGACCGGGGAAAAAGTAACCTCTGCCAGAAGGACCGGCAATGAGCACATTACGACCATCAGGCGTGGTGAGACAGTTATCTACATACTTCTCGTACATAAGCGGTGCGGCTTCAGACAAAGAGGGGGAGATGGTCCAGCCGAGGTTCACGTGGCCACGGTTAGGGTTTGCCCAGTTGTTCGTATTGTCCGAAGTGCCGAGTAACCATTGCAGGTTATCGCCATCAGTAATAACAAAGCATACGGTGTGTACATTTGGTACTACCTCGTATGGTTTGATAGCCGGCTTTTGTTGAAAGCCATCTTTTTTAGGTGGGATCTGGGAGAGGGCAGACATATTCGGCGCCCAGTCTGAAGGGAGTATCAAAGCAGAATGGAGGGACAATTGCTCTACGGTATTGTACTCAGATGGCCCCCAGCCAAAGTAGGCAGCGCCTTTGTTCATACGGTTGTACACATTGCTGGCCAGCGCACCGGTAACGGTATCAGACCAGAACTGAAAGGCTTTGCTGTAACTGGAAAAGTCGCCCATGTAGTAGACCCTGTCATCAGAACTTTGCTGGTAAGTAGCGACGTTCTTGTTGAAGAGACTACCATAATTGGCAAGTACCCAGGCTTCGTCGTGGGTGGTCACATCCAGTAGTTTTGTGAGGCCAGCATTGATGGCTTCAGATTCGATGTCGGTTGGGATCGCGACAGCATTCATCACACCGGCCAGTGAGATGGCTGCATTCGTAGATTTGTCCTTTGGGTTACAAAGGATGTAACCGGCCAGGCGGTTGGCATAGTGGGCCAGCAGACCGGCGAAGTTGTTGTAGTAAGTGGTATTGGTTTTAATACCGGCGTTTTCTACCAGGGTACGGTGACCATAGGTGTCTCTCAGTATTTCAGGTTTCGTCTGGGCAATGACGCCTTGCAGGGTTTGTAGGGCGACCTTTTCAGAGGTAGACATGTTCTCTGAGGTGACGAAGAGGCTATCGGGTACGGCAGATAATGTGAATGGGCTGCCAGCTACACGGGGCGGTTTTCGTTGTGCCTGTGCAGAAAGTACGGATAGCAGGATTACCAGAGGAATTAGGTAATGTGTTTTCATGATGGAACGGGTTTTTGTTTGGAAACAAGAGTACTTCTGGAATAGAAAGCGTTTTCATTATGTAGAATGATAGGTAAGTCGTGGAATTGGGTTAGTGTCATTTACAGCACTTGACTAAGATATGTTTTGTTCGGGGAATTTGCAAGGCATTGAAATTTGTACTTTGCGATTTACACTTTATTAATAACTTTGTGGTGATTACTGTAGTGAGTAGTTAACTTTAAGAACTGCACTACATTGGAATTATCCCATATTTGTATAAGTGAGTGTAAACCCAATATTCAGATTTAATTTTTTTAATTTTCTATTATGAAATCAATTTTACTGATTTTATCCCTTACATGTTCTTTAGTATTGCCAGTGCATGCGCAATATTATAATGACATTTGTTCCTTTTCTATTAACCAGACACCCACTTATGGGGCAAAGATTAAAACGAATATTCCCTTTGCAAACAGCTCTGCTATGCCAACGGTAATTATAGAGGGATTTGATTACGCAACTAGTTCCCCTTTGAATCTGACGCTAACCTGGTACGTTTTCAATAACATCTTTTATAAGAGTTCTGTTGCAACGGCTGGTGGGTCCAATCCTCCCATTACGTTGGCAAACGAGAATGGGAAAATTTCAATATTCCTGGATTACAAGAGTTATTATTTGCGTTTCCATGTACGGGCTTTTGCAAAAGGTCTGAATGAAGAGACCGCGGCAAATTTTTCCAACTGGACGGTTGTTGACTCTGCGTTGATAACGGACGCAAGTACGGTGACGACTATCAGTTACAGGAATAACTATGCCGGTACGGTGTACCTGCCGGATAGTATTACTGCTACGGGTGCAGGCAAATTTGGAGTAGGTACCCTGAATCCAAGGGCCTCGCTTGATGTGGCGACAACGTTACCTGATACGGTGACTTCGGTACTAGGGCGGTTAGCTCCCGGCAATACGGTGGCAGATGGTACTTATCTTGGTGTGAAATCATATAGTGCTTCGGGGACTAACATACCAATGTTTGGTTTGATTAGTAAATACGCTGCATTTTTGAATAGTGGGATTATCTTTAATAAAGGTAGTAATACGATAGGGGGATATCTCACTTTTTTGACAAATGATGGAACAGAACAGATGCGGTTGGATAAGAATGGAAATCTGCTGATCGGTACTACAATAACGGGAAACTTTAAACTCGCAGTAGCAGGTACCATTGGTGCTAAGAAACTACAAATTACGCAATCTGGTTGGGCAGACTATGTATTCAATCCTGGTTATAAACTACCTTCATTAGCAGAAGTTGAAGCCCATATCCAGGCAAATCACAGATTACCTGAAATTCCCTCAGAGAAAGAAATTTCAGAAAAAGGACTGGATGTAGCCGAAATGCAGAAATTACAAATGCAAAAGATTGAAGAACTAACCTTGTACCTGATAGAGGAGCACAAGGCAAATGTGAAATTACAACAGGAAGTAGCGGAGTTAAAAGCGAAATTAGAGAATAAGTAGATTGAAATTGGCCTGCGGCAGCAAGGAAGATGTCTCATTTCAGCTGGCGCCGATGAGGGGCGGTTTTGTAGCTGAGAGAACGAAGATTCTTGTTAACTGGCGCCATCTATGGTGGACTTTGTAGCTACCAGTATAACTGCTCTTTTGAACTCAAACCATGATACAGGATTTTAATTCCCATCGCCAGGTACAAATGACCTAATTTCATAGAAATATTCACCTATGAAGGAGCTCTTTATTTTCATTGTCGAAGCTTTTATCTTCACCTTCCTGGCCCTCAGGCTGGCTGACCTCCTATGGGACTGGTTAATAAAAGCACCTCAAAACGATGAAATAAAGAAATTCAAAATAGGACGCGGCATCCTTATCTGGATCCTCTTTGCCTCTTTAAAACACATCGTGTTTTATTTCGACGAAGGCGGCTCTGAATACCGAAGCATCCCTGTTCAATATCCTTATTTTATAAAGGAGGGAGTGGATGGCAGCTACCTCTACAAACAAAATGATGATGAGGCAATACCATGCGAGATCAGTCAATTCGCTATCAGCGGATCAAAGTTCTACTATACCTGCAAAGAACACAGAACAGATATTCGCATCTTCGATTGTAATGATCAATCCATCAGAATTGCCCAAACCGGTCCAGTATTAAAGGATTTCTCCCCCCAATACTACTGGTATCATCTTGTGAAAATTGACCTGTCAGGTATTATAATATTCGCAGTCCTTCAACTATGGATCATGTTCAAACTAAACAAAAGCCGGTCAAAACATTGACCGGCTTTTTACTAAATAACACTTCTTATTTCCTCCAACAACAAAGGTATACACCCCTCAATCTCCTCAGTCAATTCCATCCCCTGTTGTTGAATACTCTCAATACTTACCACGAACAAATACAACTCCGGCATCGTACCCAACAACTGCAACGCACTCACCAAATCCTTCAACCCAATATCATGCGCACTGATCTCCGGCGGAAAATCACTCGCATACTTTGGCTGTATACACCTGATCGTTCCCGGCTTCAACCCATCCAAAGTTGCATCCACCAAAATAACCCTTTCATACAGCTCAAAATATTCCAGCAAATGGAACCCACCTGTTCCACCATCAATTACATCAATCCCCGGAATATCCTGCGATATCTCTAACCGTTGCGCCACATGCACACCGAGCCCTTCATCTCCCATGAGATAATTTCCAACTCCTAATAATAATGTCTTACTTTTTCTCATCTGTTAACACGCTTCTGTCAGGAGCTGTTTGTTTATCTTTCTGAAATGCTTCTTCTTCAATAAATTTCCATCCTCCTACCATACTACTCGTCTCACCACGTCCTTCCACATAATCATGATAGAACACCAGGTACACATGTATCACTACAAACAATATAAAGAACCACATAGTCCAGTGATGGATCTGTCTTACCATAATATCTCCACCCAGAATAGTCGGTACCCATGAAAATAACTTAGGGAACCACCAGTTACTCATAGACGCATACAACCCAAACCCGGTCAATGATTGAATACCAAAAGCAATGAAGGTGAAAAAGTAAATAAAACCCGCCAGTGCATTGTGTCCCACACTCAGGTGTTCTTTTCCTTTGAGTTGTAAGATGTCGATCTTCAACACCTGCCAGATCTCTTTAAAGAAGAACTTCCCCGTAGGAATAAACTGCTTCCAGTTAGCATACTTATTACCCACAAACCCCCAGTACAAACGGAAGATAAAGTTGAAGAAGAAAATATAAGCTGCAATGAAATGGATAGCTCGCATCCATCCCATTACAAACCGCTTCGACGCCTCCTGGTGACTACTGATCACCAGCGGATTGGAAATGTAAAAGCCGGTGACGATGAGCGCCACCATTACCAATGCATTGAGCCAATGGTACAGTCGTACCGGCAATTCCCATGTATACACACGTCTGAGCCGGTGTATATGGATATATTTCTTAGCCATAAGTTCGCATTTATGCTTCTAATACACTCACCCTGTTGATATGATTACCATGTTCATCATACAGGTGCACGGCACATGCCAGACATGGATCAAATGAATGCACCGTACGCAGTATTTCCAGTGGTTGCTTTTCATCTGCCACCGGTGTACCGACCAATGCAGATTCATAAGCAGAGAGCTGACCTTTACTGTCGCGTGGAGATGCATTCCAGGTAGTAGGTACTACAAGCTGGTAGTTGGAGATCTTTTTATCTTCGATATTGATCCAGTGTGCGAGTGCACCACGAGGTGCTTCGGCATGTCCTACACCAATGGCTTTCTTAGGCCAGGTATCCGGGTTGAACATGTCCATATTCGCCATACGGGTATCTCCTTTTTTGATATTATCTACCAGTTGATAGTAGAAGTCCAATACCCACTGAGATACCAGTGAAGCTTCGAATCCTCTTGCAGCAGTACGACCTAAAGTGGAGATGAGTGCAGTAGCAGGAATATCCAGTGTTTTCAAAGCTCTGTCTACAACATCTTTAAATTCTTCGCGACCTCTGGCATAGCCTACCAGCACACGTGCCAGTGGGCCCACTTCCATAGCATGTCCCTGCCAGCGGGGTGTTTTTAAATAGCTATAGGCCTGAGACATATCCAGGTGTTCGAACGGTGGCTTAGGACCTGTGTACTTGATCTTGCTTTCTCCTTTCCATGGATGCAACCCAATATCTTTTCCCCCTTTATATTCGTACCAGCTATGTGTAATGAATTCCTGTACATCGCCATCGTTGCGTAAGTCTACCTCATAGAGTTTGCTCAGGTCTTTATTTAAAATCACACCGGGAGGGAATTTGTAAGAGGATGCATCGCGATAGCCATTCCATGGCAGATCGCCATACACCATAAAGTTTCCCAGACCGCCACCGATGCTGCCCCATTCCTTATAATAAGAAGCAATGGTCATCAGGTCAGGAATATATACCTGTTCGATGAACGTTTTGGCTTCATCCAAAATACTTTTCACTAATGACAATCGTTCTGCATTGATACCGCTTACATCGTCCATACCGATGGCGCAGGCCATACCACCTACAAGGTAGTTAGGGTGTGGGTTCTTACCACCAAATACGGCATGTACTTTCACCACTTCTTTCTGCCATTCCAGTGCTTCGAGATAGTGAGCCAGACCGATCAGATTTACTTCAGGAGGTAGTTTGTAAGCGGGGTGACCCCAATACCCATTGGAGAAAATACCCAATTGGCCACTGTCTACAAGTTTTTTAATTCTCTTTTGCAAGTCACTAAAATAACCTGGAGAGCTTTTAGGCCATTTGGATATTTTCTGCGCAAGAGCAGATGTCTGTTGTGGATCAGCTTTGAGGGCATTCACAACATCAATCCAGTCCATGGCATGGAGGTGATAGAAATGGACAACGTGATCATGCATAAAAGACGTGCAATACATAATATTGCGTACCAGTTCAGCGTTGGGCGGGACAGTGATATTCAAAGCGTCTTCTACAGATCTTACGGAGGTGAGCGAGTGTACAGAAGTGCACACACCGCATACACGGCCTACAATAGCCCATGCATCGCGGGGATCACGGTTCCGGAGTATTTCTTCCAGCAGGCGCACCATGGTACCGCTACTGTAAGCATCTTTTATTTTCCCATTTTCTATTTCTGCTTCTATACGAAGGTGTCCTTCAATCCTCGTGACAGGATCTACGACAATTCTTTTATTCATAATGGTGGAATTTCTCAGTGATCCAATTCTTTTTCATCTTTTCTGCCTTCATCTTCCAACATATGGATGTTGTCTTTCTTGCGGATGTTCGTCATCACGGCATGTCCCAATACTCCGGCTGCGGTAGCTCCCAGGGCGATGCCGCCTACCACATCGGCAGTGGCTTCGATACCAAAGCCAGCAAATGCAGAAGCGCGCTCGTACAAGCGTCCGTTGTCCCAGTAGTTTTCTTCACTACATCCTATACATCCATGGCCTGACTGGATAGGGAAGCTGGTACCTCCATTCCATTTCGTGACACCACAGGCATTGTAAGTAACCGGACCTTTACATCCTACCTTATATAAACAGTATCCTTTCTTTGCATTTTCGTCATCAAAGCTTTCCACGTACAATCCGGCATCGAAGAATGGTCTGCGATAGCAAGTGTCATGAATACGTTTGCTATAGAAAGCTTTTGGTCTGCCCAAAGCATCCAGTTGAGGAATACGGTCAAAGGTGACGAGGTGAACGATCACCCCTGCCATTACCTCGCCGATTGGCGGACAGCCAGGTACCTTAATAATAGGTATCCCTTTTACGAGTTTGTGAATAGGGGTGGCAGCAGTTGGGTTCGGCTTTGCAGCCTGTACACAACCATTGCAGGCACAGCTTCCCCAGGCAATCACTGCCTTGGCGCCGGCTGCGGCTTCTTCCAGGATCTGCATGGAGGTTTTACCACCTATCATACAGTATACACCATCAGCTTCTACAGGCACACTACCTTCCACACAAAGGATGTATTCTCCTTTATATTTGGTCATCGTATTGTGCATCGCTTCTTCTGCCTGGAAACCGGACGCGGCCATCAGGGTTTCTGTGTAGTCAAGCGATATCTGGTCCAGGAGAATATCGGCAACAATAGGGTGGGAGGACCGGATAAAGCTTTCGCTGCAACAGGTGCATTCCTGGAAATGTAACCATATCACCGGTATTCTGGGCTTGTTGGCCATCGACTTAGCGATTTGGCCGACTGCAGACCGTTCCAACCCCATGAAGGCTGCCATCATAGTGGCAAATTTCATGAAGTCACGCCGGCTGTAGCCCTTGTTTTTCATTTCGTCGTAATACGTTAAAGGCTGGCTCATGAGCATATGTTTATCGTCATTGAAGTTACCGCAAATGGCAGGGGCCGGAGATGATGACCATCAGAAATACGGCTGATCCTAGTTACCCTTTTTGCGGCAATTCAATCTTTACTTTGAGGGTACAAACGAGCCCAATGAAAAGATCACTAATACTCTCAATCATTTTATTGCCACTTATGGCGTCGGCACATCCCGGTCATGGAACGACTGAAGGCTTTACAATCATCCACTACTTTACGGAATGGAACCATGCTATGTTTACATGGCCGGTGATATTGCTGACTATCGGATTAATAATAAGAGCAAAGAGAAGCACGGGGAATGCATGAGTTGTCCATAGTAATGGGCATCATTGATGTAGTCACGGAATATGCACAGGGTGCACCCGTCAAAGAGGTAACACTGGATATTGGTTGCCTCACGACGATCGAGCTATTTGCTTTTGATATGGCCTGGAAACAGGCGATCAAAGGTACACTACTTGAAAGCGCTACGCTGGACATTAACCGGATCGAAGGGAAGGCCTTGTGCCTGGAGTGTGGGGAAGAGTTTGCTATTAATGAAGTATATGATGCCTGTACAGGATGCGGAAGTCACCTGATACAAATTGCACAGGGAAAGGAATTGAAGGTACGTTCATTGATCATTTATTAAATTGAAAGTTATGTGCGCTACTTGTGGATGCGATACACATACTCATACACATTCTCATACTCATGATGAGAAACATATAGCTGTAGAGAAGGATGTCTTATATGAGAATAACTTATTGGCGGCAAGGAATCGTGGTTTTTTCGATGCAAAGAACATACTCGCGATCAATCTGGTCAGCTCACCGGGTTCAGGGAAGACGACATTATTAGAAAGGACATTGACAGACCTGAAAGAACAAGTGAGTTTTAGCGTAATAGAAGGAGATCAGCAAACTACCCGTGATGCTGACCGGATACATGCCACAGGAACAAAAGTAGTTCAGATCAATACTGGTAAAGGTTGTCATCTGGATGCGCATATGGTAATGCATGCCTTACAGGGAATGCATCCGCATGAAGATGGTGTATTATTTATAGAGAATGTGGGCAACCTGGTTTGCCCTGCGATGTTCGATCTGGGAGAGAAAGAAAGAGTTGTCGTGATGAGTGTAACAGAGGGTGATGACAAGCCGTTGAAATATCCGGACATGTTTCATACATCTCATCTGTGCATCATTAATAAAATAGATTTATTGCCCTATGTCCCTTTTTCTCTTGACAAGGCAATTGCCAATGCAAAGCGGATTAATCCAAAACTGGAAGTGATTACGCTGAGTTGTACATCAGGAGAGGGACTGGATAAATGGTATCAATGGCTGGAATCAAAAAAATCGTGAATTCGTATCATATCCATATCAGCGGTCGTGTACAGGGAGTTGGCTTCCGACCATTCGTGGCCCGGGTAGCAAAAGACCTGCATATACTGGGAGCGGTAAGCAATAGTCCGGATGGGGTACATATTGCATTCAACGCCTCGGCAGGAGAAGCAGCTCATTTTTATAACACTATTATTTCGCAACCTCCCGTACATGCCCTGATTACCCATCACCATATGCGACCAGCGCCATTGTTTCCCTTTACCACCTTCACGATTTTACCTGGTACAGCTGCTTCAGCTACCAGTCTTTTACTGACGCCGGATATTGCGCTTTGCGATACCTGCAGGCGGGAATTGAATAATACTTCCAACCGGCGTTATCAATATGCATTTACTACCTGTACAAATTGTGGTCCACGGTATTCGATCATACGGGCATTGCCTTATGAACGTGAGAATACCAGTATGTCGCACTTACAGCAGTGTGAAGATTGCAATGAAGAATATCTGAATAGTGCCGACAGGCGTTTCCATAGCGAAACGAATTCCTGTCCTGAATGTGGTGTACCTGTATCAGGACCTTCACTACAGGAAGTAGATGATTGCCTGCGCAAAGGTGGCATTGTGGCGGTGAAAGGGATCGGCGGCTATTTGCTGCTGTGCGATGTGTCGCAATCGTCGGTAATGCGTACAAAGAAAAACAGGCCACAAAAACCTTTTGCAGTATTATACCCAACACTTGAGCAGGCTGCAGAAGATGTATACCTCACTGCGCAGGAGTCGCTTGAATTATTAGGACCTGTAGCGCCAGTGGTATTGTGTAAGCTCAAAAAGCCCGCTGAAGGCTTAGCGCCGGGGCTGGACAGATTAGGTGTGATATTACCTTATTCACCTTTATTACAATTGATTTCATCGAGATATGGGAAACCACTGATTGCCACAAGCGCAAATGGACATGGTGTGCCTATTATTTACAAAGATGAGGATGCGGTTGGAATAGCAGACCTGGTCCTGAGCTTTGACAGAGAGATTGTATTTCCACAGGACGATAGTGTGATCTGCTTTACATCGAAAGGACGCCGTATCATTCTACGAGGAGGACGAGGCCTGGCACCAGTGTATTTACACAAGCATAGCAGAGATGGCATACTCGCCATGGGGGCGGAATTAAAGAGCACATTTGCATTGACCGGCGAAGATTACTGGCTGATCAGTCAGTACCTGGGTAGCCATGGTACACTGGAAACAGAAGAGCGATTTGAAGAGACATTAAATAACTTATTACAACTATTACATAAACGACCAGTACAGATCCTGACGGATATGCATCCAGGCTATTTTGTTTCCAGACTGGGCAAACAAATGGCCGGGGTATCCGGCGCTACACTGACGACGATACAGCATCACAAAGCGCATTTTGGAGCTGTACTGGCAGAAAATAACCTGTTACAGCAACGGCATCCTGTGTTGGGCATTATATGGGATGGTGCCGGTTATGGTGAAGATGAACAGATATGGGGTGGGGAAGTTTTTGTATATAAAGAAGGCCAGATGAAGCGGGTGGGACACCTTGATTATTTTCCTCAGTTAATGGGAGACAAAATGAACAAAGAACCACGGTTGTCGGCATTGGCTTTATTACAAAACTTCCCCGGACGGCACGGCATAATCAGGCATTATTTTACTGACCAGGAATGGCGGTATTATCATCAGTTGCTACACGGGCATATTGCGTTAAAGACCAGTAGTATGGGGCGTTTGCTGGATGGCGTGGCGGCGATACTGGGCGTGACTGGTATCAATACATATGAAGGAGAGGCAGTGATGAAGATGGAAGCGTGTATTGGTGATGTAGTGACGCATACTTATTATGACATGCCGATATATGGCGATTTAATACAATGGAGACCATTGATACTGGGTGTGATGGATGATGTGGAAAGAGGCATGGATAAGGGGGAGATTGCTTATAAAGTATATTACTCTTTAGCAAATTTAGTGACGAAATTGAAAAGGCATTTTCAGACTGAGAAGGTGGCGTTTAGTGGCGGGGTGTTTCAGAGTCCTTTGTTATCAGGGATGATGCAGGGGCACTTTCACAGAATGTTGAGTCCAAATGATGAATGTATAGCAGCCGGACAACTGGCTTGCTTTAGTATACAAAACGATTAATTATGTGTCTGGCTATACCGGGAAAAGTCATCACCATTGATGAAGGAGAAGATGCATTGTTCAGAAAAGGCAAGGTCTCTTTCAGTGGGATAACAAGAGAAGTGAATCTTTGTATGGTGCCGGAAGCGGTATTGGGAGATTATGTGTTGGTGCATGTGGGCGTGGCAATTGGGGTGGTGAATGAGGAGGAGGCGAAGGAGATCTTCTCGTATTTGGAGCAGATGGGGGATTTGGAGGAGTTATTGTGAGATCGATCTTTTCATATCCTGTAAAGGAATTGTAATGAAGTATGTCGGTAAATACATTTGTGATCTGAAGGAATTGTTATGAAATACATCAGTGAATATCGAGATCCACAGCTGGTAAAAAAATATCTGCATGAATTGTACCGTGTCACAACACGGCCATGGACGCTGATGGAAATTTGCGGCGGACAGACGCATAGTCTGGTGAAGAATGGTTTGCTCGATATGTTGCCGCCACAGATCAATATGGTGCATGGTCCGGGTTGTCCGGTATGTGTAACGAGTGTGGGGGTGCTGGATGAGGCAATGTGGCTGGCGCAGCAACAGGATGTGATCTTTTGTTCATTTGGAGATATGTTGAGAGTGCCGGGGTCATCGCAGAGTTTACTGCATGCAAAGGCAGCGGGGGCAGATGTCCGAATCTTGTATTCTCCTTTAGAGGCGGTGCAGTTGGCAATTGATAACCCTTCGAAAGAAGTGGTGTTTTTTGCAGTAGGTTTTGAAACAACGGCACCTGCAAATGCGCTTTCAGTAATACAGGCAGCGGCAAGAGGTGTTACTAATTATAGCATCCTCTCATCGCATGTACTGGTGCCGCCGGCGATGGAAGCGATATTAGGTGACCCATCTAATGTAATAGATGGTTTTCTGGCCGCAGGGCATGTATGTACCATTATGGGTACGACGGAGTACGATCCGATTGCATTGAAATATAAAGTACCTATTGTAGTGACAGGGTTTGAACCTGCAGATTTGTTGCAGGGGATACTGATGACGGTATCACAGTTAGAGAAAGGTACATACAAAGTAGAAAATCAATATGCACGCATGGTGGCCCGGGAAGGAAATGCGATGGCGATGAAGGCGATCCATGAAGTGTTTGATGTAAGCGATAGAATGTGGAGAGGGATAGGAGCCATACCAGATAGTGGGTATGAAGTGAAGGACGTTTACAAACAGTATAATGCAAGGTTAAAGTTTAATATACATTTGCCTGTAAGAGAGGAAGACCCTGATTGTATTAGTGGTGATATAATGCGGGGGCATAAAAAACCGGTTCAATGTCCTGCCTTTGGAGGCAGGTGCAGACCAGAGCATCCTTTGGGAGCGCCGATGGTGAGCAGCGAGGGGGCATGTGCCGCTTATTACCAATATAAAAGTTCAGTATGCAGTTAACTTGTCCTTTACCTTCTTCTGGTGTTGGTGAGATCATTACCCTGGGTCATGGTAGTGGTGGATTGATGACACATCAGTTGTTACAAACAGAGGTGTTTGATTTATTACACAATGACTGGCTGGATCAGCAGCATGATGGGGCGACTTTTTCATTGAATGGAAAGGTGGCTTTTAGTACGGATAGTTATGTAGTGTCTCCTTTGTTTTTCCCTGGGGGGAATATTGGGGATCTGGCTATCAATGGTACGGTCAATGATCTGGCGATGTGTGGGGCGATGGCGCGGTATCTGTCATTGTCATTTATTATCGAAGAGGGGTTGGAGATATCTTTATTCAGAGAAGTGTTGCAGCATATTAAGGCGGCAGCGCAGGCAGCGGGAGTGGCGATAGTAACGGGCGATACGAAGGTGGTGGAGAGAGGAAAGGGAGATCAGTTGTTTGTAAATACATCGGGGATTGGACATATACATCCGAGGGCGGCTATTCATCATAACAGGATTGTGCCGGGTGATGTGGTGATCGTGAGTGGGGAGATTGCGACGCATGGGATGGCGATCATGAGTGTAAGGAAGGGATTGGAGTTTGAGACGGAGGTATGCAGTGATACAAGGCCATTGCATGAGATGGTGGGGAAATTATTGGATTGTTTTGGAGAGCAGATAAAGTTTTTGCGGGATCCGACGAGGGGTGGATTGGCGTCCGTGTTGAATGAAATGACGGAGGCGACGAAGTTGGGCGTGATGATGAATGAGGATAGTTTGCCAGTGAATGAGCAGGTGGCGGCGGCTTGTGAGATGTTGGGATTGGATCCGTTGTATGTGGCGAATGAGGGGATCATGGTGGCGATTGTGAGTGAGGCGGTGGCGCCCACATTGTTGGAGGTATTGAGGGGGATGAAGGGAGGAGAGCAGGCGGCGATCATTGGAATGGTGACGAAGGAGCATGCGGGGAAGGTCGTGTTGCAGAGTAGGATAGGTGGGCATAGGGTGGTGAATTTTTTGCCGGGAGAGCAGTTGCCGAGGATTTGTTAGGGGAGAATTGGTGAGGTTAGTGTGATGGGGTTTTGCTGGTGAAGGATTTGCGGAAGAAGTGCCGGGGGGGGGTTAGTGTGATTGATGTTTTATCAGGGATTTGCTGGTGTAGAAATATAAAATGAAAATTTAGTAGTCTCCATCCTGAAGGATGCATTTGTCCAGTTTAAATTGGCAGGCATTCATTGGGATGGAGTTTTTTTTGTAATAGATATATGGCTGTAGGTTAATTTGCATAATTATTGTTTTGTATATATTTTAATAATCCCTGAAAGTCTTTTACTTTAAAACCCTCGAGTGTGCTGAGTAACCATTTTGTATTTGGTGTGGAGATGGTGAGCTCATAATGCTGTTGTGTGCTACCGCCTTTTCCTATCGTTCTGGTGTACATATCCAGGTCGAACTTGGAGCCGTTGAGAGGAAAAGATTCATATTTAATCCTGAATGCCTGGAAGTATTTTATTGTTACGGTATTGTCGTCTATTGATACAGATTTAGGATAACGATATCTTAATATGATAAGCCAAAGTACGGTGCCGAATACAGGGAAGAGAGCAACCCACCTGAATTTGTGCATGTGGAAAGCGATGAGGATGAAGATAATAACAAAGCCAATGGTAAAGAGATATAGGTCAATGAATTTGTTCGAAGATTTAATTTGCATAGGCGTTATTATTTTAGTTCGTGTAGGAGTATTTCTTGGGTTTCATTCCTATATGTTTTTCAAACAATCTTGTAAAGTGGCTGAGATTACTAAACCCTAATTTGTACCCTGTTTCCGACACTGATAGTTGTTGTTCTTTAATCAGGTACGCAGCTTCCTTCATTCTCAGCGTCTGGTAATAATTGTAGATACTATCCCCAAAGATCTGTTTAAATAACCGTTGAATTTTACTTTCACTCATACCGGCTTGTAGGGCCAGTGCTTTGACATTGGGTGTAATACTCAGGTCATTGATAATTTCATTTCGTACATTATAAATGAGTTTTACATCTTCTCCATTCAATGCGTAAGAAGTAGTGTGTTGTCGTTTCTGTAAATCTACAAAGAAAAGGTATATCAACTCTTCAGCTTTAAGGCGGAGGTAAAAATTTAATAATGCTGCAGGTGCGTGGGGAGTGATAATGTGTGCAGCTACATTTTGAATTTCAGGGGAAATGATTTCTTCATAGAGGTAGGAGGGTTGTTGTAAGAGAGAATGATTATTGAGCAAATCCTTCAGTAATTCCCCTTCGATAGTGATCATGATGGTAGTGATGAGGGTATTGGCGGGAAAAATGACTTCCATGGGAAGGTTGGGAGATGGTAGTTGAACGGCGGGAAGGAGGCGGATGTCGCCTTTGCGGGGTTGGGTGTTATGGAAGGTGAGGGTGAGGGTATCGGGTGATTCTCCCATACGGCTTCTTCTATAAATCAGTTCTTCTTTGAGTTCGTAATGATGGAGCATCATGCGGAGGTTGGGGCCGAAGTCAAAACCTTTCATATAACCATTGCCCAGGGAAGGAGGGAGCACGATATGGCCTTTGGCTATGATAGTGCTGCCGGTAGCTTTCACAAAGGCACGCATGGCGCCAATGCGCTCGTGAGAATTGAATTCGAAGATCATTATTGACTGATTAGGACTATTTTTTGGCTAAAAGTAGCTATTTTATGCGGATAGCGTTACGGAACTTTGTTTGATCAAAAACGAAATTCTATGAAGAAAATAGCCATTGTAGGTGGAGGCCCTGGAGGATTGACGCTAGCGCGTCTATTGCAGGTAAAGGGTGTCTCGTCAGTAAAAGTATATGAGAGAGATATCAATAAGGATGCGAGGGTGCAGGGTGCGACTTTAGACTTGCATGAAGAGTCTGGTCTGGCGGCATTGCGTGAGGCTGGGTTAATACCGGCGTTTATGGAGAATTATCGCCCGGGGGCTGATAAGATCAGGATATTGGATAAGGATGCGAATATCATAGTGGACGAGCATGCAGGGGAGAAAGAGGAATACAGGCCGGAGATAGACAGGGGCCCATTGAGAAAGATCCTACTCGAATCATTGGCGGATGATACAGTGGTATGGGATAGTCAGTTTGCAGATATGGAGAGAAGTGGAGCCGGGTGGTTACTGCAATTTAAGAATGGTACGACGGCGTATGCGGATATTGTGGTGGGTGCTGACGGAGCGAATTCTAAAATAAGGCCGTTTTTAACCCCGATAAAGCCGTTTTTCGTTGGGATGACAGCCGTAGAAGGAAGTGTGTATGATGCCGCTGAAAAAGTGCCTGAAATGGTTGAATTGGTGAAGGGAGGGAAGTTGTTCATCTTTGGAGATAGTAAAACGTTGATAGTAAGTGCGAAGGGAGATGGGACGTTGTCGTTTTATGCAGGGTTTCAATCTGCGGCGGATTGGGAGATACAAGGTAGTGTGTTGGATTGGTTTAAGGCTGCGTTCAAAGGATGGGCGCCTATATATGAAAGTTTGATCGCGAATGTGTCAGGCGGAGTGATTCCAAGGCCGCAATATTGTATGCCATTGGATCAGGATTGGGAGGCGCAGGCTAATTTGACAATGTTGGGAGATGCGGCGCATTTGATGCCTCCTTATGCAGGGGAGGGGGTGAATATGGCGATGCTGGATGCGTTGGAGTTAAGTCGTTGTTTGACGGAAGGGGAGGATATGCTTGCGGCGATTGCGAAGTATGAGCGAGAGATGAGGGAGCGGGCATCGGCTACGGCAGCAATGACGTTGGAGCAGACGGAGGTGTTGCATGGGCCGGATGCGATGCAGCATATGTTGGGGTTGGTGTCATAAGAATGTTGGCGATATTAGTGTCATAAATTGATTTTTAGAAGAAGATTGGAGATTCGCTGACTGTAGTGTCCAAAATTGGTTCTAAAGATTAGGTTAGAAATGTGCATTCAATCGCATCATAATTTTATCCGTTTCAATACAAGCCCCCAGAAGCTTTCGGGATTTTCGATAGCACTTGCTAGGAAGTGGCTTGACGGAGGCTAGAAGTTTCTTGACTGAGTTAAAAAGTGCAAATGATCGGTTTTATGTAACAATAAGCGACACCGAAAAATCAGAGGTGATCAACAATGCTTTCAGAGTATACCAGGGGATAATTGATGATTGGCAGGTTGATAATGATTTCGAAATCGTGTCATCTTTTTTAGAAAATACTGATTATAAAATAGTAGCTGAAAAATTAAACAAAAACAGATCACTTATGTGGAAACGTGAGAAGAGCTTGAGGTATAAAGAATACGTTTCCTTAAAACAAGTGATATATTATTTAGGTCATAATCATCATGTGTAAATTTAATTTTGTTAACAGCAGGTTTCGCAATTTCAGAAGTCATACTCGCATTTGCATTCGCAGCCATCGCCCAGATTTATTACAAGGAAATAAAAGGGTTTGAGTTCAAGTCTATACTTAAAGG
Source organism: [Flexibacter] sp. ATCC 35208 (assembly GCF_001975825.1). Taxonomy (GTDB): domain Bacteria; phylum Bacteroidota; class Bacteroidia; order Chitinophagales; family Chitinophagaceae; genus Chitinophaga. Next base: position 21,343 of record NZ_MTKN01000042.1, read on the forward strand.
CACTTTTGAAAGACTTTTTATCGCCATAGCCCTAATCCACGACCTTCTACATGCACTGACATTATTTACTGCGCTGAAACTTGCCACCAGGTTAAAGCATAGTGAACCAGATTCAGCCCACAACAATAAGTTCAATGACTACTATTTAATGGGAAATCTTGTTTCTGTAATTGTAGCAATATTCTATACCCATGCATTTAAAGAATTTGATGCGATCCCTTTATTTAATACGATCTGCCCTTGGCCACCATCACGCCAATCCCCGTCATCATCACCACGCCCGCACCAAATAACCAATACACCACTGTCGGCGTACCACTCCCCCAAAAGTAAGCCATCACACACTGTGTCATCAATATCACTTCATTCGCAATCACTCCCGTAATAAATATCATCAACCCTCCCTTATTCCCCTTCACCAACTTATTCAATATCAAAAAACCTAAAATCAAAAAGCTCACAAACCCTAACACCACCAAATGCAAATACCCTATCACCACCGGTCTGAATCCGTAGGCAAACCTGCCCAATGCTGTTACCAACGTCAACACCTGCAATACAATCTTAATAATAAACGCCAGTGAAGCCAATACCCACAGCGGATGTAAATTCTTTATCACCGGCACCGCCAGTATTAAAAACACCAATGCCGCTAACTGTATCATCCCTGCCGCTCCTGCGATTGTATATATCCACCCTGCCGGATGAGACCATAACATAGACAAACAATACGCCGGGATACAGGCAATCGCCATCAAAATAACAAACACCTTACTGAAATTAGGTGCCAGGTAAATGTGAAATCGCGGCGCCGCCCAAAAGAACAATGCCATCACCGCAAAGGTGAACCAACCATTGTATTGAAAATGCAGGTAGAAGTAAATAGCATTGTTATAATAGACCATATCCCCCTTGCCAAACGCCAGCATGAACGGCCCCGCGCTGGAAATTAATAAAAATGCAATCGCCAGCCGTAAACAAGACTTTACCAAAGGAGGAAAACTGATATCTGCAATATCATTCAAATATGCAATAGCAAACCAAAAACTAAACACCACCGACAATGCTGAAAACGCAATTGACACAGGTCCATATCCCTGTATCGTAAAACTGATGAGCATACCGAAACTGGCTACCTGGTTCAGCCAGAACTGGTAAGTATATGTTTTCCTATAAGGAATCAAATAAACAAAACAGGTAAATAATATCGTCGTCACCCATCCTGAAAAGGCGAAATGAGAATGCGCGTGCAAGAGGCATTTGTAATCCAGCACTGGCAGAGGAAAAGCGGCTTTATATCTTAGTATCACTCCAAGAATGGATACTATCAGTAAATTTACTAAGGACAAATATGCCCATTTCTTAATGGTTTCAGACATACACGTTTCCTTTATTAACGAATAGATCGCATTGCTGAAAAAATCACTTCATAGATACATCACTTACGCCTCACACATACACCTTCCCCTTATTCACCAGCAAATCTCCCTTCTTATACATCCCCCTGATCGTCCTTATCACCGTCTCCACCCTCAACCCTGTCATATCCGCAATCTGCTGCCTCGTCAACGTTACCCGTAACTTTCCCTGCAATAATTCCGGTACCGTATACCGCTTCAACACGCCTCTTATCAACACGGCCGGCTCACTACATGTCATCTCTCTTGATAAAATAGACTTCTGTCTCAACCGCATCGCCAGCAAAGTAGTAAATGCATAATGTATCTCCGGATTCTCTTTCAGCAACTGAATAAACGTGGGCTTCGGCAATCGTAAAATAACACTATCACTATCAGCTACAGCCGCTGCCGGATAACCCATACCCGTAAATAGCGGCGGCTCTCCAAACGACTCTCCTGCTACAAATATCCCCTGTATAAACTCCTTCCCATTCATGCCCGTGTTCACCATCCTGACTTCCCCGGATTCAATCTGGTAGTAAAAATGTGCTTCTTCCCCCTCGGTAAAGATAACCCGGCCTTTTTCCGCTGTTAACCGGATAGCCCCCCATTTCCTCAGCAGGTCGGTGTGGATAATCATTGTGAACGATTTATTAACTATACCAAAGCTAGCCCTACCCGTCATCCGGATAAATGATTGAAAACAGTTTTCCTGATGATTAGTATCAAGACCGTTTTTATGATCTGGATCATATCCTCGCAGTTTTAAGTAGCGTAATGTTGTACTCAGGTATTGTCAGAACACAATCTTTAATAAATGAAAAAGTACGTTTACATAGCAGTGCTCCTGGGGCTGACCTGGGCCTGCTCAAATAACAGCCAACCTCCCAAAGAGGAATCCCCGGCACCTGTAGTTGAAGACAATAGTCTTGCAAGTTCCAATTCTGCATCAGCATACGATTCCATCAAAGGGGCAGGGAAATTTACTAATGTAGCCCTTAGCGCCACATTAGATCAGAAAATGATTGCCGCAGGCAAAACCGTGTACGAAGTAAAATGTGCCGCCTGCCATAAGCTAACCGACGAAAAGCTGGTGGGACCCGGCTGGAAAGGTGTTACGAAGAAAAAATCCGCTGAATGGATTATGAACTTTGTCACCAACACTGATGAGATGATCGACAAAGATCCTCATGCTCAGGCTATGCTGGCAGTTTGTATGGTTCGCATGCCAAACCAGCACCTGACTGATGAGGAAACAAGAGACGTATTTGAATTTATGCGTAACAATGATTCATCTAAATAGTTATTCTATGCGGTTATGTTCAATAGCGGTGCTTATCATAGCACTCGCATCCTGTAAACCACGTAATGAAGCCGGCGCCATCAATGCAGGTGCTGCTGAAAAAGTTTACGTTGCACCGGGTAAATACGACGAGTTCTACAACTTCGTTTCCGGTGGTTTTAATGGTCAGGTGTCTGTTTATGGTATTCCTTCAGGCCGTTTGCTCAAAATTATCCCTGTATTCTCTGTAATGCCTGAAAATGGCTATGGATATAGCGAAGAAACTAAACCTATGCTGGAAACCTCTCACGGTTCTCTGCCATGGGATGACCAACACCACCTGGAACTGTCTCAGAAAGATGGTACCCCAGATGGTCGCTGGCTCTTCGCTAATGCCAACAACACTCCAAGGGTAGCACGTATCAACCTCGCTACTTTCAGAACAGAAGAGATCATCGAACTGCCTAACAGCGCCGGTAACCACTCTTCTCCTTTCTGTACTGAAAACACAGAATATGTAGTAGCGGGTACCCGCTTCAGCGTTCCTGTTGGTGACAATCAGGACGTACCTATCGCTGATTACAAGAAGTCTTTCAACGGTACCGTGAGCTTTATCAAAATTGATTCCAGCAATGGTCGCATGTCTCTGGCTTTCCAGTTGCTGACCCCTGCTATCAACTTTGACCTGAGCCATGCCGGTAAAGGACCAAGCCACGACTGGTTCTTCTTTTCCTGCTACAATGTAGAACAGGCACATACCCTGCTTGAAGTAAACGCTTCTCAGCGTGATAAAGACTTCATCATGGCGGTGAACTGGAAGAAAGCGGAAGAATTTATCCGTAATAACAAAGGTACATTGAAGAACTCCCGTTATGCACACAACGTGTATAATGAAACGACTCACAGCGCTACTTCTGCTATCGAAACCAAAGTGCTGACACTGGATCCATCTCAACTGAAAGATTTCGTGTACTTCATTCCCTGTCCTAAATCTCCACATGGTGTTGATATCGACCCAAGCGGTGAATATATCGTAGGTAGTGGTAAACTGGCGGCACTCATTCCTGTATTCTCTTTTACCAAACTGATGACGGCAATTGAGAAGAAAGATTTTGATGGCGACTACCAGGGTATCCCTGTTGTTAAATACGAATCAGCCCTGTACGGTGAAGTACAGAAACCAGGCCTTGGTCCATTGCACACTGAGTTCGACGGAAAGGGTAATGCGTATACTTCCTTCTTCGTTTCTTCCGAAGTAGTGAAATGGAGCATCAAAGACCTGAAAGTACTCGACAGAAAACCTACTTATTATTCCGTAGGGCACCTGTGTATTCCAGGCGGCGATACCAAACATCCTTTTGGCAAATACCTGATTGCATATAACAAGATCACAAAAGACCGCTATCTGCCTACAGGTCCTGAGCTGGCTCAAAGTGCACAGCTGTACGACATCTCAGGTGATAAGATGGAACTGTTGCTGGACTTCCCTACTGTAGGTGAACCTCACTATGCACAGGCACTGCCTGCTGACCTGATTAAGAATAACTCTGTGAAGTATTTCAAGATCGAGGAAAACAAACATCCTTATGTAACAAAGGGTGAAAAAGAAGCGAAGGTAGTTCGTGAAGGTAACAAAGTACATGTGTATATCACTTCTATCCGTTCCCACTTTACACCTGATAACATCGAAGGTGTACGTGTTGGCGATGAAGTATATTTCCATGTTACTAACCTGGAACAGGATTGGGACATTCCACACGGCTTTGCTGTGAAAGGTGCTGCCAATGCAGAGATCCTGATCATGCCTGGCGAAACCTGTACACTGAAGTGGGTACCAGATGCAGAAGGTGTTTATCCAATATACTGTACTGACTTCTGTAGCGCGTTGCACCAGGAAATGCAGGGTTATGTAAGAGTATCTAAAGCTGGTGCAAACACACCACTCAAGTACGGTACTAACCTGCCTGATAGTGCAGTAGCGAAAAACTAAACTGATCATAATGCAAAGAAAATTGTCAACCCGTTTTCGGGCAGTCATTTTCATGCTTTCATTGGCGATGGTGGCAGTGCTCTATTTTCCTATCTGGAAAATAGAGCTGGCCGCCCCCCAATACCCGGAAGGCCTGACGTTGAAAATTGCTGCTAACGGATTACGCGGGGATGTGGATATCGTGAATGGATTGAACCATTACATTGGTATGCAAACATTGCACACCGAAGATTTTATAGAGTTTAAGATCTTACCTTTTATACTGGGGGGATTGGCTGTGCTTGGGTTTGTTGTATGTGCACTGAATAACAGAAAGGTATATTATGGGTGGGTGGTATTGTTCCTGCTGGTAGCGGTTGTTGCGATGGTTGATTTTTACAGATGGGAATATAACTATGGTCATCACCTGAATCCCGAAGCACCAATCAGGGTACCGGGCATGGCATATCAGCCACCATTACTGGGTTATAAACAGTTGTTGAATTTCGGGGCGTATTCTATACCCGATGTAGGTGGATGGATCTTTATTGGAGTAGGAGCGTTGTTGGTGTTGCTCTCATTTAAATTTAAGAAAGGTTTTTTTGTAGTGGCAGGGTTGACGTTGGGATTACAGAGTTGTAGTTCAGGTCCTGCACCTATCAGGTATGGACAGGATGCTTGTGACTTCTGTAAAATGGGCTTTACAGACAAGCGTTTTGGTGCAGAGATCGTAACAAAGAAGGGGAAGGTTTTTAAGTATGACGATGTGCATTGTTTGCTGGCGGCTTTAAAAGCTGGCGGACAGGAAGTAGGCGGGATCTGGTTTCTGGACTTTACTGATGGACAATGGATCAAAGCGGAAGATAGCAGGTTATTGCACAGTACTGCATTTCATTCTCCAATGGGTAGTGACATTGCTGCGTTTGCAGACAGTGTGCATATGAAAGAATTTAACGGAGAATCACTCACATGGAAAGGGCTATATCGGTAATAATTTTATGGCTGTTGTCTTTGCAGGCATGGGCCGGGGTATTGACGGTGAAAGGGTCTATAAAAGAAACCTTGCAGCGGGCAGTGGCAGGTGATACTGTCGTAGTACCCGCAGGTGTTTACTACGAGAAAGGCCTGGTGATTGATAAAGCTATTTATCTGAAAGGGATCAACAAGCCGGTTCTGGATGGAGAGAATAAATATGAAGTGATATTGATACTGTCCAGTCATGTGACGGTGGATGGATTTGTGATCAGGCATTCCGGTTTTTCTGACTGGAAAGATCTGGCAGGAATCAAACTGGGCAATGTGCGGCATGTGACGATTCAAAACAATGTACTGGAAGAAACGTTCTTTGGCATTTACTGTCAGCAGTCTGATAGCTGCACCATACAAAATAATACATTGCGTTCCAATGCCAGTCAGCGTATTCAATCCGGAAATGGTATTCATTGCTGGCACTGTGATGGCATGCAACTGATAGGGAATACGGTCACGCAGCACAGAGATGGTATCTACTTTGAGTTTGTAACGAATTCACTGATCAAAGGGAATCATAGTTTTAAAAATGTGCGGTATGGTTTGCACTTTATGTTTTCGCACAATGACCACTATGAGGATAATATTTTTGATCACAACGAGGCGGGCGTATCTGTGATGTTTTCACATGGTGTGGATATGAAGCGGAATACATTCGCTGGCAATCAGGGTGGTGGTGCATATGGGATATTGCTGAAAGAGATTACAGACAGCAAAATGGAGAAGAGCCACTTTGAAGACAATACGGTTGGAATTTATATGGAAGGTACCACGAGAGTGCAGGTGATGGACAATGTGTTTAAGGCAAATGGCTGGGCTATGAAGGTGCAGGCAAGTTGTTCTGAGAACAAAGTCACCCGCAATAACTTTGTCGGCAACACATTTGATGTAGCGACGAATGGCTCACTGGTACTGAATAATTTTGATAATAATTACTGGGACAAATATGAAGGGTATGATCTGAACAGAGATGGGAAAGGAGATGTGCCTTATCACCCGGTGAGTTTGTATGCAATGGTGGCAGATAAGAACCCGGCTGTGATGATGTTGTTTCACAGTTTCATGGTGAGTTTGCTGGACCGGACGGAAAAAGTAATGCCGGGTATCACACCTGTGAACCTGGTAGATCGAGCACCGAGTATGAAACCCCTTTCATTATGATTCGTTTTACAAATATATACAAACGATTTGGCCGGCTACAGGCATTGGATAATATCAATCTCTTTTTTGAAGAAGGAAAAAGTATTGCTTTGATTGGACCAAATGGTAGTGGGAAGACCACTTTGATCAAGGGTCTGTTGGGAATGGTGGTGCCTGATAAGGGGGATATCGCTTTTAAAGGAGTTTCCGTATTAGGTAGTTGCGAATACAGGGGCAATATTGGTTATATGCCGCAGATAAGCAGTTATCCTGAGAATATGACTATTGCACAGGTGATGGAGATGATGAAGGATATCAGGCAGTATACAACGTTGGATGAAGACCTGGTACATGCCTTTAAATTGCCACAGCTGGCCAATAAGCGCATGCGGACATTATCTGGTGGTACAAGGCAGAAGGTGAGTGCTTGTCTGGCGTTTTTATTCAATCCTGAAGTGTTGGTGCTGGATGAACCTACTGCGGGATTGGACCCGGTAGCATCAGGGATTTTGCAGGACAAGATCCTGCAGGAGACAAAGAATGGTAAGCTGGTGCTAATCACCTCACATATCTTGTCGGAACTGGATGATCTGGTAGATGAGGTGGCGTATCTGCAGGATGGTAAAGTACAGTTTCATAAGCAGGTGGCAGAGTTGCAGGCGGAGACAGGGGAGCAAAAGTTAGTACGCGCAATAGCACGTGTCATGGAAAATGAAGGACTATAAAAAAGGATAATAAGCACACAGTGTATGTAATAGCATGTGTCATGGGAAATGAAGGACTATAAAAAAGGGTAATAAGCACACAGTGCATGTAATAGCACGTATCATGGAAAATGGAGGACTATGAAAAAGGGTAATAAGCACACAGTGCATGTAATAGCATGTGTCATGGAAAAAGGAGGATTATGAAAAAAGATATTAAGTACACAGTACATGTGACAGCACGTATCATGGAAAATGGAGGACTATGAAAAAGATTATTAAATACGTATTACTAGACATCTTACGTAACAGGATATTGGTAAGTTATACAGTACTGCTATTGGTCGTGTCAATGTTATTACTCTGTCTCACAGACAACAGCACAAAAGCATTACTGAGCTTATTAAATATCGTGCTGATTGTATTACCACTGGTGAGTATTATTTTTTCAACGATCTATTATTATAATGCATCGGCGTTTATTGAGTTGCTGGTTTGTCAGCCGTTGCGAAGAACGAAGATATTATTAAGTGTCTATACCGGATTAGCATTGTCATTGCTGATTGCATTTGTAGTAGGGGTTGGTGTACCGTTAATGATCTTTGACGGGAGTATGACGGCGGTGTTGTTGATATTGGTAGGCATGGCGCTGACAGTGATCTTTTCAGCGCTGGCCATTTTAGGATCTGTGATTATGCGTGACAAGGCGAGAGGCATTGGGGTAGCGATATTGGCGTGGTTTTATTTCTCCTTGTTGTATGATGGTTTGGTGCTGTTTCTCTTGTTTCAGTTCAGCGACTATCCGTTGGAGAAACCGGCAGTCGTGATGGGAGCATTGAACCCGATAGATCTGGGTAGAATCATAGTTTTATTAAGATTGGATAGTTCTGCGATGATGGGGTATACAGGCGCGGTGTTTGCCTCATTTTTCGGAAGCGTGGGTGGTATGCTCACGGGTTTTACACTCTTGTTATTATGGATGGGGTGGCCGTTATGCTGCGCGCTGCGGCGATTTAATAGAAAAGACTTGTAATCAAATTTAACAATTTCAACATGGTAAGAAATAATGTAATCACAGTCGGAGAAATGGCTGGAAAGGACTATCGCATGGCTGATGTTTTCAGAGGTTTTGGTATCGATTTTTGTTGTGGTGGGGGTCAGACCATTGCGCAGGCTGCAAAACAGGGTGGTATTACAGAAGAAGAGCTGTGGACAGCACTGGAAACGGCAGCGTTAAAGGCGAAACAGCCAGCGGGCGACTTCAGTGTATTAGCACCTCAGTTACTGGCAGAACACATTCTGAGTACACACCATAAATTTGTGAAAGAAGCATTGCCAGTGATCTGGGAGTTTACACAGAAGGTAGCAGGACATCATGGGGATACGCATCCAGAGCTGATTGATCTGAGAGCTGCTGTGCTGCGTGAAGCAGAAGATCTGCTGGATCATCTGGAAAAAGAAGAACAGATCCTGTTCCCGGCTATCAAACAAATGGCTGCTGGCGAAACAGGGCTGCCATATGTAAAAGGTGCGGTAGAAAGTATGATGAAAGAACACAGTTCATCAGGAGAATCACTGGAAGAATGGCGTAGGTTGACGAATAATTACCAGGTGCCGGAAGGTGCGTGCAATTCATACAGATTCCTCTTTGAGAAATTGCAGGAGTTCGATACAGACTTAAGACAACATATTCATTTAGAGAATAACATTTTATTTCCCAAGGCTTTGGCAATGTTGCAGGAAGCTTAAATGAGCGTTTTTTCGTTAAAGAGCTAATGAGCTAATGAGTGACCGGGGGCTTTCCAGCCTTCGGTTTTTAATTTACATCTTTACCATTCATTTCAATCCCTTTATCCAGATTACCATCGTAGATATATACCCATTCCTTTCATTCCATGATCTGCAAAAAGTATCTTTTGGCAATATCTCTTCCAAAGAAAGGGTGCCTTACCTCCGGGTTCTGTTTCATGAGAACCTTTGGCTGTTAGTAACATGATCGGAATATGCCTCTTAAGTGCTTTAGTTTTTAAAGGTTCATTGATGTATGTATTCATAATACGTGGTGGTAAATTATGGGCATAAAGTAAGCCCATATAGGCAGAATAGTCTATAAAATGTAAGAGAAAATGGTGAAAAATTGTAGACTTTAGCGTTGATTTTCAATACTTTTCCTAACAGCGTCTTCTGCTTCCTGCAAAACTACCTCTGCAGAGCGACCTGCAGGTTCGATAGGAGTGAGTACGGACCAACTCATTTTTTCGAAGGTGCCCAATGGGAAATTTCCATACCTGAAAAACTTCCAGCTACCATTAATGGCGACAGGAACGATAAGTGCCTGAGGAACTTTTTTAAGCAGGATGCTGACGCCCCCGGTCATGAAAGGCTTCATTTCTCCTTTCCGGCTACGGGTACCTTCGGGGAAGATAACGGCAGACCAGTTCTTTTCCTGCATACGGGTACCTAGCTTGAGCAGTTCACCCATAGATTGCTTTTTGTCTTTGCGGTCGATGTTGGCCGCACCACCATATTTAAGGTTAAAACTGATGCTTGGGATGCCACTGGCCAGTTCAATTTTGGAAACGAACTTGGCGTGGTACTTCCGGAGGTGCCAGATCAGTGGTGGAATATCGTACATGCTCTGGTGGTTCGCCACGAAAATAATAGGACGGTCGGTGGGCAAGGTCTGGTGATTGACAAAGCGGGCACGACAGCCCAGGATCAGATAGGTACTGGATAGCAATCCGTTCAGAATATCAACAGAGGTCTTATGGGCTTTGTAGCCTCCTAATTTGAGACAGAGCCACTGGATGGGGTGGAAAATCAGCAGAAATCCACCAAAGAATAAATAATGGATGGGGGATAAGATATATCCGGGCAGTTTCTTCATTATATCAATACTTTTTTCAATAATCCGGGGACAAATTTAGGGAGAATAAGGCTAATTGCGTCTGATAATGATCAGAGATGCATTTAGATTTTTATATGTTTACCTATATTACCTATGCTTACCCAGTAAGAATTGGAAGGCAATGTACAATATGCAGCGTACTTTAACAAGGATAGCAAAATTCATGCTATGCTCCGCTCGATTTAAAAGGAATAAATGAAGCGGGTATCCAAAAGATCTTATGGGCGGGCGAAAGTTTTTTTATACCTCTATAAATGTAGGTGTATGTTTTGTATGTTGGAGGAAGTCATTGAGTATCCATTCCCTGCTTATTTTCATATAGCCTTTGGGTGTACCATCGCTGCAACCGTACCATTCTTCATTGAGTACGTCTTTGTCTATCAGTACCTGTACCTTATTTTCCTTGTCCAGCAGGGTACCGAAAATGGTGGCGCCGCCTACCGGTGTGCCTAAGAGATTGTTCAATAATTCTACAGAAGCAAATGATACGCGGGGAATACCTACGGCGCTGCTGAAATCTTTGGTCACGAAAGGCTTGTCTGCTGTTGTGACAAAAAGATAGAAGTTCGTTTGCTGGCGGTTGCAGAGGAAGAGTGTCTTTACAATCTGCACATTGAGTTTTTCATTGATCAGTATACAGTCTTCCATGGTGATGGCTTCGTCTGTATCAACGCGTTCAAAAGGTACCTGCAGGTGTTGTAAGGTAGTATACACCAGTTCCTGTAGGGGTGTTTTGAATGCGGCCGGTGGGGCGGTTTGTATTTCGCTGATATAGAACATTGATGACTTTTTTTAATAAAGATAACCGATTATTTTAGTGCATTTGCAGGTATCGGGGAAGCCTGTTGGAAGCAAAGAAATTTCATCAGTTCAGTCTCTTCGGGGGTGAGTTTCCACAGTACATCGTTCACCTGGGTCATAAGGATAAATTTGAGTCGAATATGTGAGTTTTTATGACTACCAGCTTAAACAGGTATTGGTTTTCCTCTCAACTAAAAAAAATATCCTACACCTGCAACTTTTCCCGCAACCAGTCGTCTCATAATAGAAACTCAATATTACCACTATGATACGCTTTAGAATGTTCCTATGCCTGGCCATGTTAACCGTGTTGACCATGCAAACAGGCTATAGTCAGCAATGCAATTGTTTGTCAAATCTGGAATGGGTGAAAAAGACTTTTGAGGAAAATGATGCAGGGTACAAATACATTTTAAACAAAAAAGGAGAGGTGGCTTATGCCACCCACAATGAAAAATTCTTTAAACAGGCGAGAGAAATTACCAGCAAAGACAGCTGTTCGTTCATGCTGTACCAATGGCTCCGCTTTTTCAGAAAAGGACATATTGGTATTGAATCGATTGCGTCTTCCGGCAACAATGCGCAGATAGACACTGCCGCCATTATCCGTCAATACAGGAACTCAGATTCGCTGGTAGTAGCACTACCTGCTTTTGAAAAGTACCTGCAAAACAAGAAGAACCAGGACTACGAAGGTATCTGGACAAAGCCCGGATTGAAGGTCGGGATTAAGAAAGTAGGTAATGAATATTTGGGTTTTGTGATTGAAGCGGATGGCGTATACTGGCGAAAAGGACAGATCAAAATGCGGATTAATCCGGAAGGAAGTACCTGGTATAATAAGGACCACTCGATCACAAAAGATACCATGGTAAGAATGGTAGGCAACAACCATTTTGAGATCCCGGGTTTGACTTTGACGAGGATCAGTCCTGTACTGCCAGATACTAAAGAAGAAGCGATGGCCTATAAACTCCTCAATGCACAAAAACCATTTGTAGAAGAACTGAATAGTAATACACTGATATTAAGAATACCCTCTTTTAATATCTCCGAAAAGCATGCTATTGACAGTGTGATCGCGGCAAACCGGGAGCGTATATTGCATATAGAAAACCTCATTATTGACATTAGATACAATGGCGGTGGTAGCGATAATAGCTGGGCCCAGATCATACCACTTATTTATACCAATCCTATCCGGGAAGTCGGTTTGCAGTTCCTCTCTACACCTTTGAATAACAACAGAATATTGTCATTATCCACCAGTCCAGAGTTTGCCGGCTTTGATGAAAAGGTGAAACAATGGGCGAAGAGATCATATGACACGCTTCAAAAGCATGTAGGCGAGTTTGTAAACCTTGATTCAACAATAGTCAGCATTACGAAATTCGATACTGTATACCCTTATCCAAAGCATGTAGGCATTATCATAAACAATGAGAATGGCAGTTCTGCAGAACAATTCCTGATGGACGCCAGGCAAAGCCGGAAAGTGAAGTTGTATGGTACCAGCACTTTCGGCTCACTGGATATGTCGAATGTAAATGTCGTAAATAACCCCTGCAATGAATTCAAACTGTGGTATAGTATGTCAAAAAGCTACCGGATACCCGATATGGTGATTGACGATATCGGGTTGCAGCCTGACTTTTTTATTGATAGTTCTATTCCTTGGTATATGTGGGTGGATTATACGAGTGAGATATCTGATCCATTTTAACAATATCCTCGGCTAACTGAAACATCACTTTACAACTTTCATAGTTAAAAGGATACACCCCATAGATCAGGCATTTATGATCCTTTACCTCTACATTCAGGTCCTGAACACTCATGATCTTATTAAAAAACTCAATACCGATCGTTTGTTCTATCGTACCTGCGTCAGCAGCTTCAAGTATGTATTTGTGATTAAATGCCGGTACTGCCTTTACCTTGACAGAATTGGGGAGGTATAAATTGAGGAATTTATCATTTTCTGTGTTGGCTGTGATCTTAAACTCAGGCAGTACGTGCATCAGGTCTATGCAGACACCTGCATACCTGGATTTATCCTTTATGGCCGTGTTCCGATATTTTACAAAACTTACTTGTTGTAAAGAATTAGCGAGTTTCCAGGCGTAAGTAATTTTGAAATTATCACCGTTGCGGAAAGAAGAGAAATGACCGAGATTGATTTCCTTCGATGACTCTTTCGTCATTGGGTAATCTTTCTTTAATTCGGCGAGTATTTCTTTTTCCAGCTTTGCTTCTTCAGCCATGTTGAGTTTTTAGTTGTTTAACCAGGTCAAATGCATAGGTAAATGGAACTTTCTAATCTTTCGATCTATATAGATGCTGAAGAATTGAAATATGGTTTCCAGATAATGTTGTTGTCTGCACCTGCATTTTCATAGTATAGATTCAGTTACAAATATAATAACTCTTACAGATTAGTGCAATTGGGGAGGTGTTTTTATTGATAATCAATAATTTATGTTGATAAAGGCCGCTTTTTAAGGACTGAGCGCTGATACTTACTGCTAATAATTCTGTATTATTTAATTGGCTGGGGAGTATATTTTTATAGGAAACCCAAACCTATAAAGCCTCATTTATGAAGTTCAAACTTTACTTTTTGTTCCTTTTATTGCCCTGTATTGTTACTGATGTATGCGCACAAAACTATGTGACCCTTTCTCTCCTGATGAGAGACCTCAGTAGTGGAGGAGATGGTACTTATGTTGGACCCGGCCAGACTATGGAATACACGGTAGAATTGACGAATTTAAGCAATAGTTTACCCATTACGGATGGGATCATTGCTGCAGATATTCCTTATGGAACTGAATATATACCGGGTACGACCAAAAAAGATGGCACCCTCGTCCCTGATGTAAGTGGAAAAATGCCTTTCGCCGGGCCGGTTGGCGGGCAGATAGGGCAATTGGCTATTGGAGCGACCACAAGAATAACCTACAATGTGTTGATCGTGGGCTTTGGCGGCTATCTGAACCCTTATACGACCTTCAAGGGATATCAGGATAATAAGCATCTTTATGCAACTGCTACTACTGTAAAGCAGACCTACTTCCCTTTTGACTACAGGTTACGGGGACTTTATGGCATTTATAACATTACGCTCAATCAAAATGCTTCGTCTAAATACCAGTATGTAAGAAGGATGAATAAGACGACCGGCCAGTCAGCGAACATTATTTATACAGGTAGTACTGGCCCCTGTCAGACGGTGGATGGCACTGTACTGACAAGTGGTTCGTTGTTGACAGATGGACGTGCACTGGCTTTTGATGCGAGGAATTTTCGGTTGTATTATTCAAATAGTACATTAAATGAAAACCTTGCTTATGTTGATTCTACCATTACGCCGCCTACTGCCATTATATATGGTAGTGGTTCCGCTCTTGAGACGGGGGCTACTACCAGCGGTCAGGTGATTAACAGGATGTGTTTTGCAGCTGGCAATGTCGGATACGCACTGACTGCTAACGGGCAGGACCTGATACAATTTAATGTACCCGAAGCAACTGGTGCACCCGTGATTACACATCTGGGGCCATTGGTGAACGATGTCCTGAATGGAACGAACGATGTATTGGCTGAAGCTGAGGGTGATATTTTTGGAGATGGTAATGGTAAATTATACCTGATTGCAGGCCTGGGTAAGGTGTACAGAATTGCTCCGGCTACCAGGGTTGCTACTTACCTGGGTACTATCAGCAATTTAACAACAGGCTTAACTATCACCGCTGCTGCAACAGCAGAAGATGATGATGGGGGTGCAGCAACAGGGACTATTTATCTGGCAGGTTATAGAACCCAGAATGCTACTACCGGAACTGTAGTATATCAGACTTATAAACTGGATCTGTCTACGCTTAGTGCGACCCTGCTTTCTGCTGTTCCTACCGCTACTGCAGCTATGGATTTTGCGGGTGCCCTTTATATACCTTATGGACATTACATCAGAGCTACCCAGGACAAGGTAGTGACTGGCAGTTTTATTGACTATTCTGTGGAAGTGACAAATTCAGGGGATGTAAATGCTGCTGGTGTGAAAGTATATGCTCCTATTCCATCAAATGCAGGTTATGTGGCCGGTTCCACTAAATTAAACGGGGTAGATGTCGCTGATGTAGGTGGAGAAATGCCATTTGCTGTAGTTGGAGGGGCATTGATACCAGGTGCAGATGTACCGGGAATTTTAAAGCCGGGTGATGGAAACAAAGCCGTTATTCAGTTCAGGGTAGAGGTGGCACCCGAACATTTAGGTGAAGAAGTATGTCATCAGGTAGCGATTACTTATTATGATCTCGATAATAATGCGATTACCATTGATGCGTTACCCAAACTGACCGGACAGGTACTTGCAAGTACCTGTGTAACCGTAAATGGCGCAAGAAAAGCCAATGTTGATACCGCTGTTGTGACAAAAACAACGAATAATGCACAGGTTGGCCCCAATCCTTTCTCCAATAACCTTTCTCTACAGGTAACACTGATAAAAGATGAATCTGTATTTGTAAAATTAACCAATCTGCAAGGTCGTATTGTATATACTAAAGTAGAACGTCTGAGCACCGGGGTGAATAACCTGAATCTTTCCATGCAAACTGACTTGCCAAAAGGTATATATATTGTAGAAGTACTGGCAGGTAATAAGCGCATTTACAAGCAGAAACTGGAAAAGTTATAGGTTGGCTGCATATTACCGAATCGTAGGTTCTTGTTAGCAATCTTAATTTCTTAATACCAACTCGATACAATTACTCCTGGAAACCTTATCAGGGTCAATTCTATTTCTTGTATTGGCAAGGTTGCCAAGAGTAATTGTATCATTTATAAAATGCTGGATAAAAAACTTGCCTATATACCCTTTATCAGCCAATACATCCACCATCTCCTGAATATCCGCTTCATGCAGTAATGAAGTATGCACCGTCGTCCTCACTTCAAAAGGAATCGTTCCATTCATCAACAACTGTAACGTCGCTTCAAAGTGCTCATATAATGAAGACTGTGTGATCGCCTCATATTTATAAACAGGTGCTTTGTAATCCAGCGCAACATAATCGATCAATCCATTTTTCATCAAATCAGCCATTAAAGAAGGATTAGACCCATTCGTATCGACCTTCACCAAAACCCCCTCTTCTTTCACCTGTTCACAAAACGTCACCAACTCCTTATGCAACGTACATTCACCACCACTCAATACCACTCCATCCAACAACCCCTTCCGCTTACGCAAAAACCGCAGCGCATCTTCATAGCTAAGCTTCCCTTTCCCGTGCACAATCCCCGGATTATAACAATACACACATCTCATATTACAGCCTGCAAACCAAAGTATGCAGGCTGTCTTATCCGGATAATCCAGTAATGTAAAAGGCGTAATACTATGAATAGGCTTACTCACAATGGATCATTTCCGTAAAATGCACTCTTTGTTTATGTTCCCCTTTTTTACCGATATTGAAACTCTCCACCGGTCTGTGATAACCCATCACACGTGTATACACCAGGCATTTCTGGCTTTCATCTTCACATATCGGACAATGCTCATGCTCACCTGAAAGGTACCCATGTTCAGGACATATACTGAACACCGGTGTTACCGTGATGTAAGGCAGCCTAAACTGTGATAATACTTTTTTTACCAGGTTGCGACATGCTTCAGGCGTACTGATCTTCTCTCTCATGTACAAATGCAGCACGGTGCCTCCTGTATATTTACATTGCAGTTCATCCTGCAATAACAGTGCTTCGAACGGATCGTCTGTATAATCCACCGGGATCTGTGAACTGTTGGTATAATAGATATTACTATCCATCCCCGCCTGTATAATATCCGGGAAGCGTTTTTTATCTTCTTTCGCAAACCGATATGTAGTACCCTCTGCAGGCGTGGCTTCCAGGTTGTATAAGTTGCCTGTTTCAGTTTGGTACTGCGTCATCTTTTTACGGATGTGTTCCAGTATATCAGCAGCCATTTCACGACCAGTTTCGGAAATAATATCATCCTGATCATTGGTGAAGTTCCTGATCATTTCATTGATACCATTCACTCCAATCGTAGAAAAGTGATTCCGGAAATGTGTGAGGTAGCGTTTTGTATACGGGAATAATCCCCTGTCGTACATATCCTGTATAAACACTCTTTTCTTTTCCAGCGTTGATTTAGCAAGGTCCAGTAAGAAATCTAATCGCTTGTACATCGCATGCTGATCCCCTTTGTACAGGTATCCCAGTCGCGCCATATTGATGGTCACTACCCCAATACTTCCTGTCATTTCTGCACTACCAAACAGCCCATTACCACGTTTTAATAATTCACGCAGATCCAGCTGTAAGCGGCAGCACATGCTTCTCACTGCATTGGGTTTATAAGCATTCGGATTTTCTACCCGATTGCCATTGTCATCAAAGATGTATTGACTACCGATGAAATTCTGGAAGTAAGAAGACCCGATACGTGCTGTGTTTTCAAACAACAGGTCTGTATTCTCACCATACCAGTCAAAGTCTTCCGTGATATTCACCGTAGGGATCGGGAAGGTAAACGGTTGCCCATTGGCATCGCCTTCTGTCATCACAGTATAATACGCTTTGTTGATCAGGTTCATCTCAGGTTGGAAATGAATGTAGGTCAGTTCGCTGAGTTGATCCACCCCTCTGTCTTTGGCTTTCTGTAAAATAACCGGATCAGTGATGCCATCAAAAAGATGTATATCTTTTTTGGTCGGGAACTGTAATTTCAAATCTTCCGGCACCGTCCAGTCGATAGTAATATTTGTAAACGGAGATTGTCCCCAGCGGGCAGGTACATTCAGGTTGTATACAAAGCTCCTGACTGCTTTCAGGATATCTTCATAGCGAAGATCATCTTTAAAAACATACGGGGCAAGGTAGGTGTCGAAAGAGCTGAAAGCCTGTGCGCCGGCCCATTCGCTTTGGAGAATACCGAGGAAGTTCGCCATCTGGCCCAGTGCTTCGCGAAAGTGATTTGGAGGGCGGCTTTCCACACGTCCTCTTACACCATTGAAACCCTCATTCAGTAATGCACGCAAGCTCCATCCGGCACAGTATCCTGTAAGGCAGTCGATATCATGGATGTGAACATCACCATTGCGATGTGCATAACCTTCTTCCTGGGAATATACCTTATCCAGCCAGTAGTTGGCAATGATCTTACCAGCTACATTGTTCACCAGTCCTGCGTTGGAATAAGAAGTATTCGCATTGGCATTGATGCGCCAGTCAGTCTGAGTGATGTATTCTTCAATCGTTTGTGTGGTATCCACCAGCGTAGTAGATGGCGTAAGGCCATGTACATGTTCCCGTTGTAATTTACGGGTGTGCCTGTATAGCATAAATGCCCGCATCACTTCAAAGTGACTGTGTGCAAACAATTCTTTTTCGATGATATCCTGGATCTCTTCTACTGACCACACTTCTTTGTGCAGCAGTTGAGCCGTGACCTGTTGGCAGATTGTTTCATCAGGTTTTTTATTCACACCGATGAACCCCTTTTCTATCGCATCTTTTATCTTAAATGCTTTAAAAGGTTCAAACTCACCATTTCTTTTGATAACGTAATTCATGGTTTTTAATGGGTTATTTCGGGTGCAAAATACCTGTTCGGTAGAAGAAGCGTTTTAAAACTTGTCAACAGAGGGTGCGAAAATAAATGGCATTCAACCGCCATTTTTGAGCCGGTATCTGATGAAATAACAGCCGGAGAATTAAGACAGGCAAGGTTCAATTATTAAACCATGATGGTGATCAGGGTTTTCTAACTAATTAGAATAGAGATATATAGATATCTTCAATCATTATGTTTTATTACGGAGCCATTAATTTGTTATATTAGGGAATGGCCCAACAATTGTTCATTTCATTATTTCTCTAAATGATGCGCTGGCCGGAAAGTGGTCCGGCGTTATTGGGTATATTGCGCTATTAGCATGTTTTCAAAAATAAAATAACGTCATTAGAATCGTTTAAAACGATACATGGCTCCGTCAGGTACCCAAATAAAAAAGAGCCTGTATCTTTTCTTTTAAGTACCCCTAAAAGTGTCTGAAATTGTGGGTGCACTTCTTCTTATGATACAGGCTCTTTTAAATATTATTCTACTTCCATTTTTACACTCGTCTTCGCATTACAATCCATATCCATCTTCATTCCATTTATCTCCATATCAATCTTATACTTCGTATCTGCATCAGACTTATCCATCATCTTCTTGTCTATATCAAAAATCATCATACCTGTTCCACTACCAGTACCTGTGATCTTGTAAGGCGTATCTGTCATACTCATATCCATAGCAATATCCTGTTTCAGATCAAATATCGCTTTACTCCCTTTGATCTCCTTCAGCGTATACTTCGCATGCACTTTCATCTTCACCTGCATCTGCGCAATAGGCATTACCAGCGGTGTCTCCTGGTCAAAAGAATCACCGATCTTCAATTCATTTTCAGGAAATTTGATTGCCGCCTGTATATTGTTGACGATGGTTTTCAAATTGGCTCTCATACCTTCATCCAGATTACCAATGATCGTATCTACCTTGATTTTTCCATCCCCTTCGGTTGTACCTTTTATCACTGCATCTGAAAACGGGTTGGTTTCCTGTGTATTTTCCTGTCCGCCAATATTGGTGGTAACGCTCATTTTATCATAGGTGATCGTCACAGGGATCTTCTTATCTGCCTGTGTGGCACCGGTTTTGGTGGTCATAAACATACCCTGGTTCATCGTCATGGTCATCGGGCTTTTCATGCCGCTGGCACTTAATTGTTCCATCATCGCTGAATCTCCGCTCATGTTCATGACCATGTTCATCTGGTTATTCATTTCGGTTTTGTAAACCTTATTAGGCGACAGTGAACCATTTAGCAAAACCTTTTTCTGAGCATTGGTACATTGCGTAAATGCGCTCAGCAGGAGTAACATGTACAATCGATAGTGTCTCATTTCTCAATTAGCTTTTTAATATTTATAGGGATGTCTATAAAGGTGCTGATAACAGGACTCGAACCTGTGTCCACCCGAATAAGGGCCGGGCGCTCTGCCACTGAGCTATACCAACTAATTTTTCAATATTTTTCCCGAAAACCATTTCCTGCCAGCATGGGCTACATCTTCGGGGCGTAGTCTTAGTAGTAAGGAGTTGTACATAAAATCAATATCGGGCATCCTCAAAAATAATAAGAAAGAAGATGTATCAATAAAAAAATAGCCCCCAAAAAGCATATAGCTTTTTGGGGGCATATTACCTTTTGAAGATATTATTGTTTAATGATCTTCGTCGTACTCACTTCTTTTGTTCCATTCTTCACTCTTATTATATACACACCTGGAGTTAATGTAGAAATATCCAGCTGTAAATTTGCCGCATTCACTTCACGACGCATTACCTGACGGCCGTTTATATCAAACAGGCTTACTTCTGATTTCCCTTTCACGCCAGCAAGGTTAATGTTCACCACACTATTGGCAGGATTTGGATATACCTGCACCTTGTCCTGATCGCTGGTAAGGTCAACGGAACGGGTGGCAGTACCCAATGCTACCCGCAGGGTGTAACAGGTAGTTGCGCTATTCGCACCATTGTAACCATATACCTGTACATAGTAAGTACCTGCACTGACTGTACGACTGATGCTTTCACTCGTCGTACCGGATGCCTGTGAAACATTCAGCTGTGTACCTGAGCTGTTATACAGTTTCAGGTCATAATCAGCAGGCAATGTACCCAAAGTAATGGTAATTGTACCACTGGTAGTGATCACGAATTTATAATAATCCACGTCTCCACTTGGGCTGATCAGACCAGTAACATCTGTATTAAATGGAATGGTAGCAGCACCTGAGGTCGTGCCATTGGTAGAATTATCCAATGTATTAGCACAACCTGAAGCTGTGAGGGTCGTAAATTGTGCTGCAATATATGAACCGCTGCCACTTGCACAATTGGTTCTTACTCTCCAGTCATACAGGGAAGCCGATGTTAAGCCACTTAAGGTAACAGAAGTAGCAGTAGTGGCAGTCGCCGCACTTGTCCAGGTAGAAGACGAGTTCAGTTTATAGTCAACGCTATAACTTGTTGCACCACTTGCAGCCGTCCAGCTTACAGTAGCTCCGGTAGATGTAACAGAAGCACTTGTCAGCGCGGTAGGCACATTACAGCTATCAGTAGAGATGGTGGTAAACTGTGCAGCAGTATACGTACTGGTATCGCTGGTGCAGGTGGTTCTTACCCTGTAGTCATAAGTAATACCCTGGGTCAAACCGGTCAGGCTTACAGAAGTAGCAGTTGTAGCAGTCGCTGCACTGATCCATGTACTGGATGAGGTAGCTTTGTAATCTACTTTGTAAGATGCCGCACCGCTTACAGCTGTCCATCCTACGGTAGCGGATGTAGTTGTCACTGAAGAGGAAGTTAACCCTGTTGGTGCAGAGCAACCCGTACCGGCAGTGATGGTGAAGTTGGTATTAGAAATATCAAAGAAGATATTGCCAACAGCTTCTACTTTTATTCTGGCAGTAGTGGTGGGGGTATTGGGAATCGTTACCACCTCACTACCATCGTTCGGCGTACTTGCAACCAGTGTGCTGAAGGTCGTACCACCATCGGTAGAGAGGGAGATCTTTACATTGGCTGTGCTCACTGGTGATGCGGTGGTGCTGGCTACATTCCAGGTGATGGTCTGGGATGAATTGCCAGCCCATGATACAGCGGTATTAGGCGCCGTTACTGCAAACGGACCTGATGTATTTGAAACGGTTACCGTTACATCCGCATAATTCGTTTGACCGACAGACACCGGTGAAGTCGAACTATAAGGTGCATTATCCCTTACAGTTAACCGGAAATGCAAAGTCCTTGACACAGAACTCAGTGCTTCCGTATTCGCACTTGCATCGCCACCGGTCAATGGTCCGGATACTAAACTACCTGCCAGGATAGTGGCCAGTTTTGGGAAGTACCTGGTAGGAGTAGTAGTCGGTGCAAAGGATATCCAGTTAGGACCAGATGCTTTACTCGCACTGGCTACGCTGCTGCTGCCTGTTTGTGAAGACGAGGCATTGTCAGTCTGTTCCCAGCAATAAGTGAGCACATCGCTGGCATTGGCATCGGTAGCAGAACCCGTCAGTGCAAATGGGGTACTGATTGGGATGGTATAACTACTACCTCCACTTACTACAGGAGTTGCGTTATTGGCAGAGATACTGGTAGTGGTTGGACAGGTCTTACTGCTAAGATTTGTCTGAATTTGTCCAATAGAAACGGCATGGAAGATATCAATCGAGTGTGGTGCCAGGTCATAGCTGGTAATACCAGCATAACCCATAATAGTAATACCGGAACCGGGTTCCACATTGACGCCGGTACCTTCATTGCCATAAGAGAAAGTATGGTTGGCACCCAGCTGGTGGCCTACTTCATGTGCTACATAATCGATATCGAAGTTATCGCCCTGTGGAATAGCGTCGGCAGGAGAGGTGAAGCCACTCCCTTTTGAAGCATCGACACAGATACAACCAATACAACCGGCATTACCACCACCACCGGATGCACCAAACAGGTGACCGATGTCATAATTGGCAGCGCCGATTACAGAGGTGAGGGTACTTTGTAACTCACTGTTCCAGGATCCGGAGGCGCCTGTGCTGGCGTTGGAATACGGATCGGTAGAGGCGTTGTAATAAAATACATTGGTCGTGGTCGAGACCAGGTTCAGATGGAGCGCGAGGTCTTTTTCATACACGCCATTACAACGGGTCAGTGTGGCATTGACAGCGGCGAGCACCAATGCAACCTGGCTGGAACTGGTAGCACCGAAATAATTGGAGTATTCAGCGGTCACGGATTGAGCCAGGCGTAATGTTTTCAGGTCACCGGTAGAGCGGGCGGCAACGCTATTACTCAGGTCAGTAACCAGTTTTTGCTCAGGCGTTCCGCATTTCCAGGGTAATGCCTTTGGTTGCTTTTTAAACACGGAGTAGACAGTGTGATCGGAAGAATAGGGTTCGATAAATTCAGTTTCTTTTTCCACACGGAATACAGTCGTTTGTATTCCCTGTGGGGAGATGCTCAGCTTTAAGATAGCGGATTTGTCGGTGATACCTTTTCCTGAAAATGCCCTGATATCAGGAAATTTCGCTTGCAGGGCAGGCTCGAAATTGGAAGCTTCAACGATTTCGAATTGTTCAATCTGGCCGTCTGCATTGGGCAGGGAGATGATGGTTCCATGGGTGGCAGTATTGCCGACAGCTCTGAATGCCTCGGTTCGCAGGGGTGTCAGATCCAGGTCGAATAGTTTGTATTCGGCTGGAAATGCGAGGCGGGATACGGATTTGTCGGGGGTAATTCTGGCACCGTCGGTGTGGGGTCTCCAGTAGTTTTGGGCAAAAGATAGGGTACTGCATAGTAATGCAGTGACGAATAGTAGAACTTGTCTCATGCGTAGGGTTTTTTGGTCAATAATTTGCTCTATATATGAATGTAGTGCAATTCGCTGCAGCCTCGGGTGTATTGGCGGTTTGAATATGGCTGTTTTTTGAGGGGAATTTTATTTTGGTGTATGGAGTTTTTTGTGGGGGCGGTTTTGCGGAGAGAGGTGGGTGTGGTTGGTGAGTTTTGCGAAGGAAGTTTTACGAGGTTTGCGCAGAGAGTTTTACGGATTTAGCGCAGCTCATTTTGCGAAAGGTGAGTATAAATTGCGAAGGAGGATGTATGAATTGATATTATTTGCAAAGAAAGGAGCATTCATAGCAAAGGAAGATGAATTAATTATTTCACCTTCCCACTTTTCAGCGCATCTTTATAAAACTCTTCCACCTTTGTTCTTGCCCACGGTGTTTTGCGAAGAAACCTGAGAGAAGATTGAACCGAAGGATTACTAATAAAGCAGTTGATCCTGATCTGGTACCCCAACTCATCCCACCCATAAGCATCTACCAGTTGGGTAAGCAATTTCTCAAGCGTAATGCCGTGTAGAGGATCTTTTGATTCCATTTCATATTGTTTGTGCCGCAAATATACAGCACATTATTTTTTATATCTTTGCATCATATCTAATTTTATCGCTATGGCCAACCCATATATCTCCCTGCTGCGCACTGCCTGGCATTACGCACGAAAGGAGAGGAGGAGATATTTACTGGTGTATGCCATGTTTACAGTTTCTGCTATTATTTACGCATTATACCCAATGCTGCTGGGATGGTTTATCAATAAGATCCAACAGGATACTCAGCAGGTATTACACTTCGCTTTCCTTTACGCCGCCAGTTATTTTGGCCTAAAAGTACTGGAATGGTGCTTCCACGGCCCTGCCCGTGTAATGGAACGGGACCTTGCTTTTAACCTGAGCCGTAACTTCCTCCATACCCGATATCACCAGGTACTGCACCTGCCCGTAAAATGGCACCAGGATCACCATAGTGGCGCCACCATCAATCGTATCCGTAAGGCATACGAAGCCCTAAAGACCTTCTTCGATCATGGCTTTATGTATTTAAGAGCTATTGGGAAACTGATCTTTTCTGTCATTGCCATCGTTTATTTCTCGCCATTATTTGGTACCATCGGTGTTGTGCTCGGTGCCATCACCATCTGGGTGATCTTTAAATTTGACAAGCCTTTTATTCGTACACTGGATGAGGTGAATGAAAGAGAGCATGTGGTCTCTTCGACCCTGTTCGATAGTCTTTCCAATATCATGACGGTAATTACCCTGCGTCTGGAAAAGAGCATGGAAACTGGCTTATTATCAAAAGTAGCCCTGATACTACCTCCATTTAAAAAGAACGTCCGGATCAATGAATGGAAATGGTTTGTGGCTGATATGTTGATCACCCTTATTTATTGCGTAATAGCGGTAGGATACGTATTGCAAAACAGGAAACAGGGAACGGTATTTTATGTAGCTGGCCTCGTTACGCTACTGGGATATGTGAACCAATTCACCAGCGTGTTCTACGATTTTGCCTGGCAGTATACAGATATTACACAGTACAATACCTCTGTACAAACTGCCGCCAATATTGATAGCGCATTCAAACAACAACACCGCCCTGATGCACATACAGACCTGCCGCACACCTGGCAGGAGATTCAGATAAGAGACCTGAGCTTTTCTCACAGAGAAAAATACGATGCCGAACATGGACCACAAAGTCTGCATGGCCTGAACCTCCGTATACCCCGTGGTAAACGGATAGCACTGATAGGAGAAAGTGGCAGTGGTAAAAGTACGCTCTTATCCTTATTGAGAGGACTATATGAGCCGCGCCCGGGTATGCAACTGACAGTAGATGGAATGGCATACGACCTGGATACGCTCAATGAAACAGTGACCCTCTTTCCACAGGAGCCTGAGATCTTTGAGAATACCATTGCCTACAATGTGACCCTGGGGCTGCCTTTCAGCGAAGCTGATATACATGCAGTATGTGAAAACGCGCATTTTACAGATGTGATCAGCCAGCTGCCTATGGGCCTGGAATCGGATATCCGTGAAAAAGGGGTGAACCTATCCGGTGGACAAAAACAACGACTGGCGCTGGCCAGAGGTATACTCGCGGCACGTGAAAGTGAAGTGGTATTGCTGGATGAACCTACCAGTAGTGTAGATCCTAAGACGGAAGTCATGATTTACAATAAGCTGTTTGCGGCATTTGCAGATAAGGCTGTGATCTCTTCTATTCATCGCCTGCACCTGCTGCCACAATTTGACTATGTGTATGTGTTGCACCAGGGGCGTATTGTGGATGAAGGAACATTTGAACATCTTCGGAATAATAGTCCGATCTTTCAGGAGTTATGGAAACACCAGAAGGATACGATGGGGAAGCATTTTCAGTAAATTGAAAGAATGGTCTGCTATTGGTGCTTCGTTCCGTTGTGAGGAGTAGTAAGTTCTTTGAGTCTTCAATGGTAACATGCGGGAAGTCTTCACTTATTTTATTGCAAGCGTCTGGCTACTAAAGGGTCTGCTATGTAAAGTACTGAACCTTGTGGATGAGTATGAAAAAATTTGGGTTCTTACTTTTTTTCTCCTTTTTTCTCTTCTTTTTCTTTATCTGAGTCTTCCTGGGGAGGATGTAAAATATCCAGCAGGTTAAATACATCTTCTGATTTAAGGCCAAGATTTATCATTTCTCCTATCATCTGACGCTTTACAATTGCAAGGCTTTTGGGATCTTCACTAAGTCCATCTTTTGCGTTTTCCAGTAAAGTAAAAAAGTAAGCAAGCTTAGTAGGATCCTTGTGTTCAGCATCCTCTCCTTCTTCCAAAAGGTCTAACAGCGGAACTATTTTGTCCTGTTCCAGCTTTTCGTTTTTTGTTTCCTGTTTATCGATGATTTGTTGTTGTATCCTAACCCATTCGTACAATTCAATCATTGGCGCGACATGCAATTCCCATTCATGAGCAAAAGTGACATTCATTTGCGGTAAATATCAATTCGATGAACAATCATAATGTAGAATACATTTTGGTTGGAGGTTATGCCGTCATCCTGCATGGCTATAGAAGAGTTATCTAACTTAGTTAATTCTTCGTAGCAGAATCGATCACTTTTTGAACATACACCAGTAACTCTTTCACCTCCTTGTCACCCACTCCCGGTCTGCCTTGCAGGATCGCTGCCACTATTTCTTCCACGCTCATGCACTCTTCAAAATACATCTCTTTGATTTGATGAATCCAGCGATCCACATTTTCTTTATATAGTTCCCCCCTTCGCACAGCAGCCGGATCGCCCTCCATAAACAGGTCTCTTTCCCGCTTAGATTCATCTACCGTCAGGTAAGCCTCATCCGCAGCCACCTTGGTTATCAGTGCCGGTTCTACTTTACCTTTTCCATTACAATAGGCACATTTACCAGGTCGCCATTTCAATTCATTTTTCAGCCTTTTTATATCATCCATGTCTACATATCCTTTGCCAAGGCATCTTGGGCACTGCGCCAAATGGTCTGTATTAGCCGGGTTGTTAAAAAGTCGCTCGAAGAAATTCATATTACAGGGATTTGTTCAAATATAGGTAAATTGTTACCTTCCTTGCACATGGAAATACATGATGCCATTTTAAAAAGTATCGCTAAGCATATTGTGCTCACCAAAGAAGAGCAGGACTATTTTATTTCCCTGCTGGTTTATAAAGAGATACCCAAAAAGACGACTGTATTGGCAGAAGGGCAGTCCTGTAATCAACTCAGTTATATTCATAGCGGTGCTTTGCGGTCCTACTGTCTGGATGAAAAAGGGAAGGAGTCTACCATTATGTTTGCTATGACAGACTGGTGGTTGACAGACATGTATTGCTTTCTCAATGAAAAGCCAGCTATCACTTTCATCGAAACGATCGAAGAAAGTAGTGTGTTCAACTTAAGCAAAGTCAATTTTGATCATTTGTTAACGGCCATCCCAAAGTTTGAACGTTTTTTCCGCATACTGATGCAAAACGCTTATACAAGGGAACAGCTGCGTAGTATTGAAAACCTGACCCTCAATGCAGAAGAACGGTACGCCCGGTTTATCAACAAGTATCCTCATATTGCCAGTAATGTAACGCAAAAGCAAATTGCCTCTTACCTTGGTATTACCCCTGAATTCCTGAGTCTCATCCGCAAAAAACAACTTCGGGACAAATAACTTAATCTACCTTAAGTCCAGTATGCTGAATTCTTGGTTTTTTTGTAAAAAAGAGAATCATGTTAATTTTAATAGCAGGTCCTTATCGCAGCGGGACGAATGATGACCCTACATTGATGAAAGCAAACCTGTCAAGGCTGGAGTCGGTAGCGTTGCCCATATTCAGAAAAGGACATATCCCATTTATCGGAGAGTGGCTGGCATTGCCATTAATTCATCTGGCAGGTTCTACAAAACCCGGTGATGCAGCATGGGAAGAAATTCAGTATCCTGTTGCACATAGGATGTTGGAAAAATGTGATGCCGTGCTGAGGATAGAAGGTGCATCCAATGGCGCGGATGAAGATGTGAGAAAAGCGAAGGAAATGGGATTGGAGATCTATTATAGTGTAGATGATATACCAGATAGCAGGGAATAAATGGAGAGAGGTACAACCCTCTCTGGGCATGTTGAATGTGCGAAGGAGTATGTATTTATTGCTCCTGCAACCATTGAAACGAAGCTGTATCTGCTCTGTGTGAATGGTCCGGCCGGACTGGCGGACTTAGCGATAGCGACCTGCTCATTCGCGGTATAGGCCATGTAATAAACTCCTTTGTACAGGAAGATCTGCGGCGCCCAGAACCCTTGTGTGCCAAAGGCGTCTCCTCGTGTGAGGGCGAGGCGATGGGGGACGGGTGTCCAGGTTTTGAGATTGTTCGATTCGTAAACAGGAAATCCATCCGGATGACCGGTGCCGTATAAAAAGTATTTTCCCTGGTCACTGAATATTGTCGGATCAGCAAGAAATATAGAGGGCTGTTGAGCCAGACATGCGGTGGAGAGGCATGTCAATAGTAATGCAATGCAAAATTTCTGAGTAACCATAACAGTTAAAAATAATAATTTATCTTGCTGAAGAAATAAAATTAATCCCTACATCCATGAATTTTACCAACTATTACAGGACCCTGGGCCTACCTGATTTTTCGCCTATGGAAATGGCTATTCAATCCTTTGAGTATAATTATAAAGCATTGCTTGAGATGGACGATACCGTTGCACTGGAAGCACTAAAACTGGCCAACAATATACTGGGCGATCCGGAAATAAAGCCCGGATATGATCTTGCATTACAAGATCATCTGAATTTGATACGGTCATCGCTGAATTATTATGCTATTCTTAATATTCCTGATTTTACCGAAGTGCAGGATGAAATTTATGATGGACGCTTTTATGAAGTGATGCGATTTCAGCCACCGGAGGATCATGTAGAGGCATTGGCATATGTGGCAGTGGCGTATGAGGTACTGTCAGATCTGGAAAAAAAGGAAAAGTATGATGCTGAATTAAGAATAAGAGTTGGTTATCATTAATAAATGAAAATCCGGATCTATCCGGTAGCCGAATGAAGAGCGTGTATCTTAATTTGATACACGCTCTTATTGTTATACATTACCTATAAATGGTGCAGTCCTGTAGTATGTTTGATCACCCAGCTGTCTCACCAGAAAGTTTCCCAGGCTGGTCGCACTGATCTTACCGGAGGGACAATCAGTGAGACTAACGGTCACGCCGGTATTATCATCAGTCAGTTCAATTAACGGCAGCCGGAACATTGTCCAGTTCAGCTGACTATTTTGCAATAATTCGTATTCAGTTTGTTTATCGCTGGTGGTGGCGGGGTAATGTTGATACATCCAATCTGTAGCCTGTGTTACCCATGGACTTTTTTCATCATTTGGGGTATTTACACTTAATCCGGTAGTCACAATATAACGTTGAATATGTGTCTGCATCACATTAGCAGTGGCTGCGCTGAATATGGGCAGGTCATTGCCCCGTTGTCCGATGGTGCTGATAAGGGCATCGGCTCCTGCTACGAGTGTTTTGACTGCTGTTAGATCTCTGGCATCTCCCTGAATTAATGTGATTCGCGGGTCGTTTATAGCGTGGTTGCGGACTAGCAATCGCACGGCGAAGTTTTGTTGAAGGAGAGCTTTTACGAGGTATTGGCCGGATTTACCGGTGCCACCGATAACGGCGATAGTGGTATGTGGTTGCATGTTGATTTTTTGATAAAGGAATGTCAGCCTACTGGAGCAGTAAGCAAAAATGGCCGGAGCGGCCCAGATGGAATATGATCAACAGATGCGTTTAATAAGGTGAAGGTAAGGGGAAATACAATATAACATAACTATACTTCTATAAGGTCATTATAAGGGCATTAAAAGGGCACCTCAATATCGATTTGATATTGAAGTGCCCTTTTAATGATATATTAATATTGATATAGTGATAAAGATTCACTATATTAGCATAACTATATTTATTATTGATTTTATAACCTCAAAACTGTTTGTTATGGCTCTTGTAAAAGACAACATACTCCTCCAATGCATCCGAGGCTCTCTCGGTGATCAACTCACGATTTACGAAAGGAACGGGCAGATTATTATTGCCAAAAAACGCGGTCCGTCGAAGAATAAGCCGACAATAAAGCAGCTGGAAGCCAGGTATAAGATGAAGATAGCGGCGGCTTATGCCCTGGCGATCCTGGAAGATCCCGACCTGAAGGCTTATTATAAGTCGCTGGCAGGGCCTGGGCAGAATGCTTATAATATGGCGGTGAAGGATGCTTATAAGTCTCCGGAAGTGCAGAATATCCGGTTTGAAGAAGAGACTGTGGTAGTGACTGCGAAGGATGAATTTAGGGTAGCAGCGGTGGAAATACGGGTGGTGGATGCTGATGGTGTGATAGTGGATAGAGGAGCCGCTGTTTTAGGCAGGAATGGCGTGGATTGGTATTATAAGGTAGCGAGTCAGCCACCGGGTGGTAAGATAATAGTGGTGGCGGTGGATTTGCCGGGGAATGAAACGGTCAGGGAAGTGAGATTGGAGTAAATGAGGGAAACATTTGTCCCTGTAATCTTAGAAAACAGAAACAAATGTTTGTGGAGGCTATCTACGTGAATGCTTATGTTGAATTAGACAGTGCTGTCTGAGTGAATGCTTGTGCATTTGACAGTTGTCTGAGTGAATATTTGTGTCGAATCAGAAAGTCATCTTCGTTAACTCTTTACCGCCGCTGCCGTCCCTTCCGGAGCTGCTTCCAGATTCGTGACCAGATTCACATGTTGTATATTTTTCTCCTTAAAAGTATCCAGTACTCTCCTCACTACCGGATAAGGTGTTTCATTATCCGCCTTGATACAATATTTCAATTGCTTGATATTACTGGTCTGAGCTGCCCTGCCGTATTCAATCCAGGTTACTAATTCATTATTGGTTGAATCAGTTGGAATCCCTTTTTCAAGCGGTGATTTTTTCCTGTCATTAGATTTTAAAGAAAGGTATTCTTTCAGATGGTTAAGATCTGTTCCTACTGATGCCCCCATTGTAAAGTTAATGATCTGCGCATCTGATAATCCCAGTTTAAACTGATCATTGATATCCTGAATTAACTTTTGCCGTTGGCCCTGACCCTGCATGTCGAAAAATACACGTCCGTTTTTATCGATACTAATTAAAATGACATCCGCATCAGGTAAGAGTGATGTATTTATAGAAGAAGGTGTAACGATTGCAACAGGTTCATCCGGTTTAAAGGTGGTCGTCATAATAAAGAAATTCAGGAGAAGGAACACCACGTCACACATTGCTGTCATATCAACTGATGTAGACTTCCTTGCTAATTTAGCTCTGGCCATAACATTGCTTTTTTCTACTGCAAGTTGCAATTTGCAGTGGTGTCAACAAATGGCCATATTGCTCCAGTATATGTCTATTTCACTCCTTGGGGTAATTAAACCGACACCAGGCTTCTATATTCACTGGGACTGATGCCGGTGGCTCTTTTAAAGAATTTACTAAAGAAGAACTGGTCACTGAATGCTAACCTTTCTGCGATTTTACTGATGGGGTCAGAGAGGTCGCTTAACATAAATTTGGCTTCTACAATGACCATTTGTGTAATGACTTCGCTGGTTGATTTACCAAAAATCTCTTTCACACATTTAGTGAGATATTTGGGAGTGACGTTTAATCTTTCAGCATAGAATTCAACATTCCTTCTTTTTTTAAAGTTAGATGTCAGCTCTGCATAGAATTTCTTTACCAGTACTTCTTTACTGTTTAACTGAATTTGTTGGGCAGCTATTTTATCATGCAATACTGAGGCAACTTCGAAAAATAATACTCTGAATAGATTAAGGAGCAGTTCACTGATAAAAGGGTGTTCTTTGGGCAATTTATTTTTGATGGCGAGAAGGTCCATAATGGCTTTAATACTGCGGACTTCCATCTGGTTGAGACCGTGTACGGGTATATGTTGTCTTGTGTAAATACCAAATCCATCCATGTATTTTTTATTCAACGCAGTTTCTGCCAATAGCGTTGCGCTAAAATCAGCGGCTATGAAAGTGCATTTGCGCATGTCGCTTAAGAACTCAAAAATCATATTGGGGTTGCAGATGATGAGGGAATTAGTAGGAATGTCGTATTCAACAAGATTTAAGCGCATTTTCAATTTTCCACTTGTGACAAGGATAATTGTATAATGGTCTAAAAGAAATGGAATGGATATTTCCGGTTCTATTCCAAGTTCGCCGTTGTTGAAAATATTGAATTCTTTGCCATGTTTAGTCCCGGCAGCAACCATGATTTCCTGTATGGTGAGTAGCCTTACTGATGTGCTTTTTTTCATGTTGCGTTAATTCCAATTGTTTGATGTCTCCATATGGCAATTAAGAAAAATCAGTTCTGTTAGATGTGATAATTTAGTCCACTTAATATAGGTGTCCCATGTATCTCCATTCCACGGGCTGAATCTGCCGCTTGCAGTATAGTATATCGTCATGTTCCTATCAGTTCAATATCTTCCTGAAATCCCAATGCCAAAAAGATAACTAAAATGACTATTTGGAAGATAGTAGTGTATTCCTTAAGTGATTTTGTCATTGGTATAAGGGATGGGAAGCGTAATATTAAGCATTTTCTCTTTTAATCTATATGAGCAAGGATATTTACAAGCTTCTCAAAAGGGTCACGTACGTAAAAGCGGCGTACGCCCCATAGTTCATTCACGATTCCATATTCAATGACCAAACCAGCTTCCTGCATTTTTGTATAAGCTTCATCTACGATATCTACTCCTATTGATAAATCAGCTACAGCCGTGTTTGAACCTCCCTGTGCGGCTATGCTTAATTGGAGTTTCATTTCTGTAGGGGTACCGTATGTGACGATCCAGCCCATATCCATTATTACATCCAGGCTGGAAATGTCATGGTAGAAGTGTGTAGCGGCCGGGACATTATATAAGGGATTTTACTTCGGAATATTATTATTTGGATGGGAATGTCAGCAAGAAGCAGCATATAGGACGAATGTACGGTTTACATTGAATGAGGCCGCAGCTGTAGGGGGGGGATTTTTTGGATGTGAATAATTCATTGACTTCCCGTTATTTGTTTGAATATATAGTGAAGAAGGGGTAAGTTGAGATAAAGGTAAAGCAGGAGGGCTTTTGCTTGGCGGTAGGTGCGCGAACTAAATATTTAGTAGATAAGGTTGGTCATTCGAGGTATAATCGTTTTTCCTAAAAAATTGCATAAAGTAATCATTTTACTGTAAATTTAGCCAAATATAATCGTTTTACCGTAAAAGATGCTTAAAATAATCGTTTTACAGTGCTAAGTATTCTTTTACCATAAACATAACTATATGGTCTCAAGCCCTGCCGGCAATCAATGGTTGAAGGAAAAGTTTAATATATCTGGGTATATATTGACTCATTGTTCCTACATTGGAAATAATGATTCAATAGAAATTACCAATAAAGGAAATATAGAGCAGGTGTATAACCGAAAGTATGCTCCCCATGAAGACACTCCAATGTCTCATTTGGAATTTTCATTAAAATATGATGATTTGAATCTTCCTTTTTTGAGAAAGGTGTTTGATAATATTGTCATAGAAGATATAGAAAGGTTTATTGAGTTATCTCCATCGAGCAAATATTCCAAAAGAATAGGTTTTTTATTTGAATTTTTAACTGATAAACAATTAGCGATCAGGAAACCCATTAGTGGGAATTATGTGGATTTATTAGAGGATGATAGATATGTCACCGGAAATATAGTAAAGAATACGCGGTGGCGGATTAATAATAATCTTTTAGGAACAACTTCTTATTGCCCTATAATAAGAAAAACTAATAAGCTAAAGGAGTTATTGACGCAAGACATCAATGCAAAGATTGAACAGTTAAAAATTGATTTCTCGCCAGCAGTTTTTCACAGAGCTATTAATTACTTATATAATAAGGAAACAAGATCTTCTTATGAAATAGAAAAGGAGCAACCAACTCCCGATAGAATGGAAAAGTTTGTGGCCTTACTAACACAAGCCGGAACAGAGGATACCGAAGTAATGCTTGATGAGCGCAGATTGACACAGCTGCAGAACGCTATTATTGATAATAGATTTGCAGCCGAAGGATTTAGAGATTTTCAGAACTATATCGGACAGTCCTTACCGGGATACCTGGATTTGATCCACTACATATGTCCACCACCAATTTTTGTTCAGTCTCTGATGGCAGGGCTTATGGATGTTTCTAACAAGACTATTGGAATATCATCTGAAATCAGGGCTGCTGTCATTTCATTTGGTTTTGTTTTTATTCATCCATTTGAAGATGGGAATGGAAGGATACATCGATTTTTAATTCATGATGTATTAGTG
The DNA here is from genome assembly GCF_001975825.1 of [Flexibacter] sp. ATCC 35208. Taxonomy (GTDB): domain Bacteria; phylum Bacteroidota; class Bacteroidia; order Chitinophagales; family Chitinophagaceae; genus Chitinophaga. The sequence goes on from NZ_MTKN01000042.1 coordinate 55,988, forward strand.
CATGATAACGTTGTTCCTAAGGGACTCATTATACCAGTGTCAGCTCATATGTTAAATAATATAAGAGGTTATGATAGTATACTTGAGCGTTATTCTAAACCATTAATGCAGATTATTAAATACACTAAAACCCAGGAAGGCGGGATTAAAGTCCTGAATTCAGAAGACGTGGAAGCTTACTACCGGTTCCCCGATTTAACAGAACAGAGCATTTATTTGGCAGAAACAATTCATGCGACTTTGAAAGAAGATATGCCCGAAGAATTATTGTTTATACAACGGTATGATGAAGTAAAGCGGGCACTTCAGGATATTGTAGATATGCCAGATCGGAATATAGACATGATGATTTTGTTTTTACATCAGAACAAAGGAATATTCCCGAAGCGTAGGAGGGAACAATTTTCTAAATTGACTGATCAGGAAATAGAAAAGATGGAAATTGAATATCGTAAGATATTTGAGTTAGAATAGCTTCTTCAAAATTAATATTTATTGGTTGCGATCTATCAAACAAAATGTAAAAGTTAATAATTTTATAAGCCTACCCTATATCAAGTGACTAAAAAATTGCTTAGCCAGCGGCCCCCAATATTCTATCTGTCTGGACAAAACGTATCAAAAGACAGCTGACCAGGTACCCAGATAAATGTCTGGAAGGGGAATTGAGGATTGATGAAGAGTTGGATTATGCGTATCATGTTGAAGAAAAAGAACACCAGTTCCTAAAGATAGATGCACAGTTTTATAGGAAGAATGAAATATGGCGGCATAAGATATTGAAATTTCAGAGTGGGAAGGTAGTCCCCAAATTATAATGTTTATAATATTAAACAAAAACGCTAATTTTGTCAATAATATTAAACATTATGAAGGAATCCTCCCCCTTGTTACCACGAGCTCGCCGAGTGATGGAGCAAATGGGACAGAACATTCATCTGGCACGAAGAAGGCGAAAAATAAGCGCTCAACAAGTAGCTGATAGGGCCGGACTGAGCCGGGCTACTCTATGGCAAATTGAAAAAGGATCACCTTCTGTAACGATCGGCAATTACTTTATGGTTTTGTTCGTATTAGGCTTAGAGAACGATTTCCTTAAACTTGCTGAAGATGATCAGCTTGGCAGGAAGTTACAGGATGCCGGGTTGGTAACTCCCCAAAGAGCTCCTAAACGAAATACAAAGTAAACAGGAGATAATGCAAAATGAAAAGACAATATATGTATACGCAGATTGGGAAGGGCTGAATGGAGCGCCATTACTTATGGGCACCTTAAATAGTGTACATAATAAGGGTAAAGAAATTTTTTCTTTCGAATATGAACAAAAATGGCTTGCATCTGGCAATGGTCAGGTGTTAGACCCCGATCTTCAATTTTATGCAGGACGTCAGTATGGTGGTGGCGAGAAACTAAATTTCGGTTTATTTCTCGATTCTTCACCAGACAGATGGGGCCGGGTATTAATGAAAAGACGTGAAGCTATCATAGCAAGGAAAGAGAATCGTAAGCAAGCAACTTTGTTCGAATCCGACTATTTATTAGGCGTATACGATGAACATCGCATAGGTGCATTACGGTTTAAATTAAACCCGGATGGTGGTTTTGTTAGTGGGGAACAAGAATTAGCGGCACCGCCCTGGACGTCATTGCGAGAACTTGAAAAAGCTAGTCTTCAATTAGAACAAGATGACTTTGATGATGACGAAGCATTAAAATGGTTGAATATGCTGATGGCGCCAGGATCCTCACTGGGAGGTGCACGCCCTAAAGCAAGTGTAAAAGATCCTAATGGCCAATTATGGATTGCTAAATTTCCAAGTGGTGGTGATATAGTTGACATTGGTGGGTGGGAAGCTGTCGCAATGGAAATAGCTATGAATGCAGGGATAAAAGTGGCACCATGTAAAGCTCAGAAATTTTCCAATAAGTATCATACTTTTTTAAGTCAACGCTTTGATCGCAATCCGAATGGTGAAAGAATTCATTTTGCATCAGCTATGACCATGCTTGGTTATACTGATGGTGCGGACTATACTACTGGTGTAAGTTATCTGGAATTGGCAGAGTTTCTTATAAGAAATGGCGCAAATGTAAACGAAGATCTTGAAGAGCTTTGGCGTAGAATTGTATTGAATGTTTGTATGAAAAATACAGATGATCATTTGCGCAATCATGGCTTCCTCCTAACGAAACAAGGGTGGATTCTTTCTCCGGTATATGACGTGAACCCATTTCCGGATGGAACTGGCCTGACGCTGAATATTTCAGATGACGATAATTCTTTGGACCTGGATTTAGTACGATCAGTGATTACATATTTTCGGGTATCCAATCATAAGGCTGAAGCAATAATTGAGCAGGTATTAAATGCAGTTTGTAATTGGCGAAGAATTGCGGTGAAAATAGGGTTGCCTAAGCGGGAACAGGATTTGATGGAAAGAGCATTTACTGACCAGTTTTAAATCCAATTTCTAATCCTTAGGCATTCATTATATGCCGTCTGCTTAAAAAATAATAGTTCTGAAATAGCCCCCACGAGCTGGCACAGGAGCGTAAGCATTAATACTGTAAAGCCCCCGAAAATTCCAGAAGCTTTACAATAGTTTTTTATTTTGATGGTGGTCTCACCTGTGTGCCCCATGTAGAAGGTTGATCTCCCATTTCCAGTACCAGTTCTCCTCCATTTACAATATCCTGGTGCTCTATCCATGATTTGTCATAACCCTGCCCATTCAGTTTTACCGACCTGATATAGCTATTCTTTTTTGAAAGATGATGTGCGATGATGGCAAAATCCTTTCCATTTTCCTGATGAATTACCGTCTTACTAAAATACGGTGCATTGATCAGATAATAAGACTGTCCTGCATTTGGGAAGAGCCCCATCATATGGAAATCCAGCCAGGAAGACATTGCGCCGGAATCATCATTACCGGGTAAACCAGCAGCAGATGTATTATAACTGCTGTCTATAATGTGATGTATTCTTATAGAGCTCAGATCCGGTCTGCCTATCCAGTGATATAGATTGGGGGTGAGGAAGGAGGGTTCATTGGATACGTTGTAGTACTTGTTGTTAAAGAAGATATCCAGTCTTTTTCTGAATGCTTCTTCTCCGCCACTTTTGCTGATCAGCGTTTTCACATCGTGTGGTACATACAAAGAATATTCCCATGAGCTGGCCTCATAAAAAAATGCACACCACCAACATACACACAGCGGATAATCTACTGCCAGCGGATTGTATTCCATCTTTTTGACAGGCGCATTCAGTACATTACAGTCAATAGTGTCTACCCATCTTCCATCGGAATTTCGGGGGAGTATAAACCCGGTAGCACCATTGTTCTCATAGGGTCTCCATAAGTTCTGCCAGTTATCAGATTGTTTCAGAAAACGGTTGTACAGCCTATCCTGTTGCAGCCCTTTTGCCACGGTGGCGATACAATAGTCGTTGTATGCATATTCCACCGTACGTGTGCCTGCTCTTACAAAGCGTGTAGATACATAGCCCAGGGTATTATAATCCGTCAGTCCACCACGGCCTTCTTTTTCTTCAATTCCTCCCGGGGGTACGTCGGCGTTTTTCAGCATTGCCTGCAGTCCCTGGTTGTAGTCAATGCCCTGAAGTCCTTTTACATAAGCATCGGCTATCAGCACATCGGCATTGGAACCTCCCTGTGTACGGCCATTGTAATTGCCACTGCGTGCATCAGGCATATAGCCATCACGATGGTAGATGTTGAGGAGGGAATTGACAATGCTGACTTCCCGTGAAGGCGTAATGAGGGTGAGTAATGGATTGGAAGAACGGAAGGTGTCCCATATGGCATAGAAATCGTCATAATAAGGCTCATTAGAGATCCATAAAGGATTTTCTCCGGTTCTGTCCACAGGCATCAGCATGGTATGATACAGGCCGGTATAAAACATAATGCGCTGTTCCTGTGTAGCGGTTTGATCGATCTCTACTTTGTTGAGTAGTTTCTCCCATTTTTGCTGGGTGGCTGCCAGTACTTTGTTAAACTGCCAGTCAGGAATTTCCTGATCCAGGTTATAGCGTGCTTTCTCTGTGCTGATGTAAGAGATACCAATCTTTACCTGTATCGTATCTCCGGCTGTGCCATCAAAATAGGCGATAGCACCGGTCTTTTCGCCGGAGTCAAACTGGGTGTTTTTCCCGGGATATAATTGTTTGTTTTTCCAGGTGGAGAAGGTATTGAAAGGATGGTCGAATATCAGGGTAAAATAAACTGTATAGGCAGTACCATTATTCCATCCTCCCCTGATGCGGGTGTAGCCCCTTATCTCGTTATTGCCCGTGACTGTCACTTCAGCGCCTACGAACTGCTGTGCTTCGCGTGCATCGGGATCGGGGGTAGATGGTTCACCGAGGAAAAAACCGGCATCCAGTTTTATAGCTTTCTTTCCTTTTTTGTCGAATACAAAACGATAGAAGGACGCTCTGTCGGCGGTGGTCAGTTCTGCTTTGATCTTCCACTTTTCCAGTAGTATGCTGTAATAGCCTGCTTTGGCGATCTCTTCACCCCTGGGGGATTCCTGATAGATGGAATCAAAATCGCCGGAGAAAGGCATAATCTGAATGTTCCCGTATTTTGGTCCGCCACCGGTACCGCTTACATGGGTCTGGCTAAAGCCTAAGAGGGGGGCTTTCTTATCCGCAATATATCCGCTGTTGCTATGGCCTTTACAATCCGGGCCAGGTTTTACCATGCCAAAAGGGGTAGATGGGCCTACAAAGATATGCCCATCTCCACCGGAGCCGATGAAAGGATCTACGGAGGTATATAAGGGGGATTGTGCTGCTGTATATTGAAAAAATACAGAGACCACTGCCAATGATAGAATAATCCGTTTCATAACGTATTTGTTTTGTCTGACGACCAATGTCGTTTACAAGATAGGACGGTCTTTTGTTTTTTTCATCTGGGAGGGGAATAAATTTGCCAGCTTGCTCCAGGTATTGGTATCAATTTCCCGGATTAACCATATAAACGTTACAATTAAATCCCGCAATTTCCCTTTCCTACCAAAATCCACTCCCGGACTGACGAGAAACATAGTTATTGCCAATAATTACCCTTACGTTAGTGACTAACTAACATTAAAGAACTATGAAATTATTCTATTATTTCGCCCTCTCCACGTTATGTTTTACTGCCTGCACAAGCACTCAGAGTAAGAAACTTGTTAATAAAGAGGGACTTGTCATCACAGACAAGCTTTTAGGGACTACTTCCTTATGTAGTATCAGCGAAGTAATTAAAACACTAGCTCCTGCGAAGGTAGATACTACCAATACGGATTATGAGAAGGGGAAATGGTATTATGTAAAGGCTATATTGAAAGATAGCTCTTACCTGCTGATGGAAACTTCAGATATCAATGGAGGTAAGGTGCAGCGGTTGTCAACAAATTCAGCTAAAGTGACTACAGCATCAGGATATGGCGCTGGTACCACGATAGGGGAGCTGTTTGACAAGAATGAGGATGTGGCTGTGACAAAAGAGTGGAGTAAGATATTTTTCAAGATCAAGAAGGATAATGTGTCTTTGCAGGCAGATGAAAGGTTTTTCCAGGATTTACCTGCTGAACTGAATTTTGATGTGTTTAAGAAATATCGGCAGGTACCATTGACATTGTTGGTGGTAACGCCGGTGTGTCAGTAAGGGCTTTGAGTATAAAGGGATATTAACAGTATTAAACAATAACGCCGGAGATTCAATCTCCGGCGTTGGTATATTCTAATCTATTTACCTGCCATTGGCCAGAACTGGTGTTCTTTATCTAAGAAGACAATAAAAAAGACGTCGTCTTGAATATACCCTGCTACTACTTGTTTACTATTTTTCGTAATATGCATTACAGCCCATGTTTCTGCATTAATATGCTGCGGCTTTTTATACTCAGAGTTAGGAGGATAGCCTACTTTGGTGTACCTCTTAATACAACCATTTTGCAAAGCCTCCTGACAGGTGAATTGGGAAATGTATCTGATCTGTTCATATAATAAAGATAGCAAACCTTCTTCTTCCCACTCTTTTGCTGTTTGCCCAGGTTCGACATGAGGAAGAACTTCTCTAAGACTAAATGATAAAGTGCGACCTTTTTTTTCTTTAGCTTGCCTGTTCCCTTGTACTCTTTGATATGCAGGCGTTTTTTTGCCTGATTTAGCTCCCATACAAAAGGTCTTTTATCTTCGTCGTGAGTTCCAGTGTGTCAGCAGCGCCAAAAACATTATTGAGATATTTAGCTGCAAAATCAGATGTGTTGCGCACAACATCTGAGCTAAATTCTGACATTGAGTATAGTTCAGACACACCAAACTGATTTTTCTCTATGAACCAGACCTGGTCCCTGCGTAAAAGATTCTTATCTAACAAGGTTACATCTTGAGCTGTAAAGATAATTTGGGCGTTATTCAAATTGAGTTCCTGAAATAAAGTTACCAATTTACGGGTAAGATTGGGATGTAATTTTGAATCAAGTTCGTCTATAAATATTACTCCTCCATTACGCAAAGTAAAATATATAGGACCAAGCAGGCCAATTAACTTTCTGGTACCTACAGATTCAATATGCACATCGAAGGGTATGGAGTCAACCAGGAGATTATTCTCGTCGTATCTTTTATGGTAAGTAATAATCTCTCCATCTTTTTCGCCAGCTTCAATATTGGAAATCTCCAGGTATTTCAGAATAGTTGCAGCCCATACTCTAAAGTTTTCATCACGCCTTAGAAGATTTGCGGTATATTCAACAGGATTATCTTTTAAGCCATCAATCCCGATAGTATTCAGGAACCATCCGATTATATGTTTAGTTACTGGTTGGTTGTATTGTGCCAGGTGTGACAGGAGCAATACATTTTCATTGACTTCATCTTTATATTTCTGTGCCTCAGCAAAAGATTCTTTATTGATTTCAAATTCCTGAAGATCCCTGTTAAACAGTAGTATCTCACGTTCCTGCTTTCTGTAAAGCCATTCTTTCTTTATAGTATAACCGAAAATTTCAAATCCATATCTATATATATATTGATCGTGTATGAAAGAAATTTCAAACATTGAGTTTTCTTTCATAGAAGCTGTGTTCAGGCGAAATTGATTGTATGCGGGTCTTCTATCACCTTCTTTTGCCAATGAATCTCTAAAAGAATTGAAAATGATGTGATCAAACAATCCAAAGGCAAAAACAAAATTACTCTTTCCGCTACTGTTTGCGCCATAGACTGCCGCCGCTTTTAATAAATCAAATCCCCGGTTAGTTACTATTAAATTTTTATCTGAAAGTTCTTTAAATGACTTCACTGCAGACATAAGTAAGGTGGCCTCGTCTTTAAATGAAAATATATTTTTGAACTTGAATTCTATAAGCATGTTACTATCTGGTCAATGAATCATGAAGATAGGTATTATTTATTTAAATTGTGATTAAATGGTAAAAAATGGCATTTACTAGTTTATGGATGGGTATTTATTGGCTTAAATAGCTATTTTTTGTTAAATTTGTTAGGTGAGCCAGACAATACAATATCATTTGGGATGAAAACCCCGAAACTGGTTAGCAGGTGAAAGTTTACTCATGGTGGTGTAGCTCCAATTTTTCCGCTCTTCCTGAATCTGTATCCGTTCAGTAAGTATAAACCCACAGTGATCAGTATGGGTATTATTATCAAATCCTTTGTAAGCTTAAGGAGGTTTCTTTTATTGAGGCGCTCATGAATTGAAGAAAATTCTAATCTACCTCACTTTTTCTTATTCGCCCTCGTTACAAGATTTTGTTCAATATATTGCTTGTATATATTCTCTTTCAAATTCCGTGCAATAGGGATTTTATATGAACCCACTTCCAGCTGGTTGCCCTCTATCGCTTCAATATATGCTATATTGACAATGTATGACCGGTGTATTGATACAAACTGTCCCTGCGGTAAGTTATCTTCCATCATCCTTAATGTGCAGTACACTATTTCTTTAGAATTGTGGGTATATATCATTATATAATTCTCCTTACCTTCTATAAACAGTATATCTTTCAGCAATACTTTTTTTGTTTTTTTATCCGTTTTGATAAAGATATGATCAGTTGCCGTCTGCGTCTTTACAAGTTGATCATGTAGTCTGTTCACGGACTTGAGGAAGCGGTTGAAGGAAACTGGTTTTAATAAGTAGTCAAATACTTCAAGTTCATACCCTTGCAATGCGTATTGTTCATAAGCAGATACAATGATGATTTTAGGAGGATGGGTTATGGTTGAAAGATATTCTATGCCGGAAAGCTCTGGCATTTCAATATCTAAAAAAACAACATCTGGTTGACTGTTTTTGAGAATAGTATTTAGCTCAAAAGATGATTCGCACTCTGCCTGTAAAGAGAGGAAAGGTACTTTCTCTATATAGCTTTTCAAACCCTTGCGTGCTACTGGTTCATCGTCTGTAATGATACATTTTATTTCCATGTCTCTATAATTTGAAGGTGAGTGAAGCTGTAAAGGAACTATCAGCTTTCCGGGTATGCAGACTGTGTTTGCCCGGATAGAGCAGTTCCAGTCTGCGTCTCAGATTTTCTAATCCGATACCGTTTCCTTTTTTATTTACCGTCGCTATCCGCTCAGAAATAGAATTGTGAATGATACAGTTTACCTGGTTATCGATTAGTTTCAGGGAAACGTCTATACTATAAGCGCCGGATACATACTTGAACGCGTTTTCAATCAGGGGTTGGAACAATAGCGGATGTACCTGCTGCTCCTGCAAGGATGGGTCAATATCCAGGTTTACAGATAATTTATTCGTTTTGCGGATCTGTTCAAAAGATATGTATGCCCGGATATAATCAATTTCCTGTTTGAATACCGTGCGATGATTAACGTCGTACAGCTGATATCGCAATAGTCCTGATAGTTGTTCAATGGTTTCTCTTGCTTCCTCATTGCTTTCATCCACCTGAAAATAAATGGTATTAAGGGCATTGAAAAGAAAATGAGGATGGTACTGTGCCTTCAGGAAGTTGAGTTCTGCTTCTTTTTTTTCAAGTTTCAGTTTTTCCAATGTCAGCAAATTTGTGTGGATGTTCCTGCTGATAATGTTATTGCGTATTAAGGTATAGAAGATTAATAGCAGCGGTAGATAGGTGGCGTTGATTAACATATAATCGATCCAGCCGGCACCCATAAATAAAACGCCGGTCAGCTGGCCTATCAATAATAGTATATTCAGCGAAACAAATAGTTCTAATGAAGTATAGAGATAGTCCCTGGCAAATGAATGACTTCCGTCGGCAGTGCATAAGCGGCGTTCCCATAGATGATTGTAGCCGTAGCAGAAAAGTATAGAAAAGAACAGGCCCACTATATGTAGCAGCAGGTTGCCATCCCAGAAAGGACCGTTGTGAGATAAGTCGGTGATCGCTCTAAGAACGTTGTACATCATTACTCCCCATAAGGTGGGATATATGCGATTCAAAGATATTTTTTTGTATGCAGTCATTGTTTACGTGGATTCAAGTTATTAATTCATTCTTTTACTTTCTTCCCAGTTGGATTTTTTATCAGTTATTTTAGTCAGGTTACCCGCATTCAGGTGCCAGGATAAAGTGATGCCTGCCATACGGCTGTCACGTCGTTCTCTATATGCGCCCGACAGTACGCTGTTATTTAATTGGATATGCTGCCCGGTTGTCAGGAAGATATCATTGGCATAAAGATATATCGACAGTTTATTTTCCAGCAAATTTTTCCTGAGACCTAAAGACAGGGCCCCCATTTCTCCGATAATAGCCTGTCCCTCCGCCATTTTTCCATTGAAATAGCCCGTGGCTTCTATCATCCACTGGTGGGAAAGGGTAAATTGATTGCTGACCTGTGCTGTGGGTGTAAATAAATAATTGTTGTAGGGTGTGTTAAATTCCGACCAGTAAAATGTTCTGTAGGCAAGGCTCACGTTCAGGTGGGTGGTCCACCAGGTGGTGGGTTTCAGGTTATTCATGCCTGCCTTGATACTTATGGCATGGCTACGTCCCAGGTTGAGTGGCATTACAATGGTGGTTTGGCTGCCTGTTTCGGTAAGGTAGCTTTTGGTGATGGGATTATCCTGTATCGTATAAAGGATGCTAAATACATATTGTGATCGCAGGAGCCATGATAATTCCATATTGTTGATGAGTGTTGGTTGTAGACGGGTGTTACCTTTTTCCTGGAGATAGCGGTCGTTTACTTCTGTGAATGGATTCAGATCCCGATAGTTAGGTCTTGCGATTCTTCTGCTGTATAAGCATGCTAATACTTGATCGTCATTGATTTGATATTCTGCTGAAAGGGTCGGAAATAATTGGGCGTAAGAGCGGCGGAAGAGAGTGGGTGATGCGGTGTTGGTATATTCAAAACGTAAGCCGGCCGCAGTGGAGAATCGGGGAGTCCATTTTTTATCTGTCTGCATGTAGCCGGCATATACATTTTCCTGGTAATGGAAACTACTACTCAACTTTTCATCCTGTCCTGATTGAGGTGAGTTGTATTGAGCATTGCTTTTGATATTGATGGCAGTCGTTTTAATGCCTGACTGGATGGTAAGATCATCGGAGACGATAATATACATATCTGATTGAAAGGTGTAAATATTGATATTATTAGTCATGATCCCTTTTAATACATCGGTATTGCCATGGTTCATTTTACTGTTTTGGTCCGATTGATCGTCTTGTAAGAAATGAAGGATGTTGAAGGTGTTTTCCCATTTAATTTTTGAGTTGAATTTGTATGCGAAGTTCGCACCTGCGGATAAATTTGTTTGTTGGGTGTGTTGTTGATTGACAGTGTGAAGCGTAGAGTCACTGGCAGGCAGGCCATGGTAGAAATCAGATATTGCCAGTTCGTTCTTGTTGCGTTTAAACCAATTCGTGGATAGATAGGTGTTGATGCTCAGCCGATCTGAGCATTGGTAGTCAATACCTGATTTAAAATATTGGGAGCTGTTGGCAAATTTTCGTTGGGCCTGCATGTTCAGGTTAAGATCCGTTTTAGCGTACTGGCGGGAAGAGCTGACTAACATGAAGTCCGTGCCTTTATAGAATGAATAGTCGGAGTAAATAGTGAAGTGTTTATGTTGGAACCGGGCAGAGAAGCTTTGGTTTTGACGGGTATAAATACCTGCTTCGATATTTGAAGCTATATTCAGCTGCAGGCCGTTTTTTGTTTTTTGTTTTTGTTGGATGTTGATAAATCCGGATGTACCAGCGGCATCGTAGGCGGCAGAAGGGTGTGATACCAGGTCTATTTTATCAACGGAATTTGCGGGGATGGAGCGTAGCAGGTTAACAAGATTTTCTCCGGTGAGGTAAGTTGGTTTACCGTTTATCATCACGTTGGCGCCTGTCTGGCCATTGAGTAGGATGGTGCCATTGTTGAGGATGAGTACACCGGGGATTTTGCCAAGTGTGTTTAAGAGCGTGCCATCAGATCCTGTAGAAGCAGCAGAAAGATCGACGGTGGTGATACCGGGTTTGATATTATATGGTGAACGTTTACCTGTGATAGTAATGGCATCCATGGTAAATGATGTAGGTGTCAGGATTATTGTTTGCAACGATGTAGAGGTCTTTACAGAATACATTTTGTTTGCATAGCCCATTAGAGAAAAATGTAAGAGGACGCTGTCGTAATTTTTGTGCTGGAATGTATAAATGCCGAGCGAGTCCGTTTGGGCGTTTGTAATATAGTTAATGTCTGTAGTTAAGATGGTTATGTTTACGCCTGCTAAAGGGATATTTCCATCAGTCACTTTCCCTGTCACCCTGCCCTGGGCAAAGAGATATATTGGCAATAACAGCAGCATACAGGTATGTGTAAATTTATCTGGACTCATCATTGTTTTGTGATTATGAGCCCTAAACTAGTTTGGTGTGCAATGAAGTAGAAACTTTCTTGACGAGTAGTTAATTTGCCTTTATGAAATGTAAGTTTATGGTGCAGCAGGCTAAAGACTGTCCTGTTAAATTATTGGCGCTGTTATTAAATAATTCCTGCCGGTTATCAGCAAAAAACGGCCAGTTAAGCGAATAATTGTTTAGTATTTAGGCAGGTACTATTTTTTTACTATTTTTAATTTTACTAACTGGAAACTCAGGGTGAAGCACCTGAATTTTATGATTAGTATTATCGAAACTATTTGTTACTCTAAAAAAGAAAAACAAACCTGGATTTGGTTGTGGTAGCCTCAGAAAAGTAAGCACTTACTGTAGCGGTACTATGTACTGTTTATTGTCTTGTAATATCCTTTAGTGAGAGATTTTTATGAGATAGTATAAATAATACCCCGGATTATTTTCTCAGGCAAATGATCACGTAAACTACCATTTAGCTCGCAAAGCTAAGTGCAGGTTTGTTATGACTCCAAACGAATACAATTCAACTTCAATCAAAAAATAAAACACACTTAGCATGAAGCGGTTATTACATGTAATTATGTTTATTTCTTTTATGATCCTGGTATGGGCAGGTTGTAAAAAAGGAGATCAGGGCCCGGTTGGACCACAAGGGGAAACAGGTGCTACAGGGGCACAGGGGGTGGCTGGTCCTGCCGGCAGTAAGATTTATAGCGGGAGTAGTACACCGGAAACCACCATTGGTGATATTGGTGATTTTTATCTGAATCTTTCCACTTCAGAATTTTATGGTCCTAAGACAGCCAATGGTTGGGGAACACCTATTATTTTGAAGGGCGCAACAGGGGCAACGGGAGCTACCGGCGCAACGGGTGCCGCCGGCAGCAGGATACTCAGTGGTACAGGTGCTCCTGCTAATAGTGTAGGGAATAACGGCGATTATTACCTGGATAAATCTACCTATAATTTATATGGTCCTAAAGCAGCCGGAGCATGGGGTTCTGCCTTATCATTGCAAGGCCCCGCAGGCCCACAGGGTCCTGCAGGGCCGGCAGGTACTGCTAATGTGATCTATTCCACCTGGAAATATGCTACTAACTTCAATGATTCAACAATTGATAATTCTTCATTGAAAGTGGGATACGTAGCAGCACCCAGCCTGTCCACTACCATTCTTAACTCAGGAACGGTAATCGTATATTTTACCTATGGTGGAGGCACCTTCGTCTTGCCTTATACCAGTAACGCTGGTGGAAAACCTAATACAATTTCATATACGCCCATGTTAAATAAAATACTTGTTACGCGTTTTACACATGATAATAGTAACAGTATTGCGTTGAGTACATTGTTGCAGTATCGGTATGTGATTATACCTGGCGGTGTTTCCGGAGGCAAGGAGGCCGCTCATCCTGATTATAACGATTATACTGCTGTATGTAAATATTATCATATTCCAGAATAGTGAGGTATTGTTAGTGTAATGAAAAGAGGTTGTAAATAAAACCTCTTAGAATCGCATAAATGAAAACCTGGCTCCATTAGGTATCCGAATAAAAAGAGCGAGTATCTTTCTTTTGATACTCGCTCTTTTTATTATACTTGTTTCCCGTTTAGCGCTCAATTCTCTTTATAAATTCTTCCTTATAATTACTCCCTATCGGCAATTGTACATCTTCAAGTTCAATCGTGTTGCCATGTATTGCCGTGATTGCCTGCATAGATACAATATAAGATTTATGCACACGTGCAAATGAAAGGGGTGGAAGTATTTCTTCCATTCCCTTCATTGTATGTGGGATCAGGTAAGGCTATCCAGGAGTTTTTTATCGGGTAAACTGGATGTGAAGGTAGGAGTGAATGATATTTTTCATGATGCGGGGTATAGGCTATCAATGAATGCAAATGTGTTAAAATCGTATGGGTATAGCAGATATGATAGCAGGAGAGGGGTCGTAAGTGTGTATTATAAATTCGGGAAGAAGGTGATGCCGGCGAGGGAAAGGAGTGGTGCGACGGAGACGGAGCAAGGGCGGTTGAATTTGTAGAGGGGAAAGCCGGAGTGGTGATGTCCGGCTTTCGGTAACGGTTCGGATAGGTATATGGTCCATTATGGTTATTTTATTTTTCATCAGTACTCTTTACCATTGGGTAAATTCTGCTATATCAAATAATCTGCAATTTTTAACTTCCTCCTGTGTAATGTTTATTTTCACTTTGGAGTCATTCCATTGTACCTCCTGAATATTACTGACAGGCAACAACACTTTTTTTCCGGGGAAAAAATTATGTGTATCCACTACAAAGAATATTACTTTCCAGGTGTGATCCTCTATTATAAAATCTTTTACATGACCGATATCGCCATCTGTTGCATGAATATTATACCCTGCAACCACTTTTGTACTGTGTAAGTGTGTATTGCTATCTGCTGATAGAAGAGGATGGTCTGTATCTGTCTCATGGATAATATTTGTTGAAGAAGTAGGGGCGAGTATCCCCCAAACACCACTTGAAGAAAATCCACCCTCCCAGTAATTTGGCCAGGGGTAATGGTTGAATAATTCGGCTTCCTGCTGCTGCGATACAGGTTTCTCTGTATCAATAGCCGGGCTGTTGCTTACCTGGGATTTTGTAAGATTTACCGTAAACGAACCGGTTTTGCCGGACTCTTTAAGGATGGCGTCGGGTGATATCAGTACTTTTCGGCCAGACAACCAGTTGCCGGTTTCAACAACCAGATAACGAATCGTCCAGGTGACATCATCGAAATAAAACGCTGTTACTTTTCCCATTTCACCATCTGTGGCTTCCAGGTGATAGCCTATCAGGCTACTTATATTAATTTGCATGATTGTCATTTTTTTGATATCAGTATACAGCCTCCTTACAATTTTGATTGTTGGAGCGTTCCATTTTCGCTACTCCCTTTATTCAGTTTATCCTGTCCGATACCCATTGTTAACGCAGTTAAGCCTGCCATACTTCCTAATTGCATCGTATCTATTGCTGAACTGGGCACAATAACGATGGTTGAATTTTGTTTCAATCCTTCATATAGCATATTCATCGCTCTTAAATGTAATGCTACCGGGTTATTGGCATAGGTCAGCGCAGCTTCTCCAAATTTCTCGGCCACCTGTCTTTCAGAATCCCCGAGTATTACTCTTGCCTGTCTTTCCCTTTCTGCCTGTGCCTGCATAGACATTGCATTTTCCAATGCAGGTGGAATTAAAACATCTTTTACTTCTACGGAATTCACATGTATTCCCCAGGGTTCAGTTCGTTCATCAATAATTTTCTGAAGTATGTTGCTAATTTTGTCCCTTCCTTCCAGCATATCTGAAAGCATCGTTTTTCCGATCACATCACGCAACGCGGTTTGGGCAGCCCAATTGATAGCGAGCATGTAATCTGCTACTTCCAGCGCAGCTTTCTGTGGGTCCAATACTTTCCAGAATAGTACTGCATCCACGTCTACCGGCACGGTATCTTTTGTAAGTGTTTTTTCTGCTTTAAATGAGGTGGTGATCACACGTGTATCAACCCAGTAAGGGATAGTATCTAATATTGGAATAATAAAAAATAAGCCGGGACCTTTGAGCGAACGAAATTGGCCGAGTCTTAATACGACAGCTTTATCCCATGGATCTGCAATCTTAATGGAGGAAGAAACAGCCAGGCCAATGATGAATGCAGCTATAGCAATCCCTTCACTTTCTACTATACCCAACTGGGGGTTCATAGCGTAAGCGATTGCCACACCAGTTCCAAAAATTACAACGAAAATTAACATTGAAAAAAAATTCTTGCTTTTCATTGTATGCTTATTTTATTTCTTTGTGAAAACAAATGTATGGTGTAGTAAAGGTCGCGAAATTGTGTCCCTTAATAATTATACTATTATAGAATTAACTTGTATAATTCACATGTCCGGGTCTCATTCCTGAAGTTTGTTTATTCTGCATTTATGTCTGGAAAAGCTTTTTATAAATTTTCGAGCAGGTTAAGCTTTTTGTTTTTCAGTGTTTTAAAATAGGTAGGGGTTAAGCCTGTTATTTTTTTAAACTGATGGGATAGGTGTGAGACACTGCTATAATGGAGTTTGTAAGCTATTTCAGAGAGGTTAAGTTCGTCGTAAATAATCAATTCTTTTACTCTCTCTATTTTATGCATTATTATGAAATGCTCTATAGTAGTCCCCTGGGTTTCAGAGAAAATATTTGCCAGATAGGTATAGTTATAGTCTAACTTTTTACTTAAATAATCAGAGAAGTTTGTTTTAGGCAAGTCGTCAGCATAGTGAACCATTTCAATAATTACATTCTTTATACTTTCAATCAGAATAGCTCTTTTGTCGTCTATCAGTTCGAGCTTTGATCTTAACAGAATTACCCTTAGTTTATCCCTTTGCTTTGGAGTGATTTCTTCCAATACATTCACTTCTCCTAAGTTAACAGTTACATAGTGAAGACCTAATTCTTTAAATGCTTCTTTAACAACCATCTTACAACGGATGCTAACCATGTATTTGATGTATAGTCTCAATGTGTATAAGTTATGTTGGCTTATTGACACTTATAAGTCACAAATGACAGGCCAAATTCTTGTGAGAATACCCACCTACGGTAACCTGATGTTTGAATTTTAAAGCATACTTGCGGCGAACACGGGTTTAGTCTTCATAACCGCTTTTAATAATTGTCGAAATCATTTTAAACTGTTCATCAGCATTAAAGCAATGTGTGGAGTGCGCGGGGATAATAATTCCCTGTCCCTGGGTTAATTTGTATAGTTTATTATCAATGGTAATTGCAGCAGCACCGTCTATTATTTGAATATAGTTATCAAAAGGAAGCGTTTTCTCTACCAGTTCTTCTCCTGCTGCAAAGGCAGAGACTGTTATATTGCCAGTATTTTTCTTTATAATAATTTTGTTTAGAACCGAGTTGGGCATATACTCAATGATTTCTACAATGAAATGAATTTCCCCTTTATTCATTTCTCTGGCATCAGGAATATTTTTGTGTTTATGCATTTATTTGACAATTTGTTATTAGGCATATGACCCGTTATTTAACAATATTTGTACAGTGAAATAATCCTGGCAGTGCCGGTCATGATATGGTTGTAAACAGGGGTTGCTAATTTATATTGAATAACTTTTCAGGACAACTTTGAAGAATCATTTTCCAGTATTTTCTTCTTTTCCTGATATTCATCATTATTAATTTGACCAAGTGCAAACCGCCTTTTTAAAATATCGAGTGGCGCCTCTCTCTTCATTCGCTGTCCGGGAATATTGTAAGGAATAGCGAATATCCAGAAGATAAAAATCATCCACACCAACCACCATACCAGGTGCATTCCCCAAAAATGATAACCGTCGTAAAACATAGTATTTATTTAGAAAGGTGAATATGATAACTGTAATATTAATTTATGGCAACAACCGGTTTCTTACTGGTTTTTATTTTCTTTTTAGTTTTACTTACAATCTGATTGATGGATTTTTCAACGGCTTTTGTAATTTCACTAATAAGAGAAACATTATAAGCTATTAATACTTTCTTTACAGCATTAGTCAGCTTTTCCTTTAAAATGCGCTTTTTTTTACCCATGATCTGGTAGATTTAATTTGATATATTTTATTAGAAGAAATTAACACTACAGGTCGTAGCACAATAATAATTGTCCAGAAGGCCTATAGCCTGAGCCTGGGTAACATCTTTCGTGGATTATCCTGAACCCATATAAAGGTCAATGAATATTTAATTGAAAGTGTTACGTAATAATATAAAATCGTTGTATCATTCACACATTCATGGAATGTAATGATTCGGTGCTGGCCTCCTCTGAAATAGATTGCGATCATTTGAAATGGGAATAACTAACGAGTTGCTGTCGGGTTAAATTACAACTTCTTCATTATGTATTATTCCCTGTTTGTAAGTGCTGCCGGCCGGGGAAAATGGAATTTGTTCGATACGGCTGATTTATTGTCTCATTGAATGGTTGCGTTTTTTATGATCCCAGATCTTTGTCTTACAATATGCAATATTTATCGAAACCTGATTAGCAAAAGACCTGGCAGCCATCATACAGAAGGTCTGGATGGAATAACCATTCCTCAAAACCAAATCCGGATTAATTTTCAATTGCAGGTGCTAGTTTAATACCTTCAGTTGTTTTATGGAGAACAGGTTTCTTTCTAGCGCTTTGAATTCCAGGTTAGCCCCATAAGACGATCCTCCGAAATAGGAATATGTTTAATCAAAACTTCAGGCGATTTATTAAACACCTCCTTATGGCCCGCGCCTGAAACTCTCCTAATTACCTGAGTGGCTGGCAGGCCTATAGATGAGTCATTGAACTCTTATAATTGCTGCTTTTCAATCTTGTAAACAATCTCCTTTGATGTGATGGATATATTTGCTTGCTGCAGTACATAAATGATTGCCTCAATTTTTAGTCTTTTGACTGGAAATTTTGGTTGCTTCCATTGGGTTTAGTGTTATTTATGGATATTCTAAAGTTAATTTATGTAATATTAGTCATTAGTAACACTTAAATAGATTATTTATGGAATATTCTGAATCACTTGTTTTTAAAATTGTTTACAAAATCACATATCCTAATGGTAAAATATACATAGGTCAGGATGTTACGGACAATATTAATTACTTCGGTAGTCCAAATATCCCTCTAATTGTAAGCGATTTTACAAGAGAGGAGAGGCGGGATTTTACAATACGAAAAGAAATTCTTTGGGAATCTGTGTCGGCTACTCAACAGGAGGTTAATCAAAAGGAAGTAGAGTTTATTTTACAATTTAGATCGAATGATCCAAAATTTGGCTATAACATACGACCTAAATTGAAAATGTAGTGATGTATGCGTTATTATCGGGAAAACATTGGAGTTAATCATTTTGATGAATAGCAATGTCTCCTGTAAATTAGGATTTGATCCGAATTGAAAACATGAAAATCTAACACTTGCGATATAGAATGTCTAACAAATCATTTATAAGGCCTTTACGTGCCCTGTCGCGAAGCGTTTTCGAACCAAATAATATAGATTATTAAGTAATTAGGTTGTTTTGAGAACAGCGTTAGTAATTGTTCATATCCACATTTTCCATAAAGCGCTAGCAAGTATTTAATTTACATTACTATATTCAATCCAACAATTTTTTTCGTTCGATCCTTTCCTTAGCTTCAATTAAAATAGTGTGTAAATAATAGCAACAGCTTTTCAAGAGATGTGTATACTATTATAATAATGTTGTTTTTACAAAATCTAAAGCCGAGTCATTTTGCTAGTAATAGTTCCCGTCTGAGGTGTATTGAATTATCC
>NZ_MTKN01000382.1 GCF_001975825.1 [Flexibacter] sp. ATCC 35208
ATTACAAGTTTATTCCAGCAACTTCAATTGAAAGTGGTCACGGCATCGAAGTATTGCCTGATTTATTTTGTTACACGATTCAAATCGTCAATATATGCTTTGTTGGAAATCCTAAGACCAATGATTTTGTTTTAGTTGATGCTGGAATGCCTAAATGTGCAAATGAAATTATCTCTATCGCTGAGGATCGATTTGGTACCAATAGTCGCCCAAAAGTAATTATTTTAACTCACGGCCATTTTGATCATGTTGGGGGAATAATTGAACTCATCAAGTATTGGGATGTTCCCGTCTATGCACA
>NZ_MTKN01000383.1 GCF_001975825.1 [Flexibacter] sp. ATCC 35208
CAACCACACTTCCATTGTAAACTACATCTTCAGGAGTGGTAATATTCTGGTCCGCACCTGTCGGATCATCATTTACCGCTGTTACGATGATATTAATTGTTACCGTTGCAGTACCGCCATTACCATCATTGATCTCGATAGTGAAACTATCAGGACCGTTATAGTTGGTTGCTGGCGTGTAAGTATATGTTCCATCTACATTGACGGTAGCGGTTCCATGTGTTGGATCAGTAGCCTTGCTGTATGTCAGCGCGTCACCATCCAGATCATTACCTACTAGGGTTCCATTATAAGCTACAT
>NZ_MTKN01000384.1 GCF_001975825.1 [Flexibacter] sp. ATCC 35208
TTATATAACATAGCGGAAAAACAAGGCATGAAAAGTGCTAGGAAATTTGGATTATCTGAAACAGATATGCTCTATATTGTCCGAAAATGATAGGAAGGAATAGATAGATATGGAGAATATTCCTTTTTTACGTGCTTCAACTGTACCTGTAAGTGAGTATTTGGACGAATTGAAGGAAATTGATACATCTCACATATATACGAATTATGGACCTATAAATCAACGTTTTGAGGAAACAATTATGTCGTCATTTTTTCAAAACAGGGGAGCTGTTACAACAGTAGCAAACGCAACGTTAGG
>NZ_MTKN01000385.1 GCF_001975825.1 [Flexibacter] sp. ATCC 35208
TGCTAAACTAGCGCTCGGACAACCGATTGAATTAGATTTAAATGATTATGACGTTGCTGGCGCAATTGAATAATATGGAGTACTGCTAACATTTATGAAAAACCATGCTAAACAAATTCGACAGAGAATAAGTAGTTTTTCCTCTGTTAAGAGTAAGCCTGTTTATGAAAAATAAAATTATTTAAAAATAGAGGGCCGACATTATAAACCTGCATTAATAATGTAGAATTGTGATGGCGGCTCTTTATTCATATTGATTTAAAACTTATTTTCAAGAGGAGGTTAAGTAATGAGAGCGCC
>NZ_MTKN01000043.1 GCF_001975825.1 [Flexibacter] sp. ATCC 35208
CAACTTCTTCAGTGCCCTCCCAGCAGGCAGCCCCTTTTTTTAGTTGGTTTTTGATTCCGGATAACATGAATCCCGATGTGTTCCCCCTATATAATGATACAATAAGTTAATTCACATGACAATCTTAACCCCTAACCCCCAAGTCCTGCTACCCTGCGCATGGTAGCAGGAACATGGAAGTAAAGGACAACGTGCTTTTGCTTTTATCGACACAAACATACCGCTTAAAAACATTGAACCTGGTTAATCCGAAGTTAAGTGCTTAGTTAATTCCGTGTTAAGCGGTTTGATTTGATTCTGTACGGTTTAATATGATCATTTCAGGTAGTCTGCTTCCAGCAAATAGCGGTACGGATCGTAGGCATGATGTACAAAAATGTTCTTGCCATCGAAGGGGAATTGCGTGTCGTAATCCGCTGTGGGAGCGAGTATGATCGGTACGCCGGCAGGGGCGTAATTATGGCTGCCTACAAAAGGTGGCATCTTATATTGAGGCAATGTTTTTTTCACCATACCATATAGCCGTTTGCCCAAAACTTTTTGCATGCGCCGGCTAGCCTTTTTACTGCTGTTATCCAGTCTGCCATACATATAACTCAGCACAATTCTTACAGGCAGCGATTGTTTTCGCAGCGACTTTTTTACATACTGGAAAGGATTCGGGCTATTGAAATCGCGGGTGGTCTGTAGCGAAAATGGGGCTTCCGGCACCCAGTCACGGGCATTGATAATTCTGAATCCCCAGCCATTACGTGTCACGAAGTCATAGTCGTACGCGTAGTATAAATTCCCTGGTTTTGGAGCAGCACTGCTATAGGTTTTGATGGTAATATCTTTTGGGAAAGCCGGATCGTCTATGTATTCAAGATAGGAACGGAGCAGGAAGGTGATCGCACCACCCTGGCTATGTCCTGTGAGGATGAAATCATGTATTCCTTGCCGGTAGCAGTCTTTGATCTTTGCCACGATATCGTCTGCCATTGAGGCCAGGGCCAGTGTCCAACCCGCATGTACATATGCATTACTGTCTTTGGCAAAGCGGTATTTGAAGTGAGTGCTATCGTTCAGCTGAAAGGAACCAATGGCGGGGATCATGCCGGCATGGAAGTTTTCCATCCAGGATTCTTTGTTGCCCACCGTGCCCCGGATGCTGATCACGGCCACATTGCCATGGTAGGTCCAGAGGTCCCAGCGATTGTGTAAACCTGTTTCTTTGGAGCGGTAAATGAGTTTGGAGTCCTCCGGGGGTGGTATCTTTTTGGTCCACGGGGTATCTGCGTTAAGGAAGCAGATAGCGAGCATGTCTGCATATTCTTTGGGGGCAAATCCCGCTTTGAGGTGCTGTCCATAGCTTGTATTCCAATAGAGGCCCAGGATGGGCAGTAACAATAATAGTCCCTTTCTGATCATCAGATAATAATTAGCTGTTTATGTGATATCCTGTTACAGGAATGATGCCGGTCAGAGTAATTTCGCGGCCGCGTCTTCCCAGTTTAATATACGGTTATACCCTTCGATATGGATATTATGAGGTCCTGTAAAGAGCAGGGGGGTGCCTTTGAAGAACTGGAAGTTCCTGATCAGGTCATCGATCATGTAATCCGTTTGTACCAGGCTTTTGTCGCCACACAGGCAGTACTGCCGCCAGGTGAGGAAGGGGAAGTGGTCCTGCAGCCAGCTGATCTTGTCCATCAGGGAATTCGGAAATTCCATGGCGGCAGAGACGATGTATACTTTGTATTTTTTGTTCAGTTCTTCGATCACCCTTTGAGCATCCGGGTATACGGGGAGATCGCGGAAGAAACCAGGGGTATTGAGATATTGGTGGATGATGCCTTTGTGTTCAGGTGGTACGGCTTCAGAGATAGATTTACCCCTGAGCTGGTCTTCTGTAAAGATGGTGCCGTAGTCCCGGTAATACCAGGAGCGGGCTTTTGTAATGGGATCCGCGATGGTTTCGTCCATATCTATGGCGATAGATGGCATGTGTTGCATTCCGGGAAGATTGTATTTACGAAACGATACGCAATAAATATAACAAAATTCCCTGCAGGCAGCTACAAAAAAGGAGTTGTATCCTGGTTAAAACCTCTTGGAATCAACCAAATAGAAACGCGGACCCATTAGGTATCTGAATAAAAACCTTCATGAAAGAGAGAAAAGTGCTTAGGTATAGTTCAGTCATCAAATTATAATTTGTTTTTAGTCTTCCTTATCTGGATGAGAGGTGATTTTCCAGTGAATTCCAAATCTATCGGTAAGTACCCCATAACAAGGACTCCAGAAGGTTTGGGCGATAGGCACTTTTATTTCTCCACCGACTGATAGCTCATTGAATATCCGAATAGCCTCTTCGGAATTATCTGTATTGAGGTAAAGATAGAAATCTCTTGAAAACGAAGCCGCCGATTGCTCAGATATATCTGCACTATCATTCCCCATCAGAACTGTCCTTTCACCGATTTGCAGTGTGGCATGCATAACATTTTCATCATGTGCGTTTGGGAAAAATTTCCTGGCCTCCTCCGGCACATCCTTGTAACGGCCTATGTAGAGGCTTTCACTACCAAACACTGTTTTGTAGAAACTGAACGCTTCTTCACAATTCCCTCTATAAACTAAATATGGATTGACTGAAATCATGGCCTTTTATCTTAGTAGATCAAATTACATGAAATATTTGTACGCACAACCACAATAAATATTGCAAGTTAGCGAAAAGAAATTCAGCGATGAGGAAGCCCCACGATATGCATAACAGAATAATACGCAAAGTAAGAGCGTCTAAACTCTCTTAATCAGCCAAATTTTCCTATAATTTACTTCACATATTATTATGGCTTTTAGTTTTGTCTGGGCAATATTGCCCAGACAAAACTAAAAGCCATAATAATGCCGTATACTATTTATTAATACAATTGTTCCACACGACCCAGTGTTCCATCTTCAGCCATACCTTCTACCACAACTCTGAACCTTCTTGTAAAGTCATTATTGTAGAAAGAAATACGTGCTGTATGTGTCAGGGTATCTGCTACCAGGTTTGGATTCCAGTACAGTGTCAGTCGCTTATCCTGCAAAATATGGATCTCTTTACGTACAGTATAATCAGGTGCATAGAATTCTTTTACGATATCATAACCTGCCTTGCGGTATTTTTCAAATCCATGTGTATCCACATCAGACTTGCTATCACCACCACGTCTCAGGTACACCGCAATCGCACCACTGCTACCACCAAAACCACCTACGAAAGTCGGACGCAATACCTTGATGAACGCCACATCCTGGATGTTGATGTTATTCAGCATGGCCACATTGGTCGGCATTTCATTCAGGAACAGTACCGGTGCACCACCACGCCATTGCATAGCCGGGGTAGTAGGATCTGTTGTATTGATCGTCAGACCTGGTACTTTGGACTGCAGGTACTGGAAGATGTTGATGGAACCGTTTTCAGACTTGGTCAGGTCAAATGAATAACCATCACCCGCGTTAAACATACCGGTAGCATAACGTTGTTCTACTACATCGGTTCTGCTCAGACGTTTATCCTTTACGTTATACTCCTGCAGGAAGATTGGTTTCTGCTGTATAGAACGTGTTACTGCATTGTTTTCATTTACTGTATTCAGGAAGCTGTTCAGCACAGTATTTTCAATAGGCTGTGGCTCTCTGAAAGGATAAGGCATGTTAGCAGAAGACTGCGTCTCGAAGAAATGATTCTCAAACTTCACGTTCACGTCTTTCCAGGCTTTATTCGGATCGTTTGCACGATAGAATACGTTGATGGTATCTACGAACTGCAGACGGTCTATGGCAAATTCACCTTTATCATTCGTAGTAACAGAAGAGAATGCGGTAGAAGTATCAACAGGCTGTTTCAGGATGAAATCCACTTTACCATTTGACAGCGGAGCAGTACCCTTGTTGATGGTTGCGATACCTTTCAGCAGCAGCCCCTGTTCATAAGGATACTTGATTTCTGGCAGGTAGTTGTGCAGAATTTTTTCCCATGTAAACCTTCTCCATCCATTCGTCATCATCACCAGGTCCAGGCCCTGCATGGTAGCTGGATCCATATCCCTGAAGTACTGAGCCGGATTAGCGATATACCCTTTCAGGTCAGAAGTCATCAGCAGGTTAGAGAGGATGTTGTTCTGATCATCGCTGATCACCACATTGTCAGCATCAGTGATAGATACAGACAGGCTGGTCAGCATGGTATCAGGCACTTTTACTTCCAGTACATTCTTCTGTCTTGGCTGATTGTTGATCTTTAAATTCTGTAAAGTCAGTTGCAGCTGATCAGGTTTACGTACAAATGCCAGTCGCTCTGCGATTGGCATACCATCCGCAGTGAAGATGGTGAACTGTACGATACCTGAAGGCAGGTTGGCAGTAGGAATGAAACCGCTCAACTGTCCCTCAGCTGCATTCAGCTTGGCTTTATATATCACGTGTTGTTGCATCTGTGCTACAACCAACATATTGTTATATATAGGATTATCTTTCGTAGCCGGCAAAGTCTGATAGAAGATACGTGTACCTTTATTGAATATTTTAAGTCCCACACCCGCTGTCTTTAATTGTGGCAGCAGTACCGTTTTTTGTTGTCCTTTGCTGGTTTGAACGATTGCCTTGTAAGTTTCACCGGCTGCAGGGGTCAGGTCAAACATGCCCATACCGTCGCGCGTTGTTTTCAGTAATGTAACTGTTTCCCCTTTCAGGTTCTGCACGATACCATTTACTTCGATAGGGTAACCCTGATCATTAATCGCCTTGAATGCAATACGACCGCCCACACCTACGATCGCATTACCGCCTTCAGGGAAAAATTGAACAGAAAAGTCATTGCCAACTGGTTTAGCCGGCAATTGGCCAGGGTGAGCCGGATCAAAGATTTCGATGTCCTTGTAAAACAAGAACTCCGCATCAAAGTTCAGCATCCAGGCAGTATAAGCACGGATCTGGTATTGACCCGGCGGCATTGTTTCCGGAACTACAAACGCACCTGAACCAGTAGCCCCCCCCACAGAAATAAGTTTCTTTTGAACAATCTTCCCACTCTTATCGATTAATTCTACGTACAGGTTCGTTGCAGAGAGAGAAGGTTGGCCTTGTAGCAGTACATATGCCTTAAACCAGATGGTTTCACCCGCACCGTAGTAATCTTTGTCTACCTGCAGATAAACTTTTTCCTGGGGAAAGCGTTTGCTGTACTGTTCAAGGGCTTGCGTAATTTTATCCTGCCATTCATCGGCGGGATAAAATGCAAGGGCTGCTGTAATACCCATCAGACATAATGGGAGCAACCACTTTAAGCGATTAGTTTTAGATTTCACAGATTGCATGTGGAAACTTATTTGCGACAATATAGTATACAAAAATATAATATGCAAAATAATATGAAAAAATAACATATACAAAAAATACGGCTAGTGTTTTATAAACTAAATTGTTATAAACTTTCTTAGGATATTGCAGGCCGAAAATGGTTAAGAAAATATCAGTTTAACGATCAGGTATAAATAAATGAAAGACAATAGATTAGTAGTTATTGGGGGTGGGGCAGCTGGTTTCTTCTGTGCGGTAAATGCCGCCAGAATGGCAAAATCACTGGAAGTCATCCTGTTAGAGAAGACTGGCAAGCTGCTTTCCAAAGTAAAAGTATCCGGCGGCGGCAGGTGCAATGTCACGCATAATGCCCCTGATATATTATATATGTCAAAGCGTTATCCAAGGGGACAGCATTTTGTGAAGAAGTCTTTTGGGCATTTTTTCGTGCCTGACACCATCCAGTGGTTCCAGGAAAGAGGGGTTTCGCTCAAGGCTGAACCCGATGGACGTATGTTTCCGGTTACGGATAGTTCCCAGACCATCATCGATTGTCTCCTGAAGGAAGCAGATAAACACAGGGTGCAGATCAGAACCAACACGGCCGTAAGCGGGCTGGAACAAACCTCCGATGGCTGGAAAGTGTTGTTGCAGGACGAAGCGCCTATCGAAACTAAGTTTGTATTTGTAGCGGCCGGAGGGTATCCGCAGGCTGATAAGTTCGGATGGTTGCAGAACACCGGTCATGAAATCGTACCTCCTTTGCCGTCGCTCTTTACTTTCAATATGCCGGGCAATCCCATTATCTCTCTCATGGGTGTCAGCGCTATCGCCGCTGTGAAGATTGCAGGCACCAAGCTACAGGAACAGGGCCCGGTGCTCATCACCCACTGGGGGTTGAGTGGCCCCGCTATTTTGCGGACCTCTGCCTGGGGGGCAAGAGAACTGGCAGATCTGAACTACCAGTTTACCGCTGTTATCAACTGGCTGCCGGATCACAATGAAAACAGCCTGCGGGAAGATCTCCAAAGCCTGCGATTCGAACTGGGTGGACAAAAGATCTACAACAAAAATCCTTTTGGCCTGCCACAGCGCTTATGGCTATTTATGCTGGAACAGTCAGGCATTGCCGAAGACGCCCGCTGGGCCGATGTGCCTTCAAAGGAACAGAATAAACTCATCAAACAACTGGTGGCTATGGAATGCCCCGTGAAAGGGAAGACCACCTTCAAAGAAGAATTTGTCACCTGTGGGGGCATCAAATTATCAGAGATCGATCCGAATACGATGGAAAGTAAATTATTGCCGCAATTGTTCTTTGGCGGTGAAGTCATGGATGTAGATGGTATCACAGGTGGGTTCAACTTCCAGCATGCATGGAGTAGTGGCTATATTGCTGCAAAGACTATTGCACAAAAAATGGGCTGACTAGACAGTCAGCCCGTAGTAAACAAAACTAAATTAATCATCAAATTAGCGTAAATATAACCGCCTTAGATATATAGAGCAAAGCAATATTATTTATTACGTAATAGAGAAGCTCTATATCTTTGGTTGCGGAGTAATTGATTATTATTATGGAGTAATTAATTCTATATCTATTTTTTCAGGACCGCTGCAAACGATCCTGAAAAAATCCCCCCCCAAATAAAAACGCTTTTGCCGTAGGCAAAAGCGTTTTTATTTGGCTTATAGCAACTTCTTTTAAAAGTAATTTATTCCCGGCGGATAATCTTGCTCCAATGCTTTTAACAATCTCTCAAACTCTTCAGGATTCCTGAGAAAATCAACCTTTGTCGTATCCACCATCAATGTCTTCACCGGGTGCTGCTTGATATACTGCATATACACATCCTGCAAATTCCCCAGATAACTATCAGGTATCGATTGCTCATAAGACCTGTTCCTGTTCTTTATATTCTGCTGCAACTTTGTAATCGGTGCATTCAGAAATATCAGCAAATCCGGTTGTAACAACTGCGGATTAATAATATCAAACAGCTTCTGGTACAGGTTATATTCCTCATCTTTCAATGTCACCTTTGCAAACAGCAAACTCTTTATAAACAGGTAATCCGATATAAAAAAGTTGTTAAACATATCCTGCGTCTGCAACATATCTTTCAGCTGCTTATACCGTTCAGCCATGAAAAACAGCTCCAACGGAAAAGCATACTGCTGTGGCTTCTCGTAAAACTTAGGCAAAAATGGATTATCCGCAAACTCTTCCAATATCAGTTGCGCACCAAAGTGCTTCGCCAGTCTTGTAGCCAGCGTCGTTTTACCAGCCCCTATATTTCCTTCAATTGTAATGTATTTATAATTCATCTGGCTTGCTCCTGTAACTGAAATTTTTGGGCAGGTAATGTATCCGTACACTCCGCCAGCAGAGCGCTGACATCTTTATGTAGTACCGGATGTATCCAATCGGGACGAATCTCCGCCAGCGGCACCAGTACAAACTGTCTGTTCGCCATCTGCGGATGTGGCACTTTCAGCGCCGGCAAATCGATCACCGCATCATTATAAAAGATGATATCTATATCTATGACCCGTGCCCCCCATTTTTGTTGGCGTACCCTTCCCAACTGCCGTTCTATATCCAGTACGGTATCCAACAGCTCTTCAGCACCCAGGGTCGTATCTATCTGCAAAGCCTGATTCAGGTAGTCTGGCTGCTGCACATGGCCCCACGCAGCGGTTTCGTACAATCCCGACTTTTTTTCAACGGTTCCCGCCCGCTTATCTATTTGCATCACAGCCTGTTGCAGGTTCTCTGTACGGTTGCCCAGATTACCACCTATAAGTAATATTGCTTTATTCATGTATCTTCAACGGCCCAAAAGTAGACATAATCTTTATTTTTGGGAAAAGCAGTTTTCCTTAATCTCAAAATATGCGTAGTTTCTTTAAAATCTTTTTTGCCACCCTACTAGCACTCATTGTCGTAGGTGTTTTGGGAATCGTTATCCTCCTGGGATTGATCGGAAGTGCTTTATCGCCCGATAAAGTTGTCATTTCCCCTAATGGCGTACTGGTACTGGAAACAAACCAGGAACTCAGTGAACAGAAAGTCGCCAACCCACTTAGCATGCTCACTAAAAAAGGAGATGGTGGCACTCCTGGATTGTTCGACGTCATCAGGCTGGTTGACAATGCCACCGGCGATGATAATATCAAAGGTATTTACCTGAAAGTAGAAGGCAATGCCAACGGCTTTGCCACCAATCAGGAACTCAGAAACGCACTTGAGCGCTTCAAAGCCAGTGGCAAGTGGATCTATGCCTATGGCGAGAATATGAGCCAGCAGAGCTACTTTGTCGCCTCTGTGGCCAACAAGGTATACCTCCATCCAAAAGGCGGTCTTGACTTCAATGGCTTCTATTCACAGGTCACCTTCCTGAAAGGGCTGCTGGAAAAGTTGGAGATCCAGCCGCAGATCTTCTACGATGGCCGTTTCAAAAGCGCCACCGAACCACTGCGCGAAACGGAAATGACCCCTGCAAACCGCATACAGACCAATGCTTACCTGGGTGAACTGTATAGCAATTTCTTATATAATATAGGCCAGAGCCGTAAAATCGATACGGCTACCCTGCACAAATACGCCAATGACGGCGCTATCCAGCATGCAGAAGATGCCGCCCGCCTGAAACTGGTGGATGGCCTGCGCTACGACGATCAGGTGATGGACGAAATCAAATCCCGCCTGAGCCTGAGCGGAACTGACAAAGTGAACTTCGTGACCCTGAGCAACTACGAAAATGCCAACGAGCACCGTTTCAGGGACAACGATGCCAAGATCGCCCTCATCTATGCACAGGGTAGCATTGTAGGTGGCGATAGCGAAAAAGAAACTGTCATCAGCAGTGACCGCTATATCAAACTGATCAGGGAAGCCCGTCAGGACAAGGATATCAAAGCTATCGTATTCAGGGTGAACTCCCCGGGAGGTAGCGCACTTGCTTCAGAAAGCATCTGGCGCGAACTGACCCTGGCTAAGAAAGATAAACCAGTGATCGTATCTATGGGTGATTATGCCGCTTCCGGTGGTTATTACATCTCCTGTATGGCCGATTCTATCTTTGCAGAACCCAATACCCTCACTGGTTCTATTGGTGTATTTGCCGTGATCCCGAACCTGGGTAATTTCTTTAAGAATAAACTGGGTGTCACTTTCGACGGGGTGAAAACCGCACAGTATGCTGATCTTGGTACTGCCAGCCGTGCTATGACAGACGATGAAAAACGTTTCATCCAGAATGGCGTTGATACGACTTACATGGTATTCAAAACCCGGGTAGTCAATGGCCGTAAACTGAGTGGTGCAGTGGTAGACAGCATTGCACAGGGACGTGTATGGAGTGGTGTACAGGCAAAAGAATTAGGTCTGGTAGACCGTATCGGTGGTATTCAGGACGCGATTGCATGTGCAGCGAAGATGGTGCATGCCGGTTCTTTCAATGTAAAAGAATATCCTGAACCACAGGGTGGCCTTGAAAAGGTAGTGAGAAGTCTGGGTGGCGATATGCAATCCCGGATGGTGAAGAAAGAACTGGGTGAAAACTACAACCTGTACGAGCAGGTGAAGAGGATCAAAGAAATGAGTGGTCAGGTACAGGCCAGAATTCCCTTTGATATTGAGATCAAATAGCATCGTCACTTAAAATTTACTTAAAACCTGCCCACAGTGGCAGGTTTTTTTATACAACTTAGGTAAAACAATAGTAGTTTTACGCGATTTTCTAGCAACTAAATAGGCGTATGGCGGTGAAATACAGTCAAGGGACAGCTCTGCTGGCCATGGCAAAAGCAAGTTTGAAAGCAATATTGAGAAGCCCTTCGGCTGTAGTATTCAGTTTAGGTTTTCCCTTGGTGATCTTACTTTGTTTTGGCTTTATCGGGGATAGCACTGTATCTGTAAAAGTAGGTGTGGACAGTGCGACGGATACCCATAGTTACCTGTACCAGCAGTTATTGAAGGAGAAGAGCCTGAAACTGGTGACAGACAAAACGAATGCAGAATTGCAGGCAGAGCTGAAAAAAGGGCATATCACCGCTATTCTGAAAGTAAAGGAACTCCCTGCTGTAGACAATGCTCCTTCCAACTCCATCCAGGTCTATACCTCTACCGCTGCTGTTGAAAAGATCGGCGTATTCAATGCCATCCTGAATGGTGTGATCCGGAATGCAGATGCCAAATATTACAGCCATGCTTCAGTGGCCAGGATCGAACCCATGATCACGCTGCCTGGCCGCCGGTATACTACCATCGATTTTATATTGCCTGGTTTGCTGAGCTTTTCCCTGCTCAGTGCAGCCGTATTCAGCACTGCTTTCCTGTTTTTTGGTTTAAGACAGACGCTGGTATTAAAACGTTTCTTCGCTACGCCAATCCGGCGCTTACATATCGTATTGGGTGAATCCCTGGCCCGCCTGGTATTCCAGATCTCCGGCGCGATCCTGATCATTGCGATCGGTTATTTCTTCTTTGGTTTCACGCTGGTAAACGGGTGGAGTACCTTTTTTGAAATGCTGATACTGACTGCGCTGGGTGTTGTGGTGTTCATGGGCTTTGGCTTTGTAGTGAGCGGTCTCGCCAATAGCGAGAGCACGATCCCGCTATTTGCCAATATCATTACACTGCCTCAATTTCTCCTGGCAGGTACCTTTGTTTCTGTCGATGTATTTCCTACCTGGTTGCAGGTCATCTGCCGCATTATGCCACTAACTTACCTGAACGATGCTTTCCGGAAGGTAGCCTTTGAAGGACAGCACCTCTGGAACCTGGGCCTCGAGCTGGGTGTGATTACACTATGGGGTGTGGTCATTTACGCTGTGGCGGTGAGAGTTTTCCGGTGGGAATAGTCATTTTTTTTTGGTAACTTTTAGGGATGCAAACCTTTTTTATTCTCCTGGGCGCTCTGGCTGTGATCATCCCTGGGTGTTTCATAGTTAGCCTGTTTTTACCGGCTACTGTGAAGGTTGTGCGTGTCAGGGTCATTTCCGCCACTCCTGCTGCTGTATTTCAACAGATCAATACTGTTCGTAACTGGGAAAACTGGTCTCCCTGGCACCAGGCAGATCCTCATATGAAACTCCTGTACACCGATACTGAAAGTGGGATAGGGGCTGCCTACAGCTGGGAAAGCCAAAACCGGCAGATCGGCAAAGGGGCCATGATGATCACCAGTTCCCGGTTGGATGAGTTCATTGCCACAGATATGCACTTTATGGAGCAGGGACTGGCCAAAGCAACCTTTAAACTGGAACCGGTACCCGGTGGCACCAGTGTGACCTGGACCATGACAGCAGAACTGGGGCGTAACCCTTTCAAAAAGTTCATGGGCCTCCTGATGGACAAATGGGTAGGAAAGGATTTTGAAAAAGGACTGGCCAAACTCGAATCGGTATTAAGATAATTCTCCTCCTTTTGCCAAAATAGACCGAGATTTGCAACCTTAACAGTCTGGAATTGTTCATATGCGATTAATTAAACTAGCCGTGATTAGCGCAGTTTGCTTCGGCGTACTGCTTTTCCTTCTATCCTTATTATTACCTTCTAAAGCGATTGTAGAACGTTCTGGTGTCATAGATGCACCAATGTCTACTGTATATGGGCAATTGAATGACCTGAGTAAATGGTCGGCCTGGAATCCATGGGCTGCCGATGAAATTGCACAGGATAAGCAATATTCAAACCCTCCTGCAGGAAAGGGGGCCTACTTTACTTTTAGTGGTATGCAACATGAAGATCGTATAACCGGAAAGGTAAGTATTGAAGAAAGTCGTCCTGACAGTGGTATCAAATACCTGATGACATTCAATGCCATGCGCCCGGTAAATGCATATTTCGAAATCAAGCCTGCAGCTGATGGAAAAGCGACTGCTATCATGTGGCGCTTAGAAACACACCTGGGTTACTGGCCATGGTGGAAACTGCGTGGTTTCCTGGCGGACAGGCTCACCGGGCCACAGCTGGAATCGGGGTTGACACAGTTGAAAACAATTTGCGAAAGCGGTAAATAATACACAGACGGTAACAACCGCTCCCGCATTATACATTAATTTTCCATAAATTTTTTACTATTTATGAAACAATTCCTCTTATTCTTTGCATTGCTGGCCGGTACTGGCAGCCTTGTATCTGCACAGGAAAAAAAGGCAGTTGCAAGCCCTCGGGTAACTGCAGAAGGGAAAAATGTAAAAGTTGCTTATGGCCAGCCTTCTAAAAAAGGTAGAGTGATCTTTGGAGACCTGGTTCCTTATGATAAAGTATGGCGCCTGGGTGCTAACGAAGCAACTGAAATCACTTTTGCTAAAGATGGTAGCTTCGGTGGCAAAGCTGTAAAAGCAGGTACTTACACCCTGTTCGCTATCCCAACTCAATCAGAGTGGACATTTGTACTGAACAGCGAACTGAAACAATGGGGTGCTTACAAGTATGATTCTATCAAAGTACACAACGTACTGGAAGCGAAAGCTAAGGTGACTAAAACAGCTGCACCGGTTGAAAAACTGACTATCACTTTGCCTGCTGGTAAGATGATCGTAGAGTGGGATGAAACCCATGTGGAAGTACCAGTAAAGTAATGAGCAATGTATTTTATTGTAAAAGGCCGTTTCACCAGTGAGACGGCCTTTTATTTTTTACAGGTTCCATTTAACAGATACATTTATTTGCCGGCCATCTACAGGTCCCCACAGCGGTACAAAAGTAGGATCATTGACTGTTCCGGTATATAATGGCGAATGTTTACCCTGTCTTACATCAAAGAGGTTTTCTCCGTTCAACACCATTGTGACATGATCACCTATTTGTCTTGATACCATGGCTGCCCAGAACCAGTAATTAGGCGCCTTCTCATTGTTGTATAAATACTGATGCCCGTTCCAGCTATTCTCTATCCCCACGCGCCATTTATCTTCGATCTCATAAGCGAGTGTAGCCGCAAATTTATCCTGTGGTGCAAATGGCACGTATGTCGTGTTTATTTTTGAAATAGTATGATTATACCCCAGGTACAATTCCACATGATCCATTTCCAATCTCACATAAGTATCTGTGCCTGCACTATGTAGCGGGTCGTTTTGGGTTTGCAGTTCATATAAATTATCACTTCTGAATACAGGTAGTATTGGATGTTTCACATGAGAATAATAAAAGGCCTGGTTCAATGTCAGGTCCAGTTCACCGAGGGTGGTATGATAGTTTGCATCGAAGTTCAGTCCTTTGCTTCTCTCTGCTTTCAACCCATCCGGCATAGCGGCGAGCGTCTTATACCCCAGCAATTGTGTTTGTGTTGTAAAGATGGCTGCGGTCTTATACCCTGTACCTGCACTCAGGCGAACAGAGAGATCGTGAATGGGTTTGTACACCATGGCGAGTCTGGGCAACAGGAACCAGCCATATATATTGTGATGATCTGCGCGTAGCCCACCTTCTATCATCAGCTGCTTTGTGAGTTGAATGCCATCCTGTGCAAAGAAGCCGACAGTATTGTAGGTATAACTACCAATACGGCTGCTGTCGTGGTGATCCCTGGTATATGCTTCGCTGGTATTGTTCATGCCAAGCACGACACCATGCCATTTATAACTGGCTTCTGTATAGGTGTTCAGTTGTTTGCCCAGCAGGAGGAAATTCCCTTCTGTATGCAGCAGATGATAGAGACTGGCGTTACTTTTAATGGTGAACGCCTTGTGGGTCAGTTGTAGGTCTAAGCTATTGCGATTACTATTATTCTTTTCTGTGTAATAGGTACCACCACCGGTACGTTGTTCAAATGTTCCCTGGTACCCGGCAGTAAATGTCGTATTTGGATGGATATACCAGAAGAATTTCGGATGCACCAGGTACTGTCTTAACTGCGGCACATCGCTGAATCCATCCTTGTTCACATCTGTTGCATTCTGGTGGGTAACACCGCCAAAAAATGTCAAACCGGTTTTACGCCATTTCTGTGAATAATATAAATTGGCATTGTTCTCTTTGAGCGTACTGCGATTCAATAAAATATCCAATGATGGTTTGTCGCCCGGTGTTTTGGAAATAAAATTGATCATCCCCGCAATCGCGCCACCACCATACAGCGTAGACACAGATCCTTTAATAATCTCAATCTGTTTCAGATCCAGCGGGGGGATGGCCAGTACGCCAAAATTGCCGCTTAACCCTTCGTACAGGGGAAGGCCATCCCGCAAAAGCTGGGTATATTTTCCATCCATCCCCTGCATACGGATGGCATTATTTCCACTGATAGCTGATGTGTTTTGTATATGGATCACTGATAGATCGCCCAGCAAACTGGCTACGTTTGCCGGCTTAATACCGCCTTCTTCCTGCATATCCTCAGGTCCTAATACTTCCACTTTCATAGGCAGGTCCTCAATACGGCTATTGGTACGGGTAGAGTGCACGACTATCTCGTGAATCTGTACAACTTTAGTCGTGTCCTGTGCGAATAGCGGACCCGTGGCCAGTAATAAAATGAACCCTGTAAACTTCATGAAACAAAGAAAAGGAGCGATCCTGTGGAAAATCTGGATTAATGATGATGCCTGTCCCGGCGCAGAATGAAATGGTGTTCCTGCTCTTTATGCTTGTAATATATCTTCAGGTTATTGGTATCCGCGATCTTTTTCACAATAGCCAATCCCAATCCGTTACTGTTTTCCAGGTTGGATGCATTCTTCTTAAATCGTTGAAATAATTGAGAGGCGGGAATAGGTGGGTATTCACTGGTATTGCAGATGCTGAACAGTTGTTCATTCAGCTGTATGGTGATCTGGCCTTTGGGGTAATTATATTTAATGGCATTGCCCAGTAAATTACTGATGAGGGTATCTGCCAGTATAGGATGTAGGGATAGTAAAAGATCGCTTGAAATATCTGTACTCACCAGCAATTTTTTATCCCGTATCAGTTCGTCAAATAAGCGCAGGTGTTTCTCCAACACTGTTCTGATGCTGATCTCGCCGGAGGCCACAAATTGTTGGTTCCCGATCTTGGCCATGAATAACATGCCATGATTCAGGTGCGACAACCGTTGCAAAGCCTCATGCGTTTGTGCGATAGATTTTAGCTGTGCTGGTTGTAAGTCTTCATCCTGTAATAGCAGTTCCAGCTTATTTTGCGCAATTGCCAGTGGTGTCTGCATTTCATGCGCAGCATCTTCCGTCAGTTCTTTCATGATCACAAAATCATGGTAGATGCGGGAGGTGGCATTTTGCAACACTTCATTTAACCTGTTGAATTCAGTCACAGAAGTATCCGGAAAAGAAAGGTGATGCATCTGTTCCAATTGCAGCTTTTCCATCTTATCCAATGACAGGTAAAATGGCCGCCAGATGCTGCGGCTGATCAACCTGTTCACCAATATGGTAAACAGTAGTAATCCAATAAAAGCCAGTGCCATCACCAGCGCGATATTTTTTATCAGGTCGTCTTTTTCAATCAGTGATTTTCTGATCGTGAGCAGGTAAAATTTATCCCGTATACTGATCACCTGTTCCAACTGGCGGTACGGTACCTCTTTATGCTCGATCTCCTGGTACTGCATAATCGATTGGAGTACCGGTTGTGCATTTGCAGGGCCATTTGCAGGATGAATACTGAACTCCGGTGTTGTGATACCAAACACAGGACTGTTATCAGGAATCGACTCAAAATAGACTTCCCATTGAATCTTATCATTTACCAGTTCTTCATCCATCTCTTTCTCCAGTTCCTTATCAAACTGATGATAGAGATAAATGCCGCCAGCCGCCAGCAGGGGCAGCATGATCAGTAAAAACCAGATGGTATTTTTGGTAAGTAATTTCATATTATTCGAACCGGTATCCTGTGCCATACACCGTCTTGATATAATCCGGTGCACCGGCATCCATCAGTTTGCGGCGCAGGTTTTTGATATGTGAATATATGAAATCATAAGAACCTGCCATGTCATATTCATCGCCCCACAGGTGAGCTGCCAGGGCCGACTTGGTAATGACGCGTTTTTGGTTGGCAATAAAGTATACGAGTAGCTGGTATTCCTTTGCAGTCATGTCCACCGGTTTCTGGTGCACCAGCACCGTTTTGGAAGCAGGAATTACCTGTATATCATGGAAGATAATACTGGTATTGCCGCCAAAATGTTTGCGGCGCAGCAGGGCATTGACCCGTGCACTCAGTTCTGATAAATGAAAAGGTTTGGTGAGATAGTCGTCGGCGCCAAGGCCCAGACCATTGAGTTTATCTTCAAGTGAATCTTTGGCGGAGATAATGATGATACCCGCATCGGAGCGGATCTGTTTTAGTTCCTTTACGATATCTAATCCACTGCCATAGGGAAGACCGATATCGGCAATAATACATTCGTATTCGGCATCGTTGACCTTTTGAATGCCCTCTCTGAAGTTTGTAGCTACTTCACAGATGTAGCCCTGTTTGCCTAAGTATTGTGTGATTGATTCTTGTAGCGCCTGCTCGTCTTCGATGATAAGAATGTTCATAATTAAAAGGTACGAAAAAAAATGGGGCCCTGCTTATAGCGCAGGAAGCCCCGTTTTAATATTCGCTTTGAGATCGCTTAGAATAGAATACAAGCCGAAGTAGGTTCTGTTCACATACAGGCTATGCCTTGACCCTCGCGCAACTTTCGACTCTTTCACCTCTTTTAAATTAGCTACATAATCCATGTAAGCATATATCTCCCCGAAATAACGTTCATCGCCAAAATCAAATTCAGGTAAGGTAAATGGCAGTGTGAGCATGTCGATCATCTTCTGGAACAGGGTGGAGAAAAATGTAATCTCCTTTTCCGAATCCGAAGGATGAATCATTTCAAGGCTGGTATATATCTGGTTACGTCGCTCATCATCTTTCAACACTTCTTTATCTGTCAATAAGAAGTAGTTGACATAAAAATCTTCCGGTATTTCCTTGATACAACCAAAGTCGAAGATGCCGATCGTACCGTCTTCCCTCATGAGGAAATTGCCCGGATGTGGATCAGCATGCACCTTTTTCAGCTTATGTACCTGGAATTGGTAGAAGTCCCACAGTGCCTGACCGATGCTATTTCTGACTTCCTGAGATGGGTTCTTTAACAGGAACTCTTTCAGGTGGTAGCCGCCTAGCCAGTCCATAGTAATGATCTTATCGCTGGAGAGTTCCGGGTAATACTTCGGGAATACCAGGTTCGGAATATGCGCGCACAAGGTAGATACTTCTACAGAGCGGTGCAGTTCCAGTTTATAATCCGTTTCTTCCAGCAATTTTGTCTCGATCTCTTCAAAGTACTTGTCCATATCCACCTCGTTCATGCCTACGATGCGCATGGCAAAAGGCTTTACGATGCGGAGGTCAGACTTCACACTATTCGCTACCCCGGGGTACTGAATTTTGATGGCCAGTTCCCTGCCCCATTTGGTGGCTTTATGTACCTGCCCGATACTGGCGGCATTAGCTGCCTTGATATCGAAGGTATCGTACAACTGTGCAGGTGTTTTACCTAAGGTCTTGACGAAGGTATTAATCACCAGCGGACCAGAAAGGGGAGGAGCGCTGTACTGCGACATGGCGAACTTCTCGGTATAGGCTTTGGGCAGCATGCCCTTGTCCATACTTAACATCTGCGCTACTTTCAGTGCACTGCCTTTCAGGTTGCTGAGGGTATCGTAAATGTCTTCTGCATTGTCTGCATGCAGTTCTTCCCTGCTGATATTGGGATCAATGAGTTTTTTTGTATAGTGCTTCAGGTAATTGGTTCCAACTTTCAATCCTGTGGTCACAAAACGACTCGCTCTTTCCACTTTTCCCGTAGGAATATTAGTTTGCTCTTTCATTACCTATTATCTCCTCTACTTCCTGGTGAACATAAATTTGCCGAAATCCAGCAGGCTATCAATTGTGCCTGAGCTGATAATCTGGAAGCTGAGATTTACGGCTTTTTCAATCGCAGCATCTGTGAGCTCAAACTTTTCTGAATCATCCTTGATCCAGTAGTTGAGCACGAAGAGTGCCTGCACCCAGAAACCATGTACGTATTGACTGGAAATGAATTTTCTTTCTTTTACTTCGCCTGACTGATAGCCATCTTTGATCAGGTCTGTCGCGTATTCATAAAACGCGTCTTTGAACTTTTCCAGCCTGTTTTCATGATAGCCAGGGATATGGAATTGTTCTTTCTGCTGCAAAATGTAGCTTCTGTCTTCTTTCAGCTTCTGTACCCAGAGGAAGTAGAAGGTGAGCAGTTTTTCGCTGGCAGAATAACCGAGATAGGTATCGTCTGCTTTCAGTTTTTCGAGTGTATCTGTAAAGAAGGATAACCAGATATCTTTTTCAACGGCATCGAAGGATGCATAGCTGTCGTAAAAAATGCTTTCGGAAAGACCTAATTGCTGGCAGAACAGGTATACAGATACCGGTTTTTTCCCGTTTTCCAGCCAGTAGTTTTTATAGGCTTCGCGAATGAGTTTATTTTCCATGTTTCAGGGTTTAAATTGTCCAAAAATGCCTCCAAAGCAGGTATTTCAAATTTACGATAGAAAGCTAATATGAATTGTTAATATCTTATAGTTTGTTTACGTCCATGACACTCAGCACCTTATTTTTCCCCAACAGGATAAATTCACCTCTTACACTGCCCTCAATTACAGATTCCGGTTCTTCTTCCAGCGTTACTTCGTGCTCCAGTGTCAACAGGGCGTCCTCCACTTTGAACACACTCGCCAGCAGATCACCTACTGCCACCAGGTGTCCTCCCGGGATAAACGCCATCGCCACCACCCTGTGAGATACGGGCACCGGTGCACCTGCGATGGACATTTGCTGTTTATTGATCTGGATGGTCACAATCCCCATTTTAGTCAGTCCGAACAGTATTGTCGATACCATCGGCACCGCAGCCAGCAGGTTTACGGGTGGTGCTGAGTGTAGCCTGGTACAGTTACCAAGGTCATCCGAGCAGTACAATACCCCCTCCAGCAGGAAATAATAGAGATCATTCCGCTTATACACCGGGGTAGGGTAAGGTCTGTCATCGCACAGGATGGTTGCATCATCCAAGGTACAGGTATACTGCCTGTCCAGTTCCCCGTCTCCCGAAAAATGCCAGATGCTCAAGACCCGTTCATTCAGGCCAAACTGCGTCACCGCCCCTCCCATTTTGGCCACAAACCCCACTACATGTTGCTGCAGGAAGTTCGGGAAGCTCACACTCATACCATATTTGAAATGCAGGTTCGCTGGTAGTATTTTCGGCTGATCTTCGAAGTCATTTTCTGTGCTCAGGTAGATCATCAGGCGGTTTGTTTCCGGAAATCCACTCACGATATAATCAAACATGGGGAGCATCTGCATGGTGGCCCATGAATATTGCTCTATTTCAAAGTCAGGACTGATCCTGAGCAGGTAAAACGAATGTGCATTGATGCCGACGATGAACAGTTGCAGGTTATGCCGTATCATCCCTGCCCAGGTCATCCCTGTGGGCAGGTTGATCCGTCTGCTGTTCACCTTTTTCTTTGGGTGTGCAGCCACCGTACTCTTGTATCGGAACAGGTCCGCAGGTAGCTGCTTATCCTCCGGTAAGAATTGTTTCAGCAAAAAAAGGTGCCGGGTATTACCTTGTTTCACCTGGTCACTGATGATGTGCATGCTCAGGTCGGTGGCAGTTTGTTTTACAGCAGGGTTGGTGTGTTTGTTATTTACAATGAGCATCACCTGCAGGAACAAGGTCAGTTGCTCCGGGTTACTCTTCTGATACACTTTTCTGATGTGCAAAGGCAATTGCTCCGGCGTATGCCTGCTCACCAGCTCAAAGTATTGCTCCAGGTGGTCACCAGCACGGTTAAAGCCATTCCAGCCCCTGTACAATAAACGCAAGGCCTCATCAGGCGCATTCAGTTTATCTTCCAGTATCACAGCCGCTTTCAGCAATTCATTTTGTTGCTGGGCCACCTGTACACTCTTCCTGTAATAGGTCCTGGCCAGGTCCATTTGTTCGAGTTTTATATACAGATCTCCCACCATTTCAAACATCTCCAGTTCTTTGTAAATTTCGATAGCTTCCAGCAGCAATCCTCCCTGTACCAGGCATTCTGCTGCGGGCAAATGTCTGTTCAGGTAGTCTCTGAACAAGGCGGCGGCTTCTCTGAAAAATCCGCCCTGTACCAATGCCTTTGCAGCCAGATTGTAATCCTGCAGGAGGTGTGCATAGATGTAAGCTGCCTGTTTGTAGTCTTTATTTTCTAATGCCTGCAGTGCTGCCCGCATGTATTTTTTATGCAGCTGTTCATAGTACCTGTTTACATTCCATGCATCTACCGGTCCACCGCCACCAGCCAGGTTGCCCAGGCTGAAATGCGTATTCCTTTTAGAAAGGGAGGCCGATGGTGGCGCTACACCTCTGCTGGCATGTTGTGAGCCTAATGGTATTGCGTATTGCAACGCTTCGCCCAGGTTCTCGTCGAACATATTGAGCAGGCGTTCCACTTCTTTGTCTCTCTTTTCCTGCAGGTGTTCCAGCTGGTTTTGCATCCACTGGTACATGCTGTTTTGCTTCTTATTACCCCGCTTACCTAACAGCGACATGAACGCTTTGAGCAGGAATGCTTTTATTTTTTTGAAACCTTTCAGCGGTGGTTCCGCCATGGGTATTTCATTCAGGGGCTTGCTATCTACACTGCTTTTCAGCATATCTATCAGGGGGGTATCATCTTCTTTTCTCCTTACATGGATCATGCGCAGAGACGCCATGGCAGGCATACCCGGATGTGCCATGTCCCATGAATGGTCAATGACAGCCGGCATTTGCAGCAGATCGCTGAGTGATACGAGGTCTGCCGTCGTAAAGCCATAGAAACCAAGATTCGGGTGCATCACCTGCCATTCCCACACCAGTAGATCTGCCATCTCACTAAGGCTGAGGGCGGGCAATAACTTAGCATGAACAGGTATCAGCAGTTTCTTTCCGATAATCGTATAAGGATGTGCGATTTGACTAAGATGCGGAATATGTTTGGGATGAAATACGACCATCATACCCGCAGGTTCCATGCTGGATTTGGTTTCCGGCAGTAGCATGCAGGTCAGTGAGCCGGGGGGTACATCCCATCGCTGAATTTCCCCAAACCACTCCGCAGGGGTATTCCCCCTGATGTAAGCTCCGAGTACAGGAAGACAAACGGATGGATCATATGTTAGCTGCAAAATCATTTCAGATGATCTATGTAAGGTTGTATGTATGATTCGTAAAAGGTATGTGCGGGCACCTGCCGGTCGTGGTTGTCACCAATAAAATACCGGTATCCGCAATAAGCGCCATCAGCCGCCCAGCAGGCGGTCGGTTTATTTTGTATGACTACCAGCGTGATCTCACGCACATTTGGATCCTGACTACGGAGGTGTAATAATCCCCTTGAATCCATCCATGCTTCTATACCCGTATTTAACACATACCTGGTAATGCGGATCTGCGTGCCGGGAATGGTACTCTCCTGACCGTTGAGGTTGGGAATAACATTGTTCACCGTCGTCCAGCTTTCCAGCGACAGTTTATTTGCATTGTGACGCAGCTCCATGTGGTTGATGGCTAGTCTGCCCGAAGGACTTACTTTGATACTCTTCACCTGTCTGTACATATTGTACCCGCAGTTGATGATCTTCTTCAAAGCACGTAAATGGTCTGCCCTGGCAGAGAGCACCATGTTGCCATCCCAACTGCCTATGGTTTTAATAGACAGCGTATCTACAGAGAGTGCATGCGTGTCATTTGCATCTGTGATGTAGAAGGTTTTATCTTTATAAGCGATCACGATAGTACCAGTGAGTCGCTGACTGATAATATGATGTGAGCCGGCCTGGATGTTTGTATTCAGGTAGTATAAATACAGCGCTTCGTTGTGATAGAGCAATACATAAATAGTACCCTGCTCACTATGCCCGAAAGCATAAGTGCTGGCTTTCGGAAGATCCCTGTATATTTCATTCGCCCCGAATGCAATAGATTTCCAGTAGAGTAACCGCTGGTCTTCTGTAACTACAACACCGCCAAACTGCATAGCATTGTAGTAATAATAATGCAGCTGCATGGTGCTGAATGGAAAATACAAAGGCGCTTCGTGCTGATGTAAAAATGCCGGCAGACTATGGCTGGCAGGCAACATATCTGTCGCCGTGAAGATCGATTCCAGGTCGTACACAGCATGATTCAGCAAATGCCGGTGCCCTTTATTGTAATGAAAGAGTTGTACCCTGCCTTCACGGTTTACCAGTATCAGGTAACCATTGAATTTACGGATCGCAGCAAAGGCTTCCTGGAAAGGCGCTGCGTGAAACAGCGTTTCATCAGTAATCAGGAAAAACTCCTGTTGTTGTTTTTGCAATACATTTTTTGCAAAAGCCGTTAACCCTGTAGCACTGTGCAGTTCAGGCGATAACAATTCCAGTGCACTGGCTACACCTGCTTTGGTACCCAGTTGTAAAGGGGTATAGTCATATCCTGTCAATGCATAAGCGGGCAGTTCTCCTTTTTTATTTTGAAACGAACACGCCAATGCTGCAGCCATGGCCAGCAGGCGGGGCGTACCCCACATGCGGATACAGGTATCTACCAGTAAGAAACGTTCCGGCTGATAGTCGGCAGGTAGTTGTTCCCTGCGTAAATACAAGGCTTCATTATTCGCGAGTCGCACCATCAGCGACAACTCATCATGGGCTAGTTCGCTGATCAATAACCTGTCAAAATTCCCTCTGTTACTGATGTCAGACACACCACCAAACAACTGGTCACTGCTACCCTGTACATGCATGGGAATATGCAGTGCGGCAATCATTTGCCTGGTGAGTTTTGTAAAACCTGCAGTAGCCGGATCATTGGCTAATTCAGACAGGAGGTCTGTCTGCGGTGGCTCAGGAATCACTACCGGCAATGGTTTGGGCAGTTCACTCACACTTGTCTGCAACTTCAGGAGCAATTCTTCCCTGTTGCCGATTGCTTTGTAGATAGCTGCCAGGTATTGCAGGTCTACTTCAACAATAAACTTGCTGAGTGGCACAGGGATCAGGATATTTTTATCCAGGTTGCCACTGTTGAAATTATCCAGGATATTCCCTGCTACGTCATTGCTTACAGTAGGTGGAACAGCAGCACATAATGTTTGTAATAAGTGGATTTTTTTGTTTCCAAGCCAGTTACGGTCGGGTAGGCTGCCCAGTATATCCAGCAGATTATAAGCATCATTTATCCAGGCATATTCATCCTTGACGTTGAGGTGTATTTTTTGATAAATGTTATGTAATGTTTGCCATAGACGGGCTTTATCTTCTTTGCCTGCATTCAGCAAGAGCAACAAAGCCCCTAGTGGAGGGAAACAATCTTTCAACTCCGCCAGTATTTCTGTCAGCGATGATCTGTAAATCAGTGTACGTCCATCCTGCCATTCAATCACTTCCCCCTCATCTGCCCAATGCCAGAAGTAATCGTCGGCCGATTTGAAGTAGGCGGTGGTTTCAAGGGTTTGTTTATAATACATGGGTCAGGGTTTCGGCAGTGAGCCTTACGGCGCTGCGGGTGACGTGAACAAAGGATGTATCCGGGATCATTTCATACTGTCCGTTCACATGAAAGAGCAAAAAGTGCGTCCTTGATCCTTCC
The DNA here is from genome assembly GCF_001975825.1 of [Flexibacter] sp. ATCC 35208. Lineage (GTDB taxonomy): Bacteria > Bacteroidota > Bacteroidia > Chitinophagales > Chitinophagaceae > Chitinophaga. The sequence continues at coordinate 23,985 of NZ_MTKN01000043.1, forward strand.
AGTTTCTCAGCCACCAATGATCGGATAACAGGTGGATTGAAATCGTAACCTGCCGGCATCAGTATCCTGTCTTTCAGTGTATATGAAGTACCGGGAACAGAAGGCAACGGCACACCGGCTACCAGCACCTGTCCGCGTGCAGAAGCTGCAAAGCGCAGGTGTCGTAGTCTGATCTGGGGTGCTGTGGCTACATATGTTTCCAGGGTACGCATCTCTGTCAGTATAGCGAAGCTTTCATCTGTAGTGGTACAGGGAGCTAAATTTACAAGCTGTTTGGTAGTCGCAAAAGCCGGCAACCCGGAAGCCGGCAGACTCACGGGAATAAAATCGGTCAGGGGGTGCCATTCCAATACAGGCAAAGTCTCATCCGGCGTCAATGCCCCGGGGGCAAAGAGGCGGTTGACAGCATCCAGTTTCCAGGTGCGTAATGCGGGCAGCTGGCGAAAAGCATTGTCAGCCACGCCTTTTACCCAAATCTGGTCCTTGTGCCATGCTGCGACCAGATCAACTCTGGTGCGCAGTTGGGCCAATACCTTCACGTCTGCTGGTGCTAATGTAATTACACTTTCAGTCATCAGTTAGTCTGCATGATCTTTTCCCACAAATGATCTATCGGTGCTAAAACAAAGTTTTTCTGCGTATCGTTGTTGATCCATTCACAGCGGTCATTCAGATAGCGGAGTCTGTCTTTGATCAGTGCTCTTTCGGCAGGAGATGTGTCGGCAGCTTCCCATTGCATGGTCATTTGCTGCACTTCCCTGTAAATGGCATCTGCATCGGGAGTACTGTTGATAGTGGCTCTTGGGTGAGCGGAGGTTTGTTGTTCATCCGCAACTACCAGAGCTGCATTGACGATGGCAGAAATGATTTCCTGTTGTTCTTCCGTATCCCAGATATAGCGCAGCACCCACATATCCGAAAGGATAGCGGTGTCTCTTTTGCAGAGCACAGCGCTGGCAGCAATGAGGCGTTGTAGTTTCACCGCTCTTCTGTCAGAGATCTGGATGCCTGCATTGCGCAATTGTTGTATCAATGTAATATAGTACCCTCTGATGGCAGACAGGTCTATTGCAATCGTCATATTTTGCAGTTCCCTTACTTCCTCCGCACTGATTTTTGCCGGGGTTGTAAAGTCTGCCTGTTCCAGCTGCCAGCCGGCCTGCAATACTTTTTCCAGGTCAGCAGGATCTACGTTGTCACAATGTACCCGCAGCAGGAAGCGGTCAAACAGGGCCTGTAGTGCTTCGTCTTCGGGCAGGTGGTTGCTGGCGCCGATAAAGAGCAGGGCAGGGAGGGCTCTGGTTTCCTTGCCTCTTCTAAAGATCTTTTCGTTGAGCGCCATGAGCAGGCTGTTGAGAATAGCGCTGTTGGCGTTCAGGAGTTCGTCCAGGAATATGAGGTTCGCTTCGGGGAGCATACCTTCAGTGTTAGTCACGAGATCCCCTTCTCTCAGTTTGCGGATGTCAAAAGGACCAAAGAGCTCATTGGGTTCGGTGAAACGGGTGAGCAGGTATTCAAAAGTTTTACCTTCCAGTAAGTTGGCGAGGGCGCGCACCATGGCACTTTTGGCAGTACCCGGAGGGCCTAATAAAAATAAATTCTCCCTGCCGGTGAGACAGATGCCCATCAGATCGATGATGTCGTCTTTTCCAACAAAAGTCTTCTTCAGGTGCTGTAGGACATCGTTGAGCTTATCTACCAGCGGGGTTGTGGGTAAGGTCATAATATAATTTCGTTAATAACTGTATCGAACTGAGGCCAGAGTAGGGCAGCATGTGATCCCAGGGCTGCTTGTACAAATGGCAGGTTTTCAGGAAGGCGGCATTGTGACAGGTTTCTTGCCTGGATGATCCTGTCAGTATATGCCTGCCTTAAGGATGGATGGTCATTAATGGCAGACAGGTCTACCTGTTCATTTAATGGAATGGCGGCTGCTGAAAATGGCCATTGATGAGCGGTTTGGTAAAACCGGGTGATCAATGGGTCAGTAGGCGAAAGACCTTTAGCCAGCAGAAACAGATCTGGCAGATAGCGAAGGGTCAGGTCTGCCGAATAAATAGCTGCGGGTGTTCTTTCACCCGTATATGCAGGTAAATGGGTTTCCAGGAGAGCGGCATCGAGGTTGCGCAATAGAATGAACTGTACGATTGTGTACAAGTAGCCTGCCGCCCAGAGTGCTGCATCCATATCCAGGTCGGGTGCGGTATGAGGCATCTCGCGGCAGTCGTCTTCATAATATTGTTGCAGGTGAATAGCAGCTGTGCGCAGGTCGGCTTCCTCGAAAGTCAGCAGATCAGCGGACACAGTTACATTACCTTCGTTGATTAGGCCCGATATGAATTCAGTTAATTCCATGTCGACATTGTACCCTATTCATATAATATTTAATGAAGATACTAAGGAGATAGCTACTTTACAAGAAATATGATAGCCGGATTGTAATTTGTCGATAGCTTTTTTAATTTAGAGAATTAAATTTTAGTGATCATGTATAAGAAAACGCTTGCAACAGTAGCGGCTGTTGCGCTTTCAGCCACGTTATTTGCGCAGACCAAACCCGAAGACACAGAAGTGTGGGAACCAGTCCCTGCTGTAGTAACCCCCGGTAAGATTAACACAGACGCACCTTCCGATGCAATTATTTTGTTTGATGGCAAAACCCTGGACCAGTGGGTTTCTGTCAAAGATCCTTCCCAGCCTGCAGCCTGGAAGGTATCCGGAGGTATCCTGACTGTGGAAAAGAATACTGGAAATATACAAACGAAAAGGTCTTTTACGAATTACCAACTGCATATTGAATGGCGGGTACCAAAGAATATAACCGGTACCGGACAGGGTAGGGGAAACAGCGGGTTGTTTTTAGCCTCCACCGGCCCTGGTGATGATGGATATGAGTTGCAGATCCTGGATAACTACAACAATAAGACCTATGTAAATGGTCAGGCAGGTAGTATCTACAAGCAAACACCTCCACTGGCAAATGCGAACAAAAAGCCCGGTGAATGGCAGACCTACGATGTGATCTGGACAGCGCCTAAGTTCAATGCTGACGGCTCTGTTCAAAGTCCTGCCCGTGTGACCGTGTTCTTCAACGGTATACTGGTACAAAATAATACAGTGTTGCAGGGCCCTACCAAATACATTGGCAAGGCTTCTTATGAAAAACCACATGGTGCTTGTCCGATCAAATTACAGGCACATGGGGATAAGAGCGAGCCTTTGAGCTTTAGAAACATCTGGATCAGAGAATTGTAATTTTATAAGCGCCTTTGCCTGATGGCAAAGGCGCTTTTTTTAGTCCACCCCTCAATTTTGCAGCTTCACCTTTATTTCTATAATTTTAGCAGGGCGATACTGCAATTTTGCCATCAATGAGAAGACAACTCTACATATATAGCTCGCTATTCATCACACTGGCACTCAACATACCTAAACTCTTCACACTAAGAGAAAACACACCTATATCCCGCTTTGTTCCATTCAACTTATCTGAAGTTATATTCCAAACTGGTTTTAACCTTATCTTTTGTCTCGTTATTTTTTACATCAGTGATACTTTTAAGATCAACAAAGTCATCACACACTTATTAAATCTATTAGCATTACTCTTCTTTTTTACCATCGGTCTCACCATTCAAAAGCACCTTTACGGCGCCGGTTTTTTCCTGCCCGGTCGTGGCTTAGGCATTAAATTGACACTTACACTTATTTTAGTGTTGATAGAGGTCCGTGTAGTCAACATCCTTCGTCAATCCCGTTTCAAAGAACTTGAAAACGACCGGCTCCGCAACGCTTACCTCAAAGCAGAACTGAGTTTACTCAAGGGGCAACTCCAACCGCATTTCTTTTTCAATGCCCTTAGCAGTCTTTCCGGAGTCGTTCGTGAAGACCCTGTCAAGGCACAATATTACATCAACCAGCTATCCCGTTTTTTTCGCTATTCATTGCAAAAAGAAGATACTGGTTTAGTGCCTTTAAAAGAAGAGATCAGCGCCGTCAACTCGTACGCTGCATTGCTGAAAATGCGTCATGAAGAAGGGTTTCAACTCAATATAAATATACCGGAAGAACAGCTGCACCGCCTACTTCCTCACATGTCACTCCAGCCATTGGTAGAAAATGCCCTCAAGCATAATAAGATACCGTTACTGCTGGAAATTACATTGAAAGAAAACGAACTGATAGTAAAAAATAACCTGCAGCCGGTTCATTTTCCAGAACCCGGTACAGGCATAGGTTTATCGAATTTAAACGAACGATATAAGATCCTTCTTCAGCAGGAAATCAATATCGAAAAAACAGCCACGGCATTCATCGTAACACTTCCTTTGCAATAAAAATATGGCATTACGCGTAGCGATCATAGAAGACGAACCAGCCACTGCCCGCAATCTGCGGCACATGCTTCAGGACATTGCACCGGAAATAGAAGTATTGACTATACTGCCGGGTGTAGCTGAATCCGTGGCCTGGTTGAATGACAACATGCAGCAATGCGAACTCCTGTTTATGGACGTTCGTCTCAGCGATGGCCTGTCCTTCGACATCTTTAGCCAGGTGAACGTAACGCTCCCAGTGATCTTTGTGACCGCTTACGATGACTATGCCTTACAGGCCTTTAAAGCAAATGGGATTGATTACATTCTCAAACCATTTGATGAAAGTGAGTTAAAGCAAAGCTTACAGAAATATAATCGCCTGCGTGATAATAGTAAGATGCAGCAACTGGTGGCGCAATTCAAATCCTATAAACAATCCTTTTTGGTACACAACAGGGATAAGCTCATTCCCCTGTCTGCGGGTAACATTGCCTGGTTTTACACGGCAAATGAACTGGTGTATGCCGGTACCGTCGATAATAAACAATACATCATCGACTTTACAATGGAACAGTTGCAACAACAGTTGGATCCTGCGGTATTTTTCCGGGCCAACAGGCAGTTCATTGTACAACGTGGTGCTATTCAGGAAGTTGATTTTTATTTCAATGGCAGATTGGCCCTAAAGGTCCATCCAGCGCCCAAAGAACAGATCTTAATCAGCAAGGCGCGGGTGCCTGAATTTAAAAATTGGATGAACGTGTGATTCTCAATCATTTGCAAAATAGAAGCTAACATATAATAAAATAAGCCCAATTTAAATTGCGGGAATGCTTTTATATTAAGAAAATAATGACTATCTAGCAGTACCTATTTATTATTCCCTATAAAATGTGATTCTATGAAAACACGACGCGTGCGTAAAACGGTCCTTTCCCTTTTAATGCTCTCGGGTTTGGCCATGATGGTTTTTTCCTGTAAGAAGGATGAAGATGATGGCGTCATCACTTCCGATGAAATGGCAGAAGCGATCAGCCAGTCTTTCAGCAGTTCAGGTGGCGGTCTGGTTGTGCAGACGAATGCAGCCATGAGTGTTGTATCCGCAGCAAACGGTGAGCGCAAGGCCGGCAAACTGTCAGACCAGTGTGGTATTCCGATTTCAAAAACGCTGACCAGCGCTAACTCAGATACGGCTACCTATTATACATGGAGTTATGGAATTACCTGGAACTGGGAATTGGCCTGTACCGAAAATGTACCTACACAATATGAATTCAACGCTTCTGGTAGAGCACTGTATGATTTCCCACGCATGTCTTCTGATGATAGTGTGACCAACAAAATTGTAGTAACCGGTCTGTCAGACGACAGTACCTTCTACAAGGCGAGTCAGACATATATCCGTACAGGTACACAGCAATCCAAAATTGGGAAGATGCACAAGTTCACCAGCACAGTGACAGTTACATCTACCAATATGTATATCAATAAATCAACACTGAGAATCGTATCTGGTACGGCTACCGTAAATATCAAAGGTGAAAGCTCTAGTGGTAAATCATTCGCCTTGTCAGGAACACTGACATTCTCAGGCAATGATGCGGCATCACTGGTACTGAACGATACAAAGTACACCGTGTCCTGGATCAAAGAATAAACATTTGTGACAAAAGTATACAATCAGCCTCCGCCTTCTGGTGGAGGCTTTTTTATGCTTACTACCTGGTAAGCAGTTCTTTATTTCTTCATATACACAATAAAGGATCAATACCAGTCGTTTATATTATTATTTTACTATATATTAGCATGCGAAAAGGGGGACATAAAAAATAGCCTACTCCTTTTTACTATATTCTAAACTAAACAAAATTCATCTATGAAAAGAATGAGCAACCCCTTGTTGCGCAGTAAAGCTGCCCTGTTATTCATGTGTGTAGCAGCCGGCATGTCTGTAGTAATGCCATCTTGTAAAAAGGACGACAAAGAAAGCAGTCAGCCAGCGGTAAGCCAGGCAGAAGTAGCAACTGTAGTAAATTCCGCAGTAACCAATGGTGGTGTAGCCGCTCAGACTTCAGCAGCAGCTACAACAGCATCTCTCTACCTGGGTGCACGTAAAAGTGCAAAGACAACTGGTGATGATTGCGGTTATACCGACGAAGATTCTTTCCAATTCTCTTCTGATGCAAATGCGTCTACCACTTTCAGCATTGATTACACTTACAAATTTGTGATCACCTGTGCTGCTGATCAGTACCAGTCATTCAACTTTACATTTGCAGCAAAGACATCACTGGGTACTTCCAAGATCTCTGTGGCTGATACTTCAGCTGCTACTTTTGCTATCACCGGTCTGGATGATGCAAGTAAAAACCTGGTATTCAATCAGGCGTTTGACAACAAGGCTTCCCTGATCTCAAAAGATGGTAGCGGTAACTCTTTCTATAGTACACTGAAATATACTGCTACTGATGTAACAGTTAGCAAAACCACCCTGCAGATCATTTCTGGTACTGCTGCGGTTAAGATCACTGGTACAACTACTACCGGTAAATCTTTCAGCTATGAAGGTACAATTGTGTACAAGGGTAGCAATAAAGCTGTATTTACTATCACAGGTGGTAGCAGCTTTGACCTGACATGGTAATACACATGATTGAATAAAAAAAGCTCACACCATCGGTGTGAGCTTTTTTGTTTTTGGACGCTCTTTTAATTCCTTATTTTAGCTTACCGGATGCAACCCCCGTTATTATATATGCACACAGTAAAGGCGAAGAATAACGTACATGTTAGTGGTAAAGCAGATGCCGCACAAACTATCATCTTTGGTCATGGTTTTGGTTCTGACCAGACCGCATTTGCGCCACTGGTCAAGGCATTTGAAGCTGATTATAAGATCGTGCTCTTCGACAATGTAGGTGGTGGTCAGGCAGATATCAATGCCTTCAGCCCTTCCCGCTACAGTTCTATTCAGGGGTATGTAACTGATATGGGAGACCTGCTCCGGGAGTTAAAACTGGAAAACGTGATCTATGTAGGCCACTCTGTCAACGGTATGATAGGCCTGCTCTCCGCTATAAAATATCCATCTTACTTTAATAAACTGGTGCTGCTGGGTAGCAGCTCCCGTTACCTGAATGAGCCTGAAACCGGCTATGTAGGCGGGTTCAACATGGAAGCACTGGAACAATTGTACCACGCTATGAGTACCAATTACTACGCCTGGGCCAGCGGTTTTGCTCAACTCGTGTTGCAAAACCATGACAGACCAGAGCTGGCGGCTAATTTTGCCAAAACTTTATCCTCCATTCGTGCAGATATTGCATTGTCTGTAGCAAAAGTTATCTTTGAGATGGATCACAGGAGTGACCTGGGTAAATCCAGCATACCTGCCCTGATCGTACAGACCTCAGACGATCCGGCTGTACCCAGTGAAGTAGGAGACTATATGTTAAAGCATATCCCTAACAGCCAGCTGGCTATTGTGCATACCAAAGGGCATTTTCCCCATGTGAGTGCACCGGAAGAGGTGATCAGTATTATTAAGTCCTTTATATAAACAGCTTTTTATAGTGACACGCTGGGAAAGAACTACGCTTACGTTTATTAGTCAGACGAGTGATTGGGACAGGAACCGGGATGCGACTTCATTCCTTCCTTTCAGCATATCATTGCTGCGGGAGTTGTTTGGCGCCTATATCTCCCTGCAACTTGATTTCGAGGATACCTATACAGCCAAAGTAAAGGCAGCGAGCCCGTCTTATCTGAATGATCTGATATTGAACCCAGGTCCGCTCACAGCATTGCTGGAACAACATCATTATAAGACAATATACTGGTCACAGATCCCTGAAAAAAATGCCTTTGATGATTTATTACAGGCGCTCTCTTCTGCCGTTATATTGCCTGTAACAGAGCCGGGTGTGAATGCGATTATCCTCTTTGGGTGGAGTGAGCCGCAAACATTTGATGCCAGTGCACGGGAATGCCTGGAAATTATTCGGTGCCGGTTTAAGGAAATTCTTCAGCAATCGCATAACCAGCACATAGTTAATATAACGGTGTCCCGCTTCACTGCTATTATGCATACCATCCCACAAGCCCTGGTATTTATTAGTAACGATGGGCATTCCGGTTGGGTGAATACAGCAGCTGCAAGTCTGCTCGATCTGGATCGTTCCGGTGAACAACCACCCCATGTATTATCGTTAGTGATGGGCAAGTTGATAAATAGTGCGGAGAATAAGGAGGTGATCAATAAAGAAGCTTTACTGCTATTTACATCTCCGGATAGTAAAATGAAGGATATGAGGTGGGAGATACCGGGAAATACATTGTCAGTATCCTGTATGCCGGTAGATGGGATAGGAAAATTATGGGAATTTAAGAGAATTATATAGCCGGCCGCAGGCCCTTGCGGTAAAAAAAGGATGAATCAAAAATAAATGAACCTCCTTAGAACTGCATAAATGGAAACCTGGATCCATCAGGTATCCGAATGAAAAGAGCGTGTATCTTACTTTTGATACACGCTCTTTTTTACTGAAAATAGTTTTCATTCCCCGTTGGAGAATTCCCTCTATCATGAATGTTTTATTTAGTTTATAATCTCATCTTTCACACTCAACTTCCACTCATTATCATAGAACCCAGCCGTCTTCACTTCTGTCTCTTTTCCCTTCAACAACTCCACAGAGAAGATCATATAATCCGGAAACCCACTTCCTCCCGCAAAATACTGATTCGCTTCCGCCGCTCTCATGCCCTTCAGTCCAGTACCGCCAATCACCGCCACAGCAGCCACCTTACTATCCATTCTGGGATACATAAAATACCCTGCCAATGCATCGCCTGTATAACTCTTCTCACCCACAGTCACTTTACCTCTGCTCATCTGCACCGGAGAATTTTTCAACAGCAATCCATATGCTTTATTCGTAGTCGCATTCCCATATATGATAACCCCTCTATCAGCATAATCCGCAGCCTTGAAATCCTTATCCGCCACAATATCTATCGCACCATTTCCCCTGTAATACCACGTCTCTGCATCATACCTTGCTTTATTTAAAGACCATGCATTTTCCTCAGGCGTACCTGCCGTGCCATACACAAATACCATCCTGTGATTAAATGCTTCTTTCAGTGTACCATTTCTTACAATACCTTTATCTGTTTCTGCTGGTGCCTTTCCGATGGTCCACTGAGGTCCATGCTGCAAATACAATATCTCTCCATGAGCAGCATATTTTATTGTCTGTCCATCCAATACAATTTCACCATCAAATCCTTTCAGATCCAATGCCAGCACTTCCACATTACTTGTGGTTCCACTGATATTGTTTCCTGCACGACGCAATTGTACCCTGCTATACTCCAACGCATGTTGCTGCTGTAATACCTGCACCCAATGATACTTAGAAGAGATCGCGGTACTTGCCGTAGTAAAATCTACCACCTTCACACTGCTATCTGCCGGAATCGTATGCCATTTAAAATAAGAAAACAACGGCCCCCAGTCTACACAAGTATCCCCATACCAATGCTCACCACCCGGATATTCATAATAACTAAAATCAGGATGAAAATCTGCCAGTATCTTCTTCATTTGTCTGGCATAATCTACAGACACTACACGATCACTATCCCCATGCAAAATATACACACCACCTGCCTTATAGTTATTCGCTAACTTAAAAGTATTACTTGGATTGCTCGCTCTCAGCAAGATCTGCTCGGTGTTATTCTTAGGTGAATCAGGAATCAATCCATCTGCAGAACCGTATCCCATCAAAGTCGGATACCCTGAACAGGGTGCAATTGCCGCCCACTTTCCAGGGAAAGTAGCCCCTAAAATCCATGTACCATGACCACCCATAGAGTGCCCTGTCAGATAGATCCTTTCAGGATCCGGCTTGAACGTTGCGGTTGCAATATTCAACACTTCCAGTGCATCCAGTCTGCCCCAGTCTTCCCAGTTAAAACCACGTGGACGTCTGTTTGTAGGCGCAGCCAACACACCCCAGTCTTTATATTTATATGCACTCGCCTGGTTGATCGCCTGCACTTCTGCACCATGTACAGAAAGGAACAAAGCCGGTGCTTTCCCCGTTGGATTCAGTTGAGGAGATACTGCATAATATTGTACGCTACCATCAATTCCACTTACGAATGTGCTGCTATAATGCTCGCTTGCACTCACCGTCTTCAATGCCATACTTTTACTGTCAATCACTTTATTCTGATGGCTCAGCGTCAGTGCCACACTGTTATTATCGTTACCCGCAGCAGAAGCATCCATCATAAATCCTACTTTACGTGTGGCCAGTGGTGCGATTTCAGGCAGGGTAGTAGTCAGGGTCTTGCCCTGTACCGTCGCCTTTATCTGTAGGCCTTTCAGTGGTTTGTCCGAAGTGTTGATCACAACAACAGCACCCCATAAACCACTGTTATCTTTACCCTTCACAACAAACGGCATCGTAGAATCGGCCACACTGATATACACAGGTTGTTTTGGGAACGTGAGCTGCGCACGCATTCCCTGACGCCCCCAGCCACGGCTGGTACGGATGTAAAACTCATTCACACCCTGCTTTAACTGCACGGGTGTAAACATCCATCCATAGCGGTACATATCACCAGCATGTGGCACACCATTCACATATACCATCTGGTGACCGGTGATGTTTAAAATCGCTGTCTGTGCTTTCGGAGAATTGTACGTTACATAGATATATCCATTCGTCAAAGCCTTTCCAGAAAAGGTGCCATCCTCACCAGCAGTTACTGTCTGCCATTTCTCTCCATCAAATGACTCACTGCCATTCGCCGGTGCCTGCAGGGGGCCATTGCTCATGGCGTATGCCAGTTGATCCGTAAACAAAGCCGTTCTGCCATACTGATGACAGGCGCCACTCCTTAATCCCTCCTTAAATACATAACCATCCTGTGCAAAGAGAGAGTTCCCCGCCAATATTGCCAGGGCAAATAATAATCGCCGCATAAAATTGATTTATGTGAACAAAATAGAAAGTGGAGGGAAGAAATGCACGTAGTATTTTGCCCGATATGGGTGTAATTTGAAGAGCGGTAATAATGGGGAGTTATGTGGGGGCTACAGAGGGTATAATGCGGCGTCATAAAGGTATTATGCAGGTGCTACAAAGGTATTCTGCGGTCCTGCAATGGTTTTATCCTGGCGCCACAAAGTATTATGCTGGTGTTACAAAGGTATTCTGTGGCACTACAATGGTATTATGCGGCACTATAAATGGTATTATTTTGGCACCACAAGGGTATTATGCTGGCACACAAAGTATTATGCAGGTGCAACAAAGGGTATGCTGCGGCACTGCAAATGTATTATGCCGGTACCAACACCTGCAATGCTTTCGCCATTATCTCCGCTTTCACTGAACTGATCTTCCCTAAATATTCCCCATCCACCTGGAAATGCGCTTTTCTACGCGTCATAATTGTCACCTGGTCTGCCTGTATCACCTCCGTCTTTCTCGGATCAAAAGGCTTAAATCTCCTGATCATCTTTAATAACTCCCACAAAGAAAGTCTCCTGATGATCACCACCTCAAACAACCCATCGCTGAGATTGCCATCCGGGTTAATATTCACCCCTGTACCATACCTTCGCGCATTCGCCAGCACAATCATAAATGCCACTCTCGACAGGTGTACCTCTGCATTCCTGATTTGTACCTGCAAAGACTGCTTTTGCCACAAGGTCTTGATCGAAGACAGCGCATAGCCCAGTTTGCCCCGAATACCTCTCTGTTCAAAGTTTTTTACCAGGAGTGCATTGAGTCCTAAATCTCCCAGGTGTATACAGATCTCCTGTTGATTGATACGGATCGCATCAATGACCTGTACCTTTCCTTCCAATATGATCCCCATCGCCTTTTCGAACTCCGTGGGTATAGACAGTTCTGCAGCCATGCCATTGGCAGAGCCGGCAGGGATGATACCCATAGGGATCTGAGTATGTAATAAATGCGACGCTACTGCTTTCACTGTACCATCTCCACCCACAGCCACCACACGATCCGGGTGCCAGTGTTGGATTGTTTTTTTCAGCTCCTGCGCTGATGCAGGGCCGTCAAATATGCATATTTCAATCTTTTCTGCCCGTTCTTTAAAAAAATTCCTTATCAATGTAGCATGATCGGCCTTCTTTTTGCCGCCCGAAACAGGATTGATCACAAAGAGTAGCCGCATAGGTTGCCATTTTTATGCTCTTATTACAAAATCAGCGCCTGAATGACAGCATGGAATAAAATTCTACAATGGCTCGGTATGGAGACACGTCCTCATATCAGGGTATACAATGGCTTTGGAGGGGCAGAATACCTCGAAATATTCGGTCATGTACTTGCCCTTGGCCCGAGGCCTGTTACCCGCTACAGCCGGTTCTTTCTCGTCAATATGTTCGCATTGTTGCGCCTCTTCTGGGTAAGACCGATGGCAGGCATCAAAGTGATGCTGGAATGGGACGGGATAGCAGTCACGGCCATAACGGAAAAAGACGGGTTCTTCCATTTACAATGGCAGCCCGCCCGCATGGTGGAAGCAGGCATATACAATGTACAGGTAAGGATGGTTGGTGTGGTGGATTCCCCTGTTTCGGAGACCACCGGTGTAGTTATTATTCCACATCACACACAGTTTGGCTGCATCTCAGATATCGACGATACCTTCCTCGTTTCCCACTCTGCAAAGATTGTGAAGCGCCTGCAGGTATTGTTTACCCGCAATGCCCGTACCCGCAAACCTTTTGAAGGAGTGGTGCGGCATTATCAGTTACTCAGTCATTCCAACAATCCTTTCTTTTATGTATCCAGTAGTGAATGGAACCTGTATGCATATATAAAAGAATTTATCCGCTTTAATGGTTTACCGGATGGTGTGTTTTTATTAAATCAGTTAAAACCACTCCGGCAATTATTAAAGAGCGGACAAAACAAACACAAAACAAAGTTCACCCGCATCACCCGTATCCTCAAGCATTACCCTGATATGCGCTTCATTTTACTCGGCGACGATACGCAGGAAGATCCAAATATTTACAAAGCACTGGTAGATCACTTTGGTACACAGATCATCGCTGTATACCTGCGCAAGGTGCGAAACAGCAAAGCCATTGCTACCCGCGAAGTCGTGCAGGCCATGCAGGACAAGGGGATCGCTTTATGTTATTTCGAACACAGTGAAGAAGGTATAGACCATTCCAGGCGCATTGGATTAATATAAGGTATTGATTTTAGGCATATTAATTGTGCGTAAGGCATCGTTTTATGAAAAGGATAATCATCACAATATTCACCATATTTTTATGCGGAACTGCTTTTGCACAGTTCAGCGATTCGGTACACTACTACGGGAAGTTCGCATCCACAGGCTCTATCAACAAGACCAACGAAGGTAATTCTTACCTGTTGAGCAACATGTTCAAGGTAGGGGTGAGCAGGAAAAAGATAGTAATGAACGGTTTTGGCAGCTGGGTGTATGGAGAGTCGAACGGTGAACTCACGAACAATGATTTTTCTACATCGCTTGACGTCAGTCTGTTTCGTGCGGTGAAACAAATTTATTACTGGGGACTAGCGAACTATGATAAAAGTTTCTCGTTGAAAATAAACGATCGTTTCCAGTCAGGTGCGGGAATAGCCTATAATTTCCTTGACAGGAAAACTGCTTATCTCTCATTAAGTGATGGATTCATATGGGAAAAGGGGGATCTCTTTATAGACGATACATTGCATGATGTGTACGATGCCGTACGCAATTCAGTTCGTATATCTTACAAATTTGTTTTTGCGAATATAGTCACGATAGATGGGACACAGTTTTTCCAGCCAGATATTACTGATATCAGTGATTATAACCTGAAATCAGTGAATAATATAGCCTTTGCCTTGCGAAAGTGGATAGCGATCACAGCGTCTATGACATATAATAAGGTAACGCGAACGGGGAGGGAGAACTTAATATTTACATATGGGTTAACGCTGGAAAAATATTTCTGAGGTATCAGCTGGTAGAAAGATATTTCAGAGGTTCGCCATGGCGAACCTCTGAAAATAGTATTATCTCGCAGCCTGAGGCTTTGGTCTATGTTTCTTTGGAGCATTTACACTACCCTGTCTGTTTCTGTGGAAACCGCCGCCACCACCTTGTGGCATTTTCCTGGGTCTGTTTTGCTGCATGGGTGCTTTTACCGCCTGCATACCTACTAACGGATCATGGAAAGGTTGATCCGTTACTAACGGGATCTCTCTGTTGATCAGTTTCAGGATATCTTTCAGGAATGGTTTTTCTTCTTCTTCACAGAATGAAATCGCGATACCGTTGGCACCTGCACGACCGGTACGGCCAATGCGGTGTACATAGGTTTCAGGTACATTCGGTAATTCAAAGTTTACCACATGCGTGAGGTCGTCGATATCGATCCCTCTTGCAGCGATGTCGGTAGCAACCAGTACACGGGTCTGACGGTTCTTGAAATTACTCAAGGCACGTTGTCTCGCATTCTGTGATTTATTACCATGGATTGCTTCGGCAGTCACACCTAATCTAACGAGGTCTTTCACCACTCTGTCCGCGCCGTGTTTGGTACGGGCAAATACGAGTAATGTTTTGATCGCATCATCTTTCAGGATGTGTTGGAGCAGGTGGCGTTTATCCTGTTTCTTTACATAATATAAAGATTGTGTAATAGTTTCAGCAGTAGAGGATACGGGTGTAACTTCTACTTTCGCAGGATTTTTCAGGATCATGGCAGCCAGTTTCTGAATTTCCGGCGGCATGGTTGCAGAGAAGAACAAAGTCTGTCTGTTCTCAGGCAATTTGATGATCACGCGTTGTACATCATGTACAAATCCCATATCGAGCATACGGTCAGCTTCATCCAGCACGAAGAACTTAACATCTCTGAGTGTGACAATATTCTGACTAATCAGGTCAAGCAGACGACCTGGGGTCGCTACTAAAATATCTATGCCTCTGCGTAGTGCTTCTACCTGTGGTACCTGTGATACGCCACCAAAGATCACCTGATGTTTCAGGGGAAGGTATTTACCATAAGCCTGCAGGCTTTCCTGGATCTGAATCGCGAGTTCGCGGGTAGGAGTGAGGATTAAAGCGCGGATGGGTCTTGGGCCTTTTTGTACAGCGGGTGTTGTTTCTGACAGCAGCTGTAACAATGGAATGGCAAAAGCGGCAGTTTTACCGGTACCGGTCTGGGCACAACCCAACAGGTCTCTTTTGTCCAATACATATGGAATGGATTGTTGCTGTATAGGAGTTGGCTCAGAGTATCCTTCTTCTTTCAACGCCTTCAGCACTGGCTCTATGAGCCTTAATTGTTCGAATGACAAAATCTTATATTTTTAATGATAAATGTTTTGGTAAGGCTATCAATGCAGTTGATACGTTACCCGCCTTACTCGCAAACCTATAGAGGAAGAGAATAAAAGTAACGCAAAGGTACGGTAAATAATTTAAATGCTTGTCAGGTCTTAATTAAATGTTCCTTAGCGCAGCTATTTTATGATTTCATTTGGTTTTCCAGGGCAGCATTTCTATTGAAACATGCGCTTCTTAGATGAGTTTTTACATGATTTTGCTACTGATTCTTTCTTTTCTTATCCTGGTTTTTCCATGGTTTTTCTACTGATTCTTTCTTTTCTTATCCTGGTTTTTCCATCATTCTTCTACTGTTTATTTCTCTTATTATTCCAGTTTTTCCATTATTCTTCTACTGTTTCTTCTTCTTATCCCAGTTTTTCCATCATTCTCTCCGGGTTTTCTACCACTACAAATCCTGCCTTTTCATACAAGCTGTGTGCATCTTTCGTCACCAATCCCCATCGTTTTAGTGTCTGCAATTCAGGGTGAGACATAACAGCTTGCAGCAACATTTTGCCGAGACCGTGTCCTCTGTGTGTTTCTGTGATAAACACATCCATCAGCCAGCCGAAAATAGTAAAATCAGTTACGACCCTGGCAAAACCCACTTGTTTGCCGGAACCGGTGTATACACCAAAGCAAAGAGAATTGTCAATAGATCGTTGTACGGCATCAATGGTACGATCTTTGGCCCAATAGGAACGTTTACTTAAAAATTCATGGATCATAGGGAGATCCAGTTGCGATTTGTCAGTAGATACAAAGAAAGGGTTATCCATACGACAAATGTAACATGTTTGGAGATAAGTATATATCTTGCAATTATGAATAAGGAACCTCAGGTATTGATAGAACAACCGAATGGAAGGCATACCATGTATGCATCGGTAGAGCAGGATGATCGTACAGCTTATTTGTACCTGTTCCCTGCGGAATTACAGAGTAAAAAGTATAAGATGCGTGCCTGCTGGCTACGCAATTTATTGCCTGCGCCGGAAGTAAAGGACGTGGCAGCGATGCATAATGGTACAGCGCCGATGTTACAGAGCAAGTTCTGTAACCACCCGGATGGTAAGGAGCCGTTGAAAGCAGAATTGTTAGAGATTGTATGGCTGCCTGAAGATGACGGTGCGGCGGTATTATATGATGGTGAAATACTCGGCGTGATTCCCGGATGGAGCCTGTATGTAGATGAAGCGGTATCTTATGCTGCGGATTGTATAGGTGTGGAAGGTGATGATTTCCTGGTATTGCCGTTGGGTGATCCGGGTACGAATCAGCAGTTTGCCCGAGTAGGTGAGGCGGTGGCGTTCCGTAATCAGTGGAGTAGTGTGGAGGCACCTGCATGGCCGGTAATACAGGAGAATTTTATCAATAGCTATGAGCAGCGGTTTGGAAAGATGCTGCAATACTTTGCGATAGATAACAATGAATGGCCGCCAATGGCGATGGGAAAATTTGAAAAAGATAATATTGTATACTTTTTAACCATGGGTGCGAGTATTCGTCCTATGCCATGGGTGTCTTATCTGTACAATGATACTTCAGAAGCTTACCGCAGAATGGAGTTGGCCCTGGCAGTAGACAAGAATGAATTCTCTGAAGACGAGATCATGAAGATGGCGGAGAGTATTGCTACCATGGCCGATATTCCATGGAGGCATATCAGCTGGCTGGGAGAGGGACATACGATTGGTTCTTCCAAATTGCCGGAGCCTTACGAGAGTATGGTGTTGTCATCAGCATTGTATAATGGCGAAGCAATAGAACTGCCGGAGATGTATGGAGATAAGGTGAATCTGTTCTGGGCGAGTCCGGTAACGCAGAAGGAGCGGGAGTTTGCGCATAGGAAGGCGAATGGCGGGTATGAGTTGTTGGAGTTGATGATACAGAAGGATGCGACGCATGTGGTGAAGAAAAGGAAAGCGGTATTGTAAAATTATAAAAAGCCGGCTCTCTCAAAAGAGCCGGCTTTTTATTTATGGATAGCGTGTTACTGCTGGAAGTAGCGTGTTATTGCTGGAAGAATCAAAAAAATGCACTCATCTTTTATTGAGCTGACACGGTAATCATCACCCCAAAATCTCCTCCCACATCTTCCTTTCTATTCCCCTTTAAATACATCTTAGAAATCGCCCCATCTAAATACAACGCATTCTTACACCCAAACTTCTCTTTAAAGATGCTGGCAAACTCATAAAAATTCGTCTGGTTACTTTTCGAAATAATAAACACCACCTTTCCATCTGGCATAATCCCCACACCACTTCTCAGGTTTACATTCTCAGAACCTTGCTTGAACATAGGATGAATATTTCCATCAATCACCAGCATCGGTCCTGACTGTGTAGCATAGCTGATATCCTTGTTTTTAAAGGAAGAAGTAGTCGATACATGCGCACCTTCTTTATCCGTATAAAACACCCCATTGGGTAGCAGGTAAAAATTACCCGGTTTGTTCTGTGACGTATCCAATGGCCGGATCGTCTTCCCATTTTCTATATACAAACCTACGGGTACATTCCCGGGTTGGAACATCCCTCCGTTGGTGATCATTAAAATGTCTTTTCCTGATGCCTGCTTCACGGCGGCAATATTTTTATAAGGGATCCCCTTATCATCCAGCCAATGCATGCGAATCACCTCCTTTGTAGGATCCACAATAATCGCATCATATTCCTGCTGGTGCCAGGTAAAACTCAACTCCTGGGAGAATAAAAGGAAAAAAGCGGTTAACAATATTTTCATAGATATAAAGTTATAATTTTAAACAAAGCAAAACAGACTTCAAAGAGGACTATAAAAAAATTATGAAATGGTTTTTATCCAGTATAAATTGGTTGACCTGAAGATGAAAATTAGATGTCTGCTTGGATAAGTTTTATGCCATAAATCCCGTAAATTCAAAGTGGTTCTTCAACCTGAAAAAATATGTCTGAACAACCCTCCATATTTGACGACTCTTTCGAAACGGGTTTAAAACAACGCCGCCGTGCGCTGATGCCACTGTTCCTCAAGATCTATCTTGTCATTTTCGCACTATTCTGTGTTTATCAGGTTGTCGCCAGGTGCTACTTTATTTATAAGTATTCCTATTTCTACACTCAAACCGGGCTGCTGGGGCTCAGTGGAATAAGTTTTTACCTGATGATCCTGCGAAGCGTGCTGGGTGTTGTCGTCATGATAGCCACCATCCTGTCCTTATGGATGGAGTGGAAATGGGCGATCCGGTTCAACTGGGCGGTATTGGTCTACTGGACCCTCATGGGAGTCGTTGATTATGTAACCGGCAATGGATATGGAATATACCTGGGTGTCATGGCATTGGTGCTGGCGCCATATTTTTCCATGCTATATCATATCCAGCAAAGATGGGAGGATGAAGCTGTCTCCGGGCGTGAATTAAAACAAACAAAATGAAAATAGGTGGTACTATTAACTTTAAAAAGGAATCCCTGAATATTCCCGGTTACCTTGAATTTTTTCACACATTCGTTCCTTTCTCCCCCGAAAGATTATCAACCGATGAAGGAGGAGAGCGCACTCTTACAGGCGAAGCCATCGAAAGCCTGATCCCGGATGTATGGAATCAATACTTTATCCTCTCCGGTAAAGATCACTCTATTCCCATGAATTTCACATATTTTGATACCCCGAATCATTATATTGCATCTTATCCCTATAAGATCAGCAGAACATAATGAAACAACTCTTTATCCTTTGTCTATATTTTCTCAGTGTTTTTAATGTATGTGCTCAGCAAAAGAAAATTAACCTTTGTGCATCAACCAGGTTCTATGTTGTAGCGAAAGAATTTCGAATTCCCAATGCGGTGTGTACTGTAAATAATAAAAATTTAAATGCGCTGAAAGAGCAGATCCGAAAGAAATTTGAAATCAACGGGACATTTGTCAGCATGAATTCATTTTTGATAGAAGGGAATACGTATGCAGAAGCGCTTTATAAAAGTAAGAAATGTGATACGCTGGCAATATTGTATCTTTTTGACAAGAAGAAAAGAGTCTTTTACTCAGATCCTTACAGGTTACAAGATGGTGTGTTCGATTTCCGATGGGAAAAATCCCAGGGTAATATTTCCCTGTATCGAAGAATAAAAAAGGACAATAAGGTTCGTGTTACAGCAAAGTTCCAGTATGATGAGCATCAGAAAATGATTCATCGGTCTGTAGAAGATGGTCATAGCAAATGGGGAAGTCTTGTACATTCCGGCCGGATAAAGAAAACCATCGCTCTTTGTGATATAATGGGGCTGTCAGGAACAACAAAACGTGTTGATATTCCCAAAACAAAGTCCACCATTCAGAATAAAAATGTAAGTACGATAAAAGCAGATATTACGGCTGGATTTAGCATTGATGGTACGATGATCAGGATAAATGCCTTTTCAGCATACGATCATACTTTTGCGGAAGTCTCGTATAAAACTAAAAAATGTGATGCAGTCGCGTTATTATTTCACTGGGGAAAAGGAGAGGGGGGCATAGCATCTAAGCCGTACAAGATAATGGAAGGGGTGGCTGATTTTAGAATGAGTAAGAGTAATGGGCGAATTAATTTATATAGAAAGGTGGGAGTAAAGGGGAAAAATTATACAGCAAGCTTTGTTTATGATATGAAAAAGGATAAAATTGATAGCTATTTATATAATGGGGTCAGTAAATGGTAAAACTCAATGCCGTATTTAATAAATGGAAAGTCAATTACCTGAATAGCTAATGGACAGTACATTAATGCTGATTGTTGGCTTTTTATGCGCAAGCGAACTTTCTTTGATCCATTCCCTAAGAAATGAAATATAGTAGCCTCCACCATCCTAAAAGAGATTCGGCTTCAATAATCATAGACCCGGCGATAGCAAACAAAATCTAAACCCAGACCTTTGCCTTATCAAAATCGCCCATCATGAAAAATGTATTGATCACCGGCGCCAACAAAGGCATCGGCTATGAAGTAGCAAAAAAAATGGCTCAACTCGGCTATCACGTCTACCTCGGCTGCCGTGACGAGCAGAACGGTACTACCGCCATCAATCAATTAAAAGCCGAAGGCTTAACAAATATCGAATTCCTTAAAATCGATGTCTCCGACCTGCACGCTGTCAAACAGGCGGCTGCCAGCATCGCCTCTCTGGATATATTAATCAACAACGCCGGTATCCCAGGCGCACAACCACAAAATATCTCCGCCTGCGATATCGAAGAAATAAAAAGGATCTTCAACACTAACTATTTCGGCGTAATCCAAACTACCCAGGCATTCCTGCCCTTACTTAAAAAGGCCCCCCTGCCTGTCATCGTCAACGTATCCAGTGAACTCGGTTCCCTGGCCATGCAAACAGCCAAAGACCGCTTCGCCAACTGGGACAACTACCATGCCTATGGTGCCACCAAAACGGCCCTGAACACATTCACCATCAACCTTTCCCAGGAATTACGTAATTTCAAAATTAATAGCGTAACACCTGGCTACACCGCCACCGATCTCAATAACTTCGCTGGCTTCAAAACCGCCGCCCAGGGTGCCGAACCAATTGTTCGCCTGGCCACTATAGGAGAAGATGGTCCAACCGGTCAATTCTTCCGTCAGGAAGGCGAGTTACCCTGGTAAATTAACACAGACATGAGAGAACTACGTAGATTAACATCCATCCAGGAATTTCACCGTTTAAGAGGCTTACAGCCTCCTGCGCATCCGTTAATCAGCGTAGTCAATTATGCGGAGGTAGTACTTTCTTCCGAAAGTAATCATATCAACTGGGTACTTGATTTCTATTCCATCTCCTTAAAAAGAGACGTCGTTGTTAAATTCAGGTATGGTCAGCAACAATATGACTTTGACGAAGGCATCATGTATTTCATCGCTCCCGGTCAGGTCTTCAATGTCGAAGTCCCAACCGAAGCGCAACCTAATAAATCCGGATGGATGCTACTCATTCACCCGGATTTCTTTTGGAACACTGCTCTGGCAAAGAATATCAAACAATACGAATATTTCGGTTATGCTGCGCACGAAGCGCTCTTCTTATCTGATAAAGAAGAAACGACCATCGTAAATATCATTCATAATATCCGGCAGGAATATCATTCCAACATTGATAAATTCACCCAGCAAATCATTGTCTCTCACATTGAGACACTCCTGAATTATGCGGATAGGTTCTACAATCGCCAGTTCATCACGAGAAAAATCACCAGCCACCAGATCCTCGATAAATTGGAGCAATTGCTCAATACCTGTTTCCAAAGCGATAGCCTCTTAGCCAATGGTATCCCCACTGTGCAATTGATTTCCGAAAATCTGAATATCTCTCCTAACTACCTGAGTAGCCTGCTTAAAAATCTAACTGGCCAAAGCACCCAGCAGCATATACAAAACAAACTGATAGAAGTAGCCAAACAAAAGCTCTCTACCACCAGTTTATCAGTAAATGAAGTCGCTTATGAATTAGGATTTGAACATCCTCAATCCTTCAGAAAGTTTTTTAAATCCAAGACGAATATGTCTCCATTGGAATTTAGGGAGTCGTTTAATTAGTAACCTGAAATCCCGGTAAAAAATTTTGTAATCTGGTTTTATTATCTAATTTTGCCTTCAGCATTCTGTTTAACCTATCTGTCAGCGAACAACCCATAGCATTTTTTTAATTCAAACAATTACCTATGTCATGATGTTGCCATCGAGAAAGCATTAACACCCGTTTATATTTAAATATCCCCAAATATTCGCATTCACAATCCAATGCGCTGCTTTGGTATGCTTATCAACGTTTATGTTAGGAACTCCACCTATTGCCCAACCATAAGCAATATGGCCCACCTGAAAAATAAATATGTTGGCCTGGACTACCAGATATTCCGATAACCAGCAGGCTCCCTGTTGTTTTTTAAGCATTATCGACTGAATCGTGAATTTGAAAATACAGCAAGTTTGAGCTGTAGAAAAGCTTTGGGACTATAGGCTTAATTGATGTTCTCCTCTATTGTAATAAACAAATCTAAAGGCTCATTTAACCTGGGACAATAATATCTTCATTTTTAATCCAAATTACATGCGATCACTATTATTAATTTTATCCCTTTGTCTTGTTAATGTATTTGCGAAAGCGCAAATGTATGACTGTTTGAATTATTCGGCAGTTGCAATTCCCAGAAATGGAGTAAAAATAATGACTAATCTACCGAGTGCTGGTGCCAATATGATGCCTACTTTATTCATTCAGGGATTTGGGTTCGGCAATGCAGCTACTATTAATATTCAGCTGACCTTTTATTTCAACAGCAACACTTTTACAAACCCTAAAGCTTCTAACAGTGGTACCTATAGCCCGCCTATCACATTGGCACAGGAGAATGGTAAGGTGGTTATTTTTATTGATTCAAAAATTAACTACCAACGTTTCCATGTCAGTGCCTGGGGGTCTGGACTAGCATCTGAAACTGCTGCTAACTTCGCTGGCTGGACATGGGCAGATACAACATTATTTAGTGAGGCAACCAGTATTAAAACCGTTCCTTATATTAATAAATTCGATGGAACAGTCTATCTCCCGGACAGTGTAACAGTTCTTCCTGAAGGAAGATTTGGGATCAGTACATTAACTCCCCGGGCCCCATTGGATGTCAGCACCACAATAGCTGATACTATTACAGCGGTTCTTTCCAGGTTACCTGAAGGACATTACTACGGCCGGGGGACAATGTTAGGTGTGCATGCTGTAAACTCTACGCCTCATTATAGTCCATCTTTTGCGATTGAACATTATTTTTATGGGTATAAAAACAGCGCTATTAACTTTTGCAGAGGAAATTCCGTACAGGGTGGTTTTATGACATTCAGTACGAACGACGGAACAGAAAAAATGCGGTTGGATGCAAGTGGTAATCTGGGAATTGGTACAGGCACTACTACTTTAGGTAAATACAAATTGACAGTAGAAGGTGCGATTGGCGCCAGAAAATTACAAGTTACACAAGGAGCATGGGCTGACTTCGTATTTGCGCCTAATTATCAGTTACCCAATTTGTATGAAGTAGACAGGTACATAAAAGAGAATTGCCATTTACCGGAGATCCCTACTGAAAAAGAGGTAAAGGAAAATGGAGTTGATGTGGGTGAAATGAACATGCGGCTATTACAGAAGGTGGAAGAGCTGACCTTGTATCTGATAGAACAGCAAAAGACAATAGATGAGTTGAAAAAAATAATTCAAAGGTAATGGTGTTATTACAATAGAATTTTATAATAGTGTGTATGCTTTGTACGCAAAGCATACACACTATTATAATTATAGGAAGGAAATAACTCTCCACCTCCGCACCCCCTCCATCAATCATTAATAAAATTCCTCCCAATAAATTTTGTATTCTCCATTTATTCTCTAATTTTGTCCCACAGCATTCCATTTTAACCTTTATCTGTCAGTGAATTACTTAACCCGTTTTTTTTAATCCAAAAATGTACCTATGTCATAATTTTTACTCATCGAGAAAGCATTCATACCCATTCTGATTTAAGAATACCTATATGTTCGTATTCCCAATCACAACTGTTTAAACAACAAGTTGAAATCACTATACATTATATTATTCTTCCTCACGGCAGGGAGCCTGGTAACCTATGCTCAATTACAACGTAGTACCAGTCTGCCCGGAGCCCCAGGTAAAGGACCCATAGTTGCTTTTCCCCGTGGTATTAAACAATCTTCCGGCGAAGTGTCTTATATAATGGCAACTGACACCGGCGGTTATGTTAACCTGGTACCCCTATACGGTAATCAACACTATGACACCACCACCCGGCCGCTACCACCCCGCAAGCCTTTCCTGAAGGTGCATGGGAATGTTATGTATGACTATTACTACCAATCCGGCGTTGATACCCCATATCAGCAAAAAGATATTTACCAGCATACAGTACAGACCTATCTCGACATCACAGTAAGGGATCAATACCCTGTGCGTGTTGCATTCACCACTGCCAGAGGCAATTCAACCCTGTTCCGCAATATCACAGGCGTGAATATGCAGTACACGAATCGGGACTTCAAAAACCTGTTGTATGATAAACTGCAAAAATGGGATGCTTCTCAAATAGGCCAGTTGCAACAATTACAATTAGAAAAGCAGCAGTTGAATGCAAAATCTTTAGAATTATACCAGTTAAAGGACTGGCTATCTTCTCCTGCCCAGTTACAACGATTAGTAGAAGCACGCGAGCGGAAGTTATACGGAAGAAGAGATACCCTGCCCACACCTGGGTTGGATTCTCTTCCCAAAGTGCCGTCAATGCCGGAAGTGCCTTCCTGGGATGTGATGCTTCGTTATAAAGGCCGCCTGAATACGAAAGACAGCGCCACAAACCGTCTGCCTTCGGATTCAAGCTTTGAAAACTACTACGCTGCCCGTCAGCATCAGCTGGACTCTTTGCAGGATCGCCTGCGCATTATGGACAGCACCTATCACGCTCACGAAGCACAGGTAGGTAACCTGAAAGGAGATGTCATTGAAAAGCTGATGAGCAGTAAAAACAATGCGGAGCTTTCTCAGCGTCTGAAAGAAATGAACCTGCCAGACACAGTACTGCCTAAAGGCTACAAGACTTTATTGGCGATTCGCTCAATAGGTCTCGGCCGTACCATGGCTGACTACTCTGAACTAACAGCCAAAGGCATCAGTATCACCGGTGTACAGGCAGAGTTCAACCCGTCTTATTACGTGGCAGTTGCTGCTGGTACGATCGATTATCGTTTCAGAAATTACGTTGTAAATAGCGGTGCCCCCCGTCAATACCTGGCTTTGATAAGAGCCGGATATGGCATGAAAGAAGGCAATCACCTGTTCTTTACCTATTACATGGGTAAAAAGCAACTCTACAACCTGAATACCAGTGCAGATAGTACGAGTACTCCAAACTATCATATCATGGGTGTTGCTGTAGAAGGCCGCTGGCAGATCACGAAGCACACCTATATGACCGGAGAAGTGGCGAAGTCTTCTTTACCCTACTATCAGAAATCCGAACATAGTATGTTCAGTGATCATACCAATGAAGCTTATTCCCTGAGTGCGAATTCACTGATAGCAAAAACAGGTACTAAACTCACCGGTGTATACAAGATAATGGGAGCGGGCTTTCAGTCCTTCAGCCTTTATACGACAGGTTCCAAACAGATTGCATGGACCGTGCGTGTAGATCAGCCTTTCTTTAAACAGCAATTGTTAGTCACCGCCTCTGTACGCAGAAATGATTATACGAGTCAGTACCAGCAGGCCGATTATAAAAGCAATACCATTTTCAAAAGCATACAGGCAACATTAAGGATCAAACACTACCCTGTAGTGAGTGTGGGATATTATCCCACCTCTCAGCTGACAAAACTCAGTGACGGTACTTATATAGAAAGTACTTTCTACACGATGGTAGGAACAGTGAGCCATTTCTACAAGGTACATAGTGTCATGATGAATACAATGCTCTCCTACACCCGCTTCTACAACAAGCAGGATGATAGCAGCTTTGTATACTACAACACAAAGAACCTGTTGCTGAATCATACTATGTTCATGGGCAAATTTACTGTACAGGGCACTGGTTCAGCGGCTATGAATGGCGACTATGACCTGTATGGTGCGGATGGTACAGTGTTGTATAAAGTCAAAAGCTGGCTGGACATTGGCGCAGGCTTGAAATATAGTTATCAAACAACCTATGAAATCAGGAATGTGGGCTATACCGGTACGGCTCGTGTGGCTATCCCATATTTCGGACAGATAGAGGTCATGGCAGATAAAGGATTTATCCCAGGAGCTGAAAAGCGATTGGTTTCAAATAATACAGGTCGAATCACCTATACTAAAACATTTTAAATGAGACATTTTATCCTGATAGCCCTGGTGTTGCTATCTCTTCAGGCAACCGCCCAGGTAAACATGACAGTGCAGTTACCCCCCACCGGTGTGATGCAAAAAGCACAGTTATGGAATATCTTACTGGTATCTGCTTCTACTTCATCCATTTGGGTGCGTGTTGAATTACGTGTCACAGACGCCCAGTCCAATCAACCGGTATTGACAGGTGTAAGCCGTAATATAATGTTAAACAAAGGTGCCAAACAATTACAGGTAGCGGATGTAACGCCTGTTACCTACGAATACCTGTCACCTACTGCTGACAGAAATGCGAATGGTCTGCTTATGGCAGGCACTTACACCGCATGTTACAGTGTATTCCTTGTATCAGGTGATGCATATTCCCTGATTGCAGAAGATTGTCTGCCATTCGCAGTAGAACCGGTAAGTCCGCCGCTGTTAAATAATCCGGCAGACCAAAGTGTAGTTGAAGGAAATTTACCTCAGTTCACCTGGATACCTCCTGCTCCAATCACGATCTTCAGTGATCTGAACTACGATTTCACGATCGTAGAATTAAGGAATGGTCAATCTCCTGCCGAGGCGATCCAATCAAATATTCCGGTGTACCACACCACTCATTTGAAAGATCAGTTCTTAAACTACCCTGCTTCCGCAGTAGCACTGGATACAGCGAAGAACTATGCCTGGACAGTGGTTGCAAAGAACAACACGCAGTTCGCCGCACAAACGGACATCTGGACATTTAAGATCAAGGGTGTACCCTCTGAAAAAATAGTAGTGACGCAGGATGCCTATGTACAACTGAAAAAAGAACTGGATGGTTCATCTGTGGCGTGCTCCGGCGCATTACAGTTCGGCTATAGCAACGATGCCGGCGATACTACCGTGACATATGAAATCATTTCCTTAGATGCAGGTCAAAGTGTTGTGAAGACCGCCACTCTCTCATTGGAGCGTGGTATGAACAACTTAAAAGTAGACCTGAAAAAAGTAAGTCTCACCACTGGTCAGTCCTACCTGTTCCGTTTAAAGAACGGCAGACGTGAATACTGGCAGATAAAATTTGTTTACAAATGAGGTACTTCCTTACACTAATTATTAGTATAGCTGCTGCTTTGTCTGTACAGGCACAGGATACTGTAGCTATTGCAAAAGCGATCAATATCTTCCGTCGGGTGCAGGCGAAAAGCCAGCAACAACCGGTAAGTTTTGAAGTGAATTATACTTATTCCAATGAGTCTACACCCGGAACATTGCTGGATAGTCTGAAGGGAAAGATAGAAATAAGCGGAGAGAACTATCGTAGTACGCTGGATAATACTGAGACGATTCGGAATGCTAAATATAGCATTGTACTATTTAAAGAGGATAAGCTCATGTACCTGGCAGCGAACAGTAAATCAGCTTCTCCTGCTGATCCGCTGGAGACATTGAATACATTACTGAAAGGTGCGACTAATAGTACATTCAGAACCGAAAAACGAAACACTATTATCAATGTTTCGTTCCCTGCCGGAGGCAATTGCAAACAGTTATCTATAACAATAGATACCGTCTCACAAAGATTGTTATCCATGCAGTATATCCTGAAAACAACCTTGTTGATGGGGGAAGAGATGAAGAATGAAGTGCCGGAAGGATATGAGGAATATGCACAGGTGAAAGCGAGCTTCTATAATTACAAAGACATACCAGTGAATAGCAGCCGTTTTGATGAGAAGGCATTCTTTTATAAAGATGGGGATGCATTTAAAGTGACGCCTGAATATGAAGACTATAACATTTTCGTCGGCACACCTGGACTGTAAATTTTAAAATATTATACCTAAGAAATAATTATCAATCATGATTCTGGAAGTAGCTGCAAGGGGGAAAAAGACATTTGCTGCAGTCATGCTGGCCCTGCTGTACATTGAGACAGTACTGCCAATGAACGCACTGGCGGCGGTGAGAAGCGGGTTCCCTGTCAGAGCCATTGTCCCTGTTCCCGACAAGGCAAATAAGAAGTTAATGCCGGTGGTCGTAAATAATGGCCCACACCACCCGGCGATCATTCAGACAAATTCAAAAGTCCTTCAACCGCAGGCAGAAGGTATGCAACCATGTTCAGCAGGGTTGCATCCTAAACCCGAAGATATCGGCGGTCCCGGACAACCTGAAACCCAGGCATTCACCTCTGTGAATGGAGACAATTTAGTAGATCTCTTTTCCGGCGATTTCTCCTACAAGGTTCCTTTGATGGATGTAGGCGGTTACCCGATAGCACTGGGATATAACAGTGGCATCTCCATGGACCAGGAACCCAGCTGGGTAGGATTGGGCTGGAACGTCAATCCAGGTACTATCACACGTAACATGCGTGGATTACCGGATGAATTTAACGGTGCCGATAGTGTCCGCAAAGTACAATATATGAAGGAAACAGAATCCTGGGGTGTAAACCTGGGTGCAGGGTATGAATTATTTGGAACACCTAGTGATCAAGCCAGGCCAGCCAGTGACGCTTCATCTATTGGAACTTTGGATTTCGGCATAGCCTTTACTTATAACAACTATAGAGGATATGGAATAGAATCTTCTATCTCCCCCGGATTGAACGCTGGTTCAAAGACATTCCCCGGACTGTCAGGTGGATTATCCCTGACGAATAGCTCTACAGATGGTCTTACATCAGGGGTATCCCTGTTCTATCAGCAAGGTGTAAAAGAGGCAAGCCAAACGAATACCGGTGCTGCTGCGACTGCCTCCGTATCTGGTTCTTATAATACCCGTGCAGGGTTAAAAGACCTGCAATTTTCCGTAGGAGACAGATTATACCGCACAACCGGTAAAAACAATCCTACTAAAGGTACCAGTGGCGCTTTTCAGTCAAGTATATCTTTTGCCCGTCAGGCATATACCCCACAAATTACTTTCCCTTATACAAGTACTGCCTTTAGTTTTACCGCAAAGGTGGGTTCTGTAGCAATATCATATCACCCATATATCCGTGCAGCCTATAACCATGCAAAGCAGGAAATTGCAGGTGCAGATACTGCACTCATATTGCCTGCATTCGGTTACCTGAACTATCAGAATGCTAATGGTAAACCCAGTTCACTCCTGGATTATAACATCGAAAAGGAAATGCCTTATCGTGAAAAGCCTGCAATTCCGACCATTGGTATTCCAGCTTACACATATGATGTATTTGCTATTTCCGGGGAGGGCACGGGTGGAATGTTCCGCGCATATAGAGGTGATATCGGTTATGTGTATGATCACCAGATGAAAACAAAGGATGGGTCTATCAGTGGGAGCATCGATCTTGGTTTTGGACAGACATTCCACTGGGGAGCCGATTTTAACCTTACACGTGCCACCTCTGAAAATGGTCCATGGACGGCGTTGAATGCCATGGCAGCCGTTGCCCCATTTAAAAATTCAAACGGATTATACGAAGCTTCTTATTTCAGAAACCCTGGTGAAACTACAGTAAACGATAAGAGCTGGCAGAATGCATTGGGTGGAGATGATGTAGTAGTGACCAGATTATACCAATCCAGCAAAAGTGATCCTGATATCTACGCAAAAAATTTGCTGGATAAATACAGGAACGATTCTCTGAAAGAAACAGTTACTGTAACCAGCCGTACTTCCAGTAGAGCAGTACGTGATAAACGTACACAGGTTATTTCTTACCTGACAGCCGAAGAAGCCAGTACAGCAGGATTATCTAAATATATTGATAACTACGGTGAAAACAAGTTCCCGCTACAGAGTTGCGATATGACCTATCCTTCTGATCTTGATTCACAGGGATTGAGAGGAGACTACTACAGCGGACAAGGTTTTGAAAGGTTTTTATTCTCTAAAACTGATAAGATTGTCAACTATGGTTCAACCATCGAGTTTCAGGCGTCAGAACCTACAGGAGCACCTAAAGTAAATACAAATTTCTCTGTTCGTTGGACCGGCAGATTGAAAACAGATGTCACAGGTAGATATGTATTTTCCACCAGAACTGATGATGGAATTCGCTTATACCTCAATGACTCTCTTATAATTAAGAACTGGACAGGTAAACCTGCTGACAATGAAGATACTGCTGTCGTAAACCTGGTAGCAGGGGAAAACTACAAGTTAGTAATGGAATATTTCCAGAAGAAGGAGAAAGCAATCGCCAAATTGCAATGGAGATTTGCTGGCCAGGCTACACAGGCTATTCCAACGCCGAATTTATATCTGGAATCGACGAAGACTGCTTTCCCTACCAGTGATGGTGCCATAGTAAGAGAAAAACGTGTAAATACTTTCCGCAAGAAAAATCATATCTCCGAAATAGATGTGTTAAATGCAGATGGCCGCCGTTATATATATGGTGTACCTGTATACAATTTCCTGCAAAAGGACGTCACTTTCTCTGTAGATGCGAACAAAGGTGATAAGGCATCTGGTTTGGTAGGTTATGTACCTGATGTAGATAATGCAGTCGGCAATCAGAATGGTAATGATAATTACTTCAGTAAGGAAGAAATGCCTGCTTATCCGCATAGCTTCCTGTTGTCAGCGATCCTGTCTGCCGATTATGTAGACCTTACAGGTGATGGCATTACGCCTGATGACCCGGGAGATGCCATTCGCTTTAACTATACAAAAATAGCCGATAAGAATAAACCTGAAAAATGGCGTATACCTTATAATAATAAAGCAAATTATAACCAGGGTTTACAAACAGATAACAGGGATGACAAGGGTAGCTATTTATATGGTGAGAAAGAATTGTGGTATCTCAACTCAATTGAGTCCAAGAATATGATGGCTATTTTTTGGGTGTCTAATCGCGAAGACCTGCCGGGTATGGATGAGAATGGAAATGCGCAGGCTGTTGGTCAGCATAAGAGATTAGATTCTATCAAGTTGTACTCTAAATCAGATTACCTGAGCTATGGCAACAATGCTTTAGCTATCAAAACGGTACACTTCAGGTATAGTTATTCCCTTTGTAAAGGCGTGAACCCCAATAATGCCGATGGGAAACTAACACTTGATAGTTTATGGTTTACCTACAATGGTAATCAACGAAAGGATAAAAATGCTTATGTATTTAAGTATAATTCCAATAATCCGGCTTATCAGACTAACTATTACGATCGCTGGGGGAACTATAAAAACCCTTCCCAGAATCCCGGGGCACTCAATAATGCAGAATATCCGTATGCACTGCAGGACAGTACGCAGGCTGCTACAAATGCTGCTGCGTGGACACTGGATCAGATCAGGCTTCCTTCTGGTGCAACAATGAAAGTTGATTACGAAAGTGACGATTATGCATTTGTTCAGAACAGGCGTGCCTCCCAGTTATTCCGAATTGCAGGTTTCAGTGCTGGTATACCAGGCTCCCAGAGCAGTCTGAAAAATGAATTGTATAGTCTTACCAATGAACCTACATATGTAGGTATCAACGTTCCCAAACCAGTGAGCAGTAATCAGGAACTATATAGCCGATACCTGGAAGGAATGGATACATTGTTCTTTAAGGTATTCGTAAAAATGCCTACCGATAAATTTGGTAATGGAAGTGAATACGTAAACTGTTATGCCACGATAGAGCCAGGTAATTATGGCTATTATAATAATGGGTTCTCTATCTGGTTGAAGCTACAAACAGTCAACAAAGCAGGGGAAGTAGTATCTGGTGGTTATAATCCGGTAGCAAAAGCCGCTATGCAGTTCCTTCGTCTGAACCTCCCATCCAAAGCATATCCTGGCTCTCAGACAGGTGATAACCTGACACCATTGGATGGTGCTAAAATGTTACTATCACAGGTGACTAATCTCACAGAGATGCTCACCGGTTTTGATACAGATGCAAGAATAAAAGGTTGGGCGAAATCTTTTGATACTTCCAGATCCTTTATTCGCCTGGCTAACCCGTATCTGAAGAAATATGGTGGTGGCCTGCGTGTAAAGCGAGTCTCCATCTTTGACAACTGGAATGCGATGACCAAACAAAAAGAGGCGGTGTATGGACAGGAATATATCTATACAACTACCCGGTCTGTCAGGGGAGTTGGCGATTCAGTGACTATAAGTAGTGGTGTAGCTTCCTGGGAGCCTACAATTGGAAGTGAGGAAAACCCATGGCGCTTACCTATTCAATACAAGGAACAGGCGGCAGTATTAGCACCTGTGAGCAGTGGATATGTAGAAAGACCACTGGGCGAATCTTTTTTCCCTGCGCCTTCTATAGGTTATAGTAAAGTAAGAGTACGGTCTATCAATACGAAGAATAAGCGTTCAGCTAATGGATATGCGGAAACCCGTTTCTATACCAGTTACGATTTTCCTACCCTCACAGATAAAACGCCAATAGGAGATAATAAGAAGAGGTTTAAACCGGCATTGGCCAACTTATTGAAAATTGATGCCAAGCACTATATGGGTGTCAGTCAGGGTTTCAAAGTTGAGTTGAATGACATGAATGGTAAGATAAAGTCTCAGGCAGTGTATGGTGAAGCAGACCCTGATCACGAAATTTCCTACACTGAGAATTATTATCATGTAGATGATCAGTCTGCAACTTTCAAGCATTTAAATAATACCGTGAAAGTCATCAATGATACGGGTTTTATTGATGCTTCTGCATCTGTAGGTAAAGATGTGGAGCTGATGATGAGTATGCGTCAGCAACGTTCAGTTACCAATGCATACAATTTGAATATTAACTCCGACGGCTGGTTGGTAGGATCTTTCTTTGCTATAATACCGAGCTTACTCAATATCGCTCAGCGGGAAGAAACCATCTTCCGTGTACTCGGTACCACAAAAATTGTGAACCGGCATGGTCTGCTGGATAGTGTGGTTGTAAAAGACAAGGGAAGCCGGGTCGTAAGCCGCAATCTTGTTTATGATGGAGAAACGGGTGATGTGGTATTGACAAGTTCACAAAATGAATTTAACGATCCGATATATCATTTTTCAGTTCCTGCGGGTTGGGCGTATGATGGTATGAGTGGCGCCTATAAGAACATTGGAGCTACCGCCGATAACGTAACTATCCGGGAGGGCAAAATCGTATCGGGGTTACCTGATACAACTATTGTCAAATATTTTGCAGCAGGTGATGAGATCCTGGTGTATACCCGTCAAAAGACAGGTGGTACGGATTGTGATCCGGAAATCGCAACATGGCCGGCTTTAAGCAGACTCTATGCTGTTGATGCAAATGCGATAAGTGGTGGTACTCCGGATCTTTACTTTGTAACGAAGGATGGAGCACCATTTACCGGCAATAAAGTAACGATGAAAGTGACCCGTTCCGGCAGAAGGAATATCGCTGCAGTAGCAGGAGAAATGACGATGCTGAATAATCCAATCGTTGGTGATACTGCATTGGTCATTAATGCTAACTCTGGTGTATTAAATGCAACTGCTACGGAATTCAGTCAGTTCTGGAAAGTGGCAGATAAAAAGAAAAAGGACTCAGTTACAAGTTGTATAACGCAATCTTATGCATTGTATAGTAAGGATTCCTGTGGCGTACATGTATACGGAAATGATAGTACCGGCGCCTGGTACAAGGCACAGTGTGCCACTGATAGGGTGTCCAATTATGTTTACTATCATATCGATCGTGACATGTATTCCTCTACCGTAAGTCAGCAGGCTGCAAATGATTCTGCAAAGAAAGCACTGGATTCACTTGGCCCTGTGTATGCTTCCCGGTTTAGTCCATGTTTATACCCGAATAAAGCGATTAGCAGAAACTATGTGAGGAATAATTGTCCTTCAGGTACTGTTCCTGATACCACCACATATACAGTTGCGTATGATACCTATCGTGAAACTACCCAGGCACAGGCTGATGCAGATGCAGCAGCAGATACAGCCGCGAATGGGCAGGCTTATGCAAATGCACATGGAAACTGCCTGACTTGTAACTTCTTTGTAAATAAGAAGCCGGATTCTGAGGATATGCCATCATTCCAGATGATTGCTAAAAACAATCAAACAGGTGTGTCTTATACTTTAGGAGGTGGTGAACAGGTGACACAGTTCCCAATATGTAAGGCAATTCCTGAGGGATCTTACACCGTGTATATGTCTGCCATGGAGAAATGTTATGCGTTTACGAAGGATTCTGTACAACATACACTTACCAGTGGTACTACCGATTCATCATTTACGACTACGGCGCCAATAAATATAGCAGTGTCAAGGAATGGACGGATATATAATAATGCATTTCCGCTTTATGCCACCAAACAGGGCTGTGATTCAGGCTATGTAGGATCAACTTTTTCAAAACAGATAGCTGCAAATCTGGCTTATTCTTATGTGTCTCAGTCAGATGCACAGGATAAAGCAGGTGCCAGTTCTTTGAGCGCTTTGCAAGCCACAGCGAATGCACAGGGTGTCTGTCTGGATGCAACGCATCTGGTCGTTCGTGTGCCGACCGGTAAAAATTCTACAGCAATAGAGATTACCTACTCAACTGAAGGGGGCACGGCAACAACGAAACAGTTATTCACTAAATCAGATGCCCAATACAGCGTAAGCCTTAGTCCGGCGATGTGGACCATTACTTTAAAAACTCAGGGTACAGATCAAACTGCAACTGTTTCAATCAATGGAGGAACAGCTGAAACATTTACCTATACAAAAACATGGCATGTCAACGGCCCACCGCTCACCATTGACGTCTGGAAACAGTAATCCCTTTCTTAACTGTCTGATTAAACATATGAAACGATATATCCTCATACTGATTTATAGTTTTCTGATACTGGCAGGCACCAACCTGTACGGACAATCCTCCTGTACCTGCGAATGCCTAAAACCAATGTTCGACTATCTGATCGCATCCAACCGTCTCCAAACAAAAGAAACGGACCACATCATCCTTGCATCTCTCCTCAGAGATGCAAGGCGTGCTGGTTACGATGTCTCTTATACCAGGTGTGCAATCCTATATAAGAACATTAATAAGTACTTCTACGCCACCTCTACAGCTACTTCCGGCACCACTTATAGTGCCAGGATCGGTGATTGTGAAGTCAATATTAATGCTACCAGCTCCGTAACTTTCAATAATCTGCTAAGTAATGCCTGCACCGGCACTGGCGAAACAGTGACCTACCATCTTTCCGGTAGTACTACCACCATCGCTACATTATCCATTGGCAATTGTTACACCTGCACAACAGCCGCTTCCGCCCTCTGTTACAGTGCTGTCACCGACACCAGTGTGAATGCGTATACTTATGGGCTGGCAGGTAACTGGCGTCCCTCCAAAAGCTATGTCTACTATGGTAATCGTGCTGAAACAAACACAACAACCGAAGTAGTGCTCAGAACCGGGGGAACCATATCAGCCTTTGCCCCATTCTGGAAAGTCGTTAACAAAAAATTGACTGCTCAGCAGGATACTACCCGTTGGGTGTGGAACAGCCAGACAACCCTCTATAACAAAAAAGGGCTGGAACTGGAAACAAGAGATCCTTTAAATAGATATACTGCTGGCCTGTACGGTTACCAGGACGCCATGATCATTGCCGCTACTCAAAATGCGCGCTACAGAGAAGCCACCTACGAAGGCTTTGAAGACTATTATTATGGTGTACCTGCTTGTGATGAAGGCTGTAGCATCGGTCGTAACCTGGACTTTTCAGGATATAAATCATATATCACTACCGAAGCGCCGCATACCGGCAAATACAGCATACGTATACCCAAAGACTCAACAATTGGTATCAGTGCCTCCGTTGTACAGGTCGATAGTACTTCCCTGGGCCTGACTTTTAATACAGGCACGAATCTCTGCACCAGTACGAGCGTATTGAAAAGTGTAAAAGCTACGCAGGATGCCTTGCTACCTATCTTCTCTCCAATTGCAGGCAAACAGATCGTAGTAAGTTGCTGGGTAAAAGAAGCACAACCATGCACTGGCGAAACGTATGTGAACAATCGCCTTTCCATTGTAGTAAAACGTGCCGGCAATAGTGACACTACTTATACTGCTATTCCTAAAGGCGCTATTATCGAAGGTTGGCAGCGTTATGAACAGGTCGTATCCCTGCCTGCCGGAAGTACCACCTTATCCATCTATTTGAAATCGTTGAATAGTACAGTCGTATACCTGGATGATCTCCGCATTCACCCATACAATGCGAACATGAAATCCTTTGCATACGATCCGGGTAATTTAAGGCTGATGGCCGAACTGGACGAAAATAACTATGCAACCTTCTTTGAGTATGATGATGATGGTACACTGATCCGTCAAAAGAAAGAAACGGAAAGAGGAATAAAAACAATTTCAGAAAGCAGAAACGCCCTGTTAAAAGAATAGCCCTATGCGACAATTATTGCAAAAATATACCGGCATCTTTAGCGTGCTACTATTATTGCTGATCACAGCAATGGATAGCCATGCCCAGTCAGTCACCGTGCTCCGGCAGACACTGGATAGCAACAAGATCGCTGTAAATGATAGCATTGTGGTGACAGATGCCACATATTTCGACGTAACTAAACTACCAAAGCTCGATACGCCTTATAGCGTAAAAAACGTCGTAACCTTAAAGATCAATGAATACTCAAAATTGTACCTTCCTTCGGAGTTTACAGCTTCTGTGAAGGTGAGGATTACATATACCAAACCAGACTTTAAAACCGATACCCTTTCACAGACGCTGACCATTAACTACAAATCTACCGATGCTTATACCAGCAGGTCCAGCTTTGTATTCAGCAATGCGCATAAGGTAAAGGTCGAGGTGTTGAGTGTAACCATTACAGCTGAGAAGGATATCCTTCCTGCATTGACATTGGAAAATGAGATGTACGTGCGCCCGGTATATAAACTGGCTTGTACGGATGCGGTCACCAGTGTATCAAATAATGGTGCCCAGTTGGTGGATACCAGTGATGAGCTGACGGTGCAATGGTCAGCAGTGGAAGGAGCAGATGCTTATGACCTGGAATGGACCCATATTGATTCTACCGCATTATTCAGATATGGTACACCACTGGATACAGAGGCGGTATTCCGTAACAACGCTACCCGTGTGACCATTTCAGGTACCAGCTATAATATACCACTCATGTTCGACGAGCCGGGTATTATATTTTACAGGGTAAGGTCTGTGCAGGAAAGATCCAATAACGTGAGAATGGAAACTGTATGGAGCTCCAAATATAGTGCTGGATTCGGAAAATATGGTTATAGCGGACACGAACGCTCTCTCAACTGGCAATCTGCCATCAGCTTTGCAGAAGAAGGAAAACGTAAGGTAGTAGTCAATTATTATGATGGTAGCTTACATAGTCGTCAGACGGTTACCAAAGATAATAGTACGAATACGGCTATCGTAGCAGAGACAATGTATGATTACCAGGGGCGTCCTGCCATACAGGTAATGCCTGCACCTACATTAAGCAATGCAGTAAAATATTTCAAGAGTTTTAATAACGCTGCAAATGGAGCTGAGTATGATAAGAACCAATATGATACCCTGGTTAGCGCCAGTGACTATCTGACTGGCGGTGCAGCAGCGATGTCTTCTTTGTCAGGAGCCAACCAGTATTATTCTGCAAATAATCCTGAGAGCAACCAGGGCGTGAATCGTTACCTGCCAAACTCAAATGGGTATGCATTTACCCAGACAGAATACACACAGGATAATACCGGTAGGATCAGCAGGCAGAGCGGGGTAGGCGACGTATTTAAATTGGGTAGCAATCATGAGACCCGTTATCAATACGGCAGCCCAAGCCAGGAGGAACTGGATTTATTATTTGGTACGGATATAGGAGATAAAACACACTATTTTAAAAATTCCGTAAAGGATGCGAATGGCCAGGTTGCAATAACGTATGTTGACATGCATGGCCGTACAATTGCTACCGCGCTGGCCGGAAGTCCGGATAGTGCAAATCTTTCCGCATTGCCGGGTGTTACACCGCTGACTTACCTGGATACATTGTCACGTCAGGGGAGTAATCAACTCAAAGACCTGACACTTGAAACAGTTGAGAGTAAGATCGTATCTGTTGATGCTACATATACGTTCCGCTACAAGTTGAATACACCTTCTGTAAAGATGCCGGATTGCAATGGTGTCATCGTTGACTATCCTGTACGATACGATCTGTATATTACTATCACGGATGACGCAAATAACCAGCGTTTACCTGGTAAAAAAGCCTATGAAAGGGTATTCCGTAACTATACAGCAGGTACCGATCCAACTGCAAATTCAACAGTACAAAATATCGATGTAACTGATTCATTGGCGTTGACTTCAGGATCTTACCTGATCACGAAACGTCTTGTAGTGAACAGTGATGCACTTGCTTATTACCGGGACAATATTTACATGGCCAAATCCCTGTGTAAGACGCTGGATGACTTTATCAATGATCAAAGAGCATTGCAGCCTACAACGGACTGTTTACCATCCTGCCAGGCATGTTTTGTAAGTATTGGTAGCTGGGATAACTTCCGGGCCAACTATATGAGCGTAGGCCAGATCCAGGATACTGCTGCCAGCCGGGGTGCAGCATGGACTGCCTATGAAGCAGCCATCGATGCCTGTAACGCGCTGTGCGATAGTACTGCCCAGACTACAAATGTATTGAAGCAAATGTTGCTGGATGTGACAGCACCGTCAGGACAATATGCAGTGCCGGAAGATAGTGTGAATATTTTCTCTATCTTTTATAGTGATTCTGATGTTAAACTGCCTCCATACCAGGATACATTGATAGTATATCTGGATGAGAATGGTAAAAAGGATACAGTATATGATGAACAGACAGGAGCATGGGTGATTCCGCAAAAACTGACAGCCACCCAGTTTGGGAGTAAGTTTAAGGCTTCCTGGGCCAATGCGTTATTGAAATATCATCCTGAATATTGTAAATACCTGACTTATATTAAGTATAAGGCAAGTTATGACTGGGATGATAAATTTTCAAAAATAGATACCTATGCAGATGCCGTATCAGCGGGATACCTGAACCCATTGGGAGATTCTACTTACGGTAATTTTACAACCGTAACCGCTAATGTCGATCCGATTAAATACACCAGTATTAAGGATGGTTTGAATAGCCGGATGCAGAACTACATGAAGAGCAATCCAGCTGGAGTTAGCATGTATACCATGGCGATGGTTCGTGTGAAGTGTCCTTCCAATGGAACGTGTTATCAGACCAGTATTTATCCAACAACCGCTTTTGGTTTGCTGACCTGTACAGCAGATCTGGATATGGCATGGCGTGCTTTCAGGGAGAGCTATAAGACAGAAAAGCATAACCTGATTGATGCAGTGATTGATGCAGCTTCCTGTTCCGGTACCCCAAAGATATCATCTGCTACACTCATTGATTCAGGATTCCAACCAGTTTTTTATGTAGCTGATAAGGCAGTCAGCGAGCAGGGTCCTTCTTACCTGAATCAAAATCAGGGTTCAGATTCAGTGCGTGTGTCAATGGATTCATCTTATGCCCAGAATTGTAGAGCTTACATTGCAGATTGGTACAGTAAACTGATTGGTTGTATTGATTCAGCTACTCTTACTAACGTGATCTTACCAAGATTAGTAGAGGTATGTAAACAGGGTTCAGATATATCACATCCATTTGGCTCGAGTACAGTAGCACCGGGTAGCACTTATACATACAAAAGTTTCCAGGCAGTATTGGATGCATATTATGCGGGTAAAAACCTCCCGGCTTATACCTGCAATGCTTACCAGATTACCTCACCGGCACCTTACGATCAGCAGCCGGCTTATTACGACATCACATTATACAGCAAACCAGACGATTGTCAGTGTACTAAGTTGAATGCGCTGAAGAGCGAATACACAGCGAAAGGAACAAGCCTCACATTTGCTGCTTATCTGACGGCTACGAGAGGTATCCATATGACCCAGGCGAACCTGGATTCATTGTTGAGCTCATGTAATGGTAATAGCACGTGTGTCAGCCTTACATCTCCTATTACTATCCCACCGGCATTACAGTGCTATACGGGAGATATCTGTATAGGTTGTAAGGTAATTGATACATTGTATAATAGTTATATTTCCAAATATCCGGGTAATGCACCAGTAAGAGAGACAACAGATAGTGTGCAGATGAAGAAGAACC
Source organism: [Flexibacter] sp. ATCC 35208 (assembly GCF_001975825.1). GTDB lineage: Bacteria > Bacteroidota > Bacteroidia > Chitinophagales > Chitinophagaceae > Chitinophaga. Next base: position 64,756 of record NZ_MTKN01000043.1, read on the forward strand.
AGTTGTTCGAAAACTATATGAACGTGAGACTGGGCTTTAATAAGCATTATTGGGAGTATATGGACTTCAGGACTAATCAGTGCCAGATCAGTGATACGACAGGCGGTACTGTCATAGCGAGGGTTTCTAATGTCTCTGATCCTGTTGCTGATACCATATTATTATGCGGAAAGTCAGTGACTATCTTCACTACAGTCAAGGATACAATCAACAATTGTTCTGATAGTGCCTTCCTGGTATATAGTCAGGGGTATGATCTATACAATAATTACAAGGATGTCCTGAAGAATAATTTTGATAAGATTTATCGTGATACGGCGATTGCTGGCGGGCTGCGTGAGTTGTTTACATTAGGGTATGGCACCAGTGAGTATCAGTATACTTTGTATTATTATGACCAGGCAGGGAACCTGACGAGGACAATTCCGCCAGCGGGTGTGGTGATAGATCGGAGTGCGGCATGGAAGGCAAATCTGGCAGCTGCGAGAAGAGCGGGTACACGGTTCGTGCCGGCGCATCAGATGGCGACGGAGTATAGGTATAATACGCTGAATCAGATTGCCTCAAAGAAAACACCTGATGATAGTATTACTAATTACTGGTATGATAAATTAGGTAGGGCGGTTGTTTCTCAGAATGTGAAACAATCATTAGCTAAAAACTATAGTTATACAAACTTTGATGTACTGGGCCGGCCTATAGAAGTCGGAGAGCTAACGAGTGCTACAGCGATGACTAGTACAATTAGCCGAAGTGAGCAAAGTTTAGCAAGCTGGTTGAATGCAGCAGCGGCTACCCGTACGCAGATTACAAAAACGGTTTATGATATTGCTTATTATGCATCTGATACCGTGCTGGTGCAGGATAATCTCAGAAACAGGGTTTCGTGGATGGCAAAGTTTGATGATGCTGCGTCTCTGAATACTACAGATGGATTGGATTATTCGAGTGGTACATTCTATAGTTATGATATCCATGGTAATGTGAAGTCCCTGTTACAGGACTACAAGCATGGAAACATGCTTATAAATGGTAACCGCTTCAAGACTATTAATTATGAGTATGATTTAATTAGTGGTAAGGTTAATTTTGTAGCGTATGAGCCAGGGAAGAAGGATGCCTTTTATCATCGTTATAGCTATGATGCAGAAAACCGCCTTACCAACGTTGAAACCAGTCATGATAGTATCTATTGGGAGAATGACGCCTGGTATGAATACTATAAGCATGGTCCGCTGGCTCGTGCAGTGATAGGTCAGCAACAGGTACAGGGTATTGATTATGCATACACATTACAAGGGTGGCTGAAAGGGGTAAACAGTACCGCGCTCACACCAACATTTGATATAGGAGGTGACGGTGCCAGTGGTAGCCTGGTAGCGAAAGATGCATTTGGATTCGGTATCCACTACTTTGGTAATAGAGAATATACACCTGTTAGTACCACCGTTAAGCCATTTGCTGCGGCAGTTGGCAATAGCCCGTTATTCAATGGTAATATCTCTGCTATCAGCCAAAGCATATCAACGCTTGGCACCCCGCTGGAATATACTTATTCCTACGACGTTCTCAACCGACTTACAGGTATGGTCGCCAATAAGGGGCTTGATAGTTTAAACAACTCCTGGACCAATGCCTTCACAGCGCTTTCAGATTTCAAAGAAGCAGTTACCTATGATGGAAATGGTAATATCCTGACTTACAATCGTAATGGTAATAAAACCTTTGCAGGTTCGCCTTTAGGAATGGATAGCCTGACTTATCATTACCGTCCTGGTACAAATAAGCTTTCCTATGTGACAGACCTGGTAAGAGGCGCTAATTATGGAAATGATATTGATAACCAGTCAATTGGTAATTACAAGTACGATAGTATTGGTAATATGGTTTCTGATGTCCGTGCCGGGGTGGATAGTATTAAGTGGAATGTATATGGTAAAATAGCCAAAATATATAAGCATGATACGACTTCTATAGTCTATGCCTATGATGCAGCTGGAAACCGGATCAGTAAGTCAGTGATCAGCAAAACGCAAGATACTGTTCAGACATTCTATATACGTGACGCTACGGGCAACATACTGAGTACGTATACTTATCGGGATACATCCGTTAATAGTGGCCAGTTAAGTCAGATAGAAGCCAATTTGTATGGTTCCAGCCGTTTAGGGATGACAACCCTGGCAACTAATGTACAGGATGCAACACCAACACCGACAACTAGTATCATAGGGTTAGGTTATGGGAAAAATATTACATTTACAAGAGGAAAGAAGTTCTTTGAGTTAACGAACCATTTGGGAAATGTGCTTGCAACGGTTTCTGACAGGAAAACGGGGGTGTCACTCAATAATTCTAGTATAGATTCTTATAATCCGGTTATTACTTCTGCCCAGGAATACTATCCATTCGGTATGCTGATGCCTGGAAGAGGTGGGCATATAGGGACAGGAAGGAATGTTGCGGGTAGTACTGTAGTAATGAATGGGGATACCATCCCTGCGACACTGACAGTCACTCAGCGGACGAATAATACTCCGGGAACTTATATGGCTACGCAGGTGATAAGTTTTGAAGGGGAGTTTGCAAGTGGGACTGGTGATGAGTTAACTACGCTGTTTGTGGATCAGACGAGTGCCGATCCTGGGACTGAAAGTGGAATAAGTTATGGTATAGCATCTAAAGGATATCGATATGGGTTTAACGGAAAGGAGAATGATAATGATGTGAAGGGAGAGGGGAATGAGCAGGATTATGGGATGAGGATATATGATCCGAGGATTGGTCGGTTTTTGAGTGTGGATCCAATTACTAAACAATATCCGGAACTAACTCCTTACCAGTTTGCAAGTAATAGTCCAATCGCCCATATTGATTTAGACGGATTAGAGTCAGCTTCTCCTGAAAATTTGAGAAAGACGAGATCCGTTTTAGAAGATGCAATGGGTGCATGGTATAAATCAGATGACTATTTGCTGAGAGCTTCTGACGCATCAGTGAATGCAAGACCAAATGTGTGGTGGCAACATGCACATGGATACGCCAATAATGGAGGTAATAGAACATGGAATAAGTTGAAAGGTGTAGCGGGAGAGGCTATTGCAGCTCGTATCGCATTCAATGAATTCTATCGGAATATTGGAACCATGAGAATTTCTCATGATAGATTTCAATGGTTTAACGATCCTGACGGTTTCGAAGGGGTTCCTGGAGGAACATATGATTATATGTTAAGGGCTTCATTTGTGAGAAGTAATATGAATGCAGGGACTGAATATCCAGTATTTAATATGATAATGTTTGATGCTTCAGGTAATTTGGATTCTAAACGTTCATTTGATTTGGAAAGCCCACGAAATTTTCTGTTTGAGATTAAAACGTTAAGTCCTAATAGTAGTAATTTATCAAATATTGTTAAAGGTTTTAGCCAAGCTATAGCTAATGCAGAGGCTAACCCTGGTTCTTATAGTATTCTAATGATAGATAAACAGGCATATTTGAATACGGTTAGAAATCCTGGTGCCGCAAAGACAATTAGTGCGTTGCATGCTACATTGGAAGGTTTGCAAGGAGGACTGTGGCTTATTGACGATTTAGAAAAGCGAGCAAGTGAAAAAGCCTATGAAGCTTATAAAGAGATAAAAATTACAACAACTAATGAGACCACAACTAACTAAATGTATATTGTTAGCTTTTTTATCTTTATTGATAATAATGCACGAATCAGCTTGTACTATGGAAAAAAAGAAGGTATATCGGAATTTAGATATTGATCTGCTATTTTTTGACAGCAATCGTTTTTTAGATTATCAGGAGGCACTATTGTCTCCTGATAATGGACGACTGACTGCTATATTAAATGAAATGAATGGTGTGCTTACGAGGCATAAATCTAAAAGAGCCTCAGATAAAGTAGAATACAGTGATGTGTTTACTTTTGATGAACAACTCAAGGAATCTAGTATAGAAACATATGATTACATTCAGCATAATTATTTGGAGAATGGAAGGATAGTAAACCGTCCAGATTTTGAGATTCTTCAATATGTCATGCTGTATGCTTGCACTGCAATTAATAAAGATAAGTTTTATTATAACTTTGTATATAATCCTCCAAGTCAGTTTACCTCTGTTTTTTCAGTGTTTTATGATAAGTGGAATGATGCTGGATCATTTGAAATTGAAACGTTCAATCCATATGAGCCATATTGTCAGGATCCCGGAATTGAAGAAGGGATACATTATATTGTGTTAACAAATAGTTTTCTGAAGTCAATATTGCAAAACCTTGAAAACCTTAAGTCAAGAAATGAATATAGTGAGGGATTAGAAAATGATCGTATGTTTCTTGAGGGAGCATTAAGAAATGCAGAAAGTGGAAAATGGAAAGCTATTATTAGAATTGCGCCTTAATTACATTATATGCGTATATGTCGATCTGAGCCATGTAAGTTAGGTTTATATGGTTCAGATTGATTTTTATTTAAACGCTTCTCTATACTTGGCATCGCGGAGCAAGCCATCAATGGCATACAGGATATATTTTTTATCCTCCTCAGACAGTGCATCAATATCATTAAGCCTTTGAGCATAGCAGGGTCTTTAAGCACGTTCACCTGGCTAGTTTCCCCTAATAAAAACCCTACAGTGGTATTAGATACTCCCCATTTATTAGACAGCAATAGGTGGGTTATTAATTAAAGAATCAAATCTATTACTACTATTATAAACTTTCTCTTTTTTTGTTACTTTTTTTCTCTTTGTGAATTGCTGTGAATATGTGTATAACTTATCAGCAGCGCCATAAACATCAGCAGGAGTAACATATCCAAGGCTTTGATGTTTTCGTTCCCAATTATAGAATTCCACATACCTGTGAATTCCTTTGTATAATTCCAGCGTGCTGTCGTAAGCATTGAGATAGATGTTCTCGTATTTGATGCTACGCCAAAACCTGTTAACCTAAGCACGGGTGTCACCACCCGTGCTCGGCTTCAAAACCGGACTTGCCCCTTTTGAGGCATCCGGCTCCTCTGTAAATTAGTTCTTGTCATGAATACCTCACCTTGTATTTTGCAATGATCATGGATCAGGATTAAATTATTCCGTCGATAGTCTTTGGCATTACCATTAGCATAGTGAAATGTAAGGAGGCTATCCGTCTTAAAGAATAAACCACATTTCCAACATTTACCTTTCTGTAGTTTTAGGATCTCTGAAGTTTTTTGAAAGCCACCGGCATATCGCCCCATCCTACTCGCCCAGTATATGTAGTCACCATCGTAGGGGCTTTTTTCTCCTTTGACTTTTATAAAACGAGTGATATTCCAATCGGTATGCTCTGCTAACTTCAATAATCCGTCATTGGTGCAGAATCGCCAATTATTTCCTCCATCTCTGACGAAGTACTTATTCTTGATCCGTTTCTTGCCTCTTCTATTGTGTCGAAAACAGGCCCATCCCCATATCTTTCTGAAGGTAATATTTCTTAAGTAGCTGAAGGTATGTTTTGAAACCACATATTGGTAGTAGTTGCACCACCCCCGTATAATAGGATTTAGCAACCAGATTAAGCCTTTCTGATCCAATGCCCGATGATTTCGGACAATACATTTCAGCTTATCAGAATGTTTTTTTATTGCTTCTTTTGCTGGTCGGATAATTAGCTTATAACCTTTCTTTCTGTCATTGCAACTAAATTGACGGATATGAAAACCAAGAAATTTAAACCCGGGTGATATTCCTTCATGTTTATGAAGTGTATGACATAATTTGGTCTTTTCTGGCTTCAGTTCCAATCCTCTTTCCATTAACCATTCTGATATAAATTCTTTCGCTTTTGCTATTACCTTTTCACTTTCATGAATTACAAGGAAGTCATCGGCATATTTAATGATGGATATCGCACTTTTATGGCTGCTCGGTCGTTTCCCTCTTGCATTGCTTTTCTGTTTCTCGTATTGGTAAAGCTGTCTGTTTAGATATGCTTTAGTATCCCTTTCCATTCCATCCAATGCAATGTTGGCAAGCAACGGCGAAAGGGGGGACCCTTGCGGGATACCACTCTCATTCTCAAGTATTATTCCATCTTCCATGATACCGGCTTTCAACCAGCATTTTATCAGTCGTCTTTGATTAGGACTGGTTTTCAGCTTACTTAGAAGCTTCTGGTGATTAATGTTGTCGAAGCATCCTTTGATGTCAGCATCTAAAACATAGGCCTGTTTAAACTTAATTCCCTGGAAAATTGCTTGTATTGCATCATGGCATGACCTACCAGGTCTAAAGCCATAACTATTAGGCTCAAATTTTGCTTCCCATTCAGGCTCCAGTATTAACTTTATCAGTGTTTGTCTTGCTCTTTCTCTTATAGTTGGAATACCAAGAGGCCGTTTATCTGATTTTCCGGTTTTACTGATCCATATTCTCCGGATTGGCTTTGTCTTAGATTCCATTCTTATTGAGTGAACCAACGTTTGGCGTAATGCAGGTGTTAAGGCCGTTTTGCCATCAACACCGGCTGTTCCCCTCCCCTGATTCTGTTGTGAGACTTGCTTTACTGCCAGTTGTTTTGCCGATAGGGAAGATTTCAGTAGCCGTTGCAATTTCCTTACTAATATCTGATTCCCTTTCTGTGAGGCTCGATAGATTCGCTTTTGTAGCTTAAAAACAGTCCGCTCGACTGGTTTCCAGTCGATTGTGGACCATTCCCATTCATACCTTAACTCTTTAGTTTGGTTCATGACTTCTTAACTACTACTTAAAACTCTATCATCTAATTTACAGGATCTCCGTAGGCATATATCGGGAATTACTCCGATCCTTGGCTTCTGAGATCATCCCTCCCAATGCCTGTATGCGGTTGACTCCTGCTCAATTGTATTGAGAACAGACATCAGGTTACTTCGTTCCGCATTTTTCGTATTACGTCAAACTTAGATTCCTGCTCTTCGCCGGGATCAGATAGTGAAGTTGTTTATACTT
>NZ_MTKN01000044.1 GCF_001975825.1 [Flexibacter] sp. ATCC 35208
AATAAGTTTAAACAACTTCTTTGAAAGGATTTGTAAAATCCTTCAGGATTGATGAAGATGGAAAAGAATTTATTACCGGATTATTTAAGGAAGGTGATTTTCTCGGATATATTCCTATACTTGACAAAACCCACTTCAGCGATTCGGCGCAGGCTATTGATCACGTGGTGCTGGCAGTTATCCCGATTAGTGACTTCGAAGAATTGACCAACCTAAATAAACATGCCCAGGAACAGATCATCAGAATGTTGACGCATACCATTGAGGAAAAAGAAGTCCAACTCTTAAGAGTGGCTTACGATTCATTAAGAAAGAGAGCCGCAGATACCCTACTCGCTGTCTTCAATAAGTATAATGTGGCAGGAGATAACAACGTAGGAATAAAATTCAGCAGGGGAAACCTTGCGGCAATCGCCGGTGTGGCAAAAGAATCCTTTGCCCGTACACTAGCAGATTTTCGGGATGAACACCTGATTGACATCAGGAAAGGGGTTATCTATTTGCTCGATATTGGTAAACTGAACCAATTGAGTAATTAAAACATTCATGAAAGAGGGAATTCACCAACTGGGAATGAAAACCATTTTCAGGAAAAGGGACTGTAGTGAACAAGCTCTTTTATGCGGATAGCAGACTTTGTCTGACCGCCTATTATTGAATCCACTTTAATACATTCATTTTTATAGTTCATTGCTAATAATTACCTTCAGTGCTTTTTCTTTTGCAGCATTGCCAAATGTGTTGTACGCAGTTTCTATTTCAGATAATTTAAACCGGTGTGTTATAAATACTCCCGGATCCAATTTATTGCTGGTAACTGTTTTTAGTAGCATTGGCGTGGTATAGGTATCTACCAGCCTGGTAGTAATAGTGATATTCTTTGACCATAAATCTTCCAGCGCCAGGGATACTGACTTACCATGTACACCTATATTGGCAATTTTACCGCCGGGCCGGATGATTTGTGTACACAATTCAAATGTGGCCGGTATTCCCACAGCTTCCATAGCTGTATCTACCCCTTCATAATCAGTAAGGGCCATAATAGCTTTGATCGCATTTTCCTGGCTACTGTTAATTGCATGGGTCGCGCCCATTTGTTTAGCCACTTCCAGACGGTTATTATCAGTGTCAATCATAATGATAATGGCAGGAGAAAAGAACTGCGTTGTGGTAAGCGCTGCCAGTCCTATTGGTCCTGCACCCACTATTGCCACTGTTGTACCCGGTTGTACCTGTCCGTTCAGTACCCCGCATTCATAACCCGTAGGCAGAATATCACTCAACATGACCAGGGACTCTTCATTTGTGCCTGCGGGTATATGGTACAGGCTTGTATCTGCATAAGGTATTCTCACATATTCTGCCTGTGTCCCATCTATCAGGTGCCCCAGTATCCAGCCGCCGTTCCTGCAATGGGAATACATCCCTTTCCTGCAGTATTCACACTTACCACAGGATGTAATACATGAGATCAATACATGGTCTCCTTTTTGGAAATTGCTGACATTACTCCCTGTTTCTTCCACGATCCCTATGCCTTCATGTCCAAGGATGGTACCATGCACGACCTCCTTTACATCTCCCTTTAATATATGCAGGTCTGTACCACAGATGGTTGTTTTTATAACCTTCACGATAGCATCTGTCGATGCAATCAGTCCTGGTTTTTCTTTTTCTTCAAGCATTACCTTGCCGGTGCTCTTGTAAACGAGTGCTTTCATAGCATAATTTTTTATATGATATACCCCAGCATATTGGCAGCTACCTGGCAATATCCTGAGTAGTTATCTGGTTTCTCATAATAATTAGTTGCACCATTGGTGATGCAATCGTTCCTGGTAATATAGTCGCAGGCCGTGCTCCATATGATTTTAGGTATCCCCGGCAGCCGATGATGGTCATTCAGTTTTTTTAATACCTCAGCACCCGAATAATAAGGCATGTTGTAATCAAGAATGATGAGTGAAGGCCTGTCCGAACAGTTATCCATATCTACACGGTTCATGAAATCTCTTCCATTTTTAAATACCTCCATCATGATACCGGGATTTATCTGATGAATTGCGTCTATCAGAATTTCCTGGTCATCTGAATCATCATCGATCAGAAAAACAACCTTGTTAGCTTCTTTTTCCATTGCGGTATATTTTTGTTTAAGGAAGAATAAATGCTTTATCTATTGCTTCTTTCAATTGGACTGCAGTCCATTTACCGGATACCATTATACGCCTGACGGTGAAGTTGGGATCCGTAGATTGCTGATGACTAGCCAGCTGGAAGGCGCCGATATAATTAGCCTGTTTCAGGTCTTTGATAGCCTGTTCATTCCACTCGCCATACGGAAATGCAAAATAGCAGACAGATGTGCCGGTTATTTTTTCTAGAAGTGCTTTGGGTTTTACTATTTGCTCATTTACATTATAGGAGGGATGTAAGGCCAGGTTGGTATGATCCCAGGTATGGCAGGCGATAATATGTCCCTGGTCCGACATGTCCCGGATTTCAGAGGCGGTAAGCCACCCTGTTTTATTCAGGCAGACGGTCATAATGAAAAACACGCCCCTGAAATGGAATTGGTTCAATACTGGTACCGCCAGACTGTAATGTGTTTCATGGCTGTCGTCAAAGGTGATCATAATTGGTTTTGACGGTAAGGGAGCGCCTCCGTTCATGTGGGCATATAACCCGTCGGGGGTAATGGCAGTATATCCGTTATTATACAGATATTGCATTTGTTGCTGAAAATGTTTTTCACTGATATGTAAAAGATCTTCTTTACCATCATCAGCCTTACTGATATTATGATAACAAAGGATAGGTACCTGCTGGTACTGCAGGCAGTATGACAATAATAAGTATATGATCGTATATCCCATTTCTATTGATATTGAATGTAAACAGGTATTGGGTACAATCTGAGAATTTCCTCCGGCTGCATGATGGTCTGCCGGATGGGTGTAATATCATTTTTGTAAAACAGCTTAAAACCAGTATACTGAACTGGTTCTTTCGCAATAAAATATTTATAGGAATCCCTCTTTTTAGCAGGAAAACCAAATCCATCCATATTGATGACTATTTGTACCTGCTCACAGGGATGTATTTCTCTGTAATTGGTAATCATACCTTGTGTGAACCGGTGTACTACCAATATTTTAGGTGGGAGATGGTATTTCAGTACGAGTGTTTTCAGGTAATCGCAGGCAAAATTTATATCTGCTGCGTCGAAAGTGCCAATTTCTGAACTGGGTACGGCATTGTTCTTCATGGAATATTCAGGATCTATTCCCAGGTGAACATCCGGAAGCTGCAGGTATTTTTCCAGTGTAGTCAGCTCTTCTTGTAGGGTGCTATGGCCCACCTGAACATCCAGTATGATGATGGCATTTATCTCTCTCGCCATTTTAATAATACTGTCTATTTGCTGCCCAGGCATCCGGAGCCGGTACTTTTTATCTCTCCCCGGGTTTCTTTGTGCTGTAATCGCAATGTAATGCAGTGCTGGCTGTACCCGAAACAGTGGGTCCGCAAGCTCCCATTTTCCAGCCTCAGCGAGTAACTGGGCTTTCATTTTATCCGGCGGTAATTCTCCCAATATTCCCATCTTCGGAGAGTACAGGTTGCCATAGAATGCAACAATCCTTTTGTATGGAAGTATTGCACCCGGCAGGGGAGCGGTAGGATTATACTTCCATGCCAGGGTAGGCGTGTCATGCAATAATCTCATGGCATGCTGATGGTAACCAGTGGTATCGGAATGACCTTTTTGCTGTACTGAAAATAGTGAAAGCAGCAATGGAAATGTCCAGGCAAGCGCATATGGTTTTTTATGCTTTTCCGTTGCATGTTTAAGTACCGAACTGAGGATGTTATCCCTGCTGACCACCCCGATCAATTTATTGGTTGAAGTAGTAACCGGCAATATCAGATCTGCTTTGTCTGGCAACCGATTCCATATTTCAATTAACTTACTATCCGCCCTCACAGCAGACAGATCAGGGATGACCAGATCCTGCAGGGTTATTTCGTTCCTGTTGGTCAGTAGTCTGTATAAAATTGTTTCTTTGTCCAATATGCCAATGATGTTTCCATTGTCGGTCAATACATAATACCGGTCATTGCCCATGCCAAGGGTATGAAGGATCTCTTCCGGGGTTGCCCGTACATTTAATGTTTTAAAATCCCGGGATATCACATCACCTACATTTTCATCCTTCATCAGAAATGAGATCAGGTAGTTATCCTTTTCCATGCCTGACATTAAAAGCAGGAAGCAGCCATATAGAATGAATAGCAGATTACCTGTCAGCAATCCGGCTATTGTCAGTAGCAAACTGATAGCCCTGCTTATAAAAAGCGAAGTTTTCAAAGCAGTGTATGGCGTAAAGCGAAGTCCCAGTAATCCTTTTAACATTTTTCCCCCGTCAAGAGGTAATGCGGGCAGCAGGTTGATAATTGCCAGTGTAATATTGATGTTATACAGAAAATGGGAAAAGTTGGCGCTATGAATGCTTGTTATAATCGTACCCAATTTCCAGAAAGGCGTGCCCGCCGGAAGAAATGGTATCAATAAGGTTGCAATTGTGATATTGACCAAAGGCCCTGCCATGCTGACTATTATTTCCTGGCGCGGATTTCCTGGCTGGCCGGAAAAGAATGTGATTCCACCAAAGGGGAGCAACTGGATCTTTTTGATAGGGATGTTGTAGTGAAGAGCAGCAAAGGTATGTCCCAGTTCATGCAACAATACACATACAAATACTGCTAACATTTCACTGATAGTCAGTAATACGATGCTGGCGTGTTCTCTGGCTATTAGTTGCATGAGCAATACCCAGGATATCAATAACAGAAATGTCCAATGTAATTCAATCGGAATTCCTCTGATGAAAAATATTTTAAGTGAATTTTTCATACGAAACTTTTTATCCTGATTATAAAGGAATCGAATTCGTGCATTCACCCGGATCATTAAAGCCTATTATCGGAAAAAAAGGGCCAGTCCGTGAAACGGTGTCGGACTGGCCTGTAGATGTATTGGGCTCTTGATCAGGGTTTTCTTGTCACCGGTACAAGGATTTATGAGATGGTCAGTTCATCATGAACAGTTGTAACACCAGGTGTTGACCATACTGCTCTTTCTACCTCCGCCCGTTCAAGCCATGAATGTACATTACCTGTCAGTTTGATATCGCTGCCTGTAGTCATTACATTTATTTTGTCTGCTTCAAGGTTGGCGATCCGCTGCAAGGCTTTCCGTATATTGTTATTAATAATTTTGCTGCCAGGTCGTGGTTTTACGTGAATAAGGTTTGTAATCCCTTTTATTCCCTGAAGATCTTTTATCGCACTCGTTACAGAATCTTTCTGATATTGCCATTCCACTTCACCTTCCACAGATATATATCCGTTTTCTACCTGTATCATCAATTTTTCGTCAGGAATAATATTGGACCATTTCAGCGCATCGAACGCAGCTTTTGCTATTTCGGCGTCTGTTCTGAGATGTTTTCCCGGCAATTTAATGTCAATATTTACAGCTACAGCTATAACTTCTTTTACTCTTTTGGCGGCACTTTCTGCGGCTATTTTTTTGCTGAAACTATCAACGATCCCAGTCAGCGTCACCACACCATCCTTTACTATAACCCCTATTTCCGGTACGTTGAGTAAAGGATCCCACATCAGTTCATCCTGCACATCCTGTTGTAATTCGTAGTCTGTTTTCATGATTAAGGTTTTTGAGGTAAATAATTGGGATTAGATAGTTGTTGTAAAGAAAGATAGCAATTACGGTTACTACCTTTCTTTCGCTGTTCATTTTATCGGTTATGAAAAAAGCACATCGTTGCTTGCACTAAAGGATTGTAACAAATTATATAGATTCTGCAATCGTAACCGTGGAATTCATTTTGTTTTCGAACTGAAAGGTAGTTTTCTATCTCTATTAAAATCAATGATTTTTGTCATGTTTTTCATTGATATTGCAACCTTCTCTTGCATCAAAGTCAGACTTCTGTATGATCAGTATCATTTTTGTTGGCGCTGGTTATTGCGAATTTTATGTTGTTCCCCAATTATTCCTCTGATATTTCAAAAGCCATGAGAAAAGTATGGCGCACATTATTCTAATAGAGCATATGAATTGGCAAAAAGGATAAATGAAAAGATACTATTGATCGGAGTATTCCTGGCAGGATTATATCGCACATAATATTTTAGATATGAAATATTGGTTTTTGACAATAATATTTTTATCACTGGCGATATCGACAGCCACTGGCCAACATATCGGATGGTTATCGGATACTGTGAACCTGCGCATACTTGTCAGCTTCTTCTCACAGGCCTCTCTGTCAGGCCTTAATGAAAAAGACTATGCTTATAAAACGGTGCAGCAGCTTACATCCGGGATAAAAATTGTCGATACTGCCAGTATTGATAAAGAACTGACAAATGCTGCAATCAGTTATTTTTCTGATATCGTTTATGGTAATCAGGAAGTGCGTGTGCCTTATAATGGAATTAACTATTACCCCGCTTGTTTGAATATCCGCGACAGCATATTGACTGCTATGGCAGAAGATCAGTTTGCCACCTTGCCTGCCAGGTTGGAACCGCACAATGTAATGTACATGGAGTTGAAAGAAAAGATAGCTGTGCTGGAAAACCGTAAGAAATTTATATTCTCTCCAGTCACCAGTGATAAGCTGGATACCACTAATCATCCCCTTATCGAAAAGTTATTTCAACTGGGTATTACAGATACCCCTGATTATACCATTCACGAAGATACACTCAGGAATAAACTGAGGTTAGCACAAGGTATGTTTGAAATGCTGGAAGATGGCACACTTCGCCCGGGCATCCTGGAAGAACTAAATATATCCGTAGAAAAAAGACTATATGAACTAAAACATGCTTTAAATACCTGGCGCTGGCTGGATTGTATTCAACAGGAACAACCTGTGATCATCGTTAATATTCCGGCGGCGAATCTTTTTTATATATGTAAAGATTCAGTTTTGTTCTACACCCGCTGTATTGTGGGCAAAGCTGCTACGCCCAGTATACCACTAGCCAGCAGCGTACATGAGGTAATATTATTCCCATATTGGAATGTACCGCGTAGCATCGCTGTAAACGAATTATTACCTGCCATTCAATCTGCTCCGCTGGACTATCTGGACTACGGTAATTATCAGGTGCTGGACAAAGCCGGTAAGGTATTAGATCCGTCCACTATCAAATGGCAGCAGCTGAACAGCAGGAATTTTCCATATACACTAAGGCAGCTATTTGGATGTGATAATTCTCTGGGTATCATCAAACTCAATTTTTTCAGCCCTTACAGCACGTATCTGCATGATACGCCCAATAAAAGCTACTTCATGTTCAACAGCCGGTATTTCAGTCATGGGTGTATACGGGTAGAAGATGTCGATTCGCTGGCAGAAATGCTGGAACCTGCATTGCACCCATTTCTGGCCAATGCTGCGACTAAGGTATGTGATTTAGCGTCAGATAGCGGACAGCTGATCTTTCCCCTGAAACATAAAATTCCACTATTTATTCTATATGAAGTAGCCTGGCCAGATGGAAAAGGGAAAATCTGTTTTTATGACGACGTATATAATAAAATAAAACTTTAAACCCAGTGTTATGAACCGTATCATCACCTTCACTTTTAATCCGGCAATTGACAAAAGTACTACTATCAACCACCTGGTGCCTGAAAAGAAACTGGCCTGTTCACCTCCTGTATTTGAGCCGGGTGGCGGAGGTATAAATGTTGCCAGGGCTATCAGGAACCTGGGTGGTCATGCTACCGCCGTTTATCTTTCCGGTGGGTATACCGGCCGTTTTTTTTCTTCTTTGATTGAAAAGGAACACCTGGATGCTATCAATGTTACCATCAGTGGCAAAACGAGGGAGAACCTGGTGGTAATGGATGTGTCTACTAATCAGCAATATCGTTTTGGCATGCCAGGGCCCACTGTCAGTGAAAAAGAATGGCAGCCCTGTCTTGAAATAATAGGTAAATGTGCAGCAGATGATTTTATTGTGGTAAGTGGTAGTTTACCACCTGGTATGCCTCCCGAAGTAATGGGAGAGATCGCTGCTATCGTAAAAAAAAGAAGAGCCAGGCTTGTGGTAGATATATCTGGTGAAGCCCTCGCCTGTGCGCTAAAAGAAGGAGTGTATCTTATCAAACCCAATCTCACAGAATTAGAATTATTAATTGGCAATTCACACTTATCTGAGCAGGATGTATACCAGGAATCCAGGCAAATCATAAACAGAGGACAGAGCGCGGCTGTAGTCGTATCGCTGGGTGCTGCCGGTGCTATACTGGTTACAAAAGATGAGCAGGTCATGATCCCTGCTCCACTCGTGAAATCTGTCAGTACCGTGGGGGCTGGTGATGCGATGCTTGCCGGTATTGTATATAAGCTTTCAAAAGGTGCGGGATTTTTAGGTGCAATACGTTATGGCATTGCCTGTGGAGCCGCCGCCACCCTGCATCCCGGAACCGCCTTGTGCCAGCCGGAAGATGTAGAGAAATTATTTCAGCAGGTATTGAACAATGCCACGGTAACAATGGCTGCATGGTGATGAGAATCAATGTTTCGGATACTCCAGATCATTGTTTTCAGTATTAAATAAGATGTAAATTCATATTGTAAACGACCCTGAAATTTTCGAAAATATAATCCCAATATTCTTCACAATTTTTAAAACAAGGAGGTAACTATGTCTAAAGAATTAACTAAGGCAACTTCCATTCTGCCATCTGCATTCGATGATTATTTTAAACCCTGGAAAGATTTATTTGATTTTAATGGCGGCAAAACATATACTGCTACCGTTCCTGCTGTAAATATTACAGAAGAAAAAGATCAGTTTAAGCTGACTGTGGCTGCCCCAGGTATGGATAAGGATGACTTTAGGATCGATATTGATAATGATGTGCTGACGATCAGTGCTGAAACAGAAGAAACTGAAGAAACCCCTACCAGGCAGGAATACAACTACAGTAGCTTCTCCCGGAGCTTCAGACTGCCTGTCAGTGTAGTTAAAGATAAAGTGGAAGCAAAATATAAAGATGGTATACTGAAATTATACCTGCCAAAGACTGAAGAAGCCAGGAAGGCAAATGGTACAAAACACGTAGTGATTCAGTAATGAATTCATGGTGTCAGCCCTTTAATGGGCTGACACCTTTATCTGAAAACCTCATTGTTATGAAAAAGATATTGTATGTAACAGATGCACTCGACCTGCATCTTGATAACCTGGATTTTGCAGGTTATATCTGTGAGTTGGCCCAATCGAAGCTCCTCGCTGTTTTTCTTGAAAACGATGAATCAGAAATGCGTACGGACAGTATGATCAGAACTGCCGCCGTTAATGCTGGTCTGAATGTAACTGAAGAACCTTTGTCCCTCAAACAACATACCTGTGATACAAATATTCAACGTTTCAAAACCGCCTGCGAAAGCAAAGGCATTGATTGTGTTGTGCACCGGGACCGTGGTAACCCGTTATCCGAACTGATCCTGGAAAGCCGGTATGCCGATCTTTTGCTTCTGAATGTAAGTACTACATTCAGCCCAAATAACGAAGGCACACCCACCGATTTTGTGAAGGATGTCATGAGCAATGCTGAATGCCCTGTTATGCTCATGCCGGCAAGTTTTAACGGCATCGGGGAAATCGTATTCACCTACGATGGCAAACCATCTTCTATTCACGCTATTAAACAATTTACCTACCTCTTTCCACAACTCAATGAACTCAAGACAGTCGTGGTCAGCGTGAACCCCGAAGAAGTAAGTCCTGAAGAACGCTACAAATTCAGGGAATGGATGCATGCTCATTACAATTACCTGGACTTTCTCTCTTCTGAAGGAAATGTAAAAATGGGGCTCGTGGAATTATTGTTTGACAGGGATAAATCTATCGTAGTAATGGGCGCTTATGGGCGGAGTATGATTTCAAATTTCCTTAGTCCCAGTCATGCTAACCCGGTTATTAAAGTGATTAGCCAGGCGGTGTTTATTGCTCACAATTGAATCGTTGGTTATGAAAAAGATTCTGGCTGTTTTTGATGGCTTAAAGTTCTCAGACAGCACCCTGCAATATGCTGTGAAAATGGGCATTCAACACAATGCCATGATTACAGGTGTTTTCCTGGAAGATATGACGTATTCAAGCCGTGGAATCTACCAGTTGTACAGTGAAAAAGAATATGCCGTGGATAATGTTAAACATCTTGTAGAAGAAGACCGGCATGAGCGGGATGCCGCTGTAGACCGGTTTGAAAATGCCTGTAAAGACGCAAGTATAGCATACATGGTTCACCGGGACAAACAACTGGCTGTCCGCGATCTGCTAAAGGAAAGCCGTTATGCAGATCTGTTGCTCCTTGATGCCAGCGAATCTATGAACAGGTATACAGAAGAATCGCCTACTCACTTTGTACGGGAAATTCTGGAAGGTACCAGGTGCCCGGTTTTATTATTGCCCAGGCATTTTACAGATATCAGGAGAGTATTCTGGTTGCATGATGGTTCACCTGTTTCCATATATGCGTTCAAAATGTTTAATTATCTCCTGCCTGTACTGAATGTATTGCCTATGGAGATAATCACCGCACATTTTCCCGGTAGGGAGGATGAAACGGTAAACAGTGTGCTGTTTAAAGAACTGGTGTCCCTACATACTCCACATGCCGGTTTCATTTCTCTTATAGGGCAGCCGGATGTAGAAATACCCCTGTTCCTCCGAAAACAGGATAAGGAATCTTTGTTGATCTTAGGCGCTTATCAGCGCAATGTATTCTCCATGCTTTTTAAACCAAGTATGGCAGATGTACTGGTAAGGGAACATCAGTGGCCTCTTTTTATCGCTCACGATAAATAGCAAAGAGATGGAAAGCTTTATCATGCATTTTTCAGGTATCGGATTAAAAAACGTACCGGATGTGGGAGGTAAAAATGCCTCACTGGGAGAATTATACAATTCATTTCACCAGGAAGGTATCAACGTACCGGATGGTTTTGCTACCAATGCTTTTGCATTCTGGTCCTTTCTCGATTATAATAATTTGTGGGAACCCCTGCAGCAACTGATGATGGAGCTGGACAGAGAGAATTGGACCAACCTGGCAGAAAAAGGTGAGGCGGCAAGAAAAATGATCCTGAAAGCTAACCTCCCGGAAGAAGTAATTCTTGAAATTTTGGGTGCATACCGTCTTCTATGTGGTAATGATAATAAAGCGGTGGCAGTAAGAAGCAGTGCTACCGCTGAAGATCTTCCCAATGCCAGTTTTGCAGGGCAGCATGACTCATTCTTAAATATCAGGGGAGAAGATGCTCTTATCAGTGCAATTATAAAGTGTTATGCTTCCCTGTATACTGACAGAGCTATCAAATATCGGGAAGATAATGGTTTTAAACATGAAAAGGTGGCATTGTCTGTGGGCATACAGCTTATGGTCAGGTCAGATCTGGCTGCATCCGGTGTTTGCTTTACGCTGGATCCGGATTCTGGTTTCAGAGATCTCGTATTAATAAATGGTATATGGGGGTTGGGTGAAAACATTGTACAGGGTGCTGTGGTGCCCGATGAATACGTTGTATTCAAACCCACGCATGCTATCATCCGGAAGAGTATCGGTAGCAAAGATAAGATGCTTTGCTTTGCAGAAAATGGCGGATCACTGGAAAATGTGCCAGTGTCTACAGCCCGGCAGCAGGAAATGGTGCTCTCTGACAAGGAAATAGCACAACTGGCCGACTGGGCTATCAAAATAGAACAACATTACGGCCGGCCAATGGATATAGAGTGGGCAAAAGATGGTATCGACGAACAGCTATATATTGTACAGGCACGTCCGGAAACTGTCCACTCACGAAAAAAGAAAAGGTATTTGTCTGCCTGGCACCTCGAAAAGAAAGGAAACGTCATGGCCCGGGGATTCGCCATTGGCAATAAAGTTGTCGCTGGTAAAGCGCGTATATTATCTTCCCCTGCTGACGCGTGGCAGATAAAAACAGGCGATATCGTAGTAACCAATACCACCAGTCCTGACTGGGATCCTGTTTTTAAGAAAGCAGGCGCCCTGATCACCAACACCGGCGGGCGCACCAGTCACGCTGCCATTGTAGCCCGCGAAACCGGTATTGCTGCCATCGTAGGATGCAAAGATGCTACTACTACCATCCGGGAGGGGCAAGACATTACTGTGTCCTGTTGCGAAGGAGATACAGGATTTGTTTATGAAGGTATCCTGCCATTCCATGAAGAAAAAAAGGACCTTGAGAGCATATCCATTCCGGAAGGTGTATTGCCTATGCTTATTATCAGCGATCCGGCACAGGCGTTCAGGTTATCCTTTTATCCAAATGCCGGTGTAGGATTGCTGCGGATGGAATTTATTATCGCATCCTTTATAGGAGTACATCCTATGGCACTGGTTAAGTTTAATGAATTGAAAGACCAGGCAGCCCGCGAAAAGATCGAACTACTCACTGCCGCCTATCCGGATAAAACTTCCTATTTTATAGATCGCCTGTCACAGGGAATTGCCACGATTGCAGCGGCCTTTTACCCCAAGCAGGTCATCGTGCGTATGAGTGATTTTAAAACAAATGAATATGCTGCACTGTTGGGCGGGAAACAGTTTGAGCCGGTAGAACCTAATCCTATGCTCGGATTCAGGGGCGCATCCAGGTATTGTCATGATCTATATAAAGATGGCTTCAAACTTGAGTGTGCTGCCATCAGAAAAGTAAGAGACGAGATGGGCTTAACAAATGTAAAGGTGATGATCCCATTCTGCCGTACGGTGGAAGAAGGAGAGAAGGTGCTGGATTATATGGGTGAATTAGGCCTTAAGAGAGGGCAAAACGGGCTAGAAGTATATGTGATGATAGAAATACCTTCCAATGTAATTATGGCTGAAAAACTGGCCGCTATATTCGATGGTTTCTCCATAGGGTCCAACGACCTTACGCAACTTGTATTGGGAATAGACAGGGATGCCACTCTGATAGCAGACCTGTTCAATGAAAAGGACCCCGCTGTATTGAAAATGATTGGAGAAACTATACGGAAAGCGCACGAAAAAATAGTACCTGTTGGTTTTTGTGGTCAGGCTGCCAGCGACTTCCCCGAAATAGCCCTGTTCCTGGTAAGGAATGGTATCACGAGCATTTCATACATGCCGGATGCTATTTTGAAAGGAATTGAGCAGATTAATCTGGCTCTTATTCCGGAACAAATGTTATGATGTAACAAGTTCCCATTTCGCTCGTTTTTTATAAGGCTGTTTCAATCTCACCATTGAAACAGCCTTTGATATTCCGATTTTATTTACTTTTTATCTTTGCATACAAACCTGCCATTTTCATTTCTGACAGGCTTTCGGGATGATAAAGAGAATTTTCCGGAGGGAAAAAATGCCCTTCGGGTCTTCCCGTCAATTTCACGATAAGTGATAATATCATATTTTCCCTCCCTGATAAGATCCTTTGCAGCAGCGAAGATCAATAAATGTGGGACGTTTGTTGTATTTATAGCTGAACACCCGGGCGCGGCCTGGCTTGTTAACTTTTAATATTAGGCCAATGGTAGTGAACTGCATTGTTAATTGGCAGCCCGGAACTCCTGTGGAGTACAGCCAATCTTTTGTTTAAATAAACGTGTGAAGTGTGCCTGGTACTTAAAACCCAATTCAGCTGCCACCTGACTAAGCGATTTGCTTGGGTCAAAGATCTTTTCTTTGGCCACCGCTATGATTTTTGACTGAATATAGTCCTGTGCTGATCTGCCGGTTTCCTTTTTCACCAGGTCACCAAAGTAGTTTGGAGAGAGGTTTAACTCACCGGCGAAGTAGGCTACCGATGGTAGTCCGATGGTAAATGTTTTATCTGAAATAAAATAGTCGTTCAGTATTTGTTCAAATTGGGATAGTATTCCCCTGTGTACGTGTTCGCGGGTAATGAACTGCCGTTCATAAAAACGGGTGCAATATTCAAGGAATAATTCAATATTAGAGGCTATGAGTTTTTTACTGTGGTTATCAATTGGGCGTTGTAGTTCGTATTCAATTTTGGCAAAACAGTCCAGCACGATCTGTCGTTCTTTTTCAGACAGGTGTAGTGCCTCTCTGGTCTGGTAGCCAAAGAAGCCGTAATCATTGATATGTTTACCAAGGATTGTGCCCAGTAAGAAGTCGGAATGAAATACCAATGCATTGCCTTTGGGTTGGTAGGTTTCCCCATTGCTATTGATGCCAGCTACTTGTCCCGGCGCCAGGAATACCAACGTTCCCTCCTGATAATCGTAGGTATGACGTCCATACACCATGTCCCCGCATTTCAAATCCTTGAGAAAGACGGTATAGAATCCAAAGTACATACACCTTCCCTGCCGTGGACTGGCTTTGGAAAGGTCCACCACACTTACGAGCGGATGCAGGGTTTCATTGTTGTTAAAGGCATTGTATTCGCCAATTGTATTAAATCGCAACATATTGTCCATAATACCACTGTTGTTCTTCTCTAAAATTACGGCATATTTTAACCATTTGTTGTTGTCGGGTGCCTGATCTGTAATCAAGGTAAAAAGTGCAGTAATTCAGGTAAGTATCCAGACCCCAATAAGCGTGACATTTGTTTGGCGATGTAGTTAGGTGGAGGTAGCGGACTTTACAGCTGAGTTTATAAGATAGGTTCAGATTGATCAAAGAGGCAGAAAATCCCGGAATAGCTTATAAGTTCAACACAAAATAAAAATAGTATATGCAGAAGATGATTCTAAATAATGGTGTAGAAATGCCCGTGCTGGGCTTTGGCGTATTTCAGGTAACTGATATGGCAGAGTGTGAAAGGAGTGTAATGGATGCCATCGCCACCGGCTACCGGTTAATTGATACAGCGGCCTCTTATGGCAATGAAGAAGCAGTAGGCCGCGCGATTAAAAAGTGTGGTGTAGCCCGCGATCAGCTTTTTATTACGACCAAACTTTGGATCCAGTCAAATGGATATGAAGATACTAAAAAGGCATTTGAAGAATCGCTTAAACGCCTGCAACTTGATTACCTGGATTTGTACCTGATCCACCAGCCTTACGGAGATGTGTATGGTGAATGGCGTGCTATGCAGGACCTCTATAGGGAAGGCCGGGTAAGAGCAATCGGTGTTAGCAATTTTTATACTGACCGGTTAATTGACCTGATTATTCATAACGATATAGTACCAGCGGTTAATCAGGTAGAAACGCATCCTTTCCATCAGCAAAATGAAGCGCAGGGATTCATGGCAGAACAAAATGTAAAAATCGAATCCTGGGGGCCGTTTGCAGAAGGCAAGAATAATATCTTCAAAAATGAACTTCTGGCTTCCATTGGTGCAAAATATAATAAATCCGTAGCACAGGTGATACTGCGCTGGCTAACGCAGCGGGGGGTAGTGGCTATACCAAAGTCTGTACGTAAAGAACGCATGGAAGAGAATTTTAGCATTTTCGATTTTGAACTGAGTACGGCTGATTTAGATGCTATCAAGACGTTGGATACTACTACCTCTGCATTTTTTGATCATCGCGATCCGGCAATGGTGAAGTGGCTGGGGAACAGAAAGCTCAATGATTAATGATCAGAACTATGAGGGCCTGAACAGGGCATTTATGATCGGTATACAACATGCTATTAGGCTTATATGCTGACGATCACATTGATGAATGGATGATATTAAAGAACCTCATAGATTAGTTTGTTAATTATGCCTGCCATGTCGGGAGATGATATTTTAATTCTGCTTTGTTATAACCAATAAACCTTTAATTGATAAGACTATGAAAAAACGATTGATCCTTTTCGTTTTACTTGTTTCGGGTTTCCAACTGTGCCGCGCTCAGGCCAATCTGCCTGGCGATTCAGCAACACCCGGCAAACAGGAACAGGAGATCCTTGATCTGTCAAAAGCCAAATGGACATGGATGGCAGATAAGAATGTGGATGCACTTAACAACCTGTTTACGGACAAGTGTGTTTTTGTGCACATGGGTGGAAGCTGGGGCAAAACGCAGGAGCTAAATACTATTAAGGGCGGCATGATATGGTATAAGAAGGCTGCGGTGTATGGAGCGGCAGTTAATATTTTCGGCAACAATGCTATTTTGTTAAACGATATTGATCTTATTGCTGTAGTGGGTGGTAACGAAGTGGTTCACTCCTTTATGGTGACTGAAGTGTACCTTAAAGAAGATGGTAAATGGAAGATGGGTTCTCTTACTTTTTCTCAACTGCTCAGGCCTGTTAAAATGCCTGATGCAATTAATCAGCAACATTAAAATTACAATTATAATGAATCGTCGCAGCCTTTTAAAAACTGGTTTAACGATAGCTGGTGGCTCACTGCTGGCTTCGGGGAGCAACGCAAGAGAACTGGCGCTTTCTGCAGGTGGAGGATCCTCAAAAGCGGAACCATCAAAGGCCGGATTACATGGGCACTGATGGAAGGATCATTACTAAAGAGTGGTTAACAGGACTTAATTCGAACATGGGGTCTGCGTTGTTCAAAGGACTATTCTATACTACTGCCCCTTCAGGGATTGCGGTTGTTGATGTTGAAAAGGCAGCTGTGATTAAACAGATCCTTATCGATAGTATAGGAAGGCTCAATGATGTAGCTGTAGATAGCAGGGGAGTGGTGTATGTGAGTGATACCAGGACGGGCAAGGTGTATCGTGTTGAGAATGAAAAAGCTATTTTGTACCTGGAAAATATGTCTGGCGCTAACGGTTTGCTGACTGTTAATGATGATCTGTATGTGATAACTACAAATACATTGTATAAGGTGAATGCTAATAAGAAGGTGACAAAAGTTGCTGATGGTTTTGAAAACGGTCTTGATGGTATTGTTATGGTTAGTCCGAATGAATTTATTGTCAGCAACTACACGGGGATCTTATACTATGTGAAGGCCGATGGTAGCAAGGAAGTGCTGTTGGATACCCGGGCAGATCGTTTGATGGCTAATGATATTAGCTATGACAGCAAAACAAAAACACTTTATGTTCCGGTATTTAACAGGAACCGCATTATTGCTTACCAGGTAAAATAAGCAGGGGTATGAGAAGGGTGTGGTTCCTGAGCAGATTCAGGTAAGTGTTCACATCGTGTTTGGCAGATACTGTATCCAACATAAAGTGAAGTTTTCTGCTATATTCGGCCATTTTGTTCCGCATCTGACCACAGCACAGTTTCGTCTGTCACCACCTCCGCAGATAGAATGTCACGGTACTACACAAGAATCATCCACCTATTAATTCATTTAGCCGCTTTACATTTTCTCTTTTCCCTTCAGACAAATGTTGGATACAATAAGAAGTGAAAAATATATGCTGCTCCATAAACCTGAGACTTAAAGCTGGTTTATTATCAAATGTTTTCCCTTTTCTTGCTTCGACCTCCTGCCATACTTTATGGTCCTCCCCGAAAAAATCTGTTGTGCCAAGGTGCCAGGTGTCTGCATCACAGATAATCATTTCCAGTAAATTGTCAGGGTGCACCGGCATTTTGGTAGCCATGATGCATTGACGGATATGGTTTAAATAAATTTTAGAGATTGTATCGCCCAGATATTTTTCCATGAGGGTCGCACTACGGGCTTCATGACCTTCGATCTCTCCGAATAGATGCCCTGTGTCATGAAACCATGCGGCTGCCATAATAATGAAATGACTGTGTGGTTTCAGGTCGTAATATTCCGACAATCTAGCTGTATACCTCACCACATTCTCCGTATGGGAGAGATTGTGGTAAACCAGGTAAGGATGCATATGGATGGCAAATAGATTGCGTACGTGGGCCTCTATTTTCACCAGCAATGATGCGTATGGCATTATTATGGATTTTCAAGATTAATAGCCTGAGTGCGCTTACCCCATTTATATTGATGGGTCCAATATGCCACTTTCATAGAAAGAATTCCAATACCGGCACCCAGCAATACATCAGAAATGTAATGGCGGTTATTCGCCATTCTAAGCATGCCTACGCCACTGGCTAATCCATAGGCAGCATAGGGCATCCAGTGAAACCGGTCTTTGTATTCTTCACAGAGCAGGGTGGCAGCGGCAAATGCCTGTGCGGTATGTCCGGAAGGGAAGGAGTTATATGTAGAGCCATCCGGGCGAAGCTGATGTGTGTATTTTTTCAGTACATAGACAGATCCCAGCATGAGCAGTTCGCCTTTCATGAGGATGGCAGATCGGTTCAGCAGGTCTGTTTTTGATTTTACTCCCGCAGCATCCAGCCCATAAGCGATGACCAGTGGTGCAAACTGAAGGTAATTGTCTATACTGGTATGGAACTTTGGCATCATTTCATTCCTTTCCTCTACTACTTCCTTTTTGAATGCCTCGTTGCCATTGCCGTTAGAGGCGAGTCCTAAAACAGCCAATGTTAAAGGCAGACTGAGCTGCCGGACTGTAAATGCCGGATAAGGACGAACAATGATGCTATCCCTTGTCTGGGCATGTAATAATGAGATATAGCAGGTACAAAAATAAAATAGGAGCCACTTTTTCATATGCTACTTAGTTGAAGTACAAAATTGAACCCCAATTTGGTAGAAATTCTGGATTGGGCTTCCAACATTTCTGCAAAATCACCAGGTAGCTTGCTGCCTGTGAAATACATGAAATCGGTGTGATAGTAAGCATGGTAGCTGTTTTTGGGGTGAGTCTGGCGCTGCTGGTATCCGGAAATGGATTGAAGCAGGTTAATATAGAAATGTTAAAGTTTATCAACTTACAGCGGATTAGAGGGCTGGATCCTCTCTTTATAGCTTATTACCAATAGCGTTTCCTACAAGGGATTACTTTATTTGTTTCAATATCCATCATCCCGGCCGGTCCGCTAATGCCAGTAGTAATAACGGCAAACCCGTAATAAAGCCTCCAATTACAGTAACCGATAATGATGACAATAATCGGTATTGGTTGCTTCATTTGTGCACCCATTACCGATTACTGTGACCAATAGCATGAGGTCCGGTATAGCATCAATTGCCGGCTTCTGCTTAGGGTGCAGACGTAAGGCATGTTGGTTAAATTTTAGCTTGCTGCCGGGCTCAATTTAAATTGTGTCAGGTTATTCATCGCCACTCCTATTACAATAACTGTTATGCCAATAGCCTGACCGAAAGAGAGGGCTTCGCCTGCAATCAGGGTGCCCGCCAGTACCGCTACGATAGGGTTAATGAACGTGTGTGTACTTACCATAGCCGGAGGCTTGATGGATAACAACCAGATAAAAGACAAATGGGCCAATATCGAACCAAAGAAGATGAGGTATACCAGCGCACTCCAGGATGCCAATGGAATTGCTCCCCATTGAATAACGTGCCATTCTCCCTGTACGGTGGCGATGATTAAGCTAATCACTCCGCCGATAAACAATTGTTGTGAAACGTTCATCAATAGTGAGGCTTTTGTCGGTTTTTTGGAATGAAATGCACCCAATACCCATACGATCGTTCCAAAGATCATGACCATGAAACCTACTGTTCTGCCGTGATCCATACCTGCCTGCACCGCCAGACTGTCTCTGAAAAAGATCAATAGTCCTACAAAACCGATGATAATTCCAAGTACGGATATCTTATTCGCAAAGTAGAATTTCCAGCTTTTTTTGTCGATGAGCATGAACCAGAAGGGTTCCAGTGCGGCCACAATCGCTGCTTCTGTGGATGTAATGTATTGCTCCGCATAGGTCAGGCTACCGATACCCATGGTCAGGATTAAGATGCCGGAAATGCTGTTTTGTTTCCATGTTTCAAATCCTGTTGGCTTTTCTCCCTTATATATAAGCCAGGATAAAAGCAGGACGCCTGCGGTAGTGAATCGGAGTCCTAATAGAATAAATGGTGGAAAGCCTTTGAGGGCATAGGAAATGCCTAAGAAGGTGGTACCCCAGATAATGTAAATGCATAAGAATGCTGAGATTTCTTTCAGTTTCATGAAAAATGGCAATAGGTATCCCTTGCGGAATTAGATAAGAAAATAAAAGAGTGTGTAGATATTGAATAGATCAGAACAATGTAACCGGGTAGTTACATCTGGTGTCTTAAGACGGCTGTTCTGAATGCAGATTTCATGTTGGACTTATTAGTAATAATAGGGTGCAAAGGTAGGGGTTGAATATCAGAATTGCAAATTACAAATTACAAAGTAATGTATCATTTTGAATTTAGTCAAGCAGGCCGCAGGCCCCTGCGATAACTTAATCGACCCCTACCAGCAACCATTTATTAATGCTTGCAGAAATAAATATTCCTGACATGGGCGGTAATGATTAATACAGCACCGGCTAATTTGCACAGAATCTCGGCAAACTGGCCATGCATAAAATTCCCTGCTATCATCAATAGTAAGCCAATAATGAAGTACAATACCAACGACAACCGGTGGTGGTGTTTGCGATACCCCCTGATCAAAGCCCAGCTTCCTGCACACATGGATAAGACAATCGTCAGTACTTCCAGCAGTTTATTCTCAATAAACTCAACGCCACACAAAGTCAGTGTTGTAAATAGCAAGGGTAATAGCACACAATGTATGGCACAGGCTAATGATGCTCCAATTCCGATAGCATCCCATCCTTTATTCATAAGCATTCACATTTTTTCAGACATTTTGTACGCCTGCGGCCTGCAACATCAATTGATGCAGGCCTGGATTTAAATAAACGGTATATCTATTGCATCGGTGTTGCAAATATAGTAACGATTGTTAAACAATGTTGCAAATATTTTTATTTTCTTGTAAATCAACCAAATACATGACTGATCCTAATCAATCTTTTGCTTGCCGGCCATCATTTCCCGCCATCTATACCCTTGGTAACTTCATATTGTAAACCCGTACATCATGAAAAAGTACATCAAAGCAATCTCCTTTATTGCATGTCTGACAATAATTGGAAACACGGTCAATTTCTTATTAACTAAAACGGTGAAAGGTAGAAAGGTTGCTGCCGGATACAAAACCATGCAGTGCCTGGACGTGCTGGAATAAAAATGATTTCGATAGCAATAATGATTGACAGATTACCCGTGAAGATGTGATGGTCATTATCGTTTCAGGAGCCAAATGCTGGTTACTTTTAGGTGCTAAAATGCTTCGATTTGAAGTTCATACAGCATTTTGTTCCAAAGGTTACGGTGGGTGGATTTCTCTACCCACTCTTTTCTATCTTTGCCACATGATGAGGCAATTATTAGAAATCGCAAATAAGGCTGCTATTGAGGCAGGAAAGGCTATTTTAGATGTATACCATTCGGATAATTTCGATACTGAAAAAAAAGCAGACGAATCTCCCGTTACGGCTGCTGACAAAGCTGCTCACACTATTATCTCCCAAATATTAGCACAGACGGATCTCCCTATTTTATCAGAAGAAGGCAAACACCAGGATTTTCAAATAAGATCTGCATGGGAATATTACTGGTTGGTAGATCCGCTGGATGGTACTAAGGAGTTTATCAATAAAAATGGAGAATTCACCGTCAATATAGCATTGATGCATCATAATAAACCTGTGGGCGGCGTGGTGTATGCCCCTGTATTGGGAGATCTTTATTATGGGAGTGAGGAGACGGGGGTATATAAAAATGATCACGCAATTCCTCCTTTAAAATCCAGACGCACTTTACAGGAGCTATTAATTAAACCTTCTATCACCATCATCGCTTCCCGTTCTCATTTATCAGACGAAACAAAACAATTCATCTCTCAATTCTCCAACGTTACACTTACCTCCATGGGCAGCTCTCTCAAATTCATGCTCCTGGTGGAAGACAAAGCCGATCTGTACCCACGCCTCTTCCCAACTATGGAATGGGACACTGCTGCAGCACACGCTATATTAAACGCATCTAACCGGGGCGTTTATCATACCACTGTCAAAGAAGAACTCACTTATAACAAGCCCGAACTCACCAATTCCTATTTTCTGTCATATTAATTATATTAACTGATATTTATCATAGATAGTTGTTTCCTTGTTGGTTGACAGCCATCAACTAATAGGTCTGCGATTGTGCGTAGTTTTGAGTGAACTCAAAAAAAATCCACAGCTGTATGTCTACTATTCTTGTTATCGAAGATAACACTGCTGTACGGGAGGAAATTGTTGAAATACTTGGGCTGGCAAATTATATGGTATTAGAGGCAGTTGACGGTAAAGAGGGGATATTGCTTGCTGAAGAAAAACATCCTGACCTTATTATTTGTGACCTGACTTTACCCATTTTAGATGGGTTTGTCGTCCTCCAGGTATTGAATAATAATAAGGAAACCAGTAGTATTCCATTTATTTTTCTAACGTCGAGGTCCGACCGGGCAGAGGTTCGGAGAGGCATGGACCTTGGTGCAGATGATTATATTACCAAGCCCTTTGAATCATCGGAACTGTTAAACTCGATAGAATGCAGACTCAAAAAATCTGCGGTAAAAAAAGGGAATCTCCTGTTGGACGATCCTTTGCAGGACCTGATCCGAAACCGGAATATCCGTTATTATAAAAACAAACAACTCATTTACCAGGAGGGCAATCATCCTTCCTGTCTGTTCTATATCTTAAAAGGAAAAGTTAAAACTTTCAAGGTATGTGAAGATGGCCGTGAACTTATCACTGCACTTTATAATGAAGGTTTTCTTGGCCATGTGGCTATTATTAATAAAACCAGTTACCACGAAAGCGCTGAAGCGGTAGACGATGTAGAACTGGCTGTGATACCGAATGCCGACTTTGACCGCATGGTCACTGAAAACAACTATGCCCAGAATCAGCTTATAAAGATCCTCGCCCAGAATGTAGATGATAAAGAAGGACAATTACTAAAAGTGGCATATGATTCACTAAGAAAAAAGACGGCGGACACCCTACTGGCTGTCAATAAGAAATATAACAACGAAGGCATTCGCATTAGCAGAAGTAACCTGGCGGCTCTGGCCGGCGTGGCGAAAGAATCCTTTGCCCGTACATTGTCCGACTTCAGGGATGAGCAGCTGATTGACATCAAGAAAGGAGTCATTTATATTCTGGATGTAGATAAACTAAGCAGAGTCATTTATTAGATTGATGACGGTCATATTTATTGCCGTCTCTTTTAATGAAATTGAAGGCGTTCCCCAATTATTCATTTCTTAATTCAACGCCATGAGAAAAGTAATCGTTGCCTTTGATGGTACACATTATTCTAATGGAGCAATCGGATTGGCTAAAAAATTGAATGAAAGTGAAAAGATCCTATTGGTTGGCGCCTTCCTGCCTGAACTTGATTTTTCGGGACTTGGGTATGTATTTGGAGGCGGAGGGCTCTATGTTCCATTACAGATTGAAATTGATGAAGAAAAGGTAGATGAAAATATTCAGCTGTTCGAAGAGGAGTGTGTCAGGAATAACATTGAATTCCGTATACACAAAGATCATTCGCCGCATGCCATTTCGAAATTGCAGAAAGAGAGTAGGTTTGCAGATCTCATGATACTGGGTAGCCAGAAATTTTATGAGAATCTACGGCTGGAAGTACCCAGCGAATACCTGCGCGATGTGTTGCATGATACAGAATGTCCCGTTATCGTAGCGCCGGAAAAGTTCGACTATCCGGAGAATGTCATACTTGCATATGATGGCACCCGGTCATCGGTATTCGCCATCAAAATGTTTTCTTACCTCTTTAGTGATCTCTGTGATTGCAGTACCACATTGGTATATGCTACGCATAAGCATCAGCCCGAGATACCGGATGAAGATTATATCAGGGAGCTGGCAGGCCGGCATTACAATAATCTTACTTTTCTGCAGTTAGAACTGCAGGAGATGGGTCAGTTTTTAGAAGGCATTTCCAGGCCAATGCTGGTAACAGGGGCTTTTGGAAGGTCGGGTTTGTCTAATCTGTTTAAGAGAAGTTTTTGCACGAGTTACATTTCAGAGTACAGGTATCCTGTATTTATTGCGCATAAATAAAGCGTTATTTTAAATTTCACGGTTATGAAAAAAATAGTGGCTGTTTTCGACGGGTCAAAGTTTAGTGACAGTACCCTGCAATATGCAATAAGAATGGGGTTGCAACATAATGCGACCATTACAGGTGTTTTTGCACAGAAGATGGAATTTGCCTATGCCGGTGGCGGAGGCAGGAGAAGCGTGGATGGGAGTGCGCAGTTTGAACATGCCTGTCAGCATGCGGGTATTCATTACAATGTACGCAGAGGAAGTGATGCGGTTACCCAGAGTATTTTGAAAGAAAGCAGGTATGCGGATATGCTGCTGATAGATGCGAGTGAAACAATGAACCCTTTTACAGAAGAATCGCCGACACCTTTTGTAAAAGATATTCTGGCGAATGCAAAGTGCCCGGTATTATTGTTACCCAGACATTTTACGGATGTACGGAAGATCTGCTGGTTGTATGATGGTTCTCCGGTTTCCATTTTTGCATTTAAGATGTTTTCTTATATCCTGCCGGTGTTTAATGCGTTGCCATTGAATGTGGTGACGGTACAGCCGGGAACGCATGCGCAGGAATTGCCGTATGAGGGCATGGTGAAAGAGTTGATCGGGATGCATGCGCCGCAGGCCCATTTTATATCCTTGAAAGGGCAGCCGGAGGTAGAGATCGCTCATTATCTGAAAGAGCAGGCAATGGAATCACTCGTTATATTGGGAGCGTATCAGCGGAATGCCTTGTCCATGTTATTCAGGCCCAGTATGGCGGATATATTGGTGAGAGAACACCAGTGGCCACTGTTTATAGCACATAATAAATAGGGTACATGTAAGTGTGGTTGAAGAGGAGACTTTATAAAAGAGGGTGAATTAAAAATAAATAAAAGCACTGAGCATCGCATAAAGGATTATCTGCCTCCATCAGGTATCCGAAATAGAAGAGGGTATATCAAAAGTTTGATACACCCTCTTTTTAATTTTATTGAATCATAAACTGAAACTGATTACTTATCTGCTTACTATCATCCACCAGCACATTATACACTATCAATGTATACGTTCCTGCCGGCAAACCTGACTTTAACCGCAATTGTATTACATGACTTCCCATCGTCCAGTAAAAGGCCGTAGATGCTGTTTCACAATCAGTCGTAGACCTGCTCAGTTCTACATCAATAGACCTTACAATCATTCCCTGGCTGTCACTGATGCTCATATGGGTTTGCACCACTTTAATAGGAATATTGTAAATGTAAGGAGCGAACACATTGAAACCCGCTACACCAAAATTTCCCCAGAAGTAGTCACCTCCATCTTTACATCGTAGGTGCTCAGGTGTTCCAGCCCCTCTGTCAGGTGCATGGTATCGCCGGTAATGGTAAGTTTTTTCCATTCAGTCCAGGCCTTGTCGCTGGTTTTGATGTAGGAAATGGTGGCGGTATAGCCATCCGGCGGAACGATGGTGCCATACTTACCTGTGAAAGTAAATATGATCTCTTCCGGAGTTTTACTCACCAGTTTTAACCGGTGTCCATCTTTATACTCGGTAAGTGTTGGATCTACTGTTGTCTGATTGTCCTTTTTACAAGCCCCGAACAACAGGCTTGCCACAAACAAGAAAAATAGGTTACGCATAGGGTTATAAATTATTAAGGGGGCAAAAATATATTAAATTATTTTAATGTTATAATAAACCTGGTCTAAATCAGCCCTGACAGGGAGAACGATCATTCCAAAAACTGATTATCCCCATATGTTGATTTCTTTTTCCAACTCTCTTTAATTTAATCGGGACATTTGCCTCCGGACATGATAGATATATTTATTTTATCATTTGTTTAAAAGTTTAAAGAAATCAGACATGGGATTATTTGACAAGAGGGTTCAGTACAAACCATTTGAGTATCCGGAGGTCCTCCAGTATACTGATGCGATTAACAAATCTTTTTGGGTGCATTCAGAAGTGGATTTTACAGCTGATATTCAGGACTTTCATGCCCACCTATCTATACCAGAACAAAGCGCTATAAAGAATAGTCTGCTTTCCATTGCACAGGTGGAAGTAGCTGTAAAATCATTCTGGGGCAACCTGTACCAGCATTTCCCAAAACCGGAAATGAATGGTCTGGGCTCTACCTTTGCAGAATGTGAATTCCGTCACTCAGAAGCTTACAGCCGTCTGCTGGAAGTACTGGGTTACAACGATGAATTCACCGAACTGATGAAAGTACCTATTATCCAGGAACGTATCACCTATCTGAGCGCTGCACTGGAAAATGCGAAATCAAACGATAAGAAAGAATATACTATCTCCCTGATCCTGTTCAGTTTACTGATCGAAAACGTGAGCCTGTTCTCCCAGTTTGCCATCGTGCTGTCATTTACCCGTTTCAGAGGTCTGATGAAAAATGTGAGCAACATCATCGCATGGACTTCCGTAGATGAGCAGATTCACGCAAATGCCGGTATCTACCTGATTAGCAAGGTGAAAGAAGAATATCCTGATATTTTCACTCCGGAAGCTGTGAAGCAGGTAGTGGATATTGTGACATTGTCTATCGAAACGGAAAGCCGCATGCTCGACTGGATCTTCAACGAAGGCGATATTGAGGTAATTAAGAAAGTGGACCTGATCAACTTCATGAAGAAGAGAGCAGATGATAGCTTACAACAGATTGGTATAGCTCCTATCTTTAACGTATCTTCAGAGGAGAGTGGTAAAATGTTGTGGTTTGAAGAAGAGATCTATTCTAATAGCCTGGATGACTTCTTTGCGAAACGCCCTGTAGAGTATACTAAGTTTGATAAGAGTATCTCAGCACACGATTTGTTTTAACTTTTTGACGATATAATAGATAATGATGACTTTATTTGAAACAGCCTCCCCCGAAACTGCTGTAACCAATGAGCAGGATAGCAACCGTCTGTGGTGGAAAAATGAAGAGAGTGAGCAGATCCTGAACAGAGGCTACTTACTGAAAGGTGAAACCGTAGAAGGTGCCATCGAAAGAATTTGTTCTGCTGCAGCACAACGCCTGTACAAACCAGAGCTGAAAGATGTATTCAAAGAAATGATCGAAAGAGGTTGGATGAGCTTAAGCTCTCCGATCTGGGCTAATATGGGAACAGAAAGAGGGCTGCCTATTTCCTGTTTCAACGTACACATTCCTGATAATATTGAAGGCATCACCCACAAACTGGGTGAGGTGATCATGCAGACCAAACTGGGTGGCGGTACTTCTGCTTACTTCGGTTCCCTGCGTGAGCGTGGTAGTGCGGTCACTGACAATGGTAAATCCAGTGGTGCTGTGAGCTTTATGCGCCTGTTTGACACTGCGATGGATACCATCAGTCAGGGTGGTGTAAGACGGGGTGCATTTGCAGCTTACATGGACATCGACCATGGTGACATCGAAGAATTCCTCTCTATCAAAGATATCGGACATCCCATCCAGAACCTGTTCAACGGCGTTTGTGTGCCTGACTACTGGATGAAAGACATGATCGATGGCGATATGGAGAAAAGGCAGATCTGGGCGAAAGTACTGGAAAGCCGTCAGCAGAAAGGCCTGCCATACATTTTCTTCACTGACAATGTAAACAGGCACAAACCTCAGGTGTACAAAGACCAGAACCTGACTATCCACGCAAGTAACCTGTGTTCCGAAATCATGCTGCCTTCTACAGAAGAAGAATCCTTCATCTGTTGTCTGTCTTCCATGAACCTGGAACTGTACGACGAATGGAAAGATACCAACGCTGTGAAACTGGCAGTATTCTTCCTCGATGCAGTATTGCAGGAGTTCATCGTAAAGACTGAAGGTAACCACTTCCTGGAGCCTGCTAACCGTTTTGCAAAAAGACACCGTGCACTGGGTCTTGGCGTATTGGGCTGGCACTCTTATCTTCAGAAGAACATGATTCCATTCGAAGGTTTACGTGCTAAACAACTGACATCTTCTATCTTCAAAGATATCCAGACCAAAGCAGAGAAAGCAAGTAAAGAACTGGCATGGATCTATGGTGAACCAGAATTGCTGAAAGGTTATGGCAAGAGAAATACCACACTGCTGGCGATTGCTCCAACCACTTCTTCCAGCGCGATCCTGGGTCAGACATCTCCTGGTATCGAGCCGTTCAGCAGCAACTATTTCAAAGCAGGTCTGTCAAAAGGTAACTTCATGCGTAAAAATAAATACCTGAAAGCTTTACTGGCCGAAAGAGGTATTGACAATGAGGAAACCTGGCGCAGTATCATGATGAACCATGGTAGCGTACAGCACCTGGAACAACTGACAGCTGAAGAAAAAGAAGTATTCAAAACATTCAAGGAAATCAGTCAGCTGGAAATCATTCAGCAGGCGTCTATCCGTCAGCAATATGTGGATCAGTCTCAAAGTCTGAACCTGAATATACCTTCTAATCTGCCTGTAAAAGAGGTGAACAGATTACTGATACAAGCGTGGGAACTGGGTGTGAAAACACTCTATTATCAACGCAGCCAGAGCGTTTCCAAAGAGTTGGTAACAAACCTGGTGACTTGTAAGAGTTGTGAAGGATAATGAAATTGAAAAAGGGGCGTCTCAATACTTCGGGACGCCCCTTTTTTCTGAAAATGGGTTTTCATTCCCCGTTGGTGAATTCCCTCTTTCATGAATGTTTATTCGGGTACCTTTTCGTACATGCAATTCTGATGGCCTTCCTGTTACTTACGATACAGCCCCTTATTTTTTTCACGTTTATGAATATATGTTTATATTTGCCCACATATTTCCTTTCTATCATTTAGCCTAACCTTCTTACTGAGCTGTATGCGAACTTAATGAGCAATGAAATTGCCTGTTATGCTCCTATGCGAATAACTGCCACACCTTTTCATTTACCACTTCAAAATCATTTGAATCGCGTAAAACGGTAAGGGCATCGTCATTTATTTAATCACAATATTTTAAAATTGAGTAATTATGAAAAAGTACAGCGTTCATTTGTTGGTAGCGTTATTTGTAGTAGCAATTAGTTTAACTAGTTGTGCACCACATGGTGGTCCTCACGGCGGCGGTGGTCGTCATGGTGGTGAGCACGGTCATCAGCGTTAATGATATGAAGGGCTGGAATGCTTAATTTAATAAGCGTTTCAGCCTTTACAAAGTATATAGCGAAACTCCTGCACAGATAGCCGCAAATACCAGTAATACAATTTGCATTTGTTTACTTTGTGGCCATGCCGGCTAACGGGCAAAGCAATAATTTCATCAGGCTTTTTTATAATGCAGTTGCGTTAATCCTTTTTCAAAATGTTTTACAGAAATAAGATCCAGTAGTTGTTCCCCACGACCATCCTGGAATAATTTTGTCCCGCTACCCAGCAGTATGGGAATAATTGAAATCACAAATTCATCAATTAAATTGTCTTGTAATAATGCATTGACGATTTCCGCACCCCCATCGCAGAAGATATTTTTCCCTTCCTCCTTTTTCAATCTGGTAACCAGTTCCGGCAGCGAACCTGTATCGAAATGAGTGCTGCCAATTGTCGCCCGTGGCGTTCTTGTGATCACATAAGTTGTTTTATCCGCATGATGGAATTCCGGTACATGGCTCAGTATCCAATCATATGTTTTTCTACCTATGATCACGGTGTCGATGGTATTGATAAACTCCGCATAGCCATAGTCTTCGCCTTCCTTTTCTACAATGGAGAGAAAGCTCAGGTCATCATCGGGTTGGGCTATGTACCCATCAACACTGGTAGCTATATACAGAATTGTTTTTCTTTCCATGGGTTAAAAATTACATGCAATTGCATATTACTAAAATTATGTGGAATAATGATATTGATCATTGTCAATCGTTGCGTGTAACTTAATTGTAACTTGCTTCCAGGATGGAACATAGACAGCTTAAATATTTTCTGAAGGCACAGGAATTGCTCAGCTTTACTGAAGCAGCACAACAGCTGCACATCAGTCAGAGCACCCTGTCACAACAGATCAAACAACTGGAAATGGAACTGAATACCCCGCTCTTCAACCGTATCGGCAGACAGATCACGTTGACGGAAGCCGGCACCCTGTTTACAGATTATGCCAAGCAGGCGGTGAAGAAAGCGGAAGACGGGCTGCAGATGATCAGGGACCTGAATAACCTGCATATCGGTACGGTCACGGTAGGAGTGGCGTATAGTCTGAAGAACTTTTTCACAAAGGCACTCATACAGTTTGCCGCTACTTTCCCACAGATCAACCTGAAGGTAGTATACGACTCCTCCCTGGGATTGTTCGACCGCTTGGACCAGTTCGAACTGGATTTCAGCCTGGCCTTTCACGAAGGGACTGATGTACCCCATTTTGCTTACCAGGAGTTGTTTAGCAGCCCCATGGTCGTGGTGGCCAACAAACAATCAAAGATTGCGAAAAAGAAGATCCTTTCTCTGGATGAAATCTGCCAGCTGCCACTGGTCATTGCGACAAGGGGATACAGCAGTAGTCATATTATCAGTAAGACCTTTACGAGATATGGCCTGGACCCGAAATTTTCCATTGAAGTCAATGATATCCCCACAGTATTAGACCTCGTCAAAACAGGTAAGTGGTACAGCATCGTCGTACAAACGAGTGTGATTGACAAGGACCTGGTGACGATCCCTATTGATGAAAAAACACTGGTGCGCAATACAAATATTATCTCACTGAAGGAAGCCTACGAAACCAGGGCTATAAAAGAATTCAAAAAGATCCTGATCGGTCTTAAGCATGAGGATTAGTTAATACTTTCTCATATGCTTTGCGGGCTGAGCCCCTGAAAAATACTTCACCGCAATATACATATCCGCTTTTTTCGAAGGCGCCCATCATCTTTGGGTTGTCGAAATTCGTATCCGCCCTTACACTGGTAATGCCCTGCTGCAAGGCCCATTCATCTATGTGTTTAAGCATGATTTTGGAGAGCCCTTTACCCAGGTGCTTTTTAGAGATCGCTACACGATGGTATACCACGAAATCGCCATCAGTAAGCCATTTGCCTTCTATGGCTGCATAAGCCGGTTCGTCATTGATAAGAATGGCTACATAACCAAGAATTTCATCGCCTTCAGTCAACACATAGCCATGCCCCTTTTCGATGTCTTCTTTTACCACGGCCGGATTCGGATAGCCATCCTGCCATTGTCTGCTACCGTCTTCTTTTCTTCGTTGAATGGCCTGTGCCAGAATGTCCCAGATGGCCGATTGTTCTTCTAAGCTAGCTTTTCTGAAGTTGTAGTTCATATGATCTTATATTCCAGATTAATACGAGATTGATTAATAATAGTGCACACAGTGAACACAGGTAAATAGTAGTGCCGAATTGTTGAATCATAAACCCACCTATAAAAGGCGCTGCCGCCTGCGCGATAAGCGGCATACGGGCCAGCCGGCCTATGACCAGCGGGTACTGATCAGGACCAAAGATAGCTAAAGGTAAAGTGCCCCTCAGCACAGATCGCATGCCGTTTCCAACCCCAAAGATAATTATTCCTATAGTAGCAAGGCCGGGGTGAAAGAAGAGGAGGCCGATACCGAGTAGCATAGCGAAGGTAGAAATGAACGCCATTTCAACCGCGCTGCGGTTGGCGATCATGAGTTCCAGTGTACGGGCAGCTGATTGACTGGGCCCGAGAAAGGCCACGATCATCAATATAACAGACATCTCAATTTTTTTAGCACTAAGGATGTCGATAAGGTGTACCACTACACCAGTAGTGATGATGGCGCCGATGGTAAAGTTGGCAAGAAGGAGGTAAAAGATCCTGGAACGGAAAGAAACACTGTCCCTTTGGGTGATCGTTTCTTTTATGATTGTTGGCCGGAATATGTATTTATGAATAGGATAGATCCCCACCATTAGGATCCCTGCAAATGTGAAACAGGTATGCCGCCAGCCCAGTTCATGAAGTAAAAACGAAGTAAATGGCCATGATATAGAAGG
The DNA here is from genome assembly GCF_001975825.1 of [Flexibacter] sp. ATCC 35208. GTDB lineage: Bacteria > Bacteroidota > Bacteroidia > Chitinophagales > Chitinophagaceae > Chitinophaga. The sequence goes on from NZ_MTKN01000044.1 coordinate 32,000, forward strand.
CGCCAGACTGGCTATCAGTGTGACCCATACAATCACCTTTTTCGCCTTGCTGCCATATAGCTTTCCCAGCGAAGCAAAGAGGGCATCGTACAGCCCCATGCCCATACCTACACCAATAACGCCCCAACCCAGTACAAACAGCAAATAGCTTTGTGCGGATCCAATCATAATAAGCCCTATGCCCATTACAATCCCCGTATAATGCAGGATGAAGTTCTGATCGTATTGCTGGATCATCTTCCCGATAGCTGGCAATAGCAAGCCCGAAATCAACAGCGATAAAGATAAACACCCGTATACCTGCTGGTACGACCAGCCCGTTTCCTGCATAATCGGTCCGGATAATACGGATAAAAGAAAGTAAGACCCGCCCCACAAAAGGATCTGTGACAAGCCTGATAGCAACAATACAGTATAAGGTGGCTTTGAATTTTCGATAAGCTGTTCCATAAACAGCTGCAAAGGTCTGAAGTTTCCTGGATCGGCAAAACGTTATTTTTCAATCCAAACAATCGAATATACCGATTTGAAAAAAGGGATGTACCAAGTAACAGGAAGGCCAGGAGAATGACATGTACGAAAAAGGTACCCGAATAAAACCTTCATGAAAGAGAGAATTCACCAACGGGGAATGAAAACCATTTTCAGAAAAAGGAGGCGCCTCGAAGTATTGAGACACGCCCCCTTTTTTCGCACAAATATTTTTAAGAAGCAAACAAATAGATAGTTGTAAGAAATGACGTAGAAAAAGAACAAATACTTGTAGATGCTATTTAGCACTCAAAATATCCTTCACACGTCCATTCTTTGGATCCAGTTCCATTACTTTTTTATAATTGATCTCAGCATTTGCTTTGTCACCTATCTGCGTATACGCATTGCCTAAATATTCATATGCTATAGCTGAAGTTGGAAATAGCTTTACATTCAGTTTAAACAACGCTATTCCAAACCCCGTTTGCTTGCTCTGCATAAAAATATCACCGTTGGCATTTAAAAAATCAGCATCAAATTTTCTGCCCTCCTGTTCACAAAGTGAACGCACATTTTGCTCTACATAAGGCATTCCATTCCCCGTGATCCACTTGTACAGCGTTAGCTGCGTAGGCGGTGTAAATGGTTTATACGTTCCATCCTTCATCACTGAAATTACCCGTGGCGCCAACCTATCAGCTGACTCACCCATATTGCATAGTATCACATAACTATATCCATCTTCTGTATACCCGATCGCCGATGTCCACGTAGGCAACCTACCCGTCATATGCATTGTGAGCGGATAACTATAATGGGAGGGAAGCAACTGCTTCCGCTTAGCCTCCACAAATTTCAGCATATCATCCAGCGTAATATACACCCCCTCATCAGGATGCCCGTTTTCAATATCGTCCACATTGGTTTTGGTCCCATCAGGATTGACGATCTGGCCATACGCACGGTTAGTGGCCGCCAGTTTCTCTGCCCTGGTATAAGCGATCGAAGTCATGCCCAGTGGGGTCCCGATGCGTGTACGCACCGCATCGCCATAAGGCTGTCCGGTAATTTTTTCTATCACCGCCCCCAGCACCACATAAGCGGAATTGGAATAGGCCTCGCCAGTGCCCGGATTAAATAATAATGGCTGCCAGGAAATGATCTGCAACAGGTCGTTGAGCTTAAAATCCGTCTTCCTGATCTTCGCATAATCCGGACTATGCTCATAATCCCCTAATCCGGATCGCATGGTCAGCAATTGAGCGACTGTGATCGCCTTGCCCGTTTCAGGCGGAAAAATGTTCACAAACTTGTCTACAGATGCCAGTTCATCCAGTTTTCCCTCGCTGATCAGTTGGCGGATAATTTCTTCAGTAAATTGTTTGGTAAGATAATTTGTATTGTACAGGGTATTGGCAGTCAATGGTCTTTTGGTAGAGTTCTCAGAAAAGCCGTTTTGCTTGCCGTAAAAAACAGCCCCATCTTTCAGAATCACCGCCTGTCCTGAGAACATGCCCGACTCTATCGCCTGCCGGAATAATTGTGTGAAGGGTTGTGCATAGGTCGGAATAGTCAGTATCATAGCCACCCCCAATGAAAATATGGCCTTTTTCATAGGTTTTTTGGGGGTAAATGTACGTTATATTCAATATTCCAGTATTTCTTTGATACAGGCAATGGCCTGTTCGCAATCCTGGCGGCTAATAGCGTCTAATAATTCTACATGCAGATCCTGTGTTACGGTCATGATAGAAGTATCCCGCATGGTGTCCAGCAGGTATCTTTTTACATGTTTGGCAGTTGCCTTGTATAGGTCTTCCAACACGGGATTGCAGGTTGCATGGGCCATACAGCTATGAAAAGCCAGGTCTTCATCAATACTCTGTTCTATCTGCCCGGTTTTGCCAAAGTGATCCCTGCGCTGCAGCACTTCTGCCATGTTGCGGATATCCGCTTCTGTACGGTTCATTGCCGCTTTCTCCGCCATTTTGATTTCCAGCCAGGCGCGTACTTCATCTATGTGTTTGGTATCCGCCTTGCTCAGACGAACATCGATGGGCTCGCGGGAGCTCACCATCTCATTTACAAATGAACCGACACCATGGCGTACATCGAGTATGCCAATGTTAGCCAGCAACTTTATAGCTTCTCTGATTGTAGACCGGCCCACCCCAAAAGAAGCCATCATATCCGTTTCGTTCGGCAGCTTTTCGCCTACCTGATATGTACCATTGACAATCAGATCGTTTATGCGATCAGCAACTTCTTCCGCAAGTGTTTTCCTATGTATTTTAGTCATGTCAGCTATTGAATCGTTTCTATTTTTACCACATGTCCTTTATCCAGTAAAATCCTTTTTTCCAGGCAGGATGGAAGGGCCGATTCGTAATGGCCTACATAAATTAATGTTGTCCCGTTTGCGCACAATTTGTCGACAAACTTATTGAAGTATTGTGTCTGGTCATTGTCCAGTCCCTGACACGGTTCATCCAGAATTAACAATTCAGGATTCTTGATGATCGCTCTCGCCAGCAGTGCCAGGCGTTGTTTACCCAATGGCAGGGTGTTGAGTAGTTCATGCTGTACATCCTTCATGTTCAGGAACGCTATCAGTTCTCTTACTTTCACAGTCTGCGAGTAAGGGAGCTGTTTGAACAACCCGATAGAATCATAAAAACCGGATGCTATACTGGTGAATACCGTTGCACTGGGATCAAAATACCAGTGCAGTTCCGGACTGATTAAACCGATCTTTTCCTTGATGTCCCAGATACTTTCACCACTCCCTCGTTGTTTACCAAAGAGGAAGAGGCCATCTACATAAGACTGTGGATGATCTGCACAGACCAGGCTTAGTAAAGTTGATTTACCGGAACCATTGTGTCCCTGCAATAACCACTTTTCACCGGCGTTCACTTCCCAGTTAATATTATTCAGTACCTGCTTTTCACCATAGTGAATATTCATATCGACCATCTTCACTACCTGTGCTGCATGATACACTGGCTTTTCCGTGAGGAATTCAGGCAGTGGTTCCAGTTCGTGCAATATCTCGCTGGAATGCTCATTGGTAGAAGAGGAGACCAGTTTACCATCAATGATCTGCGCATACTGATGCACATTATTGGGTACGGCAGAGTCGTTGGTGATAAGAATGTATTGAGATCCCACCTGGGTAAGTTCTTCCAGCAGGGTATTTAAGTTCTTTCTGGAAGCTACATCCAGACCGGCGTAAGGCTGGTCCAGGATTAGCAGTTGTGGCTTGAGCCAGAGGGCCTTGACCAATTGCAGCTTTTTGTGCTCCCCGCTGGAAAGTTCTATCAGCTGAGAGTCCAGCAGTTCTCTATATCCGAGTGCATCGATAATTTTATCGGCATCGGCGATATCGAGGTTCTTTTCTTTTCCAAAGACTTTAAAATCGCCAAGTACGGTAAGGGTTTCTCTCGCCTGTTTACGATTATAGCGCTGTTGGTAGTAAAAATTCGCGTCGCCTTCTAAGTTCTTAAAGTGGTACCAGTTGGAAACGTAGAGTACCTGCTGAGGAAGCAGGCTGTTTTTATCAAAGTTATATTCGATGTTGCCGTCGATACCTTTAGGTGTTTCTATCAGTTGGGCGAGGGTGGTTTTTCCGCTCCCGCTTATTCCGTTCAGCACCCAGTTTTGTCCACGAACTATATTCCAGCTTAAATTATCTAATACGATCTTGTCTTTAAACCTGACATTCAGATTTAAAACTTTAACAACGGGCTCTGACATCATATTCCAATTTCTGAGAGGAAGAGGCAGGATGTATCTTCAATAAATGAAACTCCTGAGAATCGCATAAATGGATCCGAATTTTAAAGAGCGTGTATCAAAAGTAAGATACACGCTCTTTAATATATTTTAGGTAGTCTTAATTGACTTCATAGCTGTCATAGCTTTACGCAGTTTTCTTCCTACTACCTCAACCGGATGGTCGCGGAGGATTGCGTTGATGTTTACCAGTTCAGCGTTATCAACGGAACCGGTTTTACCTTCGTTGAAGTTTTTACCAACCAGATCAGTATCAACAGTCTTCATGAAACCAGCCAGCAATGGTTTACAAGCCTGATCAAACAGGTAACAGCCATATTCAGCGGTGTCAGAGATCACGCGGTTCATTTCGAACAGTTTCTTACGTGCAATAGTATTTGCGATCAGTGGAGTTTCGTGCAGAGACTCATAGTATGCAGATTCAGCTTTGATACCAGCTTCTACCATTGTTTCGAAAGCCAGTTCCACACCTGCTCTGATGAATGCTACCATCAGGGTGTAGTTGTCAAAGTATTCCTGTTCGCCGATCTTCACGTCGCCAGCAGGTGTCTTTTCGAAGGCAGTTTCACCGGTTTCAGCTCTCCATTTCAGCAGGTTCGCATCACCATTAGCCCAGTCTTTCATCATGGTGCTGCTGAATTCGCCGCTCATGATGTCATCCTGGTGTTTCTGGAACAGCGGACGCATAATGGTCTTCAGTTCTTCAGAAATTTTGAAAGCAGCTATTTTCGCAGGGTTGCTCAGACGGTCCATCATACCACTTACACCACCGTGTTTCAGTGCTTCAGTCACTACTTCTACACCGTATTGAACTAATTTGGAAGCGTAACCAGCATCGATACCTTTCTCCAGCATTTTGTCGAAAGACAGGATAGAACCGGTTTGCAGCAGGCCACACAGGATGGTTTGCTCACCCATCAGGTCAGACTTTACTTCAGCTACAAAGCTGGAACGCAGTACACCAGCTCTGTGGCCACCTGTACCTACGCAATAAGCTTTTGCCTGCTCCAGACCTTTACCTTCAGGATCGTTCTCCGGGTGAACAGCGATCAGGGTAGGTACACCAAAGCCTCTCAGGTACTCTGCTCTTACTTCAGAACCTGGGCATTTAGGTGCCACCATTATTACAGTGATGTCTTTACGGATTTGCATTCCTTCTTCTACAATGTTGAACCCGTGAGAGTACAGCAGGGTAGAATTCTTTTTCATCAAAGGCATTATCTTAGTTACCACAGCAGTGTGTTGCTTGTCGGGAGTGAGGTTCACTACCACATCTGCACCTGGAATCAGTTCTTCGAATGTGCCAACCTTGAAGTTGTTGTCAGTTGCATTTTTCCAGGAATCTCTCTTGTTGTCGATCGCTTCCTGGCGCAGTGCGTAGGAAATGTCCAGACCACTATCTCTGAGGTTCAGACCCTGATTTAAACCCTGAGCACCTGCTCCAACGATAACTACTTTCTTACCCTTGAGGGCTGCTACGCCGTCAGCAAATTCAGCGATGTCCATGAACTCGCATACACCTAATTGGTTCAGTTGCTCCCTGAGGGGTAAAGAATTAAAATAATTTGCCATTGCTTCTTAAAGTATTAATTAAAGTCTAAATGTTAAGTCCGATGTCGTGTCATCTGATGACAAAGTTATCAGGATTTTTATTATTGTCAATACCCATTTTATATTTCGGGAATTATTTCAAAGAGACCCGGAATTTTTTAGATATTATTTAATTAGGCTACCCTTTCTGCCTGATTTTCGAATGATGAGGCTGTAACGGAAGTATACCACGAACCCGATCAGCAGCCATCCAATAAGGCGTAACCAGTTTTCTATGCCCTTCTAATGTTTTAGAAGTTTCCGTTTTTCATATAGTGGGGGAATAAAAAGGTGGGTAAAAACAACAGTGAGAGCGTGAAGTGGACAAATTTAACGATTGATGACCAACTTTAACAATTTTTTGTCTACGAAAAAGAGGTTTTCATCTCTGAATTTTAGGATTTCTGACTAAGGGTATAGGATGAATATTTCCTTCGTTATAATTTTCACCTATGAAAAATACTTTTCATGGCATACTGATAGTCGTCATCATACTCCTGACCATATTTGTACCATATCCGCCTAAGCATTCCCTGACCATCACTGCGCGGGAATTATACTATTCCGTGATGCTGGACAATGTGATGGCCGCCGGTGGATATTTCCTGAATTTTTATGTCTTTATTCCCTTTTTGTATTACGGGAAAAGGGCGTTTTATTTCCTGGTATTAATCGCCTATGCAATATGCGTGATTTATATTCCCACAATACTCAACTACTTTTTTTCAGGGTTTCACTTTTTAGATCCGCTGCACTTTCCTATACCTCAATTAGTATTGCTGGCAGCAGCGCTCATGTTATCGTACATCGCACGCAAACGCTATGAATGGAAACAGTTGTCAGAAGAAAAGACAGCGTTTGAATTGTTCGCATTGAAACAACAAATGCAACCACATTTTTTCTTCAATACGCTGAATGGCATTTATGGGTTATCTATACAGCAATCAGAAAAAACACCTGCGTATATTCTGAAACTGGCAAACATGATGCGGTATGTACTATACGAAAGCAATGCTGACAAAGTATCGCTTGCCAAAGAACTGGACCACATCAGCAACTACTGCCAGATGCAACAGCTCAGGCTTGGATTGAACAACCAGGTATCACTGCGCATCACCGGGGAGGCGGGTACAAACCAGATTGCACCATTTATCCTAATACCTTTTATCGAGAATAGTTTCAAACATGGTATCTCTTCCAGCAGGGAGACGCAAATGCTGATTGAAATAAACACAACCACAGATTCACTTCATTTTTCAGCAACAAATACAATTGTAAAAACAGCTTCGAATGACGGTGTTGGTATCAAAAATGTAAAACGCAGACTGGATTTAATTTATCCCGATCAATACACGCTGACCATCAGTCAGCAAACGCAGCAATTCATCGTTCAACTCAGTGTAAAGTTATGAGACCTTTAGATGCTATTACTATCGACGACGAGCCGATCGCCCACGAAATCCTGGCACACTACAGCAAAAGGCTAAACGGGATCAGGCTGAAACGGCAATTTACCAATCCGGAGCAGGCATGTAAATACCTGGCCAGCAACCATGTAGACCTGATCCTGCTGGATATAGAAATGGCAGATGTAAATGGGTTTGCGTTTTACAGATCGTTGCCACAGCGACCTATGGTGATCTTCACAACCGCACATCCTGAGTATGCATTAGAAGGATTTAACGTGTCGGCGGTAGACTACCTGCTGAAACCCTTTTCGGAAGAGCGTTTTGAACAGGCGATCCTGAAAGCCGGTATGCAGAAAGATGTGCAGGAAATGGCGCCCTCACTCACTATCAGGGCCGACTATGAAACGAGGAATGTGCAGCTGAAAGACATCCTGTATATCGAAGGGTTAAACAACTACGTTAAAATCTATACCACATCGGCCACACATCCTTTATTGTCTATGATTTCGCTGAAAGAGATGATGAGCCGCTTGCCGGGCCATCAGTTCATGCGCATACACAGATCTTACATCGTGCCTCGCCCCAGGGTGAGCGCTATTACCAGCCGTTACGTCACGGTGGCAGGGAAAAAGCTGCCGGTAGGAGATACTTATCGCAGTAGTGTGATGACGATTCTCCAATAAAATAGGATGGTTTTCCCTTATTATTTTCTGCCGGATATATAGGAATATAGATTTGCCGGATGAAGTATTTATTGCCTGTCACTCTACTTGCTTTTATCCCTTTGTCTGTCTGGTCACAGCCTCCCGGTCCGCCTATGCCTACCGGTCGTACGCAAAAAGTGCTGCTTATTCTGAATGAAAAGACAGGAAAAACTGACACGGTTAAAATGGGTAATTTTATCAGGTTGTGGTTCTGGTCCGATACGAAACTGAAGATGGAACAACCACTTACCCGCACCGACTTCAGAAAACATACCTATTATGTAGAATCCAACCTGATGGGGGTGACGGATAGTGCCCTTATATTTTTAAAACGGTCTCCTTTTATCCCTGTACCACCCATTCCATTGCCGATCCCACTTCCCATCCGCCTGCCCAACAAGATCCCGATGCATGAATACGATACCATCAAACTAAGCCAGATCAAAGGTATCCGTATGGTCAACATGGGCCTGGAAGGTGCCGCTGTCGGCGTCACCATGGTTCCTGCCATGTCTATCGTACCGGATTACTTTACTACCTGGCCGGGCATGATGTTCATGCAACCCAGTATGTCTATTGTATCCACCTATGTGGGCGATGTCATGTTCCCAATGCATAAAGTGAACAGGGAACGGAAAAAGACCCATTATACCCTGGGCACCAGCGAAATACCAACGGATACCATGTACTATATCCAGAAGCGGAAGATGAATGGTGAAAACGATTATGAATGGGAAGTGGAAAGGCTGGAACGCTACGAAAAAATGTATAAACACATTAAAAAGGAGCTGTCAGACGAAATGCTGGATCATTATCAGGGTAATACCATCTTCAGCATACCCCTGGGCGTTACCCTCATCCCGGATGGTTTCAGAAGCGGGGAAGATATGAAAACAAGGATCAGTATCACTGAACGGAAGTTCTTCTTTGGCTTCGCTACTGAGAACTTTATCACCGACCGGCACCGCATCGGGAATGAATTGACCCTCAACAGGACGGAACGGTTTATGTCGGTGACTGGTACCAACAGTATATCCATCAATTCTACAATGGGTATGATCCTGTCTAACTTCACTTACCTGAAGTGGGGCCTTAAAGGCATATACAGTGAGGGATATAAGAAACGGCAATGGATTAAGATTCACCAGCTGGACGACGAAATCGCTGCTTCTGAAGAGGTAGACGATATAGAAACGGGACTGCTCATGGCAAAGCGGAATTACTTCAGGACCATGCTGGCCGCAGAGCCGAAACCTTACCTGCTATTCGGGGTAGGTGCCGTGAATACCACCCTGATCAAAGTAAAGGGTAGTGATGCCAGCGGTATCGGCTCTACTGACTACTCCCAGCAGAAATTTGCACTGGAAGGCGGGTTTGGGATGTTCACCCGCGTGGGAAAACGCCTCACGTACGACTTTTCTGCCAAATACATCTGGACACCGAAGTACAGCCCTTACATCGGCGGATTGGAGCGCTATAGCGGGTTTAGATTACAGTTGAACATCGGTTATATGTCAGGCGTGTCTTTTATGAGAATGAGACGAATATTAAAGATGGCAAATACAAACAGAGATCCTAAAGGAGATGAATTAAAGCTATAAATTGGATATTTGATAATTTTTTATAATTTACGGTCCCATATTTTTTACTATCCTATGAGTATTGAAAAGATCGTATTTGACAAGGTGTATGACGGCCCTATTGATGCAGACATTGACTGGGTGGCCGGCGGAAATTTTGATGGTTATATCTACAAAACCACTTTACGTTTTACGGAGGAAAAGAACGAAGTAGTCCTCACTACAAAGATTGTCGACCAGTCCAGGTATGATGGAGAGGAATGTGATACAAATGACATCGGAACTTTTTCAGTTTCTGACAAACGGGCAATTGTTTGTCAGTTCCCCGGTTTCGATATGAGAGGAAGATTCCTGGGTGAAAATTGCGAATTTATTGCGTTTTCTATCTGGCATAATAAGGACAGAACGCGCGCTTACTCCAGGGTGTATACGCTTACAGCCGACTAAAATGCGTATTCCGCTCTTTTGTAGCAGGGGGGCCAGGCATATTCTTCCGCACTGTATTCCCCGATCAGGGAAGAATTGCATTGCCGGGTGTGGGCTTTAGCAGATGGATATAATCGAAACCAGTTTTATCACTCATTACTTGAAATTGATAAAAATTGCTAATTTGCGGCACCCTAATAGCCGGGGGACTTACACTTATGTGCAAAGACCAGATTACCATTTTACTGGTAGATGATGATATTGAAGACCAGACATTACTTTCTGAAGCCATTCATAAAATAGCGCCAGCTATTTGTATTAAATTATTCAATAACGGGTCAGAGGTTTTACATTATTTATCTTCCAGGGAGGATGATACTCCTTGTTTAATAGTATTGGATTACAACATGCCAGGCATCAATGGCCTGCAGGTGTTGGAGCGGATAGGAGAGATCCACAGGCTCACCAGCATACCAAAAATAGTTTGGAGCACGTCCAATTCTCATCACTTTAGAACACAATGTTTGAACGCCGGAGCATTCAGGTATATAGTAAAGCCGCAAAATCTGCAGGACCTGAACCAGATTGCAGCGGATATTATTGATACTTGTGAGCGGGCGGCTTAGGTTATTCAAAAAAAGAGCGGGGCACCTCAAAGTGCCCCGCTCTTTTTCTGAAAATGGTTTTCATCCCAGTTGGTGAATTCACTCTTTGATGAAGGGTTTAATTATTTACCTGCTTGCTTCAGGAACTCGTTGTTGAGATTAATATACTCCTGTATATTATCTTTCTTTGCCAGCTCTATACTCTCTTTGGAAGAAGCAATTGCACCGGCTTTATCACCAGCTTTCAGCTGCATCTTCGCTTTCCAGTATTTAATATAAAATACGTTCGGCTGTGCCTTGTCCATTTCATTGATCCATTCCAGCGCTTTTTTAGCATCTATATTATTGTCGTAATAATATTGTGCTGCCTGCATGTAAGGCTTCTTTTCAGTCGCCATAGCTGAATCAATGCTTGCCATGATCTCAGCTTTCTGATCGACAGTCATGTGCAGTTGTACCTGTGTATGATCCCATGAAATGCTCAATACAGCAGCAGCCGGCTTTACATTTTCGAAAGCCATGGTGTAAGTTTCTACTGCATAAGGCAGGGTAGATGGCTTTACATCAAAACGCAACAGATCGTCTTCTTTGCTGTAGGAATAAGAACCCCACTGATTAGATTTTTTGCTGATGATGATCGTCCATTTATCTTTTTCAGGAATAGCGAACAGGCCATAAGTACCTGCTTCGATCTTGTGACCTTCTATGCTAACTGCATCTTCAAAGGTAATAGCAGGAATACCGTTCGCACCCAGTCTCCATACGGAACCGTAAGGTACCAGACCTCCAAAGATCTTACGACCGTTCATGTTTGGACGGTTGTACTTTAAAGTTACATCGTGAATACCTACTTTTTGTGTGATGCTGGTGCCGCTGCTGGCAGCTGGTACTTTCAAGGTTTGCGCATATATCCCGGTTGATAGCGAAAGGGATATAAGGGTGGTAATTATTGTTTTCATAGGGCAAATGTAGGCTAATTCTCTAACAGATGAATAGCATCCGCAATCCTTAAAGCCGCCATGGAGTTGTTCACATGGAGCTTTTGCAGAATATTCTGCCGGTGCCTGTTCACTGTATACACACTAATAGAAAACCGCGCAGCAATCTCCTTGCTGCTACTTCCGGTTTTGATCATACGCAGTACCTCTTTTTCTCTTTCTGAGAGAATATCATTGACCTGTTGCCTGTCTGGCAGCATGATCTTACCCGTTCTTGAATTCACGATCCGCCCGAAATAATTATCACTCTCTACCTGCTGTGGAGGAAAATTGTACAGGCATAGCGCCATCCATACACTGCCATTATCTGCACTCCTGATATAGAACATACGGTGCTGCACAGGTACATATTCATCCTGTGCATTCCGCATATGAAGAATACTGTTTACATAGTAATCGTATCGTTCATGATTCGGCAGATCTTTCAGCATATGAAAGAATTGAAGTTCCATCGCATGTTTCGCTTCCAGATCATCCGGCCGTATCCTGCTAAATAAGCCTTCTTCCCAGATAGAGTCGATCTCCGTTCCGATGTCCAATCCCATTGCGGTCCCCACACCACCGGAATAGATATAACTCCTGTTAGCCTTCAGGTCACTCAATACAGCTACCGCATTTTCGATACCCGCATACATCTTCGCGACCAACTGGCACTGTGCCAGCGGAGAGTCCTGTTGCGAAAAGGATTGCGTCAACAGCGTATCATTCAGTATATTTTGGTTAATATTAACCATTGCACCTTGCATAACCAGCATTTACATTTGCAAAAGTAATAATTCAACAAGTATGAAAAAGATTCTCTGGACCGTAGCTGCTCTCATAGCCATGCACACCGTATCTGCACAGACACTTGAGAAAATGCAGTGGTATAACGAACCCGCCAGATGGGATATTAAGGATAAGGCATTGACGATGTTCGTGACCCCGCAAACCGATTACTGGCGTATTTCCCACTATGGCTTTACCGTAGATGACGCCCCTTTTTATTATGCTGATTACGGCGGAGAATTCGAGGTAAAGGTAAAACTCACCGGCAATTATAAAGCACGTTTCGATCAGATGGGCCTGATGATCAGAACAGACCAGGAGAACTATATCAAGACAGGAGTGGAGTTTGTAGATGGTAAGTTCAATGTAAGCACTGTAGTGACCCACAAAACCAGCGACTGGTCTGTAACCACACTGGAAAAGGTGCCGCCGTTCATCTGGATCAAAGCCGTAAGAAGACTGGATGCAGTAGAGATCTTTTACTCTTTTGACGATGTGAATTATGTCATGACCCGCAACTGCCCTTTGCAGGACAATCGCCCTGTAATGGTAGGCATGATGGCTGCTTCTCCTGATGGACAGGGCTTCGAAGCAAAGTTCGAAAACTTTACTGTGAAGCATTTACCTGACCAGCGTCGTTTAGAGTGGTTGAATAAAAAATAAAACATTGTTGCATTTATTGGGGTGATCTTATATCTTTGCCGCGTGTCTGACAAGAGAAATATCATCTTCAAAAGATGTCTTGCCTGGTGCCTGCTTGCCTTGCTGGCGGTAGTACACAGTGTAAAGATGTTCCACCACCATGCGGTACCGCAGGGGGAGGGGCGACAATTGCAGATAATTTCTTTTCAGCAGCCCGGTCATCATTGCGCCATTTGCGACTTTCACCTCACCAGAGATGTGGAGGTACCGGGTCTGCCCACTTATTTCCCTCCTTTACTGCCTGTCGTACAGCAGTATGCTGCATATACTGCAGGTTTTATTTCCCTCACATCCCTTCACTACCCACTTCGCGGCCCGCCTGCAATAGCCTGACAATTCTTTTGTTTTTTTGACGTGAACACCCGTTCGCGCAGGGCTTATTTTTTCAAAATATTACAATGAAGTTGACTATACCCGGCATATTATTGCCGTTATTTTGCGTGCTCCAAACTCACGCGCAGACACCATTAAATGAAGTAACCGTCACGGCATCCGCCATGCCGGTAGAATTGCGAAAGATTTCATCCAGCGTTTCCATCATCAAGAGCAGTGATCCTGAGATGAAACAGATACAAACCATTGATGAGGCATTAAGATACATACCCGGTGTTGCAGTAGATCGTAACAGGGGATTGACCACTACAGGTTCTCACACCACTGTAACCCTGAGAGGTACTGGCTCCGCAGGGCGTACACTGATCCTGAAAGATGGCATTCCATTAAATGATACTTACACCGGTGGGGTTTCCTTATGGAACAGCATTGCGTCAAACAGTATTGCAAGAATTGAGGTCGTACGTGGTCCCGGGTCTTCTATTTACGGTTCCAGTTCTATGGGTGGTACGATTAATTTAGTGACTGAAAATCCCCGCAAACAAACCACGTTCGGCGCAGATGTACGCTATGGATCTATGAATACTTTAATCGCCAATGTGAAAGCCGGTAAGCTCTTTAACAACGGCTTTGGCATTATCGCATTTGTAGAGTATAAGAAAACAGGTGGTTACCAATACATGGCAGATAGCCTTTGGAAAAGCTATTATCAAAAGCCAGTCATGGAGTTGTTAAATGCAAATGTAAAGGTCGTGTATCAGCTGAATGAACGATCCAAACTGGAAGGTATCGTAGACCTGCACACTGAAAACCCTGCTTCCGGTACATCCATATTATATAAAGAGAAAAACAATGTAGCCAATTTCCTCCTGCGGTATACAGGAAAAAATAACTTGTTCGACTATAGCGCTTCCGCTTATTATAATCATGAGAAAATGAATACGGATGCGCTGAATTACAATACAGAAAAAGGTTCCTTTAGCACAAACTATTATACAACTAATGTGCCTGTTGATGTAACGGGTTTTATTGGAAAGATCAGCCGTAAAATAGGCGTAAATGACCTGACTATTGGCGGAGATATAAGATTAAATAAATTGTCTTCAGAAAAATACTATTACGGCAAAGGCAATCAAAACTATTCTGGCAATCAGAATTTCTATTCCTTATTTATAAATGATGATCTGTCTATAGGCAATTCCCTGAATTTCAATGTAGGCTTGCGCTGGGATAACTGGCACAATGACAATGGTAAATTCTACGATAACCAAAGTGGTACACCTACGGCTATTCACTACAGCAATGCTTCGTCGTCAGTACTGTCTCCAAAAGCAGGTGTAGTATATCGTATCACTGACCAGTTCCGGCTCAGGGCTGTATATGCCATGGGATTCAAAGCGCCCAGTATGTATTACATGTACAATTCGTCACTGCTGGGTAGTACTTTCCGCTTAGGAAACCCGGATCTGAAACCTGAGCGGATGGTGTATTCTGTAGAAGCAGGTGCTGATTATACCATCGGTCAGGTGCTGGAAGTAGCTGCTACTGCTTACACTTCCCGCTATAAAGATTTCCTGGATGCGGTTCTCATAGATGCTTCAAAGGTGCCCTCATACTTTGATCCGGGTTCATGGGCTGTACGTCAATACATTAATATCGGCGCAGTCCGACTCTCAGGTGTAGAGGCCTCTGTACGTTACAAAGTGGCACCTTATCTCACCACGATACTGAGTTATTTCTACAATAACTCAAAGATCCTCAAATACGAATCCAATACTGCCTACGAAGGCAATGAAATGGACGGCAACCCGCATCATCGATTGGATGGCGGTATAGCATTTTCAAAAGCCAAACTCTTTGATGCAAGTGTTTGGGTAAGGTATGCCGATAAAAGTTACGGTGATCTGGAAAATACCAAAGCAAGAGAGCTGGCAGCTAACACTGTATTTGATATAAGGGTCGCAAAACAGATCACAAAATTCAATGTATATGCCAATGTTTTGAACCTGTTTGATAAGTTGTATTACGGCTACTATGGCTCTGCTACCAGTTATTATTATGCACCCCGCCGCTCATTTAATGTAGGCTTATCTTATAATTTATGAAGAAATCAGTGATCCTGTTATGGGCAATGCTATTTACCACAATTGTATCTGCCCAGGTAAAAGTAAGTCTGGTCCTGTCTGACAATTTTAGTCAGACAGGGGCCAGGGTAAAGGAATTATTGTCGAATGACTGCAATATGCATGTATTCTCCACTGCCTCTTATGATAGTGCACAGGCGGTATGGCTTGGGCAGTCTGATCTTATATTTGTATATATACATGCCTCTTCGGTATTCGAACAGGTGCGCCCACAAATAATAAAGGCGGTCTCACATGGCGCGAAAGTTTACGTACTGGGCACCACACCCGATGAGGAAAGCTATAAAAAGGACGGTGTCATCTTCAACCAGAAGGTTTTGAGCTACTTTGCGCAGGCCAGTCTGGAGAACCTTAAAAACATGGTACGCTTCTGCCTGAACAAAGATTTCAAAACCAACTTAGATTACAAAGACGTGATCCGCTATCCGGAGAATGCGATCTATAATCTTACCACCGATTCAGTATGTGGTAGTTTTGAAATTTATAAAAATACCTACAAACATTACAAACCCGGCCAGCCCTGGATCGGCCTCTATAGTTTTCGTTATGAGTTCCTGACAGGGCAACATGGATATATTGATAAACATGTGGAAGCACTGGAAATGGCAGGGTACAATGTTATGCCTTTCTTTGGTTTCCCGATGGTAAATGCATTGAAGCAATTCGGTGCTGAACTCAATCTGCTCATCACAGCATCTACCTTAACAGGATCGTCTACAGAAGCGTTACAGGAACAGTTTGCAAAAATGAAGATCCCTGTTATCAGTATCATTCAATTAGATGGCAGTTATGAAGATTGGGCACATTCTAAGACGGGTCTCAGTATCTTTGCAAGAGGGATGTACCTGAGCAGACCTGAACTGACAGGACAAATACAACCCACTGTCACCAGTAGTCAGGAGTTAATGAATGGCATCGTAGAAAAAGCCGTCATTCCGGATCGTGTAAAACGCCTCGTAGACAGGGTGACAGCCTTGATCAACCTGCAAAACAAACCTAACAAAGACAAACATATTGCAGTCGTATATTATTCCAACCCTCCGGGAAAAGATAATGTAGGCGCCAGTTACCTGAATGTATTGCCTGCCAGTATGGAAATAATTCTCCATAGAATGCAGCAGGAAGGATATAACTTAGGTAGTGATAGCTTGTCTGTATTCAAAGATGTAATGAAACAGGGGCGGAACATCGGTACCTGGGCACCTGCCGAAATAGATCGTCTTGTGAAATATGGTCATCCCGTTTTAGTTTCCATGGAAGAATACCAGCAGTGGTTTGCCACCCTAAGCGTATCTTTCCAGAAACAGGTGATTGCCAAATGGGGGGCGCCTGCATTTTCGAAAATCATGACATGGCGCGATGCGGAGGGTAAGGCTTACTTTGTATTACCTGCTGTGCAATATGGCAATATCATGCTCCTGCCACAACCTGCCCGTGGCTGGGATCAGGATGTAAATACCATGTATCATGATATTACATTGCCACCACATCACCAGTATATCGCATTTTATTTGTACCTGAAACATAAATACCATGCAGACGCGCTCATTCACTTAGGTACACATGGTACCCACGAATGGCTGAGTGGGAAGGAAACTGGTTTGAATGATGATGATGCGCCCGAAGCACTGATCAATAACATGGTGAACATTTATCCCTACATCGTAGATGATGTAGGTGAAGGCTTACAGGCAAAAAGAAGAGGGATGGCCATAGTTATTGATCATATGACACCACCATTTGATAGTGCAGGGTTAAACCCGAAGATGAAAGAATTAGGAGCGCTGATCAATGAATACATGGCTGCGAAAGAAAAGAGCGAGGTATTGGCAAATGCAAAACTAGCAGCCATCAAAGCACTCAGTGTCCAACTTTCCCTTACAAAAGAATTTAATAAAGGCATTCAATCGCTTGAACATTTTGTGCAGGAAACAGGCGAAAAACAAACCCCCTTTGGTCTCCATACTTTCGGTGTTTCTCCACCTGATACCAATCGCAATGTCATTGCCAGTGGTCCAGCCGAGATGAATGCACTCATGGATGCCCTTAATGGCAAATACATCGCCGCAGGGCAGGGGAATGATCCTATTCGTAATCCTGCATCCCTACCTACAGGTAGGAACTTTTATGCTTTCGATCCGGCTAAACTACCCTCTAAAGATGTATACAAAGCCGGTAGTGAGCTGGCAGAAGAACTCATTGCCCGCTGTGATACTTTTCCTGAAAAGGTCACATTCAATCTTTGGTCTACAGAGACGATCCGGCATGAAGGCGTGATTGAATCACAGATATTACGGCTCATGGGGGTAGAACCTACTTACGATAGCTTCGGGCGGGTAAGCGGTGTAAAGCTTTCGCAGTTGAACCGTCCAAGAGTAGATGTAGTCATTATTCCATCTGGTTTATACAGGGATATGTTCCCTAATCTGATGGAACTTTTAGACAAAGCTGTCTCTCTTGTGAAAGAAGCGGATGAACCGGATAACTATGTACGCAGGCATATTTTAGCTACCCAACAAAGACTAAGAGCCAGCGGTATCAACGACTCCCTCGCTGCCAGACTCGCCGCTGTCAGAATGTTCTCCGTACCCAGTGGCGCCTATGGCACCGGCCTCGATGATGTAATCCAATCCTCAGGTACCTGGAATGATGAAACCCAGGTATCCGATGTATACTTTAACAGGATGAGCCACTTATACGGCCAGCATTTCTGGGGTGATAAAGCTGAGGCGATCGATAGTAGCTTACCACACAACCTTAGTATGCAACTGATGAAAAGCACGCTCTCCGGCACAAAGGTCGTAGTGCACAGTCGCTCCTCAAATCTCTATGGCGCATTGGATAATGATGACCTGTTCCAATACCTTGGAGGTGCTGCGATGGCTATCAGGGCGATCGATGGTAAATCTCCGGCCGTGGTTATTTCTAATCTAACAAAAGGAAAAGGTGTACAGGAATCACTGGATACCTACATCAGTCAGGAATTGCAGAGCCGGTACCTGAATCCCAAATGGATAGACAAAATGTTGCAGGAAGGCTACGCCGGAGGCAGAATGATCAATAAAGTGGTTGCGAACGTATGGGGTTGGCAGGTCACCGTACCCGAAGCTATTGATGAAAATAACTGGCAGCAGTTCTACAATACCTACATCAATACCCGGCGCAAAAAACAATTTGCTGAAGGGCATAATTTATATGCTTATCAGGTGATGATCTCCCGTATGCTGGAAGTAGTGCGGAAAGACTATTGGCACCCCGATCAATCGGTGACTAAAAATCTCGTAAAAGAATATATCCAGACCATGCGGGAAACTGGTCTGTCATGCAATGAAAATGTATGTGGGAATGAAGCTTTGTCAGCTTTTGTAAAAGGACAGATCACCAATCAGAAAGACCTGGATGATTTCAAGAAAATTCAGCAGAAGAGCCAGCAGAAAGCACCAGCTACACAGTTACAGTTTCAGTCAGAAAAGCCGGGGTTATAACCCGGCTTTTGCTATATATACCTGATGATCTTTACAAACCGTCCCATATAATACTTATCAAGTGGGGTCTCCGTTACACCATACGCCTTCCCTGATGTAGAATGAATAAACACAATACGGTTACCTACCTGCGTAATAATTCCCATATGCCCAACAGTACGTACTGTACTATCAGTGCCTGTGAATAAGATCAGGTCTCCGGGTTGTGCTTCAGCCAGTGCAACAGGTCTGCCTTCATTGGTAAATCCCACGCTGCTCCGGGGCACATCGATCCTGAAATGATTAAACACATACGTAATAAATCCGGAGCAATCAAAACCTACGCCGGGATTGGCCGAACCATATTTATAAGGGGTGCCTTTCAGTGTTTTGGCAAAGCGGAGGACCTTGCCAGTCAGGGTAGTAGTATTTACAGGTGCTACGATGAGCGTAGAATCAATGCCCCGATCTTTGGGTGCATCATTACAGGCTAAAACCAGGGATAGCAATAAGGTATTCAACATAAGTATAATGGCAGGGCATACGGAGATTATCCTCTGTATGCCACTGCTGTAAATATACTTATTTTTTATCATCTTCCTCATCTTCCTCCCCATTATCAGGCAAATCGTTATGTGACGCCATTTCTTCTCCCACTTTGCGTACAAGCGTAGAGATCGGTCCGTCCATATGTTCCTCAGGATGGCCTCCCGTGGTTTCAGGATCGGGTTTTACTAATGGCTCGTCTTGTTTCTTTTTGGGATCTTGCTGTATCATATCACATCGTTTTGTTGCAATGATTCAGGTAACAAAATCATGCCTACATTTGTAGCTATGAAAAATGTACTGTTATTGCTCCTGTTATTCCAGCAGGGGGTAAGCGCACAACTTATAAGAAAAGATAGCCTTGAGCGCTACAATAAAACCCTGAATCCCGGAGAAATGAAATCTGACCTGACCATCTTCCTTAACATCCGTAAGGCGGCTAATTCAGGCCTTTATCGCTATCGGTCACAAAAGCAGATAGACAGCATTTATAAATGGGCATTTAAGGAGGTTAAAAAGCCTATGACAACGCTGGAATTTTTCCATATTATTCTGCAACTCACAGATTTTGAAGGGAGTTGTCACAACTATACCGAACCCGGGTCAGCACTGGTGGAATATTTAAATCGCCAGAAAGCCTTTTTCCCTTACGCATTGAAATACATAGAAGGAAAAATAGTCTTCAATAACAGCGGTGAACAAATCCCTGTTGGCGCTGAAATATTGAGTATCAATGGTGTTCCGGCGCAACAACTGATGCAATCCTTTTACAAATACTGCACTACCGATGGCTTTAATATCACTGAAAAACAATCCAATAGCGTAGATAGAAGTTATGGTATCAGGTACCTCTATGAATATGGTGTAAATGATAGCTTTAAAATAGCTTACCGTGTGCCCGGTAGTAATCAGTCCCAAACTATCACTGCTGCTGCCATCACAAACGATGAACGGAATGCGATGTTTCCAAAACGCTATAGCGCCCCGGTAGATAGTATTACTGACTGGCGGGTACAGCCTTCTTATAGTTTTAAAATGGTCAGTCCGAATACGGGGCTGTTCAATTTCCGTATATTCAATATGGCGGATGATGATACGGATCCCCGTTTCCCCGGTTATGTAAAATACCTCGATAGTGTCTTCCGGTTGCTGGCGCAAAATAATGTGCCCAATCTCATCATTGATCTGCGTGGCAATCCCGGTGGTAGCGACCCGACCTTCGAACAACCGGTAATGTACCTGACGGATTCAAATTTCAAAGAGAATGCAGTAGCCTATAGCATTTTGGGAGACGGTATCCCATATGAACAATACTTCTGGGGCACTTCCACTTCGCATAAAATGGATTCGGTGGAGAAAGTAGAGGGCAAGATTTTTTTAAAGGATTATTTTCCTGTTTTAATAAATGGGCGAAATATGCAGAACCCCAAATACAACCCTGTCTATCATCCAAAAAGTCCCGGTTATAAAGGTAAATTGTATATGCTGATTGATGAAGGTGTCGCTTCTGCGGGTTCGCACATGGCATCGCTGGTGAAAGCATATGCAAGGAATGTAACAGTAGTTGGAGTAGAGACGACGGGCGGGTATTATTACCACAATGGACACATGCCGCTGGTCTATGAATTACCGAATTCAAAGATCAGGTCGAAGTTTTCAATCGTGCATGTAGAGCAGGATGCGGTGGTGAAACCTGATCAGCCGGAGGGTAGGGGTATTATTCCTGATTATACGGTATGGCCTACGTTTGAAGGCTTTATGCAGAACAGGGATACGCAGATGGAATATGTTTTAAAACTGATTAATAATGGAGGTATTTAATCTTAAAAGCACGGCTCAAAGTATACCTGATTAACCTGGTAAAAGTGAGGTCGAAAGCATTCCCCCTTCAGGATGTAATCAAAAAGAGTATACCAGTTCATTTACAATACTCAAACGATACACTCAAGGAAGTGATAAAAAAGCTGTCTTCCTGAACTGTCCCGCTGTCAGGCCTTCCTGTCGTTTAAACAATTTATTTAAATGACTTTCGTCTGTAAAACCTAATTCCTCTGCAATCTGGGAAATAGACAAGCTGCTATACCTGAGCCGGCTTTTAGCCAGTTCCAGTTTATAATCCAATATAAACTGCCTGATGGTTTTGCCTGTTTTTTTATTAAAATAGGCACCGATGTAATCTTTCGAAAGATTGAAATGTGCAGCTATGCCATTCAGGCTGATCTTCTCGTTGTCATATATATTATGCTGTATAAACTGGGTCATTTCGTATCCGGCAGATTCTACCTGTACAGGGATTTCACTTGTTACAGGCTGCTGGGCATAGCGTGCGATGATATTTAACAGTAAAAAAACAAGATTTTGGAGCACAACTTCCCTAAAAATGCCATTTTGCTCCCATTCTGTCACGATCCTTTGGATGAGTGAACCGGAAAACTCCCTGTCAGCTTCATTTAACCCGATGAACCCCTTAAAATGTCCGGCGTGTTGAAAAATATATTCCAGCTGGCGGAAGTAATGACTCAGTTCCGGTTTGTCGTAACCGATAGGAGAATTGCGTCCGAATAACGCTGCTGTAAAATCAATAATTACGAAAGAAGACCTGCTGGCTGCCAGAAACGCGTGTTTGTCTGCAGGGTTGAGGAGGAACAGGTCCCCTTTGCCATAAGGGAACTGATTATCATTGATTAAATGCATACCACGACCATCCTGTATAAAGATGATCTCAAAACAGTCATGCCTGTGCATGGGGGTGTGATCAGCAAAATACTCCTTAATAGCCAGGGCAAAGTCACTTTTAATCATGCCTGAAAATTACGGAAATATCTTCGTTTTTTACCTGTTTTAGGAAAATGCCCCTGGGTACTTTTGAGCCATGAAATATCATTTATCCGATCTTATCCGGATAGCAGGCGCCGCCCTGGCGCTGGCACTATCCCTGTCCGGTTATTTGCCGTACATCATTATCCCTGTTGCAGCCACCCTGATTTGTGGTTATCCTATGTTTAAAGAAGCTTTTGACGCTATCAGGGAGCGTCATATGACCATGGAGCTCTCGATGTCGATAGCCGTACTGGCTACGCTGCTGGTAGGGCAGTATACAACAGGGTTGGTCATTACGCTATTTGTCCTCGTTGCCGAATTACTGGAACACCTGATTGTAGATCGTGGCCGCGATGCATTAACCGGGTTGGCTGCATTGATGCCACAAACCGCTAAGGACCTGCAACCCGGTGATACAGTTGTTGTAAAACCAGGGTCACATATCCCGGTGGATGGTATTGTGCTCAAAGGGAACAGCTTTGTAAACCAGGCCGCTATTACAGGAGAATCGTTGCCGGTAGAAAAAAGCATCAATAGCGAAGTATTGGCCGGAACCATCAATCAGGATGGCGTACTGGAGATCATTGCGACCAGTGTTGGGAAAGATACCATTTTTGGCCGGATTATAGGCGTGATGGAATCAATCCAGGCCACTCAGTCCCCCATTGAAAAAACAGCCGATAAACTGGCCGCAAGGCTCGTTTATTTTGCTCTCGGAGGTGCTTTGATCACCTACCTCGTCACACATAATATCAATGCTACCATCTCTGCGCTTGTAGTGACTGGTGCCTGTGGTGTGGCAGCTGGTACGCCACTCGCTATCTTAGCAGGTATTGGTCGTGCGGCCCGCGAAGGCGTAGTCATAAAAGGGGGTGTTTATTTAGAACAACTGGCGCAGGCAGATACCGTTATCTTAGACAAAACAGGCACATTAACATTGAATAAAGCCGTAGTCACAGACGTTACCAGCTTTAACGGCATTGGCAGAAACATGCTTTTGACCTTGCTTTCCACCGGTGAGCAACATTCCGATCACCCATTGGCAGCGGCTATCATGGATGCTGCAAAGAAGGAAGCTATCCTGCCTGTTGACTATGACACGTATAATTACCTCCCAGGAAAAGGGTTAGAATTTTCCCGGCAAAATACCAGGTACCTGATCGGGAATGCAGGTCTTTTTACTGAAAACAATATCAACTTACACGCTGCAGAACAATGGTTGGATACAGCCCGTCAAAACGGAGAATCAACTGTTTTAATCGGTAATGATCAACATATTTTAGGTGGCGCCCGAATCATCGACGTTGTTCGTTCCGAAGCGTGCGAAGCCATTTCTGACCTGCACGATCATCACTTAAGAACCATTTTATTATCTGGAGATAATACAGCCAGTGTGGCGGGTATAGGTAAAAGCCTGCGCGTAGACGAAGCCGTCGGCAACCTGCTGCCTACAGATAAATTAGGGTACATATCAAGTCTGAAATCCCGTGGCCACAAAGTCATTATGGTTGGCGATGGCATCAACGATGCGCCAGCCCTTATGGAAGCCAATGTCGGCATTGCCATGGGTACCAGTTCCCATGTGGCTTTCGAAAGTGCAGACATGGTGCTCACGAACAATGACTTACGAAAAGTGGCTACCGCTATTGCGATTGCTAAGAAATGTATGAACGTGATTCAGTTTAATTTCTGGGGGACCATCATTGTAGATGCTATCGGCATTGTACTGGCTTTCCTGGGGTATTTGAGTCCCATGACAGCCGCAATGATTCATGTAGGTTCTGAATTGATTTTCATTCTAAATGCTGCACGGTTATTTAGAAAAGGGTAAAGCGCTATATTGATCGCCTGTTGTTATATTAATAATGTGGAACGTCCTGTTTCCGCTGGCATTGCTAAATTTGACGGAGAGAAATTTGAACCATATGGTAAATAGTTTTGGCCCAAAATATCAAACCTGCTTCAGCGCTGCCTTTTGTAAGGACAGTCCTGAAGCAGTTACAGTCAGATTTAGTAGCTGCCCGGGACTATGCAATCCTGGGTAGTCTTACTGCAGTCAGCACAATGCACCCCGCTTGTTTGCTTCCATCCTTACAGGAATTATCCTGCAATATATCGGCCACTGCTGTATGTGTACCATAATGGGCTACTACGCCATTTACTACCCCTTCCATCAGTTCCATGTTGGAGTAATCATAAAATATAGGCTCGACCTTGATAATAGACCTGAATTCCTGTTCCAGCTGAAACCTGATTTTCTTCTCTACGTCAGGTAGTGCCTGTTCGTTACATCTCACGGCATTGATGATCACCTGGGTGTCCCATACGATTCGCTCTCTTACCCAGCCAAAATAGTTTTTCCCTGAAGTAATAATTTGCTCTTGTTTAAAGTTGTGATCAGGAATCAGTTTGTTGATCTCTTCAATGATGTGGCTTTTAGAGTAATCCATTTTAATTGTAATTTTTATCGAAGGTCTTTTTCAACTGTGAGATTAATACTCCCCGCATTGATAATTCATGTTCAAAATCTCACCATTGAGTGATCTTTGTCAGTCATAACATAAGACGTGGCATAGGCGGATTATCAATTCAACAATTTAGACAATTGTAGTTAAATAATCAAAAGCAGACCATTTTATTTATAACTTGCGGATGATGCAACTTCGTCTCATAACGGTCTACCCGCTACTGACCGGCTTTTACCGGTTTTTTGCATTGTCGGGGTTCCCTCCCTCGGCACGCCTGTTGGCGGTCTCCTAACGTTTACGAATATTTTTTAATTTTTTACTCATGAGAATGATTTTTTTAATCGTCTCCTTCTTAACGGGAGCAGTAGCGCTATATGCGCAAACGCCGGTTGTAAAAGTGGCGGTATTGTTATATCCGGGAATGGAACTGCAGGACTTTGCAGGCCCGGCAGATGTATTTATAAAAGCAGCGGAAATAACACGTGGAGAGTACCAGTTATATACCGTGTCAATGAAACAGGAATGGGTGTATTCAGAAGGACATGTGGGTATACAACCCGATTACACCATCCGGCAGATGCCAAAGATGGATGTCCTGGTGATTCCCGGTGCATCTATGGGAACGATTGATTCGCTTAGCAAGGATAGTGCGATGTTATCACTGCTCAGGCAGTACCAGGATAGTGTTTCTGTAGTAATGTCCGTATGCACCGGTGCTTATTTACTCGCGGCGGCTGGCTTGCTGGATCATCAGAAAGCCACGACCCACTTCTTTGTGGCGGATGATTTTGCGAAGGCATTCCCGGGCATCACATTGGTCAGAGACGTCCGCTATGTAGATGAAGGGAATATCCTGACCACCGCTGGTGTGACTTCCGGCATAGATGGCGCCCTGCGCCTGGTAGAACGCTATAGCGGAGACCGCATTGCGGCCATGGTGGCAAGGGGCATGCAGTATACCCCGCATAGGGAAGAAGCCTGGCCACAGGCGCCTACAGGTATGAACCTGAAAGGGGATGCGGATGTAATATGCGGGATGATAGCAATTGATAAAAATGTATATGCTGAGTACAAGGGGAAAAGGTATTATTTCTGCTCTGAAACCTGTAAAAAGGCCTTTCTGAAGAACCCTGGGAAGTATGTACCGGGGTCGTAGTCGCTATAGTATAGATTCGTTATTATACCGACACTTTAAGGTCACCAAAAGGGCACTTCAATATCCCGGGGATAATGAGGTGCCCTTTTGGTGCCCTTAAAGTACCCTTTTGGCATTAAGGCTACAACGAAGCCAGAGCGTCAAAAGACGTTCAGCCACTACTGTATTTCATAGAAAGTATTCATTTCAGATGCAGTTGAGGGATCCGCATTAAGATGAATGGTCCTTTTTATAGGTGCGAAAGGTGGTGGTAGTTCTTTTCTTGAAATAATTGGAGAGGTGACTTTCGTCGGTAAAGCCAAATTCGTCGGCTATTTGCCGGAGGGTAAGCCCGGCAACTACGCGGCCTTCAATGAGTTTTATCCGGTAGTTGTCAATGTATTCTCTGAAAGAGATGCCATAGTTGTTTTTAAAGTATTTGCCGAAGTAGTTTTGAGAGATGTTGAAGGTTTGGGACAGGTGTTTTACCTGGATCTTTTCAGGTTCATAGATGTGTTGGTGAATGAAGGATATCAAAGCCTGCTTATCATTGTCCCAGGTATAGGGTGTATTCAGGTCTCCCCATTGTTGCTGGAATAGGGCGAAGAGCGAGAGGACCTGGTAGAAGATGAAAGGGGAGGAGAGGACTTCTTTGCTGTCTTTGGAGTCGATGAGGGTTTTGATGGTTCTGAGTAAATTAATTTGGGAAAGGTTATCCATGTTTAAACGCATTTCCTTAAATGCCTTGTTCCGCATCATCATTTCAGGCTGGAATTTTAGCAGTGCATTTGGCATGAGAGAACGTCTTTCGCTAAAATAACTATCTGTGAATTTTATGACCCCAAAATGCGTTTTTCGCTTTATTTCCAGGTAATGGGTGTCCTCAGGAGAGATGAGGAACCAGTCATTGGCCCGGTAATCCACGACGTTGTTATTCAGGTGGTGCCTGCCACTGCCAGTGAAGATGTATACAATCTCATAATAGTTCTGAGAATGAGAAGGTTGGTGAAATTGTTCCTTGACAAACTCCTCAATCACTAAAGCGTCGAACTGCCGAAGTTTCTTCATAGCTTAAAATTACAAATTATTGGCGCTTTTTTGCAAGTTAATCCAGTGTAGGGTTTACCAATTTTGCAGGATAACTTTTGTTAAAGTAGAATGGATAATTTTATATTAATCGCTGTCTGCATGCTGGCAGGCATGTTGATGCAAAGGGCTAAATTATTACCTGCAGATGCCCATAAAGGAATCAATACCTGGTTACTGTACCTCGCATTGCCCGCAGTCTCGCTGAAATATATTCCTACCATACAGTGGTCGCTGTCCATGTTGTTTCCATTGGCATCGACGGTGATTGTGTGGGCGGGGAGTCATTTATTTACATCGTTATATTCAAAGCATAAGCGATATGGGCAGCGGTCCAGGAGTACGCTGGAGCTGGCCAGTGGGTATAGTAATACGTCTTTTATAGGGTTTCCGCTGATCATCGCTTATTTTGGAGAACAGTACCTGAGTATAGCTATTATCTGCGACCAGGTATTGTTTATACTATTGTCTACAGCTGGGATTATTACGGCTATAAAGGGGGATCGTAAGTCAGGAACAGCGATAGAGGCCAAAATGATCCTGAAGAAACTGTTTACATTTCCACCTTTTATAGGTTGTATTACGGCGCTGACATTACCGCATTTTGTGAACCTGGCGCCGATAGAACCATTGTTTGGAAAACTGGCGGGTACGGTGGCGCCGCTGGCATTGTTCTCTATTGGGATGCAGTTGCGGTTTAATGGTTGGGAAAAACAGCGGGGACAGTTGTCAATGGTGTTATTGTATAAGTTGCTGATAGCACCGTTGCTGGTACTGGCAGCGGCCGTTATTACAGGGGTATGGGGTAATGTGGCGAAGATCAGCATTTTTGAAGCGAGTATGCCTACGTTTATTACGGCCAGTGTGGTAGCGGAGCAGTTTAACCTGAATTTCCGGCTGATCAACCTGATTATTGGTATAGGTATCCTATTGAGTCTGATGTCGACGTTTATGTGGGCGAATATCCTGCAGTATGTATACGGTTGATTTTTAATCGAATTCTAATCTGCTGGTAGGGAGGATTGCGCTAACTTGGACGCATGTTTTCTACCAGCAGATATTTATATCTTTCCTTGCAGACCTTCCCGAAAGGTTTTACTACAGTTATACCCCTGAAATCATTTCAATTTATTGATCACTTATCAGTAGTAGCCCGTGCTGCTATAGATTGATAGTAGAAACACATGGGTCCTTAGTCATAAGGAGTCTAATTGAGTTTATAGGTTTTTAAAGAAAAAACTTAGTTCGCAAAGAAATGGCCTGGCAGTCCTGCCAGGCCTTATAAACAGGTTGAGATCCTTATTCATTATCAACATAATATTTTTCATAATCGGTGATACCCAGCGACGCAAAAAAGTTCTTACTGGTTTCCCTCAGCTTTTTGTCAAATGCTTCCGGATCTGCTTCCATTTCAATAGCATGGCGCAAGCGTATCTGCCTTAACTTTGCCATAAATGGGCTGTTTTTTTCTGTCATGTACTTATATTTCATAATCTATGGATTTAAAATGTCACGGGGTGTCTTTATTTGAATAGACCTGTACCCCATTTCTTTGTTTATTTTATTAAAAAGTTCAATCTTTCCGGTGTTGACCATGTGCCTGAAATTCCAGCTGGCTAAAACATCGGCTCCCTGTAAAGTGGCTGTAGCAACATGAAGCGCATCTCCTTTACTTTTAATCGTTAAAGCCCCTGCTGCGATATACATTTCTGCCAGCATTTTTGCTTTAGGAGAATGCCTTGTAGATATCATGAACTTATAAGGAACCTGCCCGGGTTGCATCATTACTTCTTCCCTTGCTTCCTTTAGCTCTTCGATCACAAGATCAGAAATCATCATTTTTAATCTCCCCCTCTTGAATATGTTCAATAATTTAATACTGAACTCAGAGAATTCTTTGTCGAACATACCTCCAAATACCGAGGTATCTACATATACGACTTCCATTCAAAAATATTTAATTTTTGTTGAGATTTAAAACCCAAAAACTTCGGGAATTGCTTTAAAAAGAAGGGGATTATCTATATGCGGTTAACACGATCAAAAAGGATTTCGTATATCCTTCTACGATCATAAGAATATTAATTTACGAAAAAATACCTGAAAAAAATCTTCCTCCAATCACTCTCCCAAAATTTCTCTCATTTGCTTTCGGAGGAAGCAAAAAGCAGCCATACAAGCACCTTTCCCGGTGTATCTACCCAAAACAAAGAAATCTTATTTCCTCATTGCTCCCGGTGTCTCTCCCATATGCTTTTTAAAGAAAGCCGTAAAATGATTAGCATATTCAAAACCAAGACTATATGCAATATCTCCCACCGGCCAATCAGAATATCGCAACAACGCCACGCTCTCACTTACCATCCGCTCCGCTATCATCTGCCCGGTGGTTTTGCCCGTCGTTTGCTGTATCACAGCATTCAAATGATTTACATGCACCCCTAATTCCGCCGCAAAATCTGCGGGTTTTCTCAACTTTAAAGGCATACCAGGGTCCACCACCGGATATTGTTTTTCAAGCAGATTTATAAACCGGGATTTTAGTCTGTCAGTAGCATTTTGTACTTGCAATAAACTCGTCTCATGCATGAGTAATCCAATCAGTTTACACGCACTGTCAAATCTATGCATATCATCTGAATGATAAGCCTGTACTAATTGATCGAAGTAAAAACGAATTCTCTTTAATGCCTGATCTTCAGGATAAAATATTTGAGTAGTTGTTGGAAACAATCGCCTGGTATGATCATCCATCAACTCCTTTGTAAAGATGCACCAATACCCGTTCCGCTGTCTCCCTGCCGGCACAAAACTACAAGCCGCCAAAGGAGGTAAATATATCAACGCAGGTTGTTGAACCTTTTTACCCCCATTTTCCAGCTGCAACACCCCCTTTTGTAAGATCAGCCATATCCTATAAAAATCCCGGCGCACAGGCGCTTCATTATTCACTTGATAATGAACTGCTTTGAAAGAAGTAGCCATAAACCATTTTTACAAAACTACTAAAATCAAAGAATGTCAAACAACCAAAACTATTTTCACATCATTAAACTAACATTAGAAAAATACGCCACCCTAATTATGTATAGATGAGGCAGTTACTGGCTTTTAGCTTATGGATGCTTAAAATATAACATATAAAAATTATTAAATACAATGATTTCCTGTTAAATTTGAACGATTATCCAGCATTCCCTGCCTATGATTAAAAAATACACCTTTCCTTGTTTTCTAAGGAACAAGGACTTTTTCATCTTCCCGGATTGTATCATCCCGGACTCCTTATCCCAGAATAAATGATGCGGCTGGCATTGTTGTGTTTCACTTAATTAATTGAAGATGAAAAGGTTTTTGTTTTTATTTGCTTGTCTGTGTGTGTTCTCTGAGATTGTCAGCGCACAAACTATTTACATGAATATTCCTGATACTGTCTGCATGTCTACCAACAATGGGACATCCGATCAGGCTAAGTTTACGAGTATCACTGCTTACCTTGCGACCGGACAAACCGGTAGTACCGTCTGGACCATCCAAACACCCGGCGGCACCGATGTGGACTATTCGATCCTGTACTCGTCGAGCACGTCTGCGATCAAGGCTAATCAACTCACATCGAATGCGCTCACGCTCCAGTTTCTCAACGCAGGTACCTATATCTTTACGGCAAATATGACGTACAGCAATGGTACCGTGTACACAAAAAGAGATACACTGGTTGCTATAGATTGTACGATGTCCACCTGTAATGGTGGCAACGCTACTATGCCAGGTTTCTCTGAAGACTTTGGCACACTGGCCAGTAATGCCAGTAAGAAAGAATATTCTCCATCCACTGCGATTACGTATAACTACGATGGTTCTTCTACAATCGGTATGGCTACAAACGGTTACGCTATTTCCAACACTACGCATTGGGCGGCTGACTGGATCACCACATCCGATCATACGGGTAGTAACAGAGGTGGTATGCTGGTAGCCAATGCCGATGCTGACACACGTACCTTCTTCACCAAGGACGTGAGTGGTCTTTGCAGAGGTGCTGTATACAATTTCAGTGCATGGCTTATCAACGTAGATAGTTCCATTACCCTTACTAAGAACTGTCCGGATTATAAATATGCCGGTGTCACCTTCCAGATCCTGAATGCGGTCAATACCAACCAGGTATTAGGAGAGTTTAAAACCTATGCCGTATCTATGAACCTGGCTGGCAGACAATGGCAGCGATATGGTGGTACGTTTACTGTACCTACCAGTGTGACCGATGTAATTGTACGTATTAAGAATAGCTATCCCGGTGGTTGTGGCAATAACATCGCCATCGACGATATTGAATTTACCTATTGTAGCCCTGTCATCACCGCATCCATCGAAGGTAATTCCGAGAGCCTGAGAGAAGTATTGTGTGAAGGCGCACCTACTATTCTGACTTCTTCTTATACCCCTGCAACTTATTTTTCAAATGCCGAGTACCAATGGGAAATGTCTGACGATGGTGGTGTCACCTGGTTCGACGTACCATACGGTACCGCTACCAATGATACTCTTGTCATCGCTGAGGGCGAACTCACCGGCACTAAAGATGTTGCCGCTGATTACTACTTCCGTGTACGCATCTTCGAAAATGGTTCTTCTTCCGAAACCTGTGCCGCGCCATCTTCATCTGTGAAACTCACCATCCTGCCTATGCCACAACTGACGCTCACCAAGAGCCAGGTATGTGCCGGTGCTACTGTAGACCTGCAGGCATCAGGTGGCTTTGATGAATTTAAATGGAGCGATACGACTTATGTAGGTCCGACCCGTTCTATTACATTGTTACGAGATACTTCTATCACCGTATATGGTTATGTATATTATGGCGTAGATGGTGGTAAGACCTGTGTGGACTCAAACAGTGCGTCTATAAAAGTGGATGATGAACCAATCGTGGAGATCGGAGCTTCTGCCACTACATTGTGTGTGGGTAGCAGGGTCACATTATCTGTGAATGAGATCCTGGGTACTACCGCAGATTCTATCTTCTGGTACAAAGGTGTACCTGGTACCGGTCAGTTGCTCTCCGACTTTACAGGTCAGACTTCTATGGTCTACAATACAGAGACCATAGCAGATAGCGTGTTCTATGTAAGGGTCGTCCAAAGTAGTTGTGAGGTCACGTCGGCGCCGTTCTACCTGCACCTCACGGAGATCCCTGTACCTGATCCCGGTACAAGTCAATTTGCTTGTGTATCCAACAATTCAACGGGTACCTTCACTATGAACCGCACGCAGTTAACAGGTACTACCGGCGCCTGGCAGATCATCGGTATCGAAGGCCCTGGAATTTCAGGGGCAACCGGCGATATCAATTTTGATGATTACGTGAGCATGAATAAAAAGAACCCGAAAGCGACTGTGACACTGACCAATGTTGGTACCACCGTATACCTGCAATGGAAGGTGACAGCCAGCAACAATGCTGCATGTATCGGTTATGCCTATGATACCCTTACCTGGATGTCAGAAGGAACACGTGCTTATGTAGATAGCGCCATGACACACTGTGGTACTGCCAATGTGTTTACCATGGCTGCCAATGAGCCGAATGTAGACCTCACGGATGAATTCGAAGAAACGGGCACCTGGACCTTATTGTCCGGTACAGCTACCATTGCAGATACGAATGCCTATAATACGACGGTAACAGTACCCGCAGGTAATTATCAGGACGTGGTATTACAATGGAGCATTTCGAACAAGGCTGCATGTGGTATTACCTATGATACAGTCACCTTACATTATAAAGATAT
Organism: [Flexibacter] sp. ATCC 35208; assembly: GCF_001975825.1. Classification (GTDB taxonomy): domain Bacteria; phylum Bacteroidota; class Bacteroidia; order Chitinophagales; family Chitinophagaceae; genus Chitinophaga. Next base: position 64,842 of record NZ_MTKN01000044.1, read on the forward strand.
ACCAACAGCGACCGTGAGTCCTGTTACTACCTGTGCATCTACAGGTACATTTGATCTGACCCCTTCGGTGATCACCGGTGGTCCGACCTATTATGCGATCACCAGTACGATGAGTGGGTTTACAGCAGTACCGACTACGGCGATCACTGCATGGCCCGTTGCGGTAAGCATCCCGACAACGACGCCGGCAGGTACATATACTTTCCAGCTGACCATCAGCAATGATAGTCTGGGTTGTACAAACACCATTCCTTTCACTGTAAATGTTCAATCTGGTTCTGTAGATCCTACAGGCGTAACCGTAGGTGCTCCAATCATCTGTGAAAGCGGTACCACTACGCTGACAGTAGAAGGCGGTAGTCTGGCGAAGAATGCAGATGGTACAGACGCAGCCAGTTGGGTATGGTATGCAGGCGGTTGTGGTACAGGTACGGCAATAGGTACCGGCAGTACCATCACAGTACCGGTTACAGCAACTACTACTTATTATGTAAGAGCAGAAGGTACAGCTACCTGTGCAGGTTCTAACTGCGCAAGCGGTATCGTCACCGTATATGACAAACCAGCTGATGCCGATGCTGGTGCAGATGCAAGTCACTGTAGTGACTCTGTGTTTGTGATGAGTGCAAATGCACCATCCATCGCAACCGCAACGGGTGCGTGGACAGTCGCCAGCGGTACTGCAAGAATTGCGGATACCACCAGCAACACAACTACGGTATATATTAAACCGGGTAATACCGCCACCCTGACATGGACCATTACCAATGGTGCATGTGTTACTTCAGATAATGTAACCATTGCCAACTACGCATTGCCGGGTACTACTAATAAAGGTGTAGACACCATCAGTCAATGTAATAATACATCGTTCGTCATGTCAGCAACAGGTACCGGTAACTGGAGTTTCCTGCCGGGAACTGCGGCTACAGTGAGCGATGCCACCAGTCCAACCGCGACTATCACACTGCCTGCAGGTGATACGGCGACTGTAATCTGGAATGCTACGAATGGCTTGTGTACAAGCGCTGACAGCACCTTCCTGCGCAACTATGCTATTCCTGAAGATGCCAATGCCGGCGCTGCCCAGACCCATTGTAACGATTCGCTCTTCCACATGGCAGCTGCGACATCTGCTTACCAGGGTACCTGGTCTGTGCTCAGTGGTACGGCTACCATTGCCGCTGCTGACCTGCACAACCCAACTGCCAATGTTATTGTATTAGTAAATACAACCGCTACCTTACAGTGGGTCCTGACCAATGGCTCCTGTACGGGTAATCCTGCAACTGTTACCTTAAGCAATATCGGTGGTGTATTGGGTAATGCCATCTCTGCCAACCAGGTGCTGTGTGCATCAGAAACACCGGCTACCCTGACTGGTACTACCACCGTAAGCGGTGGCGATGGTACCTACGCTTACCAGTGGCAGATGAGTACTACGAATGCAACCACCGGTTTCTACAATGTGACTACCGGTACCGGCGGCACTACGGCTGCTTATACACCAGTGGCACTCACTGCTGATACCATCTGGTTCAGAAGAATCGTGACCTCCGGTTGTAACGGTAGTTCTATCAGTAATGTCGTGAAACTGCAACGTATCAGTACACCACCGGTAGTGGTATCAGTGCCGGCTTCTACCAATGCCAGCTGTATGCCGGGCAATGACTACACCACGCTCTTTGGCACACCGGTGTTCAGTCATGCACCATATACAAATGAAACACTGACCGTTACCTACACAGATAATACGACTACACCAGATGTCTGTACCACAATCATTATGCGTACCTGGACAGCGGTAGATCGTTGTGGGCTGACTGCTACCGCACAGCAAACCATTACAGTAAAGGATACTACCGGACCGGTGTTCACAACGACCGCCCCTGCAAATGTGACGGTAAGCTGTGATAACATTCCGGCAATAGTTTCCCTGACTGCAAATGATCTCTGCTCCGGTACATTTACAGTAGCGCCAATCGAGCAAAGGGTAGACATGGCTGGTCAGTGTACCAATAATTATTACCTGATCCGTAAATGGGTAGCGGTAGATAATTGTGGTAATCCAAGCGATACCCTGAAACAAACTATCACCGTGAAGGATACCACCGGACCTGTGTTCGATGGGACTGCTCCGGCGAATATTACTGTGGATTGTGACAAGCTGCCTGCTGCAATAACCATGACCGCTACAGACAATTGTACAGCAGGGACCATTACGGTAACGCCTGTAGATACCAGGCAGAATATTTCTGGTAGCTCCTGTACCAATACTTACCAGATCACCCGTACATGGACGGCGATAGATGCCTGTGGTAATATCTCCGCCCTGAAACAGATCATCACAGTTGTAGATACAACGAAACCTGTCTTCTCTGTAATGCTGAGAGATACCACTGTGAATTGTGACCAGGTACCTGCTGTTGCATCCGTAACAGCAACTGATAATTGTACGGCAAATGTGACGGTATCCGTGAACCAGACCAAAGTATTCCTGAGCACTACCTGCGCCAGCAATTACAGCCTGACACGTACCTGGACAGCGACAGATGGCTGTGGTAACACGGCCACTATGAAACAGGTGATCACTGTACAGGATACCACCAGACCCGTATTCACCGTAGCGCCTCCGGGTGATACAACGGTGAACTGTGATGCTGTACCAGCTACACCATCCAATGTGGTGGCTACTGATAATTGTAGTACCGTGAAGATCAGCTATTCTCAATCCAAAGCAACCATCAGCGGTGCCTGCGCAAACAACTACCAGCTGATCAGAACATGGGTTGCGAAAGATGAATGTGGTAATACTAATACATGGAAACAAACTATCACGGTACAGGATACCACCAGACCAGTGATTGGTACAGCTCCTGCTGATGCCATCGTATCCTGTGGCGGTACCATCCCTGCAGAAGCTACCTTGTATGCAAGTGATAATTGCGATGCCAACTTCCCTAAGCGCGCTACCATGACCACAGATCCTTATACAGTGGATGTATGTAATGGTTATACCATCACAAGAAGATGGAATGTGACAGATGCATGTGGTAATGCAGCGATCGAAAAAGTGCAGGTGATCACCATCACCGCATGTCCGAAACCACAGCTGGATACGACCATGCCTGTGAACTGTTCTGATAATTCGAAATTTGCACTGCTGCTGTTGAATAAGGTCAATAAACCTAAATTCACGCTGCAAAGTGTAACGCCGGCCAGCGCAGTTACTGCGCCGCTCACACAAACCAGCAATGTGTTTGACCTGAATGGTGCTACAAAAGCTACGTTTGTGGTAACAGACGGCGTAACGGGGTGTGTATCTGATCCGGTGACGTACAACCTGCGGTATGTAGAAAAGCCAACAGTGAACCTGGGTAATGATACTGCGATCTGTACAGGTAATACGATTACGCTGGATGCAGGTGTAGACAATGCCAGCAACGGATATGGTATCGTATGGAGTACAGGGGTAACAACACAACAGATCACAGTGGCTGAAGGTGGTACTTACTATGCAACAGTGACCAACAGTGGTTGTGCGGCAACAGATTCTATTAAAGTAACTATCAATAATCCACCTACCGTAGCGATCCGCGATACCACTATCTGTGAAGGCAGCCCCGTAAAACTGAATGCTTATATACAGGGCGCTACCTACGCATGGAGCACCGGTGATACCGGCCCTTCTATCACAGTCAATACGACTGGTACTTATAATGTAGACGTATTCCTGAATGGCTGTACCGTGACAGATGATGCAACTGTAAATGTAGCCACGCCGCCAGCTATAACATTGACTTCAGATACTGCGGTATGTGCTGGTCAGAGCGTAACATTGGAAGTAGAACCGGATGGAGGTACAGCGGTATGGTCAGATGGATCACTCACAAATACCATCAGCGTATCGAGACCTGGTGATTATTGGGTGACTGTAACGAAGAATAGTTGTGTGGTGACAGATACAGTGAGCGTGACCAACAAGGGAGATGTAGGACTGGATCTGGGCGTAGATAAGGATATTTGTTCAGGAGGTTCTGTAATACTGAATGCAACAAATGAAAATGTAATTTCTTATCTATGGAATGATGGTACGACCGATCCGATCAAGGAAGTAAACACACCTGGTAAATATATCGTGACGGTGCTGGACAAATACTGTAACCTGACATCTTCTGATAGTATCAATGTAACGGTAGCGGGTATAGGTACCTTCACACTGGGTAATGATACGACCATTTGTGAAGGTCAGGTACTGACCCTGAAAGTAAGCACGGGTACAGGTAATAGTATTAAGTGGCAGGATGGTGCGACTACTTCCAGGTATGTAGTAACAAAGACTGGTTATTATACTGCGACTATTTATAATGAATGTGGTTCAATGACGGAAGGTATTACAGTCAATTATAAGGCTTGTAATGAGCAAACAGTGATGGTGAATGCATTCACACCAAATGGAGATGGTAATAATGATTACTTCAGACCGGGCGTGAGCGGTACGATGATCGATTATGATCTGAGTGTGTTCAACCGCTGGGGTGTGCTGATCTATAGCTCCAAAGAAGCAGGTACCGGATGGGATGGACGATTTAAAGGAATGCTGGTGGAGGAAGGTACTTATTTATGGATAGTGAATTATAGAAAAGCAAGTGGTGGAGAGAAGTTGACACTGAAAGGAAATGTGACAGTCATTAAATAAAAAAGGAAGAGGGTGTAAATAAATGCACTGAGCATTATCTACCTCTATTAGGTATTCGAATAAGAAAAGGGGGCGTCTCAAAACTTCGGGACGGCCCCTTTTTCTTTGAAATGGTTTTCATTCCCGTTGGTGAATTGCCTCTTTCATGAATGTTTTATTCGGTTACCTGAATTCTCGTACATGCAATTCTCATGGCCTTCCAGTTACTTAGGATACATCCTCTTTTCTTTGAAAATAGTT